>SOJX01000061.1 GCA_004376375.1 Planctomycetota bacterium
GATCTAGAAGTAATGGGACATTTCGGTTCTTCGGTTATTCGGTTTTTCGGTTATTCGGTTTTTCGGTTCTTGTTTTTCAAATCCGCAATCTGAAATCTGAAATCTGCAATCTTTTTTACCCCGCGTTCCGGTCAGCGTCCTTGTCCCCGTCCTTTTTCTTTTTTTTCTTTTTCTTCTTTTTTTTCTTTTTCTTCTGGGGCGCGGAGGGATCGTAGCCTCTTTTTTTCATCTTTATCAGGATTTCCCTCTCGTCCAATCCCTCACAGCAGTCTTTGAATTTATCGCCGCTTCCGCACGGGCAGGGGTCGTTGCGCCCGACTTTCGGAATCGTCCGCTCAATCGGCTTTAGCGCTTCCCCCTGTGCAAGGGACTGCTCGATAGCCTGCTCCCGCATGGCCATGTTCTGGGCGTCCTCATGGACCTCCTGCGTCACGTTGTAATGGTCATCAAGGTACGCGAGGGCCTCCTCCGAGATGTTCGCGGTGAGAATCTTGGTGGAAACTTCATTCTCGATAGCTTCACGCATTTCGGTAAAAAGCTCGTAGCCCTGTTTCTTGTACTCGTTCTTCGGGTCGAGCTGCGCATAGCCGGAAAGGCCGATGCCTTCTTTCAGGTAATCCATTGCCTGAAGCTGGTCTTTCCACTTGTCGTCGATGGCATCGATCAAAAGAAGCCTCTCCGTCTTGCGCATGCGCTCGGAGTCACCCTTTTCCTTCGCGTCATAAACTTCCCTGAACTTCGCCATTATATGCTGAATCCGCGGCTCGAAGTCGAGCGGCTCGAGCTCCACCGGGTTTACCCTGATGCGAAGGTTATTACCGAGGTAAATGCAGAGGCCAAGCAGGTCGCGGTCTTCCTCGGTTTTGTCCGGTCCGATAAATTTTTCGCATGCGCGGTCCACGGCGTTCGTTACATATTCCTCAACGAGCTCACGCAGTCCCTGCCCGTTCAGGACGCGCAGGCGTTCGCGGTACACGTACTCGCGCTGCTTGTTCATCACCTCGTCGTATTCGAAGAGATGCTTCCGGATGTCGAAGTTATGGGCCTCGACTTTTTTCTGCGCCTTTTCAATCGCGCGGGAGACAAGCCTGCTGGTAATCGGCTGGCCCTCTTCCATGCCGACTTTCCCGAGTATGTTCCGTACCCAGTCCGGCGCGAAAATCCGCATCAGGTCGTCCTCGAGCGAAAGGAAAAACTGGCCCGACCCGGGGTCTCCCTGGCGTCCCGCGCGGCCGCGCAACTGGTTGTCGATACGCCGGGCCTCGTGCCGCTCGGTCGCCAGAATATGCAGCCCGCCCATCTCCGTGACACCCTTACCAAGCTGAATATCCGTACCGCGTCCGGCCATGTTGGTTGAAATCGTTATCGAGCCCCGCTGCCCGGCCCGAGCGATGATCAATGCCTCGCGCTGGTGATTCTTGGCGTTCAATACTTCATGTTTGACGCCGCGCTCGCTGAGCATCCTTGAAAGCAACTCGGATTTCTCAATCGAAGCCGTACCGACAAGCACGGGTCGGCCTATTTCTTTTTGTCTGATTATCTCGTCTACGGCAGCGGCGAACTTCTCACCTTCGGTGCGGTAGATAACATCCGGGTATTCGGTGCGAATGAGCGGCTGGTTCGTGGGGATGGCGACGACTTCGAGCTTGTAGATTTTCAGGAACTCCGGTCCCTCGGTCATCGCGGTGCCGGTCATTCCCGATATCTTGTCGTAAAGCTTGAAGAAGTTCTGGAACGTGATGGTGGCCATGGTCTGGGTTTCTTCTTTGATTGGGATGCTTTCTTTCGCCTCAACGGCCTGGTGCAGGCCGTCAGACCATGTCCGTCCGTGCATAAGGCGGCCTGTGAACTCGTCAACGATGATGATGTCGCCCTTCTGCACGACGTAGTTGACGTCTTTCTTGTAAAGCAGGTGTGCGCGGAACGCCTGGTTGAGGAAGTGCGGCCAGTCCCACGTCTCCGGGTTATAAAAGTCATCCACGTTCAGGATCGACTGCGCCAGGGAAATACCGCGTTCGGTAATGTTCACGTTGTGGTCTTTTTCGCTCCAGACATAATCGTAATCGACCTCGGCCTTGGCCCTCACCTCTTCGCGGTCGAAGCCGGTTGATTTCTCCTTGACGACAAGGTCGAACTTGTGTTTCTCGATACCTTTGCCTTCGCCGATAATCCGTTTTGCGACGCGGTTGGCCTTGATAAACTTCTTCGAGACCTTCTCGCCCATCCCGCTGATGATGAGCGGCGTACGCGCTTCGTCGATGAGGATCGAATCGACCTCGTCGACGATGGCGTAGAAATGACCGCGCTGGGCCATGTCCCCAGTGCGCATCTTCATGTTGTCGCGAAGGTAATCGAACCCGAACTCGTTGTTCGTGCCGTAGGTGATATCACACTTGTAGGCCCATTGGCGGTCCTCGTTATCCATGTGGGCCTGTATTGCCCCGACGGTAAGCCCCGCGCCCTCGTAAACCGGGCCCATCCAGTCGGCGTCGCGGCGGGCGAGATAATCGTTGACCGTGACCACGTGGACGTTTTTGTTTCTGAAAGGCTCTTCAAAAAAACCGTTCCATTCAGGGTCGTCCTTGACAACCTCGTACGCCTTGAGAAACCGCTCGTATTCCCCGTCGTCGACGAGGGGAAGCGCGTTCAGATACGCCGCAAGAGTGGCGACGAGAGTCTTTCCCTCACCCGTGACCATCTCGGCTATCGTTCCCTGGTGGAGCACGACCCCGCCCATGATCTGCACGTCAAAGTGGCGCATAGGGCCGCCTTCGTTCGTGCGAAGATACCTGCGGGATGATTCGCGGACCGCTGCGAACGCCTCGGGCAGAAGGTCGTCGAGGTCGCATTCCTTGCGGGCAAGGCGGGCCCGGAAATGCACGGCCATTTTGCGAAGCTCGAGGTCGGAAAGCTTAAACACCTCCGCCTCGCGGGCAGACACCTCCTCCACAAGCGGAATCAGCTTGTTTACCGCTCGCTGGTTCGCGCTGCCGAAAACTTTGCCAAGCGCTTTTCCAAGTGAATCGGCAAATCCCATTCAGGCCCTCATTACATAAATGCGTCAAGCGTCAAGGGTCAAGGGTCAAGCGTCATGTGTCATGTGTCGTGCGTCATATGTTTTATTATCTTTTTTGACGCACGACGCTTGACCTTTGACCATCGACGCGTAACGCCGGTTTTTCGCTTAACACTTTATTTTAACACCAACAGACGCATGGTCAAGGCTTTTCTGGCCGCACCGGGCGGCAAAAGCCGCGCGCAGATGTCAAATCAACAGGTACAGCTTGACTTTAATGAGTCGAGAAGGTAACATTGCGAAATTCAACTCCCGTTAACCTCTTGTGATAAGGACAAAATAGTGCGCTCAATAACCCAGGCAATCTGCATCGTTCTCGTTTTTATCGCCACCGGTTGCTCGCTTACACCTCTTGACGTTTCAGACCAATCCAGGCGTTTCCCGGAAAGGGTGCCCCCGGTACAGAGATACCAGTTTGTGACGCCGGCATTGAGCACAACCACCGGATTGGCGTTCGGCCCCGCGGTTGAAAACGAAATCCGCAACGTAATGGGCCCGGCCATTGCGCCAGACGCCAGGCACGCGCTTTACATTACGGATCTTGATGTAAAAGACAGGAAACATAAAGACAGGCTGATTATTTCAATTCTAATGAAGGTCCACGTCCAGGATGAACCCGGGTCTGAAACACGCCCGAGGTTTCGCGTAGACGTCGATATCGAGGTCGCTTTCGAGAGAGACGCCGATCTTAAAAAAGCCCGCGAGGCCGCCATAAAAATCGCCGCCCGGGCGCTCGCCAAACAGCTGCCGTAAGAAGTATGAAGTATGAAGGATGGAAGAAAGTATGAAGTATGAAGTATGAAGTATGAAATGAAGAAATGATAATTTTCTTAATTCATCCTTCATACTTCATACTTCATACTTTCTCTTTTATCTTCCACGCCGGCCGCCGCGACGGCGCGGGCGGCTGCTGCGCTTGAAATAACGCGAATACGCCTTGTACTGCTCATCGCCAAGCAGGGATTTCACCGCATTATCCTCATCCTCTTCTATCCGCTTATACTCTTCCGAGCGCTCACGCGCCCGCTCCGGGTCGTCAATACAGGAAATATCGAATTCCTTCTTCCGGTTAAACGTTTCAATCAGCGTTTCCTTGAGTGCGGATTTCTGCGAATCCGACAACTCTACGTCATTCCTTTTGGCAAGGCTGTTCACCGCATCAATCTGGCGGTCGAGATATTTTTTGCGCGACTCGTACTGTTTCTCGATTAATACTTTCCGCCTGTCAAGATCATTTTTCGGCTGGGCGACCGGTGATATTCTGTTCCTGCTGATCCCGTTCGGACCGGCCGGCGGCAGCCCAGGCTGAGATTTGGATTCGCCGGGAGATGTTGCGGCTGACTTCTGCTCCAGTTTGTTCAACCTGTCGACAATGGCAGAAATCTTTGACTCAATCTCGGTTTCCTTATTGAATTTCAGCCTGCTGGATTCCAGGGTTTCAAGGCGTTTTTCCACCTGCCGCAGTCGGCGTGAGATTTCGTCCTCCCGCCCCGAACTTTCGAACGAGCCGCCGATATCATCCCTTACAGACCGCCCGGTAAGGGCGCCCGCAAGCCCGCCGAGAATTACGGCCAGCACGACTGCAAGAACAATTCCTATATCCCGTTTCATATAAAAAGCCTCAGGTCACAAGTTGTAATGAAAATACCGAACCGAAAAACCGACCAACCGAAGGACCGGGTAACCGCCTTCTCGATTACGGCTCCGGGGTCAACCGATCTCCACAGGCCGGGCATGTATATCTGCCCGACGGGTTGAACTCTTCGATGGTTGCCATGCGCCTGCAACCATCGCACCGCACTTTAACCGACTGCTGCGCTGAAAGAATTTTTTTCACCTGCTCCGAGGACAGGTAACCGCGGGAAACAAAGATTTCGCCCAGCCTGAGAAAGATGTTGAACTTTTCCAGCCGCTCCTGCTCCCGCAGGCACTCGACGACCTTTGAAAGCGTTGTGAAGCGTTTCATAACCGCGATTGTGCCGAAAAAGGTTTCACCGGATTTCTTCCGCGGATTGTATGAAGACGCTTTCTTGAGGTTCTCCGCCTGGACTTCAAGAATCTTTTCTATCTGCTCGGGGTTCGCGAAACCCAATTCAACGAGTATCAGGCCGATAGACTTGTTTCTGGCCTCATTGTGCTGCTTATCCAGAGCGGCGGCGAGCTGCTCCTCGTCGACGATTTTCTCGGCGATCGCGATCTGTCCGAAAAGAAGCTCCTGGAGGAATATCACGGCGCGCCAGCCTCCGGCCGTGACGGCGGCACGCCCAGCCTGGCGGAGGTCAGATCCGCCGCCCTGATTCTTTCCCGGCACCACGTGGCAAAAAACTTCACTTCCTTGTCGGAATCCGTCCTGGCCACTTCTATCAGCGCCTCTTCTGCTTTTTTTTCCATCTCGGAGTTACATATTATTACGGTCTCAGGCCCGCGCGGCCGCAAAGCGCCGAACCTGAACAGGGCGAGGCTTATGCATGCTTCCTTGCGCCACATGGGCATGGAATCTTCCTTTGCGACTTTCAAACACGCGGCAAGTGAACCAAAATCTATAAAGTCTGTCAAGGCGCGATATTTTTCCCTTATGATTTCCACGGCATGATCAAGCCTCTCCAGATACGCCAGGCATTCTCTGGCGATATCAGACTTGCCGTGTCTTTCTGCGAATGCGTGATAGGCCTTTACCCCGTCGCGAAGAATCCGGAGCCCGGCTCTGACAAAGGCAAGGTTCTCGATACCCCGGCTCATGTGCCGGCCGAAATTGCAGACGAGGCGAAGCGTTTCTTCTGCCTCTTCAATATGCCCATCAGTCTCGAGTTTTTTCGCCCTTTCGACCGCGGCACCGGCATAACCGGTAAGAATCCTGAAGACCGGCAACGTCCTGTCAGGCACGAGACACGACCGGGTCAGTTTGCCGCGGAAAGTGCACGCCCGGCACTCGGCGCCGCGAAGAAGCTCGGCAACGCCCTGACCGTCGGGATCAATCCTGTCGCTTAACTCTTCGCGCTGCAGCACGAAAAGCTGAAAAAGCTGGCCATAATGATCAGCCGCATCGCCTATGCCGGTCGGCGGCTCGACGATCGATTCAATGCCGGCGCCGTAATCAGAATCAGTAAGCTTGACAGAGACCGCGTGCCGGCTCTGTCTTGGAGTGGGAAATGTTTCTTCAAAGACAACAGCAGGCGCACAACCGCACAGGAAAGAGATTATACATGCGGTAATGGAGGTGGATTGTTTGGGGAAGACCATGGCCAGCCCGTTCTCAATTACAGGTTATCCTGATTTCAGTTCTCAGTTTTAATTCCAACGCCGGTCAACCGAGAACCGGCATAGCCGTTCGGATTACTACTCGTCCAGGGCAAAGCCTTCAATCGAACCGTAGTCGACCGAGATGTGTGTTCGTGGAGCAGGCGGATCGAGCGCCCCTTGGCAGGCTGCACACACCCTGGGCGCGGGAGTGTTGCCGACGATTTGATGCTTGTTCAGGCATTTGCGGCAGACAACGAGCGTGCCGTTCTGAACCGCGAGCACCGTTATCAGGTCCTCGCTTTTCATCAGGTTCCGCTCGACAAGGATTTCGCCCAGGCGATTGAACACCTTGCCTTCTTCCTCGCATTGCGCCTGGATTCTAAGCGCCTCATTGAGGCCCTCAAGCTTAATGAAACCGTATCTGATCGCAAGCTGGCCGAAGAGCATATCGAATGTTTTTTCGGCCGGGAACGTGATCTGCTCCTGCAGCCTCTCCTCCTGTACGGAAACAATCCAGGCAATCTGCTCTATCGTCAGAATGCCGCTTTCGCGCAGAATTTCGCCGAGGCGTTTCTTGCGCTCACTCGATTCCTGGACCTGCACGGCCTTGGTGAGTTGTTCAGGAGTTATCAGCTTGAGATCGAGAGCGATCCGCCCGAACAGGAGTTCTCTTTCCTGACGAGTCTCATCCACGGTGGCCTCCAGACCGCAGGCGCATCCTCGCACGGACTACTTGGCCCTGTAAACGCATCGGAACCCAATGTCGCCCCGCTCCGCTGTTGAGGGTTTCTCGTGCAATCTGTAATGCGTCGTCGCGCCTCTCGACTTGGTACGGAAGCTTCCGCCTCGCACTACCTTGTGTTTCTCGTCCGCAAAAAAAGCATCGTCGTGATACTTACTGGTCCCGGTCGGGTCGGGGTAGGGCTGGTATTGGCTCTTGGTCCATTCCGACGCGTTGCCGCACATGTCGTAAAGCTCGTCGAAAGCGTTGTTCTGCTTCTGACGCGCGACCTCGACCAGATGAGCCGACTCGGCATTGTCCCAGGAGTGAAGCGTGTTGCACTTGGTCCTGTCGAATATCAGCCCCCAGGGAAACTTGTTACCGGCCTTCGCCCCCCTTGCGGCTTTTTCCCATTCTTCTTCAGTCGGAATGTCTTTTCCGCGCCACTCGGCATAGGCAAGCGCGTCATTGTATGAAACGTAGACAACGGGAAGGTTCTCGATCTTCTTCCAGCCTTCCTCGTTAAAGGCCGGATCGCCGAACTTCCAGTGGGTCGGCCGCTTGTGACCCGTCTTCACGCAGAATTCGTAGTAGTGCCCGTTGGTTACTTCGGTTTTGTCGATGTAAAAATCGTAATCAACGGAAACCTGATGCTGGGGCGCATCAGCTGCGCCGGTGCGGTCCCAGCCGACGGGGAACGAGCCTGCCCTGATTAAAACCATTTCCTTTTCCTTGGATTCTTCGAGAGTGACATCCGGCTCTTCTCCCGGGTCCAGGGGCAGTTCTCCATCCATCTCTTTCTCGAGCCCATCGGGCCAGCGTTCCTGCAAAGCCTTGTTGAAGACCGGCCTGATAGACACTTTTTCGTAATAGTTCATGGGTTTTACCCACGGCGCCCGCACCTTCGCCTCCTCAAGCGAAGGAAAAGAACCCGGCTTGACCGTCCCGGGTTTCTGCGAGCCGCGTGGCGAAGTTCTTGCCTTTTTCGTTGGTTTTTTCGTAGTACTGCTGCAAGCGCCCAGGCCTATCGCAAGCACCACAACCAGAGCAACAAGGCTTGAGAATGCGGAATACCGGATGGCGTGCATGGCTCCTCCGTCCGACGCAAACACAATTATTCGGTTTAAATATATCCCCAAACAGCGGCCTTGATTATAACAGAAAACCGCTGCGTGTCAAAAGCAAAATGGTAGTCAGGAATCGTCCAAAGAACCGGACAGGATACAGAGAGGAACAATCTCAATCTTCCGGCTTCCGGGCGGTTATACCGACGCAGGTGACGCCGATTGCTTTGAGGGCGGCGACGGTAACGCCGCAGCCTTTACGCGCGTTGCCATCGGTATCTTTTATCACGGTAACGCCGCAGGCCGGGCTTCGCTCGGTCATGAAGGCCTGCCGGATATTGAAACGTTTTGCCAGCCGGGCGACTTCGTCCGCGCCGCGGAGATAGTTATCGGTTACATCCACCCCATCTTTTGTCATTACTTTAGCGTTGCCGGCAAGTACGTCCTCTCCGGAGCCGTCCGCGATGCATGCGGGCGCTCTCGGCGTCGGCAACCCGCCGAGCTGCTCCGGGCAGACTGGAATAATAAACGCACTGGCGGAATCGAAAGGCAGGTCGGCCTGGATACGCCCTCCGTCGTATCTGGTCGCCATCCCGGCGAGGCAGGCTGAAACAATAATCATCGATTAGGTTCCGTCGTCCTGGAAATGGGTCAACGCTTCTTCAACGTCGTCGGCCATGGGAAATATCTGAGACAGGCCAAGCAGGTCGAAAACTTCCTTGACGTTCGCGGAAGGATTAACAAGAACTATGTTGCCGCCCTTTTCCTGCGCGGGCGTGATGTTGCCGATGAAGACCCCCGCCCCTGCCGAGCTTATGTAATCCAGCAGCGGAAGGCTCACGATAATGCGAAACACCTTTTCCTTAAAAAGTCCCCGGATGGCCTGCTCCATCTTCTCGAACGTGTGGGCGTCAAGGCACCCGACCGGCTCGAGCAATACCGTGTTGTTACCGAGGTCTTTCTTGTTGATAGTCAACTGCGGCATGAACCGCTCCTTTCCAGCCCTTCGTTCATTCTATCTCGACCAGTGTCACTCGGCAAAATCCTTCCCGGGCGAGTCTTCCCCCTCGTCCTTGAAGTACTTAACCATGACAAGCTGGTTTTCCACCCCTGCACGGAACGTATACTTCACTTCATCCATTATCTGGCGCATGAGGAATATTCCAAGGCCGTTCTTGCGCCCTTCGTTAACATGCATCCTGATATCCGGGTCCTCGATCTCCGTCGGGTCGAACTCGCGTCCCGAGTCCTTTATCGTAATCACCACCTTGTCGGGCTCGGAGAGGAGAATGACCTCGACTTCACTCTTTCCTTCGTGCGAGCTGTCGTACGCGTGTTCTATGATGTTGGACACGGCTTCGTCAACCGCGAGGATGATCTTGTTCCGCTCGGGAAGGGGAACGTTCATCTCCCCGGAAACTTCCGTGACGAAGTTGCGAAGCAACTTAAGGTTCTTCGTTTCGTTGACGACAACCAGCTTTCGCTCGATTTTGTTCAGCATGATGCTCGGCATACCCGGTTATCTGCAAAAGAGTGGTCGGTTTATTTACCTTTGTTCTTTCTCGACTCGAGGCTCGGCGCCCGTACAACCCTGTTCTTGCCCTCTTCCTTGGCGGCGTACAGAGCCTTATCGGCCTCCCGTATGAGCAACTGGACCGAATCGGCGTCGTCAGGATAAGTTGCCACGCCCATCGAGACCGTTATCCGCAGGTCTCCCGCGTCGCCGGTTTCGACGATAGTCGCGGCTATCTCCCTGCATATCCGTTCGGCCACGCCCACGGCGCGCTTCTTCGGCGTTTCCGGGAGAATTATCGAAAACTCCTCGCCGCCGTAACGCGCGACCGTGTCGCACGCCCGGATGGAAACCTGTATGATCTGGGCCAGGGCGCGCAGTACCGCGTCTCCCGCCTGGTGCCCATATGTGTCATTGCACTTCTTGAAATCGTCAATGTCAAGCATAATAAGCGAGATGAATTTGGCGGCCCGCTGGAAATCCTCCATTCTGCGGTACCTTCGGACGCGCTCGACCTCCTGCGAAAGATGGAGGTCGAAATGCCCGCGCGAATAGACCTGCGTCAGCCCGTCGAATATTGACCGGTGATAAAGCTGCGCGTTATGCAGGCTGATCGCAATCATCCTCGCGAGAAGGTCCAGAAATTCGGTTTCGCTTTCACTGAGTGAAGCTGTCCCTATCTTGGGCCCAAGGCATAAAAGGCCCTGGAGGTCAAATGTGGTTTCCTGGTCGCGCTTTATGAGCGGGATACAGGTCTTCACGCCCGCATCGTGCAGTTGGGCGCAAAACTCTCCTTCCGCCCTCGAGATGTCAACCCCGTCCACCTCAAAGGGCACGCCGATTTCAAGAATCCGGTTCGAAATCTTTCCGCCCGACTCGAACGTCAGGCTGGGCTTTTCAATATTCTTCCACTTCGATACGATGAAACGGCTGCTCGCATCGTTGTCCAGTCGCATGATGAACACTTTCGGTATCAGAAAGTGTCCCATCACCATGTTCATCGTGAAGTTTTCAATCCCGTCAAGGTCAAGGCTTTTCTCATTAATCTGGCGCGTCAGCTCGACAATCGTCCTCAGGTCGTGGTCCAGGCGGCGGACGCGGCTTGAAAGATTGCTTTTTTCCTTGATCATGCCGCGAACCATTTCGCGGAGCTCGCCTGTGGGTTCGCCTTCAGGCAATGTCTCGATAATCTGCAACATCCGATCGGAGCTACCCATAAACCGACTCTCTCCGCAAAGTAATCCAGCTTTGAATTTAACCATGAAGTACGTCGATGTGCAAGGAAAAAAGCCGATTATGCCGTATTTTTCACAAGTAATCCGGGTTTAATCAAGTTTCGCGCGCCAGATATTCCACTTTCCTTGAACCCGTTTTGGAATTATAATAACCTGTTGCAATTTTAAAAACCGTAATCACCCGGAGGCTCCAATGAGCTTCCTGAGCCACCTCGAATGCGCAGCGTGCGGGAAAAAGCTTGAAGCCGACCTCATCCGTAACCTGTGCCCCGAATGCGGGAAGCCGCTCCTGGCTCGATACAACCTTGATGAAGCTGCCGATAGAACAGACAGGGAAAAAATAGCGGTTCGCAAGCCGGACATGTGGCGCTATCGCGAATTGCTGCCGGTGCGCGACAGGCGTTTCGTCCTTTCACTCGGTGAAGGGTTTACGCCGCTTCTTCCCGCAAAGCGGCTCGGCGACTCCATCGGGATAAAAAACCTTCTCATAAAAGAGGAAGGCCTGAATCCGACCGGTTCTTTCAAAGCACGCGGCATGTCCGCCGCAATCTCGCGGGCGTTCGAGCTTGGGGTAAAGGAGCTATCGATTCCTTCAGCCGGGAACGCAGCAGCCGCGGCCTGCGCCTACGCGGCGCTGGCAGGAATGCGCTCCCATGTATACATGCCTGCGGACGCGCCCAAATCATTTGCGACGGAATGTAAAGCGCTGGGCGCAAATGTCGAACTCGTTGACGGCCTGATAGGCGACTGCGGTCGTATCGCGGCCGAAGGCGTGAAGAAGTTCGCCCGCTTCGATATGTCCACGCTTAAGGAGCCTTACAGAATTGAGGGCAAGAAAACGATGGGGTACGAACTCGCCGAGCAGATGGACTGGCGTTTGCCCGACGTTATTATTTACCCCACCGGCGGCGGCACAGGCCTTATCGGCATGTGGAAAGCGTTTGATGAAATGGAAAGACTCGGATGGATCGAAGGCGAACGGCCGCGAATGGTATCAGTCCAGTCCGATGGCTGCGCGCCGATTGTAAAGGCATTCCACAACGGCGACGAATTCGCAGAGACCTGGCCCGACGCAAAGACGATCGCCGACGGGATCAGGGTGCCTGCTGCAATCGGTGATTTCCTGATGCTGGAAGCGCTGAGGGAAAGCGCCGGAACCGCCGTCGCCGTCAGCGACGGAGAAATTGTCGACGCAATGAGGGCAATCAGTAGAACGGAAGGAATAATAGCCTGCCCGGAAGGCGCCTCAACCTTTGCCGCCCTCAAACGCCTCAATAAAAACGGATGGATCAGAAAAGACGAAATTACCGTTCTCTTTAACACTGGAACAGGAGCAAAATACACGCATTTACTCGAATAGACTCAGCATATCCCAAACTCCCCCCCCCCTTTTTTTCCGGCCATCGATTCAAAATCCTGAACAGGCCCATGACTTTATTTCGCATTTTCGCATACACAATAAATAAGATTGCGCCGGCCAAAGGATTCTGCTACGATTCCCGGAGTTTCCAAGGGGAAGATTGTCAGAGTAGGTTTGGCATTATGAAGTTGGATTGTGTGCTGCTGGCCCCGCTTGACCGTGAAAAAGTGTATGCATATGCCTGCTGTTTATGAATTCATTATTACGCTTCTTGCCTCCTCCCCGCCGGAGGTAAGGTCTGATAACCCTCTGGTAAAATCCTGGGAATTTGTCAGGGAATTCATCTCGAAAAACAAAGGCGAGATCTGGTTCCAGATTGCCGCCGGTTTAATTGCCCTGATAATTCTTTATAAAATATCTTCCATCATAATGCGGGCAATTACGGGCTCGACAAAAAACAGGCAGACCTGGCTCGGCAAACGCAGAATACGCAGGGTCGCTGAAAAGCACCTGAAGAGAAAGGAATACCTGCGGGCAGGCGAGCTTTTTATCGAGCTCAGCGATACGGAATCCGCGATGAAGGCGTTCCGCGAGGGACGCCTGTGGCTCCCGGCGGGCGAGGCGTATGCAAAAGCCGGCAAATGGCGCGAGGCCGCCTCGTGCTACGAGCGGGCTGAGATGTGGGAACGGGCGGCAGCGCTGTACGAGGATGCCGGCCTGCACGAAAAGGCCATCAGATGCATGGAAAAGACCACGAACCGGCACGGCCTGGTGCAGATCCTCGAACGTGCCCGTGAGCACGGCCGCGCCGCCGAGATTCACATCGAACTCGGCAACCAGAGGGAGGCGGCAAAGTGCTACGAGCGCGCGCATAACTTCGACCGTGCCGCAGATATTCTTTACGACCTGTTGAAAAAGGAATATCTCGGCAAAGCCAAAGCCCGCGCTAAAACCACCGAGTTCACGAAAAGAATCGGCGAGTTGTACCTCCGCGCAAAAAAACCTGAAAAGGCTGCGGAAGTTTTCGACCGGGGTGAAGAATTCGCACGCGCCGCGGACGTCTATGCCGAGATGAATAACCTCTCCGCTGCCGGAGAATGTTATGAATCCGCCGGCGAGATACAGAAAGCGGCGGAAATGTACGAGCGCGCAGGCGAAGGCGGGCGCGCCGCCACACTGCGTGCGGAACTCAAGCAGGAAGCCGGCAAACCCGCGGAAGCCGCCCAGCTTTTCAAAATAGCCGGCCAATGTAAAAAAGCGGCCGATTTGTTCTTCAGCATAAGAGACTTCAACAATGCGGCGGAAATGTTCGAAGAAGCGGAAGAATATTCCCGTGCCGGCGAAGCCTTCGCCATGGGTGGTAACTACCGAAACGCCGCGGCCGCCTACGCAAAAGACCATAATTGGCGGCAAGCCGCCGACTGCTCCAGCAAAGCGGGCGACCAGGAGGGAACAGCGGACGCATTATCGAAAGGCGGAAAATTCTGCGAAGCCGGGGAGATTTATTTCGAAATCGACGACGTCGAAAAAGCCATCGAGAACCTCCAGCAGGTAAAAAACAACGATCCGAATTACTTCCACGCAGTCCTGCTCCTGGCTGAAAGCTTCATAAAGAAGGCGATGTTCGGCGCCGCCCGGGAAAAACTTGAATTAATTACCGGCGAAAACGTCCAGGTCACGGAGGAGAATATCGAGGCGACTTATCTCCTCGCGGTCACCGCCCAGGAAGAAGGCAATCTCCAGCTCGCCAACAAGCTTTTCGAAAAGGTCCTTGCCGTCAGCTATTCCTTCCGCGACGGCGATGCAGCCTCCCGGGCAAAAACGGTCAAGGAAAAAACCAGCGTTTATCTAAAGCCCGCAAGCGAAGGCGAGCCGCATCCGGATTCCCCCATCGACTCCGGCATCATACCGGCGCCGGACGGCAGCGTGATGTTTCACCCGCCTCGGTACGAAATGGTAAAGGAAATCGGTCGCGGCGGCATGGGGCTTGTCTACCGCATGAAAGACACCGTGCTTGCCCGCGACATAGCGTTCAAAACGCTTGGCGCCGGGCTTCGCGACAACCCCAAGGCGCTTGACAACTTTCTCAAGGAAGCCAAGGCCGCGGCGGCATTGAACCACCCGAACATCGTCACCCTTTTCGACATCGGCGAGTTCCAGGGTACGCACTTCCTAACTATGGAATACGTCGAGGGGAAAACAATCAAGGAAATCCTGCGCGCGGGAAAGAAGATTCCGCTCGCACACGTATACGGGATTACGCGCCAGATGTGCGAGGCTCTCGAATACGCCCACAAGCATAAAATCGTACACCGCGATATAAAGACCGCAAACATCATGGTGACCACCACGCTGCAAGTCAAGATTCTCGACTTCGGCCTTGCCCGAGTAGTCGAAGAGATGACCATGGACGCTTCAAAAGTCGTAGGCACGCCGAGCTACATGTCGCCGGAACAGATTCTGGGGAAAAACATCGACCACCGGACGGATATTTATTCGCTCGGAGTTTCACTCTTCGAGGTTGTTGCACAAAGGCTGCCGTTCAAGGGGGGCAACGTCGGATACCACCACCTCAACACTCAACCGCCCGACCCGAGAACGATCAATCCCGAAGTGCCGGACGACATGGCCAATATAATCCTGAAGTGCCTGGAAAAAGACCAGAACAACCGCTACCAGCATGCAAGCGATATTCTCCCGGATATCCATGAAGAAGACGTTTAGGCCCCGCGGATTCCGGGCGCCTGCTGCCGGTATGCAATTTGAAACGAAAAGCAAGTCATTGGAGTCAACATGCGCAACGCTCTGAAAAAACTGTCACTCGTGTTTACGGCCGGCGCGGCAGGAGGATTCGTAGGGGGTTTTCTGCACTGGTTTCTGGGCGCCATAGGCATGCTGCAACTCTTTGACTGCAAACCCGCCTTTGTTCCTTTTTTAACACCGCAATACGCATACGCCGAGATGGTCTGGGGCGGTATATGGGGCATTCTTTTCGTGTTGCCTTTCCTTGAATATTCCATTGCACTCCGCGGGATTCTTTACGGCCTCTTCCCCGCTACCGTGCAACTCTTCATCGTTTTCCCACTGCGCATGGATGACGGTTTCATGGGCGTGGAGCCCTACGGGCGACTTGCACCTTTCTTTGTCACTTTTATCAGCGTTATCTGGGGCATTGTCGCTTCCACATGGTGGTGGGCGGTCGACTTCGAGCGTATAAGACCCAAGACGTGGCACCCGCCCGGACCACCGCGGTAACCGGCACAACTGCCGGAGCGGTAGTTCTTCTAATAATTATCAATTCTGCTTGACGGCAGGTATGTCCAGCCGGTGCGGGTATGCCCGCACCGGTTTCATATTAACGGCTGCGTCACGCGGTAAACACCGCTATCAGTCCTTTAATTTTCCCTTGGCATGATCGTAGAAGTACTTGGCAAGCGCGGCCAGATCTTTATTTTCTATCGATCTCACGCGCTTTTTAAGGATGGATAGTATACGGGAGATGAAAGCTTTATAATCCTTTATATCTTTCGACATCCTCTTTATATTGTGATCGCACGTGCTGTATTGCCCCCACCACCCGGTGGCCTTCCTCTTCTTGAGCCTTGCCATTTTCTTCTGCAACTTCCTGCACTCTTTGCGGTATTCCTCCTGCTTCTCCTTCATTATCAAAACCGCTGCATAACCCGGGACGGTCTCGTCAAAAGTATCAAACTTGACTTCCTTTTCATCAAAAGCATCGGCAATGTCAACGCTTCCGGCGAGCACGCGAAATTGTCCAAATAAAGGTGAATCGTCGAACCACTTATCGGGCGCGCTCTTGAATTTCTCGCCAAACTCTCCATCCAGAAAGTCAACACTCGCTTTACTCTTCAAACGGAGAAGCGCCGCTGCGGCCACAATCCGAACGATGTATTCCGAGTCGCTGTTTAGTATTTTCCGTAGTCGGTCGTTGTCTCCCTCTTTGCTCGCCTTTCGGACATCCTTTACGTCAAATGTCTTGGGTTCCTCTTTTTCCTTGTCTTCTTTTTTCGGTTCCTCTTCCCCGGGCTCTTCCTCATCAGAAGAAGGCTCCTCATCCGTATCCGTCGAATCGTCACCCTCGAGTTTGAGCGTAACCTTCACCTCGATGATGTCGTTGCCGAGGATATCCACCATTTGCTCGTGCTTCTTATAACCATCGGCAACCACCCACATCTTGCACTTGCCGAAAGGCAGGCCCGAAATAATTTCACCGGTCTTGCCGACCTGGATCTTGTTGATGTACACCTCCGCGGGCACGTTGCATTTCACCCGCAGCTTCCCGTCATAGGCAAAGACCGGTGTGGGAAAAAAGAGCGAAGCGCTCAATACCGCAAGCGTCACCGGTAACCACAACTGCCTCATGAATACCCCCTTGGGCGGACTATCGGCACTTATTCAAATCTGTAAATTAATATCATACACCTGCATCGTTTTAATGTCAAGATGTTGTTCGGTTTTTGAGGCCCGATTTCTTAACATTTGACGCTTGACGCCTGACCTTCGACGCTCGACGCAACCGCGTTTTCCCTTGACTCGCCATCCAAAGGCTGCATATTAAGAGATAATGCCGACTATAATTACTCATGCCTTCACCGGCCTTGTTGCCGGGAAAATCGCCGCGCCGGGAAAAATGCCGATTCGTTTCTGGGTGCTTTCCGCAGTCTGCCCCGCGTTCCCCGATTTTGACGTCGTCTTCCACTATGCAGGAGTTCATTATTCCACATTTCTCGGCCACAGGGGATTCTTCCATTCTCCGTTTTTCGCCCTACTTTTCGGTCTTCTTGTAACCACGGTTTACTTCAGCGGTAGTAAGGCGTTTTCCAGGAAATGGTGGCTCCTGGCCCTGTATTTCTCTTTTATTACCGCCGTGCACGGAATCTTCGACGCCATGACTTTCCGCGGACTCGGGATAGCTTTCCTATCCCCGTTCAGCAACGAACGATACCTGCTTCCGTGGCGCCCCTTGCCGCCCATAGTGCCTAGTGCAGAATTCATGTTCAGCAGGTGGGGCGCGGCAGTCATGTGGCTGGAGTTTAAATGGGTATTGGTGCCGACTTTCGCGGTTCTCCTTTTATCAATTCCCGTCCGTAGATATATCTTACGCGCGCGACCCGTTCAGCCGCCGGAGCCCGAAACCGAAAACCATCAGACATAATTACGGCCGGACCTCTGATCGAGGCCCGGAACGCGTTTTCCCTTGACTACCTGCCCGAACCCTGCATATTGGTAAAGAATGACGACTCCATTTACCCATGCCTTCGCCGGATTCGCGGCAGGGAAGATCTTTGCGCCGAAAAAAATGCCGGTTCGTTTCTGGGTGCTTTCGGCAATATGCCCGGTCGTTCCTGATATCGACGGCATCGGTCACATGATGGGAGTGCCTTACGAGCACTTCTTCGGCCACAGAGGTTTTTTTCACTCTCCGTTTTTCGCACTGCTTGTCGGACTGGCCGTCACAGCGGTTTTTTTCAGCAAAGGTAGCGCTTTTTCAAAACGCTGGTGGCTGCTAGTTTTGTACTTCTTATTTATTACTGCAACTCACGGGATACTGGACGCAATGACCGACGGCGGTCTCGGAGTCGCTTTCCTTTCCCCGGTAAGCAATGCAAGATTTTTCCTGCCATTGCGCCCGTTTGCCGTCGGGCCGATCGGGATCATGGAGTTTTTAAACCTTTGGGGCCTTTTCCTCGTAGTAAGCGAAATCTTCTTTATATTGGTTCCGGTGTCTTTCGCCTTCGTGCTGTCATATGTAATTCGGGCGATCATCCTTTCCCGCCGAGCGCGCCTGCATTCCCAAGCACAATCGAAAAACCATCAATCGTAAATCGAAAACGACCCGGGACCCGTTTTCCCTTGACTCGCCGCCCGGCCAAAGTTAAAATCTTTTTCCCGGTTCACGACCATCCTGGAGAACTGCCGTGCGGATTGAAAAACATCCTATCCTCGACTTTGCCCGCGGGAAAAAAGTCAAGTTCACCTTCGACGGCAGGGAGATAACGGGCCACGAAGGCGAAACCATCACGGCCGCGCTCGTGGCCGCGGGCGTGCTCACGCTTTCGAAATCAATCAAGCTCGAGCGCCCACGCGGCTTTTTCTGCGGCATAGGAAGATGCTCGTCGTGCTACATGGTTGTAAACGGAGTCTCGAACGTCCGCGCCTGCGTCACGCCGCTTGAAAAGGGAATGGACGTCAATACCCAGGTCGGCCGCGGGGAGATCGCGTCATGCTAGAGACAGACGTCCTCATCATCGGAGGCGGGCCCGCAGGCATGTGCGCGGCGATCGAGGCCGCAAAGCTCGGCGTGAAAACAACGGTCGTGGAAGACAAGGACCGCCTAGGCGGACAGCTCGTAAAGCAGACCCACCAGTTCTTCGGCTCTGAAAAACACCACGCAGGCGTGCGCGGAATCGACATCGGTGTCAAACTTGCAGGGGAATGTTCCGACCTCAAAGTTAATGCGCTTACCAACACCACCTGCACGGGAATATTCGACGACGGCAGCGTGGGCTGCCTGCGCGGCGAAGAATTCTTCCTCATACACCCGAAGCGAATCGTAATAGCGACCGGCGCCTATGAAAACATGCTGCCGTTCCCCGACTGCGACCTCCCGGGCGTCTACGGTGCAGGCGGACTGCAGACGCTCATGAACGTCGACGGCGTCCTTCCGGGCAAGACATATCTCATGGTCGGGGCGGGAAACATCGGCCTTATCGTCTCGTACCAGCTCATGCAGGCGGGTGCGGAAGTCGTCGCCATCGTCGAGGCGCTCGACCGCGTCGGCGGCTACGAGGTACACGCCGCCAAAGTAAAGCGCATGGGCGTACCGATATTTCTGCGCCACACCGTCACGCATGTTTCGGGAGACGGAAAAGTCGAACGGGCCACAATCTCGAAAATCGACGGCAGCTTCAAACCGGTTCCCGGAAGCGAATTCACCGTCTCCGTCGACGCGGTCTGCCTTGCGGTCGGCCTTTCTCCGCTTATCGAGCTTATTGCACAGGCCGGATGCGAGACGCGCTATATTCCCGAGTGCGCAGGCCACGTCGCCGTTCACGATTCCAACATGCGCACCAGCCTGGAGCATATTTTCGTCGCGGGAGACGCGTCGGGAATCGAGGAAGCCTCGGCCGCAATGGTCGAAGGCAGAATCGCGGGCCTTCATGCCGCCCTCGATGTAACGCACGGCAAAGCGGATTCGAACGAACTGCTCCGCGAGTTCGACAGCCAGCTTGACGAACTGCGCACAGGTCCGTTCGGCCAGAAAGCGCGACAGGGAAAATCCAAACTGTGGGGCCTCAAGCTCCCGCCTGATGAAGAGTTCGAGGAAGCACCGCCGATAATTCCTGAATCAGGAAAAAAACCGGTAATCGAGTGTCCCCAGAATATCCCCTGCAATCCTTGCGCGGTCTCGTGCCCGACGGAGTCCATCACCATCGGCGACAACATCACGAACTTTCCCGTGCTGGACCAGGGAACATGCAACGGCTGCGGCAACTGCGTAGCCGCGTGTCCGGGGCTGGCGGTTTTTCTGGTGAACAGGGATTACTCGGACAGGGAAGCGGAAATAACAATCCCATGGGAACTCACGCCTCCTCCTGAAAAAGGCGATAAAGGTTACGCGCTCGACCGCACGGGCGTCGCGATATGCCCGGCGACTGTTACGAAAATCAGGCGAGTGAAAAAAATAGATAAAAAACGGCTTCTCGTTGCATTCACCGTGCCGCTCGACAAAGCTGACGAAGCGAGGCATTTCGTTATCGTCGAGCCGAAGGGCGCGGAAAAAATCGAAACCTTGCCGCCGGCCGACGACATCATCATCTGCCGCTGCGAGGACGTGACGCAGAAGGAAATCCTCGATTGCTTCAATTCAGGTTATAAGTCATTCGACGAGATAAAGCGTTACCTGCGCACCGGCATGGGACCGTGCCAGGGCAAAACGTGCCAGAGGCTGATACTCGGCATCCTTGCGCGCGAACTCAAAACCCACGTTTCAGAACTGGCGCCGCAGACGGTCCGCACGCCGATGAAGCCGACCGAGCTCGAGATTTACGCCAGCAGCAAGGAAATCGAGCCGTGGGATTTCGAGAACTGGCAACCGCCCGGCGGCGGGCATTAGTTTTCGGGAGAATTATTGATGAGTAATTCTCTAATTCTTTGTAATGGCATGGGATGGTTTTTTTTCGGATGGTATTTTTTGATTGTACTGTTCTCTGAACTGATTGTTATTCTTTTACCTGTTTTTGTTTTAGGCACCGTAATAAGCGTATTTCTAAGCCTGAAATGGCTTAAAAGGTTTTACGAATTTCGGACAAGACCCGGGGCTTTTGGGCTGGGCGTATGCGCATTCCTGACAATTATCAGCGCAGCATTTCCGTGTGGGTTCTTCTACAAAACTCTGGAACCTGCATGGTTAATCGCTCTGTCCGTTTTTTCGAGTATCGTTATAACCGGATTGGCACATCTTGTAACAATTACGTTGCTGGTCGATGAGACACAGGATTTGGATGTCTTGAAAATGTATGCTATTATTTCTGTTCCCGTACTTTTAAATCTGGTTTTATTGGTAGTGATACCGATTATAACTGTGATGATTGTAATAGATAACTGGGTTGAATGGGTTGAGGATCTATCGCCAGCTTTTATATGATCACAGAACCAGGATGCTGACATGCGCAAGACAGCAAAAGTCGTCATAATCGGGGCAGGTTGCACGGGCGCGGCGGCGGCGTACCAGCTTGCAGTGAAGCACGGCGAAAAAGACGTGGTCATGGTCGAAAAGGATTTCCTCGCCGCGGGCGCGACCGGGCGTTGCGGCGGCGGCATGCGCCAGCAATGGTCCACGCGCGGCAACATCCGCCTCGCGCAGCGCTCCATCTCGGCGTTCAAAAACTTCCAGGACGAGACCGGCCAGGACTGCGAGTTCTGGGAAGGCGGTTACCTGCTTCCGGCATGGAACGAGGAAATGGTCGAGCACCATCATACCAACATCAAACTCCAGAACGAGGAAAACGTACCGTCCCGTTTTGTCACGCCGGAAGAAATAAAAGACATAGCACCTATTCTTGATACTACGCGCATGCTTGGTGGCGCATACTGCCCGACCGACGGGAAGGCTAACCCGTTCCTCGTCGTCAAAGGCTGGTGCGAGCGCGCGGCGGACGCGGGTGTTGAAATAAACGTCCGCACGGAAGTCACAGGATTCAAAACATCCGGCGATAAGGTCACCCACGTCGAAACCAGCCGCGGCACGATTGAATGTGAGTGCGTGATAAACGCGGCCGGCGGGCACTCAGGTGTGATAGGAAAAATGCTGGGACTCGACCTCCCGGTAGCGCCCGAGCGGCACCAGATTCTTGTAACCGAACCGGTCAAACACTGCCACGACCCGATGGTAATCGACCTTCGCCACAACATTTACTTTTCACAGGCCAACCACGGCTCGTTCATAAGCGGCCACACCGACTACGGCGTGCAGTCGAGTTTCAACATCAGAAACAACTGGCAGTTCCCGATACAGCTTTCGCGGAAGCTGTGCTATCTCGCGCCTCCGCTCAAGCGGCTGAAGGTCGTCCGCATCTGGGCCGGCCTTTACACGATGACGCCGGACGCGCAGCCGATTATCGGCCCGACGCCGGAATACCCGAATTTCCTGAACGCGATCGGTTTTTCCGGCCACGGCTTCATGCTCTCGCCCGTAACGGGCACGATCCTCGCCGAGCTTATTACACAAGGCAAAGTCACCGTCTGCCCGATACAGGAATTCGATATCAGGCGCTTCAAAGACGGAACGGCGGGTACGCGTGAAGCGAATGTAGTCTGACGGATACATTGGTTATATTTAACTTGCGGAATTTTTCACTCGCAAATCGCCTGTTAACCATTAAAATAAAGTCACTATGCCAGCTAACCCGCATATCCTGCTTCGCAATGTATCCTTCTTCATTCTCGCCATGCTCATTGCCACAAACGTGATTTTCTGGGGCGAGATTCCGGTACTTGGAATTGCAATCAGCAGCATCATCGGCGTGGTCTGTCTTTTCTTCGCCTCCGGGATAACGGTAAGGCGTTATGCGCGCCTGACCGCGCCGTTTGCAATCTCGCCCGAGGACCGCGAGCGCGCAAAGGCGCTTCGCGAACGGATGCAGGCCAACCCGGAAGACCACGAGGCAATGGCGGAGATTGCAAAACTTTTCGTATCGCACAACCGTCCTGCGGAGGCAATCGCCGCATGGTCCCAGGCGCTCAAGGTCCAGCCGAAAAACCCGGAATATATCGCCGAGTACGCCAAAACGCTTTTGAGGGTTGGCAATCTCGCCGAGGCAAGAAAGAAAGCCGAAGCGGCGAGGCAGATAGACGCGGACAGCGACGAGGCGGTCGGCGTTCTCGCCTCTATCGCGCTTCTTACGGGCGAAACGGCCAAAGCCCGCTCGCTTGCGGAAACCCACCTGCGAAAGGAGCCGCATTCCTACGCCGCCCTGAACGCGCTCGGCAACATTGCAATCGCGCAATCGCGCACGCGGGAAGGCAAATCCGACCCCGACATGCTCAAGGAGGCGCTCGAGCGCTTTCTGCTTGCAACCGCGGTTCGCAAAAACGCCCACGAGGCACTGTTCAACCTCGGCTACACGTACAACCTGATTGGCCAGAAAAAACTCGCCCTGGATTATATAGACAAGGCGCTCGAAGTCGTTCCGCGCAACGTCCTTTACCTCAGGGCGCGTGAGGAGCTCACCAGGCGGACGTTTGAAAAATTCGCAATGATCTTTTTCGGCGTCGCGCTTGTCGGAACTATCGGGTGGGCCGTGTACGAGACCGGGCGTTACTTCTGGCAGGCAAACCCCACGGTCCAGTCGGGAATCGCATTCGGAATAGTAATGCTGGTTGTGATCATATGGGCCGCAAGCCGCAGAAAAAAAACCGGCAAACAGAAAATCTGAGACCGTATCACTAACCTCTTCTCTGTTTCGAATATAACTTACTAATGATTCGAAGCGACTTCCTAATATTCAATCTTATGCTTGCATATTGGTTTATGCCTGCATTTGTAGCCGGCGGCAGGTTTGCTGTATTCATTATGAAAGACAGGTATTCTATACCCAAAAAAAATACTATATTATCTCTAATCGGGGGTTTAGTTCTTTCCTACTGCGGCGCATTGATAGTATATCTCGTGGCATCACCGGGACTGGCTGTTATAAGCATTATTCCTTTTTCTGCAGCAGGTTCATTTGCAGGATTCTGGATGGCATCTACTTTTCACGAACCAGCGAATTTCCCACGCCTGTTTAAAATCTCCTTTGCAGGTGTTGTGGCATTTTTTGCAGCTTTTCTTCCTGTAGCTGTATTAATGTACTTGCTTGGGAGCTTAATTGGTATAACCCGCGGTCAACAATGGTGGTGGTAATGGTTGGAAAATAAATCTCCTATCCCGCAGCGGGATGAATAGTTGCATCCTTTCGGCTTGATTTCCTTTCAAATGCGCGATATATTCCGGTAATGATCAACGAGAACGAGCAAACCTTCGCCGATTTCGCCATCAAGTTCCATTTCTGCACCCAGCGGATGGTCGACCAGGCGATTAATATAAAAGAAAACCACCGCCCCGATACTCCTCTCCCGATAATCCTGGTTGACGAAAACTTCCTCACCGACTCGGAATTCCTCAAGGTGCTGGAAGAAACCCTGCTCGTCCGCAAGGGCGAGGTCAAACACGCGCTCCAGCGGATGATTGACCTCAAACTCGCCGCGTTAGCGGTCGAGCTCGGCTACTGTCAGCGTGACGCGATTGCCGCCTGCATGCGCGAGCAGCTTCTTCGCGCCGCGGGTGGTAACTTCAACCGGCTCGTCGAGATCGCCGCCGAGTTCGGTGTGCTCGAAAGCGACGCGGCTCCGGAAGTGCTCAGGATATTCACCGATACGACTTTCGTCTGCCCGGGCTGTCTCGGCGTGCACGACATCGCCAAGAGGACCGGCGGGGGCGAACTGGTATGCGGCAGGTGCGGGCACATTATGACCGTGCCTTCCAAGACCGCCATTCCGCCGATGAAAGACCTGCACGGGGACGAACCCGAAGAAGTCCTGGCGGATGATGCCGGAACCGAACCGAGAATAAAGCAGGATACGAAAGAAGTCGCCAAACGTCCTTCAAGCGTATTGACGCCCGACCCGGGCGCAAAAAGGCCTTCAGCGGTGAGCGGGGTCATCGAGCGCGACCTTATGCCGGAAATGTCGCTCCCCGAGCGCCACGTCGGCCACGGACGGGCATCGGCCGAGGAAATAATCGCGCATACGAAAACCGAAGAGCGATACATTATAGTGCGGGAAGTCGGGCGAGGCGGCATGGGAATCGTTTTTGAAACCGTCGACCGCGACCTGCGCCGCCGCGTCGCGATGAAAATTATCCACCCGGGCAAAAGCGCGGACCGAAACAAGGTAAAGCGCTTCCTCGAGGAAGCCCAGATTACCGGCCAGCTCGAGCATCCCAACATCATCCCGGTCCACGAGGTCGGAGTCAACCGCAAAGGCAACCTGTTTTTTACCATGAAACTCGTAGCCGGGAAATCGCTCGGGGACATCCTCGACGAATACAGGGCGGGTTCTGAAAAAATCCGGCGCGAATTCACCCGCCGCGACCTGCTCGGCATCTTCCAGCGCATCCTCGACGGTGTCGCGTTCGCGCACTCCCGCGGCGTTATCCACCGCGACCTGAAACCGACCAATATCATGATCGGGGAATACGGCGAAGTTCTCATAATGGACTGGGGGCTTGCGAAAGTTTTCGGCCACTCCGACACCCGCTCGTACACGGTCGAAGTCGGAGGCAAGACGGGCGCGCGGAGGAAGACCCGCCACGGCGCGGTCGTCGGGACGCCGGCGTACCTGCCTCCCGAGCAGGCCGCGGGCAAACCCGAAGACATGGACGAGCGCTCCGACGTCTACTCGCTCGGCGCAATATTATATGAACTCCTCATCCTCACGCCGCCCTTCGACGCGGATACCGGAGACGAAATCATCAAGGCCGTGCTCACGGAGGAGGCGAAGCCGCCGAGCGAAATCGACAGCTCGGTCGCGCCCGAGCTCGAACATATCGCCATGAAATGCCTCAACAAGGACAAGCGCAAACGGTATCAGTCCGTCGCCGGCATCAGGCAGGACATCGACAGCTTCCTGGCCACGGGGCGAATCGACGAGTACCTTCGTCTTGAAATGCACCGGCGGCGCGAGCGCCAGGCCATCCAGCTCAGGACCGAAACCGGGGAGCCGTCCGAGATCGCAAAAGTATTACGCGAATCCATCCGCGGGCCGCTCATCGTGGCGGTAATCGTGGTCATCGCGCTCGTCGCCGCACTTGTAATACTTGTATTGGCGTGGAAGTAAAAATAAATGGAAAAATAGTAATCGGAAACACGTAAATGAGCAGGGACGACCTTAATTCCATTCTGGCGAAAAAGCGAAGCCGCTGGGACCGCGACCCTTCAACCCCTGAACGCAGCGGAAGGTTGCTCCGGATCGTACTCGGAATCGGCGTATCTATTATCATTGCCTTTGCACTCTACGTTGGCAAGACGACCTTATGGCGGGCTTTCCTCGGTCACATTATCGTGTTCGCTCTCGTCGGGATAATCCTGCTTGGCGTTATAGTTTATTGGGTCATCTACGGTCTGTTTATCGTCAGGCCGCGCAGGAAACCAATAGAGAAAGCCTATATCCTGCTGAACCACGACAGAATCGAAGAATCCCTGGAGCTTTTCTCTTCGGTCGTCAAAAATTCCAAAGAGCCGAAACTGATACGCGTTGAAGCCTGCCTCGGCTGCACCATTTCAAGCATGCTAATGGAAGATATGGAGACGGCGCAGAAGTGGCGCAATCGGGCATTCCGGATTAATGCGCAGATGGCCGACGAGATTTACAGAGAGTTTGCGGTCGAGTTGAATATGGCTCTTGAGGAGCCGGGCGAGGCCGGAATGATCTCGACGGAAAAAGAATTCGGCTTCAAATCCGACGACGTGTGAAAAGGCTACGGAGAACATTAATGAGCGACCAGCCGAAAGTGACCGACACCGAATCGCAAGGCCGCCTCGGCTGCCTGCGCTGGCAGCTCGCCGTTCTCGTTTTTCTGATGGCGGCCGGGGTAGCATGTCTGATAGTTTTCGGCCGCGCACGCGGCATCGAACGCTTTTCCGAGTTGCTCGGCATGCTTGCGGTCGGCGGCGGCATCCTGCTTGCCGTCGTTTTCGCCTTAAGCCTTTATTACTCGCTCTACTGGCGCTGGCGCCTGAAACCGAGCCGCGAGAAAATCAACAGCGCCATCAAACTTTACGATGAAGGCAAGTGCGATGAGGCGCTTGCAATCTGCGGCAAGCTTGCAGACGATCCGGGCGAGCCGCCTCTTGCGAGGGTCCTTGCCTGCGCCAACTGTGCCTCGTTCACCAGGGAAACGGGAAACTCTGAGGAGGAGGAGAAGTGGCGCGAGAAAGCCTTCGCGATTGACAGGCACCGCGCCGAGCGGGTGTTTGCCCTTCTCATCGCCAGAGCGCAGGAGGATGAAAAAGAACCCGACGACGACGAAATCGAAAAACCATCAGAAGGAATTGAACCATCGCCCAAGCCCGAATCGGGTGACAATTAATCCTGCACGGGAATTATTATCTCGATAAAATCAGAAGGCAACACCGGATGCGTTATGCGCCGAAGTGTTTCTGAAAAGAGGCGACCCACGAGGGATAAGTGCAGATAACGGGCGATATTTCAAGGCCGGTCATCCTTTCAACGTCCTGGATAGCATCCCGGTCGTACGGGTTCACCATGGCGAGGTTGAGCGTTTCCTCCTGCTTCGAGAGCGGGAGCACGTAATACATCTGAATGGTTTCTTTTGACAGGAGCGCCTTGCCTGTGGGGTCGACGGGAAGCTCGTCGGCCTGGAGAAACGGTATACCGGTGGCTTCCGACATCATCTGGGCCAGCTGGCTCGGATCAACGACCTGGAAATGCTGCAACCCTTCGAAAATAGGTTTCTGCTCAATACGCTGGAACTTCTTTATCTTGACATACATCTCCCGCTGGAGAATACCGGCTTTTGCTAGCAGCTTGGCAACGGGAATTTCGCAGTTCACTTCCCCGCTTTTCTGCTGCTCCTTGCGCTCGTCCCTTCTGTGCTCATCCTTCGCGGAGGCGTCCTGCATCAACCTCCCGATCTCGCGCTCCTGCTGGCCTCTCAGCACTACAAGTCCGGGAATATTAAGCCCGATCTCATCGAGGACGTTATCTCCCGTCTTCTGGTTTGTGTACCCGAAGCGGATATTGTAGCAGTCGCCGCAAAGAAGGTCGTATCCGACCTTCTGTATCGGCTCAGTCTGGAGCAGCTCGCGGTTGCAGTCCTGACAGAACATTCCGGTTCCCTTGCCCGGGGGCGCAGGACTTGGAGGTGGTTTTTGCGGAGGCGCCTGTTGGGGAGGAGCACCTTGCCCGGGAGTAGTTCCCGAAGGCGGCGGCTGTGCCGGCGGCGCATAAGGCTTGACAGAATCATTACTGCCGACAGCCAGAGCCGCTGAGCTTTCAGTTTTCGAGCGCTGAGTCAAACCGCCTTGCGGTTTCGGCGGCGGAGCCGTCGGCGGCTGCGCGGGATGCGGTGCAGGACCGGGCCCGGACGCTTGAGCGCTCGCGCCTGGCAAGGGAATCCTCATTATTGAGCCGCAGCGGGGGCATCGCCCCTTCTTGCCCGCATGGCTGTCGTCGACCGTCAAGGCCATGCTGCACTTGCCGCAAATTATCTCAATGCCCATGGTTTTCCCGTTTACGGCGCGATCAACGCGCCCATCACCACCCGACCGAAAGAGAGAAGCAAAGGTTTCTCTGCCTGTACAAACACACCCACACCTTTGCTTTCCCGTTAATACATTATTATAGGTAACCATATCTTTAAAAGCAAGAAATTTTTTGAAACAGCGTAATTGGAACGAGAATATTATCGGTCCTTGCGGAGAGAATAAAGGATAACGGCGCATGAAGCGGCAACGTTGAGCGACTGCGCTCCCGCCTCGATCGGGATAGATATTTTTCGATCCGCGACTGCCTGCAAATCATCCGGCAAGCCTTCAGCTTCGTTGCCGAAAACAAGAAGAACAGGTTGAGCGTTGTGCAGAGATTCGGGTAGAGAAGCTCTCTCGCTTTCATCCGGGTCAGACGCCACCATTACTGCAATCGTGTAGCCGCGATTCCGCGCAGCCTCGAAAACGGCACCGGCATCTCCGGCTGCAATCGGAACCCGAAAAAGCGCCCCCATGCTGCTCCTGGCGGCCTTGGCGTTCGTCGGATCGCAGGAACCGGGTGATACAATAACACCGCCGGCGCCGAGCGCGTGAGAAGTCCGCAGGATAGTGCCGATATTGCCGGGATCTCTTATCTCGTAAAGATAAACCAGCGGTCCGGCAGATGAATCCTGCTCCCTGCCAAATAAGTCATCTATTTCAAGCAGGCGGAATCTTGCCATGCCGAATACGCCCGGCGACGTAACAGTGCTTGTTATTCGTTTCACCTCTTCCTTGTGCAGGCTGCGGACGGGAATTCCCTTTTCCTGCGCCGATACAAGGATACCGGCGGCGATTTCGGATCGCGGATCGTCGGGAACCAGAAGAAGCGTCTCAAGCGCGCCTGCGGACAGGGCGTCGCCGATCAGGCGCCAGCCCTCGATAATCAGCTTTCCCTGCTCTCGCCGGTTTTTCTTGCGTTTCAGCGCTGCGATACGGGAAAGCTCCCGCCTGGAAATCCTTTCCATCGTGACCCCTATAAAATTCGTCCCGCCCGTCCCCTGAATCATAGCATCAAAAAACCTGGTGTGCAAGAGCATGGCTGTAGAGTTCAAGAGTTTTAGAAAAATAGCCGATTCCTGAAATAGGAGAATTATCGGCCGTGGTAACGACCATAAGCAATTAAGCAGTGCACGCCAAATGGAACTGGAAATCGAAGTCTACAGCGGGAATGATGCCGGCCGCTTCTACAGCCTGTCGGGGCCCGGTCCTTTTTACGCAGGAACGAGTTCGGAGTGCGATATCCTTTTTAAAGACGCGACCATATCGCCCATTCACGGAATCTTCCAGGGAACCGGCGAAGGCTTTCTTTACATTGATAACGGTTCCGAGCGGGGTTCGTTCAAGGAAGGCGAGCGAATCCAGCGCGCGCCCCTCTCGGGCATGACCCGCCTCATTCTCGGAGAGGTGGAAATCGGCGTCTACGTTGTTCCGGAAGGCGCCGTCCGCCGCGAGGAGCGTATCGTTTTCTGCAAAAACTGCCAGCGATCCGTCCCGCTGAACGATGCCCTTGCATCCGGACACCGCCCTGGCGAAGCGGCGATATGCAATGAATGCATCGAAGGGAATCAACCGTCGCCCGGGCGCGTGCCCGGCTACGAGCTTGGAGAAGTCATCGCTCAGACTCCTTTTTCCATCAGATACAAGGCCCGCGAGATCGAAAGCGGTCAGGAAAAAGAGCTCGATATCTTCTCACCTCCCGGCGTCACCACGCGCCAGACATTTGAGCGCGTTGTAAAAGACATCGAGACAATTGCTAAACTCAATCACCCCTTAATCTATCCGCCCGGAGTTGCAGGCGTAGCGGGTGATTTCTGTTTTCGGGCCCGGGACTTGCTCAAAGGGGAAACCCTTGCCGACCGCCTTGGAATCAGTGCCGATGCGGGGAAGCAGACCGAAGCTGATAAATCAAACGAAAGCCCTGATGAAGAAAAATCCGGGGCCAGAATTGATTCAGAGGAGGAAATCGTAAGAATCGCGCGAGCGCTTGCCGGCGCGCTTGACGCAGCCCACTCGGCCGGCATTATGCACCGCGATATCCACCCGAGGCAGGTTATTTTCTCGCCCGACGGGCAGGTAATGCTTGACGGGCTGGGCATTGCCAAACATTTTCAGCTTGCCAGCGAACGCAGCCAGGAAAGCGGTCTGGTACTCGCGACGGAACCGGCCTATCTTGCACCCGAGCAGATTCGCGACCCGCACAACGCCGGTCCCTGTTCGGATATTTACTCGCTCGGAGCCATGATATACCGAATGATCGCAGGTCGACCGCCTTTCATCGCTGATGACGAGGAGCTTCTTCTCGAAATGATTCGGATCGAACCGCCGCCGCCGATAAGCTCCGGCGCAGCAATGATTCCCGAAACACTGGACGCAGTTTTCACGCTCGCGCTCGCAAAACTGCCAAAGGACAGGCCGCAGACGGCAGCAGACCTGGTGGAGACGCTCGCCCAGGCCTACGGCTTTCCTCCGGAACTATAATTTGCAACTCCATGCAGATCGTCAGGCACGCAGGCACTTTGACAATTCCGGATACACCCAGGATAGTTTCTTCACTTACCACTTATCACTATTTACTAATTTAAACAGAACCAGCCGCCGGCGTTCAACCGACGGCTGTTCTCCGCCCCTTTCGCCCCGCTCTCTCAACTTTTCTTTTTCCCGGTGGCCTGTTTTTTCTTTGACTTGGAACCGGTTTTTTCTTTTGCAGGTTGCATAGTTTCAAGCCGTTTTCTGGCTTCGCGGCGGCCGATTTTTCTCAACTCAACAAGCGCGGTTTTGGTTCGCCCACGCGGAGCCGCCTTGCCCTTTTCCCAGAGATAGACCGTTCCAACGGCAACACCGGCCAGCAGACCGAAATCGCGCTGCGATAGTCCGAGTTTTTTGCGCAGTTTAGTGATATTCTTCGGGCCGAACCGGGCGGTTTTCACTTCGACAGGATCCGGCGCAAGCATTTCACGGCGCCTGGCATTGGCTTCGGCTTCAAGCTGAACGGCGATCTTCTCCAGAGCGGCAAGCCGTTTCTTCAGGTCAATCGATGCGCGCTTCAACTGACCTGAAGCGGTGCGAAGCGGAGAAAGGGCTTTATTAACTTCTTTGCGCGCCAGGCGGCAAATCTCTTCCTTCAGGATTTTACCGATTTCAGCCATGATAACCCCCGGTATTCATAAGAGGGATAGTAAGTTACTCAAGTTGACTGACTTTTGCATAATTCCCCGACATCTATCAAGTTACATCTCAGGTTGAAAAGCGAGACTTTGAGCTTTCAGCTTTCAGCCGTCAGCATTCAGCAAAAAAAGAAATGTCTTATTTCGTTATGGTATTTCATCTTAAGCTGAAAGCTGATAGCTGAACGCTGACAACTTTTTCGCGTTCTTGTCAAAACGCAGTCAACTTGAGTAAGTTATATAACAGCGCTTATTCTTCTTGTTATCATATCGATCAGCATAGCGCAAGGAAAATGTTGCATATCCCCGCCGTGGCAAATGATAAGATTTCCATGTAATAAAAACGGGGAAAAATGCTTTCAGCGCTCCTCTACGGGCACAAACATGCCGGAATTCTCTGCAGCAAGCGCTTCAAGAAAGCTGTCTTTTTTGCCAAAGCAGAAAACGATAATCCTTGCATAGGCCGTGCGATTTCGCCGATGAAGCTTTTGAAGAAAATATCTCTTATTTGCATATCGGCCGAGGCGCGGATCTTCAGGACTTGAACCGCTGCTTTCATTTGAAGCGCCGGCAGACGGGGCTGAAGTGATAATCACGATCGTATCCGAATCGGGGTCGGAAAGCGCGATATCCAGCGCAGCATCAAAATCGGCATAATCAGCTTTATCGACCTTCTGGAGAAAAGCCCGGGCTTCCACTCTGGAGTTTGCAGTGGCCCGCGCCAGGTGCGGGCACCAGGACCTCGGTTTCTTACCCATCGCAATCAGGTTGAATTGAGTTCTTTTTGAAAGCTTTTTTATAAAGGCCCCTATCTCTTTCTGTGCCGGTTTCATCGGCACGGCATTCGACGATGCGCTTTTTTCCCACATGCTGGATGAAATATCGAGAATCACGGTTACCCTGTCCGAATCGATACGCCGCCCGAAAAGCTTCGACTCCGAGTAAGCCTTCGGCGCAACAAATTCAGGCCTGGTAGCAACCCTGGCGACCGGCACAGTGTAATTCTTTTTTACGCGTTTCCACCATGGCCGCCATTCTGCAGCGCTTTCACTGCGAACGTCCTGGGTGTAATCCCAGAGCGCATCGAGAATTTCGGCGCGCAAACGGCCGGATGCATCACCCAACGCCTTGATAAGCGGCTCAATGCACTCCTTTTTCCACGCCGCGCGCAACGCACGAACGGCAGCCACGCGAATCTGCCACGGTTTTTCCGAAAGCGCTTCGGCCAGGCGCTCAATGGATTCCGGCGTCGGGTGCGCTCCCAGAACGCGAATAGCGAAGAGTTTCAGCTCCCAGCGGTACGTTTTCGATATCCGAATCATATCCGGTATCCGCTTGAGCGACTTCAGCCGCGTAAGCGCGTCGAGCGCGGCAAGTTTTGAATCGAACGCGCCGTCTTTGAAGTATGCGAATAACGGCTCTTCCGCCAGCGGGTCGCCGATATCACCGAGCGCCGCCGCCGCGAATTCCTGGTTTTCCGCCTTGTCTTCGGCAAGCAAAACGGCGAGCGGCTCAATCGCGCCATTTGACCGCCGCATCCCGACCGCGCGGATAACAAGCCCCCGGCGAAACGCGGTCAGGCCCGAATCACGTTTCAGCTTTTTTCCAACAAGAACCGGGTCGGCAACTTCGGCGGGGAGCCCGGCCAGCGCGTCAAGTACGGCCTCGTTTACTCGAGCGGCGTCAAGATTCGGATATTCGGGTTTTTCACCATTCTGCGGCTGCGCGTCGTAGACGAAAGTGTCAACAAGCATTTCAACCGCGTCTTCATCCGCGTCGCGGGCAATAAGCTCAACGGCGGCGATACGGACGCGGGTGTCCGGGTCTTCGAAAAGCGGCTTTCGGAGCTTCAGAAGATCGAGCTCTCCCCGCCACTGCATTATCGACTCGAGGACGGCGGCGCGCACCTCGGCGTGCTTGTTTTCAAGCTGGGCAAGCAGCAGTTCGCGGCAGCGTTTTCTCTGCAGGCGGCCGAGCAGCCTTACCGCTTCGACCTGCGGAAGCGGCGACTCGTCATTGAAAAAAGCCGTAACGCGGTCGAGATTGATATGCCCGGGCAAACGGTCCCAGACGGAAACGGCTGTGGCCCGAACAACGTCAGCCGGATCCACAAGCGCATAGGGGTGAACTCTTTTAGCGGTTTGTACATTAATTGACACCAGGGCCGCAATGCCCGCGGCGCGGACCACATTCGCTTTCCTTGCATCCTTTGGAATCCTGGCCGTGCCTTTTACGATCGAGGCAAGGAATTCGGCGGCGGCCGCCGTATTGAGGGCGGCAATTTCATTGACGATTGCATTACACGCGGCTTCTGTTTTCGCCCTCGGCAGAGCGTCGCGCAGCCGCCTGAGCTCCTTCTCAGGGTTGGTCACAATCGGCTCGCCCGCGGCGGCTATACCCGCCGCCAGGCAAATGAACGCCAATGGCGCCAGCAATAAAATGTAACAGTTCTTGGGCTGCATAAAAGCGCTTGTGAAACGATGAGATTGCTTTGCCGGCAGCAATTCTTTATTTATGAGTTCCTTCTCCCAATCATAATCCAGATAAATTCTAAATCGAAAATCGAAAATCGCAAATCAAAAATCGTTTCCGCCTGCCGCGGCGAGTCAGCGCCCCCCTCATGTGGGTCGTCGGCGCACGGGCGGCCTGTAACGCGTCGGCGGCTGCACGATTCCCGGCGGCGGTATGGCGCGATTGGAAATCAGCACAAAAGTGATGGAAGTATCCATCGCCTTTACTTCGGCAAGCGTCACGTTTCCATCTTCGAGAAATTCATCAGCAAATCTCTTAAGATTTGCTTCCTGATTTTTATCCAGCCCGCCCTTGACGTCAAGCTCCCGAAGCTTTTCAAACCGCCGGCGCATCTCAAGGCCATCTTTCGTCGGCGGGATGTTCGGTTCCATAACTTCTGCAACGCGGTCAATCATTTTCTCGGAGCCCGAGAAAGCGGCCACGACCAGGACGGCAAACGAAGCAGCCATCACGACCGTCACAATACTGCAGCCGGCAATCGCTTTTTTCGTCTCGATGCCTTTTTTCAAATCCGGCTGGAATGGTGAATTCATTTTAGCCTGCTCTCCCGGGTGTTTTATTGGGGCGGTTGTTCCGCGCTACGTTTTACGCCGTAGAACTCCCTTATCTCGGGCCACATGAAATACCAGATTATCACGCCGTAGATGCAGAGCCGCGTCCCGACAAAAAGCCCATCAGCAGTTTCCCACTCGGCTGCGAGGCGCAATGTGCTCATCACAATATCGAAAAGGACCCACGCTGTCTGCAATACGATAAAAACCCACCATGCTGTCTTGTGGCGGTTGAGCGCCGCGACAATCATCGCCGATAGAAAGAAAACTACACAAATACCAACTGCAATCTGATACGGCGGCCGACTGTGAAGCGAAGTCAGGACAACTATAAGTGCGATCGTCCCCAGCGCGCCGTAAAAGATCGAGACTGCAATGACTCCCTTCGGCATATCAACCCCAAAGCCGCGTCAATTCATCCACGCGGGCATAAGCGTGACGACGCGGCCGTAAATCTCCTCGGCCTTCACATAGCCGAAAACCCGCGAGTCCGGCGCCGGCGAATCGATATTATCGTTCAGCACGATAAAATGGAAAGCAGGCACCTTTCCCTCCGGGATTTTTCCCGGCTCGACTCCCGAGATTTCATCCCCGTTCACGTGAATCCTGCCCTTTTCCAGCGTAACCGTGTCGCCTGCAATGGCGATTATGCGCGAGAAAAGCTCGCTTTTCCTGGTTCCGATTTTTTTCCTGAACATGATAATGAACTTCCGGTTCAGGTTCGCGTTCGGCCTCCCGCACGCAGGCCACGCGCCGTCGTGGTAGCGGAACAACCGGTCGTAAAGAACCGTCCGGCCGCCGGGAAACGCGGGCGCCATGGCGTCGTTCAGCGAGGGGATTTTCGCGCACCCGTATTCGAGAAACATGAAGCCGAAGGCCAATAGAATCAGAACCGTCATCACACGGCGCGAGATTTTGATTATCCGTTTTGCCTTTTCCTGGTCCAGTTCCTTCGTCTGTTTTACTTCGATTACGATTTTCTTCTTTCCCGGTGCCCCGGTTTCTTCTCCGCCCTCCCCTGCTTTCTGCTCACTGTTCTTGTTCTTGTTTTCGTCCGACATATTACTTTCCCACAACTCCGGGAGGCATTCAGCGCTTCATTTCAAACACTTCCAATTAAACGAGGATATCACGGCTTCGGCGCTTTGTCAAGCGAGGCGGGGAAAGGCGCCAAAATTCCAGAGGAAATAACTCCAAATCCTACAGACAAAGAATAAAACCAGTTATCACGATTGCGCTGGCAATGAAAAAAAGACCTCCAACAATCCTGTGAAGCATAACAGAAAAATGCTTCTTTCTCGTTTTGTCTTGCGAGATTGAAATTACATGAATAATGATGTATACAAAAAATAGATTACCAAAAGCCGCTATAGCAGTTATTATCACAAACACTGCCTGCTCAATCCAATCCTGCCCCTGCCCCTTTATCGCAGGCGTATAGCAAATTCCAAGAGTTAATGACATTGCCAATCCAAGCAGGTTGGGAGCAATTGGCAGAATATACTTCGATTTCCTAATACTCTGCTTATTCACTGACAAGCCTCTCATATCAATAAACAGTCGAGATCAGTTTTGCGACGGGGTAGACCCACTGGACTTTCGAGGCGTGGTAGACCTGTGGCGGGTAGCTCGGGTTGACGGCTGTGAGGATTATCGTATCGCCCTGGCGGTTGTACAGCTTACAGGTTATCTCGCCGTCATCGACCTTCGCGACGACGGGCCTGTTCTCCTTCACCTCCCAGTTCGGGCAGACGATAACGATATCGCCGTCGTGGATGCGCTCCTCCATCGAATCGCCATGGATTTTCAGGGCGAAAGCGTTCGGGTCGTCGATCTCGGCCGGGCATTCGACAAACTCGTCGGCGTAACCGATAGGGTGGGTGTCTTCGTAATAAACGGGCTCGCCGGCCGCGGTGGAGGAAATAATCGGGATTCTGCGGAGCTCGATAACCTGCGCGCTTTCCGGATTCGTATGCTTGTCGACGACCGCCTTCAGCTCGCGGACAAGGTCGCTCTCACGAGGCTTGCCTTTTTCGACCGGAATGTCTTCCCCGGGATCGCCCATGGAATGGACAAAACTCTCAATAAGAATGTGTGTCGGCTGAACGTCGAAGGCGCGGGCAAAATCCTCGATAAGGCTGGTATTCAGCCTGCGTATGGAATTTTCAATAAGGCTTATATACGTTTTGGATTTACCGATTTTCCTGGCAAGCTGGTCGATTGTCCAGCCCCGTTCTTTTCTCAGTTTCCGGATAACTTTGCCAATTCCCTTGAGAGTAGTCATTTGGACCTCACCTTAATTTACCGAATTACCACAACCGACAGGTGACTTGCTCAAATCGAATTTTAACACATACTGAAACTGCTGTCAAATAATAATAATTTTATTTTCAGAACCTCATTCAGCTCAAGACGTAAGGACAACTACCCTAATTTTCACCAAAATTCATCTTGACCGTACAGCCTTATGTGTGTATACTATGTGTAAATATCAGGCAGTCTCATGAGGCAAAAAGAAATCAGCAAAAGCACCTGCTCTGTCACGTATCTCGCAACTTTCTTATAAACCTTAAGAGGTAATAATGTTACGCCTGTTATGCGAAAGAAGAAAAAACTGTGATTCGTGTTTACTATTTGTAAATCCCGGCAGCTTTTCAACCCAATTACAGTACACGACCCGGAAATGAAAATCACTCCCGAGGAGAAAATGAGAACAGAAAACAACCCGGCCAAACGCAGGCAGATCGTTAACTGCAGAGACTGCACGGAACGTCCTGCATGCCGCTCAATCTGCAGCTCAATAGAAGATCAGCTTCCAAGCATGGAGAAAGGAAGGGTCGATGGCCATCAGGTCTGCCGAAGTGTTCTTGCGCCTTCCCTGACCAGATTTGAAGAAGCGAAACTTGTTCTTAAATTTAAGCGCACTTTTTCAAAACGGCAAAAGCAGATAATCAGCGCCTACTACATGCAGGGATTAACCATGAAGAAAATTGCAAAACGGTTTGGAATCACAATCAGTACGGTAGCAGACTGCAGATGGCGGGTGCTCAGGAAAATTGCGAAAATTCTGAAAACTTGATAAAAAATTCAAATTTTCAATTCCTTTTCTTTTATGGAGTTAGTTGTCAAAGCTTTTTTCTAACTGTTTGAAGGTACCGTAATTTTCCGCATAGGGTGGAGGCCGAGTTTTTAAGGCAACTGAATTGGAGGAAACCGGACCATGACGCCGAAGCCGGACAACCCGCATATAAGAGAGCTTGCCGAGTACTTTTTCGAATGCGCCCTCGAGCTGATGCGAATCTCAAAAGACGGCAACCGGCGGGAAACCCCGGGCCGGCAGTCGAAGACAAAGAACCGCGAAACAAACTCACCACTCCTTTACGCAGTCTATGCAAGCGACGACGGGACAAGCCACTTTGCCGTCTGCCTTGACGACCCGTTCTGCTTCGCGAGCGGGCCGGACCGGGAAACGGCCGTAAAGGAGCTAATCAAATGCATCAGGGAAAAGTACGGATGCGCTTCAACGCTCGACGGGATTGAGGTGCCCGACTTCCTGCCGGAGGATTTTTAACTTGTAGGGGCGGGTCTCAGACCCGCCCGGGAAGAGGGCAGGTTTGAAACCTGCCCCTACGGAAAACCTGGTACGAAACTTGATCATCAACGTCAGCTACAAAACCGCTCCCCCCAAGCCGACCGATAACGTCAGGCTTGTACATTCCGCATTCGGCATCGGCCTGGGCAGTTCCGAGTTTTCGATCTTTGACAACTTCGATTTTGAAATCAGGCCCGGTGAGATCGCGCTTATAACCGGGTCTTCCGGCTCCGGCAAAAGCTCGCTCCTTCGGGCGTTCAAGGCCGGGTCCGAAAGCCATCTCGACCTGAAGAACGTTCCCGAGAATCCCGATGCCGCACTCGTGGACCAGTTCCCGTGCGGTTTCGAGGAAACGCTTCGCCTGCTCAACTCGACCGGACTCGGCGAGGCTTTTCTTTTCCTGCGCCGCCCGTCCGAGCTTTCGGACGGACAGCGCTACCGTTTCCGCCTGGCCCGCGCGCTGTCGATGAAACCGGACGTGCTTCTCATCGACGAGTATTGCGCTACCCTCGACCGGCTCCTTGCAAAAGTAATCTCCCACAACCTTCGCAGGACTGTAACACGTGAACGGTTCGCAGTCATCGTCGCCACCACGCACGAGGATTTCATCGAAGACCTCCAGCCCGACATAATCGTCCGCAAATCTTTCGGCCCGGCCGTCGAGGTTGAACGCCGCACTCCGCAACCCCGTCCGGTCAGTTTCTTCGACCGACTGCAGGTATCGAGAGGCACGGTAGCCGACTGGAAACGCTTCGCGCCATTCCACTACAAAAGTCACCGGCTGTGCGCGGTGGACAAGATTTTCAGGCTTACTCTCGACGGCGAGCCGATCGGCATAGCGGTTTACGCCCACCCGTCGCTTTCCAACCGCCTGCGAAACAGGGTTACCGGGAAACGCTACTGCGGCAGGCCTTTCGCGCCCCGCCTGAAGCTCATGAACAAGGAACTGCGCGTATTGCAGCGCGTCGTGCTTGACGGCCGTTTCCGCGGCCTGGGTCTGGGCGCACATCTTGTAAGAGAATCGGCATCGAAGATGTCAGTGCCTTTCATTGAATGCCTTGCAGTCATGGGCGGCTACAACCGGTTCCTCGAGCGCGCCGGCTTCACACGCACCGGCAGGTGCCTGGTCCCGGGCGAAGCCCGCCTGCTCGCCGTAAAACTTGAAGAAGCCGGCGTCAGCAGAGACGAGCTTTCGGAACCGGAACGATTGTTTATGAAAATAAGTTCCATTATCGAGCGCAAACCGGAGATGCTCGAATCATTAAGGCGCTGGTGGTGTTTCCGCAACGCAGTAAAAAGCGGCAAAAACCGCCGACGCAGGGTCACGGCAGATTCGGTGCGCGAAAACCTGAAACATATCCTGCATCGTGTAAGCAGAGAGCTTTTCAGCGCGCCGTACTATTTCTTCCTCGACAACCGGAAAAACTGCGAACGAACGGCAAAATGAAAATCCAGACTATTGAAACCACAAAGCTGCACGAGAACCCGTGGAACCCGAACCGCCTCGAGGGCGCGAAGCTGGATGCGCTCAGAAAAATGATAAGCGAAAAAGGGTTCGTGCAGCCGCTTGTCGTGCGGCCCCATCCGGACAGGGACGGCGAATTTGAAATTCTCGACGGCGCACACCGTTTCCGCGTGATGAAAGAGCTGGGGAAACAGGAAATCGAATGCGTCGTCGTAAGCGACGAGGGAAAAGACGCAGTCCTCCGAACGCTTGCCATGAACCGCCTGCGCGGAAGCGAAGACCCGCTGGCGCTCGCCCGGACGATTGCGGACGCGGCATTTAAAGATAAAGAACTCTGCGCATACCTTGCTTTTGAGGAAAACGAAATCGCGGTCATGCAGGAGCTTCTCTCACCGCCGCCCGAGCCCGACCTCACGCCCGAGGAAATATTTTCCCTGCTCGATTTCTTTCTCACCGTGAACGAGGCGGACTATGTAAAAGGCATTCTTGCGCAGGCATCGAAGCAGGAGTTGAACGGCTCGGATAATATTGCCCGGGCAATTACAAAGCAGCGGAAAAACGCGCTCGCGCTCCTGGCAATCATCCGCAGGTATGAAGCCGGTTTATAAAAGGCAAACGATGAGCGAAGATAAAAAACCCGTAGTCCATAAAAGAGTCATGGCCCCCCAGCTCGAGCGCGAGCAGCGCCGGAGAAGGGTGGCATCGCTCTTCGCCCGCGGTATGAATCCGCGCGAGATTGCAGGCGTTCTGAACGTTGTGCAGGCGACCGTCACCAGGGACCTGAACGCCATCCGCACGAGCATATCCAGGCAGGTAACCAGCATGAACCCGAAAGAGCTCGCCGTCGGTGTCCTGGGTAACCTGCAGGAAGTTCTCAGGGCGACGTGGGCGCTCTATTCTACGGCCGAGTCGGATAACATCAAGCTGAGCGCGCTCCGCCTGATCGCCAAGGAAGAAAGCCACCTGATTTACCTGCTCCACTCGCTTGGTTACGGGATGCCTGATATAAAAACCGGAGCGCCGTATGACCCTGTGGCGGAAACAATCGAAAAGTTTACCAATGAAGAACTCCGCGGAAGGCTGCGATCTCTCCTCGCTGACCTGGAATCTGGAGAGGGCGGCGGCGCTGAGAAATCCTGAGCTCTTTGTAAAGAGAATTCTCGGATATGCCCTGATGCCGTTTCATGCGCGCTGGATGCAGTTCCGGCTCGAGAACCGCGAAACGCTGATACTCGCGCCGAGAGGACACGGCAAATCGACGATACTCACCGTCGCCTACGGGTTGTGGCGGGTCGTCGAAAACCCGGACAGAAGACTGCTGGTCGTAAGCGCAACGGCCGTCCAGGCCGTCGCGTTTCTCAGAGAGATGAGGACGCATGTCGAGCGGAACCCGATTTTCAAACGCGCCTTTGGAAACCTTATCGGGGAAAAATGGACCGAGGGTGAGATTGTGCTGAAAACCAGACGCCGGATCGCCAAGGAAGCCACTGTAACCGCGCTCGGCGTCGGCGGGCCCATCATCGGGCGGCACTACGATATTATCCTGCTCGACGACGTCGTGGACGAGGACTCGGCCCGGACCGAGCACATGCGGGAAAAATCCTGGTCTGGTACAGAAAAATCCTCCTGCCCTGCCTCGAGCCGGGCGGCGAACTGCACCTGGTCGGAACGCGCTACCACCCGCGCGACCTTTACGGCTCGATAATCGAGGCGGCCGGAAGCGTTGAGTGTTTTCCGGAAAGCTGAATGAAAGTCCTGATATCGCCCGCTATTTCCGGGGACCGCGCCCTGTGGGGCGAAATGTTCCCGATTGAAAAACTGGAAGAACTCAGAAAAGAAATGGGAACCCTGATCTTCAACCTGCAATACCAGAACGACGCAAGGCTTGTGAGAGGCGCCGTGTTCAAGCCGCACTGGCTGAGAAAACACCGCGGCGCGCCCCGGGGCGGGCGGGTCTTCACCGGCGTCGATCTTGCCATCTCACAAAAGGCAAACGCCGATTATTTCGCGGCAGTTACCGTTTCCCTGTCCGGCGGCAACTTCCATGTAATCGACGCCAGAAGGGACCGGTGCTCGTTCCTGAACCAGATAGCGCACGTGAAAAGGATTATGGAAGATTTCAAACCGTGCAAAATCGGCGTCGAATCCGTCGCGTACCAGGCGGCTTTTACCTCGTACCTCGTCGAGACGACCGACCTGCCGGTAACGCCCGTGCATCCGCGGGGCGACAAGATCACCAGGGCGTACCGTCTCAGCGCGCTTGCAGAGTCTGGAAGGCTGTTTCTCGGAGAGCATCACCGCGAACTGGAACGCGAGCTCATAAACTTCCCCGACGGGCAGCATGACGACCTCGTCGATGCGCTGGAGATCGCCGTCTCGCTCGCGCGGAAACCTTTCAGGCAGACGTTAGCACGGATTGCGGGAATATAAAAGTAGGGGCGGGTCTCAGACCCGCCCCTGCAATCGGAAAGGATAAGAAATGGTTGACCTCTCAAGACGTGAAATCCTGACCGGCGGAAACGTGCCGGTGCGGACAATCGAGACACCCGAAACCGAGCGCGTGCACCCGCTTTACGCGTGGATGCTTCCGCAGTGGCGTTTCTTCCTCGCCGCTTACGAAGGCGGGCGCGCCTTCACCGCTGAGTCGGGCTACCTTTTCTCCCACCAGCGCGAGACGCCCGAGGACCGCGCGTTTCGGCTGCGCCGCGTCGTTTACTACAACTACTGCCGTTCGATTATCGACGTGTATCTTTCCCATCTCTACAAGAAAGGCGTCCTGCGCGAATCCAGCTCGCTCCGGTACCGCGAATTTCTTCAGGACGTCGACCTGTGCGGCTCGGACGCCGACTCTTTCATGACCCAGTCGGTCGCGCCGCTCGCCTTTGCGCTGGGAACGGTTTTCGTCGTAGTCGATATGCCGCCGGCAGGCGGTGATTACCGCAGCCGCGGCGACGAGCTCGCCGCAGGGCTTCGGCCCTACGCCCGTTTCCTTATGCCGATGGACGTGGTGGATTGGGAAACCGATTCCCTGGGCGCGTACCGCTGGATAAAAATCCGCGAAGAGCATTCGCAGGCCCGCGAAATCACAGGCGGCTCGAAAAAAACTCAGGTACGCTACCGCGTGTGGACGCCGGAAAAATGGTTCCTGCTCGACGAGAACGACAACTACGTAAACCCGCACGGCGCATCCGGCGAGCCGCATCCCGTCGGACGCGTACCCGTGGTAAAAGTCATGTGCGAAAAATCGCTTGCCGCTCCCGACTTCGGCATTTCCTTTCTGCAGGACATCGCGCCTATCGCGCAGAAGATCTACAACCTCGCGAGCCTGCTCGACGAATTTCTTTACAAGCAATGCTTCAGCTTCCTCGCGTGGCCGGGCGAAATCCACGAGGAGCGGCTGGGTGCGTCGAACGTGGCGAACTTCGACCCGGAATCGGGCTCGCCGCCCGTATACGTCACGCCGCCGACGGACCCGGCAAAGTTTCTCGAAAGCCAGATCGCGCGCAACATCGAAGAAATCTACCGTCTCGCGCGAATCGAATATGCCGGCAACCACCCGCGCGTCGCGCAGAGCGGTTTCGCAAAAGCGATCGACTTTCACGACACAAACAACATGCTCGCCAAGAAAGCATCGCACCTCGAAGCCGCAGAGCGTGCCATCGCTCGCATCTTTTTCCGGTGGACGGGCGAAAAGGCTGCGGCAAATGTCATCTACCCCCGCGAATTCAACGTCAAGGCGATAAACGACGAAATTGCTGAAGCCATCCAGGCGCTTTCGCTCGGCATCGCGCCGACGTTTGTAAAACACGTGAAACGACGCCTTGCAGCAAGGTTTCTGCCGAACCTTGAAGAAAAAGAGCGCCGTAAAATCGAAAACGAAATAGAAAAAAGTTCCGAGTACCGGGTTTCGAGTTCCGAGTAACGCCAATTCAACTCGATACTCGAAACTCATAACTCGAAACTGAAAGGAGACGACATGTCTCAGGACACCGAAAAGATTTCGGAAGAAAAAGACCCAGGCGAAAACGCAACGGTCACCGAGCCGGCCGCGGATGCAGCCGAAGAGAAACCGGAAGATTCAAACGCTTCCAGCGCCGCTGCGGATGCGGCGGACTCCAGCGAGGAGAAGATTTCACGCTCGGTCGTAAACAATCTCTACCGCGAGATGAAGCGGTGGAAAGAGAAATGCCGCCAGGCGGAGGCGCGGGCGAATTCCGAAAAGAAGCGGCGGCGGGAATCCGAAGCCGAGGCTGACCGCGTGCGCGGAATTATCAGTGGCGTGCGGGTCGACGAATCGCTGCGCGGGGCTGCCGAAAAGCACGGCGCAATCGATCCGGCCCAGATCGCGGAATTCCTGCACGGGCAGGTTACCCTGGACGAGCAGCTCGAGCCGATTGTAACCGCGAAAAACGGCTCGCCGCGGCTCGACCCGGACGGGGAGCCGTTTACGCTCGATGCACTTGTACACGAATTCCTGTCAGAGTACCCGCACCACGCAAAGGCGAGGGAAGCAGGCGGTGCAGGCTCGACCGGCTCCAACGGTACGCCGCCCGACCTGATGACCCGCATACGCTCCGCCGGGAGCGAGGCCGAGCTGAAACGACTCATCGCGGAAAAATAATTGTTAGCGGCCGCGCTTGCGCGGCGTTGGATTGATTATATTAATATCAACGCGCCGCAAGCGGCGCCGCTAACATCAAAATCAACGACTACCTGTAATCGAAAGGATTTGATTCATGGCAAACGAATACACTGTATCGTCGGGCGCGCCGCTCGAGGACGTGGTCCAGACCGCGTATTCGCGGGCGACCGAGCTGGCTTTCCAGCCGAATCTGTATTTCGCGCAGTTCGGCCAGCTCAAGACGTGGCGCGGCGCCGACCGCAACCCGATGCCCGGCGACCAGGTCACTTTTACCATCTACGACAACCTGTCTGCCGCGACGTCGGAGCTTTCCGACGAGTATTCCGACGTGACCCGCGTCCCGATGGCCGAGACGCAGAAAACGGTCGCGCTCAAGGAATACGGCAACGTCGTTACGCTCACGAACAAGCTTCGGCTTACCGCGTTCGACGACATCGACCTCGCGGCCGCCCGCGTCGTCGGCCTGAACATGGCGGACTCGGTCGACCTGATCGCCCGCGCAGCCTTCGACGCGCAAACCGGAGCCTCCTATTGCTCCTATGCCAACAGCGGCGCGAAAGCGAACATCGAGGCGACCGACGTCGTCACGGCCGAGTGGGTGCGTAAGATCTTCAACAAGCTCGACCGCGCGAACGTCCCCAAGCTCGACAGCGGTTTCTACGTCGCCGTCCTCCACCCGGACATCATCTTCGACCTGCGCAACGAGTCCGGCACGACCGGCACCTGGCGCGCAGTGAAGGAATACGCCGACCCTGAGAAGATTTACAACGGCGAAGTCGGCGAGTTCGAAGGCTTCCGCATTATCTCGAGCACGAACGCGAACCTCGAGGCCGACGCGGGAAGCGCGAACGTCGACGTCTACGCCGGCTACTTTTTCGGCTACCAGGCAATCGCCTACGCCGAGGGAATCAGGCCGCACCTGCGGATCACAGGCCCGTTCGACAACCTCGGACGGACGGTGAACGTGGGCTGGTACGGCCTTCTCGGTTTCGGCGAGCTGAGGCCCGAAGCGCTGCACAAGTTCTTCTGCGCCTCGAGCATCGGCGACAACAGCTAGCCATTCCTTCCGGAACGCCATGCGCCGACGCGGTCATCCCCGGCCGCAAGGTGCATGGCGACCGGAATCTCAGCGGGGCTATCGGATGCCAGAAGTAAGAATAAAAGAAAACTGTTCCTGGTACGGCTGCGAATTTCGCAAAGGCGAAACGGTGGTGGTTTCCTACGAGACATACACCGACCTCGCCGCGGCTGGGAAAATCGGCACCGTCGATTTCAACGACACCTGCATGCCGAAGCCGGTCCCGGGCCGGAAAGAAACGCTCAGGCCCGGCGAAATTGCGGACAGGCACAAAGGTGAAACGATTTTCATTCTCGGCTGCGGGCCCAGCATCGCGAATGCCGACCTTTCATTACTCGACCGCAGAATCTCGATCGGCGTAAACGCGATCCTCCACGCATACGACCCGACTTACCTGATATGGCTGGACAACGCAACCGTGAAAACCTGCGGTGAGATGCTCGAGCGGTCATTTGCGGTAAAATTCTGCGCCGACCGGGTCAGGACCGTTATTCCCGCAACCAGGTTCAGGCGGTATGTTCCCAAAAACGGCGAACCGATCCTGTCCGAAAGTTTCGATAAAGGCCTTTACTGGAGCAGAACGAGCGTCTTCCCCGCCATCAACCTGGCGGTCCTGTTCGGGGCAAAACGGATCGTTCTGCTCGGCGTTGACCTTCTCGATGCAAGCCATTTTTACGGGCGCTCAGGCGCAGGCAAACAGTTTCTGAACCGCGGAAGAATTCTTGAAGACTTTCGCCGGCTTGCGGGTTACGCGAAAAAACGCCGTTTGAAAATCATCAACGCTTCACCCCGGAGCGCGGTAACGGGTTTTCCCACCCGAACGCTTGAAGAAATCTGCGAAAGGATGAACCCCGATGGCAAATTACTCAACCGACTCTGAAATGGTAAAAGTCGATATAGACATAAACCAGTGGCTGGGCAGCAGGCAGAACTTCGACGACGTCCGCAACCTGGTTACGGCCCGCATTAATGCTTTTATCAAGAAACGCGGCCTCTGGCCGCTTCTGGAAACCGCGGGCGTAATCGACCAGAACGACCTCGTCGACAAGACAAAAATCCTCAACCCCGAGGACCTTGCGGACCTCGAAAACACATGGGTGCGGGAAATCCTCTACTTCGACAACATCGCGACCAGCGACCGCAGCGATCCGGTCACCTCGAAAGCGTTCGACCTGCGGAAGCAGCGGCTTTCGATGCTTCGGCACCTCACGATAATAGTCGACGCCGACGGCGACGGCAACCCGGAACGGGAATTCCCCGTTTACAAACTGCACAGAGGATAAGCGGATAACATGACGCCTTCTCAGCCGGAAAAACTGGGCCCCAAAGAATTCAGAGTGTGGGTGGTGCTCAAGCTGGAAAAGATCCTCGAAGAAGTGCAGGCGATAAACCGGACCTGTGCAGGCCAAAACGCAAGGCTGATGGAAGTGGAGAAATTCTGCGCGCGCCACATGGCCACTCGCCCTTTCGTTATCGGGGTTTTCACAATGGTGGGCGCAATAATCGGCGCGGCCGCGATGGCAATAGTCAAGATCTTCATTGGAGGAAGCCTGTGAGCGGTTCAATAATTCCAGTAAACGGAAAAGCCGAGTGCCATGCCCGGATGGCGCTGACCGACGGCTGCGGCAAATGGGAGCCGGGAACGATTCTTGAACTCTACCCTCTTGACCATCATTTCGAGTGGGGCGACCAGGCGCATTTCCTGGTTATCAGCGCCGAGCTCGATGAAACACAGATCGAACTAATCAGGCAGCGCAAATTGAAAGTACCGCTCGAATCGTTCCTGAGCCCAAAATCCCTGAAAGCATACAATGACAATCTGAGCCTGGAGCGCGAAGATTTTCTCGCCTCCGGCGAAAAGCCCCGGTTTGACAGGAAGGTTGACGTGAAAACGCTTGCAGTAAACGCGCCCGAATGGCAATGGGTGAAAGAATCAGCAATTGATAATGATGGAGTACCTTCTTAATGGCTGCAACATACACAGTCGGCGACGGCAAGACATACAGCACGATACAGGCGGCCGTGGACGCGATACCGGGCGACCTGTCGGGTCAGGGTGTGCAAACGGTCGAGGTCTATGCAAAGGCGCCGAGTAATATTTATCCTGAAATGGTACACGCTTCCGCCGGTTTTACAAACGCAGGTCCATTAGATTATATCCATACTACCGCAATGATTGACCATACCGGAGTTGCAGGAGTTGGGATAAAAATATATCCGGCATTTGGTGTATTTACATATTGTTATATTACTGGAGATTATGGACATTTTGAAGGATTTGAATGCTCAGTAAATGGTAATAATAATATCGGTGATTCATACGCAATCTATGCTCATGGAACTTGTAAAGTTTATAATAATATTGTACATGACCTTACAGTAACTGCTAATAAATGGTGCGTGGGGATATTTCTTTCAGGCAACTTTGTTCATGAAATATATAATAATATTGTTTATGATATATTTGGGTCTTTTAGAAGTTATGCAATGCGAGCTGACGGCGCTTCAGATGCTGGAGACCTTATTTACAATAATACATGCTCAAATATTAGGTGTCCCGGCGCTGGTTATGGTGCAGCGATTCGCGTTGACGGTGCTAATGTAACATTCAAAAATAACTATTTTGATTACGCATACGGCACGGGAGGTAGTTATGAAATAAGCGGTGCTAATTGTACGCATGATTATAATGTTACTTCGGATGGGGATGGTGCAGGTGAAGCACATGGAATAGGTAATGCTGACCCCGCAGACCAGTTTGTAAACCCCGGTACTGATTTCCACCTGAAAGCCGGCGCGGATTGCATCGACGCCGGCACGGACCTTTCCGGAACATTCACCACGGATATTGACGGGCAAACACGCACCGGAACATGGGATATCGGCGCTGACGAATATTTTCCGCCAGGCGGCCTGAACCGTCACTGTGTAACCGACAGTTTCTTCATCTCAGGTGGAAACGTGTCCCCCGTAACGGGAGATTTCATCGAAACATAACCGGATAAGCCGGAAACCTGAAAACGGAGCTATTCATGTCATCACAAACCATCCGTATCCGCATCGGGCTCAACAACAGCGGTCAGGCCGCGGACCCCGACTCCTGCACCGCGCTCCTCGAGGCGCCCGACGGAACCATTCACACCGCCTCGGGCGCTGCGTCAAAGAATACTTCAGTCGGAACAGGATCATACTACAGGGAATTTACGATACAGGACAGCGATTCCAAAGGCATGTACTGTGCGTGGTTCTTCCCTGTCTACGGCAGCGACACGCTTATCGTCCCGGTTCCCGTTAAGGTGGAATAGCATGCCGAACACAATACGCACGGGTTACTCGGCAAAGTTCTCTCTGACCGCACCCGCCGTGAAGCTCAAGGCAAACACGAGCGGGACCTCGCTTGTCTTCGAAGTTACCACGGCGTCCGGCACATCAATGGTTATGCGATACCGGCAGGCAGGATCTTCAAGCTGGAGCGAATCCACGCCATTGAATTCGCCGCAGACCGGGGATGAAATTACCATATCGGGCCTGACGGAAGGTGAAACCTATGAATTCCTGCCGCTTGCCACGAGCGAGACCGCAGGCCGGGGAACGCGGAGCGACCCCGGCAATATCCTCCGCATCGTCCCCTCCTCCGGCAGTGCGCTTGAAAAGATCAAGAGCCAGGTCGGGGCTGAGCTGGCCACCTGGGTGCCGTCCGGAAATATCGTCATAGGAACAGCCCTTCGCGGAAAGCTCGACCTGGGGCAGAAAGCCGCCCTCATTTCCGGCAAACGCACGGGCAGGGAGCGTGAGGCATCAGGCACAATCAGGTCAAAATATGAAATTACTATCGAGCTTTATTACTCGCACCACGATGCCGGCGAGCGCGAAAACGTTCTGGATTCGCTTGCCGAGGAAATCGCCGCCCATTTCGATAATAATTCGTCTTCATTCTCCGGAATATCCGGCTACTTCGATACCGCTGCCGACAAGGTGTCTCACGACTCCCCCGGCCGCGATATCGGCCGTGCAATCGTTATTCTCTCATGTCTGGTAATCGATTAGGTGAAAGGATGAACCATGGCATATAACAAGACCGTAATCTTCCAGAACATCGGCAAGGCGATAAAGAAGCATGACGCGATCGCCGACTCGTCCAGCGGCTTCGCCGCGGCACTGGACACGATTCTTTCCGAAGCTATAACCCTTCTGAACGACAACGCGGCGGAGCGGCGGATGCTAAACCTGTTTTCCGCAGCCAACCGGAGCGACCAGGCTAGCCTCGAAGCGATGCGGAGGCAGACCGTGTCGATAGTCTCGGCATACCTCACCGACGGCGTAAGGGAAGACCTCAGCGTCGTGGGGCAGACTCCGGCAGCGGTTATCGACACACTCTACGACGCAATAGTCGCCGCAAGCGATACGGTCAAGGAAAATACGACGTCGTCAACGACACCGGCGGCCGACGCCGACAACGCCGGAAGCGGCTCTATGTCGAGCGTAACGAACGACCAGCAGTGCCGCGACGACAACGATTTCGAAATCGAGTGCATCGACGCCACCACCCAGGGCTCGGAACGCTGGTCGGTGACCTCGTCACACGACGGCTACGTCGGCGAGGCGACGACGGGAACCGAGTTCGACGCCTTTCGCGCAAACGAAGACAACAACGTCGAGGCCGGCGTAAAGTTTACGATAGGCGAACAGGCCACGATATCTGAATCCGGCGACGACCAGAACCAGCTCGCAAACTGGTCGTTTACCGGAGCCGTCAAAGGCTCGAACACTGATACAGCCGGGAAAGTATATATAACGCTTTCAGACTCGGGCGGCACGCGCACGGTAAGCGTTTACAGCGATTCCGGCAAAACACAGAAAGTCGCCGAAGGAACCAAAGCGGGCGACGGCGAGGTCACGCTCTCCGAGGAGAACTCGTCAGGCCTTTCCGGGACCGTTGACGTGACATACACGCAGGACGACAGCGATATCGTCCTCATCCTGCCGTTCGCGTTCGCAGCCGGAGACAAATTCACTTTTTCCACGTCCATCTCGGCGAAAGGCAACTTCCAGTACTTTTTCGTCCAGCAGTTCGGCGAGTCGCTCCCGTCGGCAAGCTCGGGCAGTGAAACCGTGACCGAATCCTGGGCATCGTAATTCTCGTGTCTCGTTTCTCGTGTTCCCGTTTCTCGTAGTTCCCATAAAACGAGAAACGAGGAACAAGGAACAAGGAACGAGAAACGAGGAACGAGAAACGAGGAACTAAATGGGAAACGCAACAATAGTAATCGGCACGGGTCAGGGCGAATACACATTCACCGTGCCGCCGGAGTTTCGCCCGCAGATTGAAACAATCCGAAACACTCGCGGCGAACGAATCGGCGAGCGCCACACATGGCCGGTGCGCGGATACCTGGCCGAAGCCACGACCGAAAACATCAGCGATCTCTGGGACGAGCTTGTCGAGCGGCTCCGCACCGAGGACGTAATCTGCAAATTCGTAAAGGACAGCCAGACACTTCAGGAGCTCAACCCAACCGACTGCGCCCGCGGCCCGCACTTCTGCGGACCGAGAGTCGTAACCGCAAAAGACGGCGCATGGTCAACCAACCTCGAGTTCGCATTCGACATCGTCGCAGAAATCTACGATACCGTATCCGGCATTATCTCGAACGAATACGAAATCGAATACCGCGAACATCCCGACGGAAAGCTTGAACGGGTAAAGACCGGGCGTATCAGGACAGAACCGGGAACAAGCGCGAAAACGGCGGCGGAGTCCGCCAGCCCTGCCGTGCCGGCCGGTTACACTCTTGATTCTGAACTCATAACTCCGAACGAGGAAGACACCGAAGGAGCTTACACGTTCATCCTTCGAAAACTCTTTTCACCCCTCCCGCGGAACGTGCGGATTGCTGAACGGATTGCAACGGAAAACCTCGACAGGAACCGCCGCACCATAACATACAAGGCGCGGTTCACAGGACCGGGTGCAAGCGACGCGGCCGAGGAATACCTCGCCCAGGCGCCGGGTCAAGTCGTGGAAAAATCCGTCACTACGCACACGGATTCCGAAGCTGTTGAAATCGAATACACGGTCGTCATGCCCGGCACGGATGGACGGCGGGTCGAACTTTCAGAATCCATCACGGTCACCGGCGGCATCCCTGAAGTCCGCGCCTTCCCGGTCGACGGCCGCGAACCGGTTTTCTTCAAAGGCGCTACAAAACCGTTTGAAGTCATCCAGTCAGGCAGCGAAGTATGGCTCGATTCCGAGCCACCGCTAAGACCGACGCTTAATTCGACAGAACTTGTTCTCGCTGATTCAAAAACCGAGATCGTCCCCGGCGCAAACGGCAGCAACGGACGGCCCGCGACATATACTCGTAAATGGCAATACCGCTACCTGGCAAAAACTCAGCCGGACGTCACCCCGGCAACGGACTTGTAATGGAATTTAACCGAATAACCGAACAACCGAAAAACTGAATAACCATGGCTGAAATAACCTGGCAACAGAACGGCGAAACATTATCCGCAATCGAATTCTCGTTTTCGCTTTCAAACGGGCTTACCGCCTCCACCGGCTCGCTGGTGCTTGCGGAAAGAGCTTTCCGGCAACTTCAGAACATCGGAGACGTCACCGTAACACAAAACTTCACCGGGAATACTCCTTCGACATCGCTTACTTTCCGCTCTCTCTACGTGCTCGATTACACCCGCGAGCAGGATGCCGACAACCGTTCCGCCATCTACCGCGTCCGGGTTGCGGACAAGCGCATTCTCTGGGAACGGTTCGGTGAAATAACGCTTTACGCAAACGCGCTTGACCGTTTCGGAAAACTGAGGTGGGATTCGCTCAACTCACTGAAACCGTATTCGTGGAAAGATCTCGTACTCAAATGCGTCGAAGCCCTTGGCGAATCCGGCAACCTGCTGGACGCCGGCGCACTTGCGGAAAATCCGTTCGTCCCGCGAAACGTCGACTGGGTCGCCAAGCGACCGATACACGCCCTTCGCGAACTGCTCGCGCCGGCAGGTTACACGCTTGCGCTCAGGCACGACGGCAAATTCAGGATTGAACCGGCCGGCTCCGGCAGCAGGCCGCGGGTTCCGCCGATTTACGGACCCAACCTTGAAACGGGAAAAACGTTTCCGCTTGTGCCACGCTATGTAAAAGTCGTCGGCGCGCGCCTTATCGACCAGAAGACCATAACACTCGAAGCATGCGCTTACGATCCGTCCGACGGTCAGGTCAAGGCGCTCGGCAGCGTATCTTACCTGCAGGGCTACGATACCGGCAGAGGCCTGGCAACCGGTTTCGTCGACATCGACGACTCGGCATCGCGCCAGGCCGCACGCACGACGGTCGGCAAACTGTGGCGAATCCCGAAAACCGGCAGGTTCTCCGACGACAATAAATCGAGAAACAGCATTTACCTTCCCGTCCTCGACACGATAAGCGAAACAGGCCGCGACGGAAAACCTGCAAAACCCAGACTCCGCGGTGCATATTTCCAGAAAGGCGAAGACAAACGCGGCGAGAAAAAGCAATATAAAAACGTCGGTGGCTCCGATTCCGAGCGGGTGCCCTTCATGCGCGGCTGGGCAATAATCGACCGTGACCTCGGCCTGGTCCGCACGAAAAAAATCTGCGGTATTCTTTCCGATACCGAAATCGACGTCCTTCCACAGACAAAGGACGGCGAGCCGGTCAGGGTCGAGCTGATACCGCCTGAACTGACATTCGCCTACGAGAGGCGCGGCCAGAACGCACACTACCTTTATGAAGCGGAAGTCGCCAACCCGACAATCGAAAGCGGCACGCTCGTATTCAACCGGCCCGACCTTTCGCTGCGGATGATTAACGGCTCATACGACGCGGCGGCAAAACATGAGCTCGACGCCCGTGCCGCCGAGCTTGTCCAGGCCGCGCTCGCGGCTGCGCCGTCCGTTGAAAACGAAACCGGAACCTGTGCCGGCGCACACGGCATCGAGCCGGACGGAGCTATAACCGAAGTCGCATGGCAGGCCGACCACGCGCAGGCAGTTACGAAATATACGCTAAACCTTCACAGGCCGCTGTCGCCTTCCCCCGCTGATTCAGACAAAGATCGTGAAGTTTATATCTCATGGGCGGCGGAACGGGCGGAGCGCGGTTCATTTTCCCTAGGCGCCGATCCGACCTCGCAGGCTGAAGTCCACGACACCGACGAGGAACTCCGGCTCCGTAACGTGAATAAATCCGGCGTTATCCCTATCCGTAATTCGGATGAGTGGCAGGAGCGGCTCGAATCAGAAGGCCGCGCGGACGATGACGAGACGTTTCTTTTCGCAGAGCTTGCCGAGCACAATCCCGACACTCAGGAGCCGGAGCTTAAGAACATCGGACCGGCGGAAGCGGATAACTGGAATTTCCGCGAACACTCGCAAGACCCGAACCCCGAACCCCACTCGCAGGACAGCGTCTGGGCCATCCGCCTGATCTCTGACGACCGCTACGCGGAAGAAACGCCTCAGAACCGCTCGACCGAAATCGTGCGCCTCTGCGACGGTGAGGCAGGCGACCTGGACGAGTTCGTGAGAGTCCGCTCTACGACTCCGCTCGGGGACTACCGCGCAATGTGGCACATCGACGGCGGCACTCTGGACGCCGGATATATAACCGACGTGCCCGAAGGCCTCAAACGCCGCCGCCGCGATAACCTTGACGGCGTAGCGCCGCCGAACCATATTGCGCGTATCGGGGACATCGTTATATTGACCGACGACGATGAAAAACTCCGCACGAAAGACGGCGACATTTTCACAATCGCCAATATCCGCCATGACGCCCACTTCCACTACGACGAGGCCCACGACGGCCGCATTTACTTCACAAAGAATCCGCCTGCGTCCGAACAGGCCGGGCTGGAAGTCATCGGCGAGATGGTCTGCGACCCCGCAAAAGCGAATGCAGACACGGCCCTCGGCAAGGAATCAGGCGAATGGCGGCCGCAGATTAAACTGCCGCTTGCAACCGGTCTGCCGTGGACCGACCTCAAACCATGGACGGACTGGGGAGGTCGCACGATACCTTCGGAAACCGATTTCGGCCGTTTTCCGACATTTGAATTCCCCAATTCCGACCGGTTGATGCAATCGCAGGGCTATGTCCTGCCGGAAATCCCGGTCGACGAGAACAACGTCCCCCTCGCCTTCCGTGGAACGTTCATCGTCGAAAACACAAGTGAACTGCTCGTTGAAGCCAACGCGGTATTCCGTTTCACCGTCGACATTATCCGCGACGGCGACAATCCGCGACAGCCGTCATATACCCGTCACGGGCGTTTGGATGTTCTGGTTCCGGGATCAACCGACCCGGCAGTGGAAGCATATGTAGACCTGCCGTTCGACCAGCGGCAATTCGCGCCCGGTGACGTGCTCGGCGTGAGGCTGTGGCGGGATTCAGGCGATTCAAGCGATACCTGGACCGGCTCGGTGTACTGCAAGGAGTTCGCAGCCCTGGTTGAAGCGCCGGCGGACGCGTGCTGCGACTGGAACTTTTTCGCCGACGAAGGAACGAATCAAATCAGCTACCCGATGACCGCATAAACAAGACTTAAGGCTTGAGACCTGAGGCTTGAGGGAAGCCTCGAGCCTCAAGTCTCAGGCCTCAGGCCTCAAGGAGGTTTCATGGGCGACCAATCCACATATTTCAAACCATCCGTTGGCGACCGCTACCTGCGCGACTGGCTGCGGGGCGTAAAAGAGCTTTTCGAAGGCTGCATACTTTCCGGCTGTGCGCTCTCGGACGGCGGCGGGCTGTCGCTTTCGATCTCAAGCGGAAAACTCTACATCGGCGGCTTCTGCGTCGATTACAACACGGACTCGTACACGCTTGCAGACGACGACACCAGTTACATCTACGCCGAGCTGAACGAAACCGACAACTCCGAAGGCAAGCTCATCAATTACTCGTTCGATTTCGCCGCCAATTCGAGCGACTCCTCCAGCGCCGATTATTACATGAAAGTCGGCGAGGTAACGACCGCAAGCGGGTCGATAACCCTGATCAACGCAACCGACCGGAGCCCGAAGGCCGTTTCATCCGGTCATTTCAACATCGAGCTCGGCGACGCGGCCGGCGCAAAGGAATTCCGAGTCCTGGATTCGTCCGGAGCCTGCGTCTTTGCAGTCGACTCCGACGGCAACGCGACGACCGGCTGGCACGGTTCCGCGACCAGGATAAAAATCCTGCCGCGCGACTTTATTTCCGACGACGCAGGCAACCCGGAATTCATGGCGGGCGCCAACAACCAGGTAATCACGGGCGGTGTGTCCGCCAAACTCGTTGCGGCCATCCCCATACCGACGGGTTTCAAGGCGACGGCCGTCAGAGTTTATGCAAACCTGACAAAAAATGTGACAGTCTACGAGGCTGATATAAATTCAGTAACAATTACAGGCAAAGGCACGGGCGACACTTCGGCCGAGATAGACATAACCGACGTTACGTCCGACGGCACGAATTTCCTGCGCGTTCAGGTTGAATCGGTCAACGGCGCCGGCGTTTACGGCGGTTATGTAACAATTGCCAAAGCTTAAACACGTGGGGAGAAGTCAAAGTGTGCAGACTTATCTTACTTACGGTCTTACCTATCTCGTTATGCCTTGGCATCGGGTGTAACATTTCAAGGCCTTCGCCTGCAATCTCCCACGCGCTCGACGTGCAGGCAAAATACACATCCGTATACGTGGAAAGAACTCTGCCCCTGATCCAGGACGAGGAAACACGGCTAATCGGCATCGAGCTGGTAAGAAATGCCGAGTCGCTGAAACGATGGGCCCACGCCGGAGAAAAGAAAGATGAAAAAGAAAATCCAGGACGCGATTGAGTTTTACAGAAAACACCGCGACGAGCTCGCGCCGGTCATCGGCGCTGCCGAAAGGTTTTTCGCCACGTTGCGTAAAGGCGATTTCGAAAAAGCCGGCGAACTTGCGGAACGCTACGAATCCGTGCGTGAGCTGCGCGAGGCCCGTGACGGCGTCGAATCGGAAATCAAGAAATGGAGCGCGCTCGCGGACGGAATCTCCTTCCTCGGCCTGATTGTAAAACTGATTGCATCAGGGGTAGCATCATGATTACCGAATGGATAACGGCAATCGCGGCAATAATCGGTACAATCGGTACAATATTGGGAGCACTTGGCTACAAAAGACGCGGGAAAAAACTGAATGACGTTTCCACGGCGCTGGAAGAAACAGGACGCCGGGTCGTCAATGCTGAAGAAGTCATCCGCGCACTCGTAATCGCGATCGAAAAATTCCGCACCGACGTCCGCAAGGGCCATTACGGCAACGCAGCCAGAAACGACCTCCCCGACATCGCCCGCCTCATCCAGGCCTTCGCGGAAGAGCTGGATATTGAGAAAAATCTGGCTGATTATGTAAAAGAATTAACCGAATAGACCGCGCTGGCCCGAATCGACTCTGTCAATTTTTTTCAGCTCCGGGTACTGATAAATCAACGAATCGGGAATCCTTACCTTTTGACCCAGAAGCGCGGCAATCTGAATGGAATTCGCCAGAGCCTTGCCCTGGAAGTGGTTATTCATAATAATGAATGTCGCCCCGACTTTTGAGCTTATCTTCTTCACCCGCTCGACCCACCAGTTCAGTTCTTTGGATGAATAAAGGTAGTTATATTTTTCATCGCGTCCGGAATCTGCGTCAAACCATGCAGCGCTGTTGCGGCCGTGCATCCGGACATACCCGACAGGCCCCGTAATGATCTCCGTTCCGGTAACTCCGGTTTTTGACTCCGGCTGATCGATATTGGCGAAAGAACAGTTATTGTCCGCAATGAAATCCAGCGCAGATTTCGTATTCCACGAAACGTGGCGAATTTCAAGCACGAGCGGCTCGCCTGAAAAAGCCGCAGCCAGTTTATGGAGCACGGCCCGGTTCTCCTGAGTATTCTGAAACGACCATGGATACTGGACCAGAATCGCGCCGAGCCTGCCCGCCTCCCGCATCGGCTCGATGCCCTCGCGGAACGCTTTCACGTCCTCACCCGTCCAGCCGCTTTCGTGAGTAAACCCCCGCCAGAGCTTTACGGTGAAAATAAAATCCTCGACGCCGCTTACGGCATCGACCCAGCGCCTGACGGCTTTCACCGCCGGCGGCCTGTAAAACGTGTTATTGATTTCGACGCAGTCGACGAAATCCGCAAGGTAACGCAGTTGCGCAGGCCCTTTGGCAAGGCCTTTCGGGTAGACGATGCCGGCCCAGTCGGGATAAGACCATCCCGCGGTGCCGATGAAGATTCTATTCCTGTCATCCACAACGGAATTCTACACTTCGATGCGGCCTGCCTGCAAGAAAAACCCTTGCACAACGGAGGCAATGCAAATACAATTCAATCAGTACAAGTTCACAAATCCGGATCATACTTTATTAATAAAAGGTTTTACCGTGACTGAGCATAATCTCGAATTTGAGCCTTGGGACGAAAACGAACGCGAAGACGGCTTGCCGGAGGATGAAGAACCTCAGGACGAATCAGCGGCCGAGTTCATCTCCTTTGACGACTCCCGTGAAATGGACGCGGAGTCATTAAAAGGCGGCGTAGACTACTCGACCAAGCGGCCAAAGCCGCCACGCGATGAGGTTGAGGAGCCGCCTGAAAAAGAAGAATCCCCTCTCAGCACGGAGCGAAAGAAATCATCCGAAGACTTCAGTTTCGACCTGGATTTCTCACCTGAGCATACCCGCAGAATTCCGCGTAAGAAAAAGACGGAACGGGCCAGGAAAAAACCCAAGCCACCTGCAAAAGACCAGCCGCCCGCCAGCGACCTTATGACCGCCCCCCTGGTCACCGAAAGCCCGCATGGAAAAAAACGGACGAAGCAACCCATGCCCTCAGGCAAGGCTGCGGAAGGCAAGGAGGGTGTGCGCCCCGTCCCGGCGCCCCCGCGTCCCAGGCCCGGAGAAGGCCCGCCTATAATCCTCCCGGGGCATCCGCCCAAACCTGCAAGAACAGGGCCGGTAACGCCTGCGACACCGCACGTTCCGAGAGCAAGCGCGTATGTCTCACCGCGGGAAGCAACCGAAAAAAAACCTGAAGTAAAGGCCGGGCGTCCTATTTCCCTGTATGGCGCCATACTCCTGGTACTTTTCCTGTGCCTTGCCGGACTGCTCTCCTTCCGCTACATCTGCAACTTCGATATCTGGTGGCACCTCTCCACCGGCAGCGACATACTCGTGGAAAAGTCGCTGCCCGGCAATGACCCGTATTCGTTTACCGCGTCCGACAGGACCGTGTTTACTCCATACCCGATGGCGCAGGTGGTCTTTGCCGCGCTTGGCAGAATTGGGGACGGCACTACGGCACTGATAGTATTCAAGACACTGATGATCCTGATTGCATTCCTCCTGTGCATATTCGCCGTGCCGGGCGAGAGAAAAATCAGCATTCTCGTATTATGGCTTGGACTTGCAGCGCTGTTCGCGTCAAACGAAAGGCTGCTCGTGCGCCCTCACCTGATGACAATGGTGATGGCGCCGCTGTTTTTCCTCATTCTCGAGCGGCACGAACGCATAGGCACAAAGTGGATATGGGCGCTGCCGGCGGCTGCGGTAATCTGGGCAAACTGGCACCCCGGCTGGATTATCGGCGTCCTGGTGGTCTTCGCATTTCTTGTCGGCAATGCAATTTTCTTCTTCTACGGAATCAGCTACGACGAGCGAAAAAAAGAAATAAAGCGGCTCGGCTGGCTTGCGCTTATTCTGCTTCTGGTGGCGGCCGCGGGACTCATCACCCCAAACCATATTCACGGTTTTCTCCACCCGCTCAGGCAGCTCACGATAATCTCGGATATAAACGAAGGCGTGGGTGAATGGAGTTCCCCGCTTAAAGGCTTCACTCTGCTTTCGAGCCGCCTTATCTACTGGAAAATCCTCGTTGCCGTGGGAGTCCTCAGCTTTCTGGCAAACTGGAAACGGCAGCGGCTTTCCCACCTCCTCGTTTTCATAGGCGTGCTTGTGCTGTCGCTCACCGCGTACCGCCACATGGCGATATTCGCGTTGCTTGCCGCGCCGATCGCAGCCGGCAACTTCCTGTCGGTTTTCTCGCAATTCGACGTTGAAAAAGCCGGGCGTTTTGCCGCGTTGATTGCCGGGCTGCTTTTTGCCGGCGTTGTTTCATACTTCGCGGTCGGACTTACGACGAACGACTACTACCGAAGCCGTAAATTGTACGGCTTCCACACCGGCGGCGGCGTCTCGTCCGTCTACCTCCCGGCCGAGGCCGTTAAAGCATTCAGGGAACTGAATATCCGGGGCAACGGTTTTCACAACTACCACCTCGGCGGCTTCCTCATGCACACGCTCGGCCCGGGGACCAAGGTATTCCTCGACGGCCGGCTCCTTCATTATCCGAAAGCGGTGAGGGAAGACTACAAAACTTTGAAAGGCGAACCCGACAAGTGGTTCGCCATCGCGGCAAAACCGGAATACAAGTTCGATTGGGCAATGCTCGCGCATACCACCGGCGAGTTCCGCGCCCTCATCAAGATGCTTTGGAAAAACGCCGAATGGCAGCCCGTCTACACTGACTCGGTCGTCATCATGTTCGTCAGGCGGTCGGGAATTAATTCCGAACTTGTGAAGAAAGGCGTGCCGGCCCGATTGCTCGACGTCAGCGGCATGGAGTATCCCGAGTACCATTACCGCCAGCTTGGAAGGCTATTCACCGACCTCGAGCAGTATGCACAGGCAAAGCAGAACCTTCGCAAAGCCCAGGATCTGCCCTACGCCTCCCCGGACGTGGAAAACGATCTACGGCGGGTGTTCCTGCTGACGGGTGAAATATAAAAATCCAGACAGATGTACATATCGGTCAGGGTCAAGGCGCAGTACGAATCGAATCTCGGTCTCGGTCATGTCGATCTCGCCATGAGCCCGCCCGACCTTAAATTCGCCCGCCGCCATTTCGAACAGGCCCTTCAACACCGGCCGCGGTCGGTCGAGGCTCACCTCGGGCTTGCGCGGGTTGCAATCGCCCGCGACCGCCTGCTTGAAGCCGAACGGCAGGTTGAAATAGCGCTTGAAATAGATCCCCATTCCGCCGAAGCGCTCGAACTGAGTAAGAAACTCAACATACAACCGGAATAAGGTTCTTCAGTTATTCGGTTATTCGGTTATTCGGTTATTCGGTTAAAAGATAAAAACCGGACAACCGGAAAACCGGACAACTGAACAACCATGCCTGTCGGTCAGCCCTCGGCGTAAAATTCCTTGAAAGAGCATGGAACCAAAGATACAATTGATGTGTGAAAGTAATGGAGAAAGAAACGAAGTTGCTTCTTCTGGAGGTGCCATGAAATACTACCGGATACTACTCCTTGCCGTGCTGGTTGGAATAGCCTTCATGCTGCCGGCCGCGCCCGACGACGACGATGGCAAACCTCAGTCCGACCTGCCCGACAGGATCGAGGACTCGATGAAGAAAGGCGTCGAATGGCTCAAGTCGAAGCAGCAGGCCGACGGGACATGGCACAAGGAAAACAAACCTTTCTCGGTCATGGACGGCTACCAGTTCCCGACCGGAACGACCGCGCTCTGCCTGTTCGCGCTTCTCAAGTGCGGCGTGCCCCGCAACGACCCGGTAATAAGGAAAGGCTTCAACTTTATCCGCAATTTCAGCAGCACCCGCCGGGGCGTAAAATCGGAAGACGCGAAGTTCGACACGATATATTCCGCGGCCTGCGTCGTGCTTGCGCTCGAAGCTCTCCACACCGCGCAACCGCCACGCAAGCCGAAAAAGAAGAAAGCTGAACCGGAAAAGAAGCCCGACAAGTGGGGCACATGGGTACCGCCGAAGGAGGAGCGCAAGAAAAAACCAAAGCCCGACTGGGGTTCTCCGCAGGGCCAGGGCGACCTCAAGCTGATAAAGGAATACATAGATTATATCTGCCGCAACACCGAACCCGACGGGCGCTGGCGCTACCCGGGCGGAACCCCCAGGGGCTTCGGCGACCTGTCGAACTCGCAATACGCGATGCTCGCGCTCAACGTGGCGAGGCGGCTCAAGATAAAGCACCCCAATGAGGTCTACCAGAAACTCGTGGACTACATCCTCGACAAGCAGCAGAAGGACGGCCCCGTCGTAAACCCGGGCTTCCCGGTCCCGGTCGCCGACCACCCGATTTCCAAGCTCAAAGCTTTTCAGAAGAAATTCATGAGAGAGCTGACCAGGCTCGTGGACAAGTGCCGCAAGCTGGAAAAGAAGGGAAAAGACCCGCTCGACGATCCCGCGAACGACCCGCGGACCTACGTCGAGGAAGAGCAGGAAAAAATCTTCGGCACCGAGGGCAAGCCGATGAAAGCCCGCGGCTGGGCGTACCAGGAAGAGGACACCGACGACCGGATGGCGTGGAAAAGACTCTTCACCGGCTCGATGGCGACAAGCGCGGTAATCTGCCTGGCCGGCGCAAAAGACGCGCTCGAAAAAACGCCATACTGGAAAGCCAAAGGCAAGAGAGTCAATAAATCCCTTCGCGACGGCTGCGCGTGGATCGCGCACAACTTCACGGTATCATGCAACCCCGGCGGCAACATCCATCACTATTATTATCTCTACGGCCTCGAGCGCGCCGGAATCATCTGCATGGTGCCGAAGTTCGGAAAACACCTCTGGTACAAGAAAGGTGCAGAGCATATAATCGGCAGCCAGGGCGCCGACGGCGGCTGGCAAATCGGCGGCGGAACGGCCGGACCGCAGATCGACACCGCGTTCGCGCTCCTGTTCCTGAAACGCGCCACGACCCCGCTCGTCTCCATGCCGGGTCCGACCTGGACGGGAGCGGGACTGAAATAACCAGACCTGAGAGGGTACTAATAGAAACGGGGAGGAGCATGACGCTCCTCCCCGTGCTTGTTTTACCGGTTGCGATTACTTACTAACGACCGAAATACTCTCTGAGCTGCTTGCCCTGCTCTTCGGTTACGTAAGGCTCGATCTGCGCCTCCGCGTCCTTGTATATTTCCTCTATTTCCTTCATCGCCTCGCCCCAGTCGACCTCATCCTCAGGTTTTTCCCAGGCGTCGCTCAGGATTCTCATAACTTTCTCAAAAGCCTCTTCGGCGATCTGCCTGATTTCTGTTTCCTGGGATCCGTTGAGCCCGATCTTTTCCGCGAATTCCGGGAAGCCCTTTATCTGGCCATCGAACTCATTTCTCACCCACTTCTTGTTCTGCTCGGCCTGCTTCTTTCTACGCTCGATTCTTTTGGCTTCCTCGTCCTTCTTCAGCTCTTTCTTAACTGCTTCCTTGATATCCGTAATCAGGTCCCTGCTTCCGGCTGCAAGCTTGCTACCGTTTTCGCCTGGTTTCGTTGGGCTTGAGTCTACCAGACCTCCTGCAACGGAAAGAGAAGCACTCGAAACTTCCGCCAGTTTCTTTTCAATATTCGCAAGCCGGTCTTTGAGTGTGAGCATACTGCCTTTTGCGGCCAGCCTCTCGGCATCCATCTTATCCAGCCTTTCTTCCAGCTTTCCCAGGCTGTCGCTTATGTCCGCCAGCCTGCGGTCGATCATATCCAGTTTCTTTTCGGTCAGGCTCGTATCCTGCTTCGTGCAGGCCGTAACGCCAAACAGCAGGCAGGCAACCAGCAAAAGGAGAAGCGAGGATTTCAAGGTACTGGCTCTATTCACAATACACCTCCCTTATATTTAATATCCCTGTATATGATTGTATACAGTATATATATTATGAAGGTTTCAGGAATTCAAGGATTTTTGATATGCACATCAAATAACCACAGATTACCCGTGCCGCAAGCGGCACGGCTTCACGAATGAATCTAGATATGCGAGTATTATCATTAGTAACTCTTTGTGAAGCCGCCGCGCTTGCCGCGGCGGGTATAACATATTCTAACCCCGGACCTGAAAAACGCAAGTGTGTTGACGCTCGGCGCCTGACACTTGACCGGCGGATTTGCCTGCAAAAGGCGGGAACTTCCGTTACGATCACCGGGTGATAAATGGGGGGGCAAGCCGGCATAAACGCTCTACTCCCGGGACACACGGAAATACGGAGATACCATGAAATATCTGAAACTTGCAGTCCTCGCCTTCCTTATCGCAGGCCTGTTTGCGCTTCCTGCTCTGCCGGAGGACGAACCTGAAAAAAAACCTGACGATCCAGGCGCCGGCCAGGGCGACCCAGATGCAAAATCCCAGTCCGGCCTTCCGGCGAAGATAGACGCCGCCATCAAAAAAGGCGCCGAGTGGCTGAAGGCGCGGCAGCAGGCCGACGGCAGCTTCACCATGGAGCCCGCCCCTTTCAGCTGCCAGGGCGGTTACTGCTTCCCGAGTGGCGCGACCGCGCTCTGCCTGTTCGCACTCCTCAAATGCGGCGTCAAGCCGAACGACCCGTCCATAACGAAGGGTTTCAACTATATACGAAACTTCAGAAGCAAGTGGGCGCGCTCGCAGAAAGACAACGACGCCAAGTATGACACGATTTATTCCTGCGCCACCATCGTGCTCGCCCTGGAAGCGCTGCACACGGTCCCGCTTCCGATTAAAAAGAAAGGCAAAAAGGGAGAGGTAAAGCGCGACAAGTGGTCGACCTACTCGCCCCCTAAAGAAGAAAAAAAGGCCAAGATGCCGCGCTGGAACACTCCGCAGGGCCAGGCTGACAAGAAGCTTATCAAGGAATACATCGACTGGATATGCAACCACAGAGAAGATGACGGGCGCTGGCGCTACCCCGACGGATCCCCGAAGGGTTTCGGCGACCTCTCGAACTGCCAGTACGCGGTCCTCGCCCTCAACGTGGCGCGCAGGCTCAATATCCCGCATGACAAGAAAATCTACCAGGAGATATCCGACTACCTTCTCCGGAATCAGGAGAAAGACGGGCCGAAAGTCGAGCCCGGTTTCCCCGTTCCGGTTGCCGACAACTCGATTGCCGCCCTCAAGAAATTCCAGAAAGATTTCATTAGAGGCCTGACCAAGCTTGTCAAAAGGGCACGCAAGGCCGAGAAGAAAGGCAAAGACCCGCTCGACGATCCGGCGAACGACCCGCGCACCTACGTCGAAGAAAAGGCTGAAAAAATCTACGGCAAGGAAGGCAAAGCGATGAAGGCGCGCGGGTGGTGCTACCAGGCCGAGGACACGGAGCCCGGCAGGCAGTGGAAGCGCGACATCAACGGCGGTATGACCGCAAGCGCGACTATCTTTCTGGTTGCGGCAAAAGACGCCTGCGAGACCACGGGCTGGTGGAAGAGCCGCGGCAAAAAGATGAACCAGGCAATCCGCGACGGCTGCGCGTGGATCGCGCACAATTTCAGCGTATCGGGTAACCCGGGCGCGAGCAGCCACCACTACTACTGGCTGTACGCACTGGAGCGCACGGGCGTTATCTGCATGGTGCCGAAATTCAGCAAGCACAACTGGTTCGAGGAAGGCACGAAACTGATAATCTCGCAGCAGGGGTCCGACGGAAGCTGGAGAGTCGCCCGCGGCACAAGCGGGCCCAATATCGACACGTGTTTCGCGCTCCTGTTTCTCAAGCGCGCCACGACGCCGCTCGTGCGCCTGCCGGACGTCACCTGGACCGGCCGGCAATTCGGGAAATAAGAATTGCAGATTGCAGATTTCGGATTGCGGATTGAGTATTGAGAATTGAATATTGAGAATTGTGAATTGAAAAAATTTTCAATTTACAATTCTCAATTAACAATTGAATGATTAAACGACGACCGAAAGACGGAGCGACCGAAGAACCGACCAACGGACTTACTTCGGCAGCTTCGGCTCTTCCGGTTTGTCCGCCTCTTCCTGCCTGGGATATTTAATGCGCAGCTTCCTGATAATCCGCCTGTAAACGGGATGGTCGCGGATGTTGTCGAGGTCGGAGTCTTTTTCAATGTGATCGACATCTTCATAACCGCATTCAACCGAACAGGCAAAAGCTTTTACCGCCTCCTCCACCTTGAGCTGAAGAGAGAGCGCGCAGGCAAGGTTGTAGAGCGCCATTTCATCATCAGAGTTCTTTTTCAGAACAAACCTGTATTCTTTTTCGGCTTTTTCATACATCTTTTTCGACAGATACTGCGACCCCTGCAACATGTGAATGTCGCGGGTGATCGCTTCCAGTTCCTTGATGAAAATCCCCTGCTTCTGAATGTATTTAAGCGCTTTGCCGCCTTGAAGTCGAAGAAGGCTTTCAGCCGCAAACTCACGCACTTTCTGGTCGGTCTCCGTTTCAATAATCGCCTTTATCGCGTCGACGGCGTCTAGCCTTCCCTGCCGCGAGAGAAAATTCACCATCTCCCGCTTATCCCGCCAGGTGCCGTTTTCATAACCTTCGAGCAGCGTACCCGTCTTCAGGAACAGCGTCGGCGAAATCCTGAAGCGAATCATCCGCAGGGTCCGCCTGACGAGGAAATCCAGACCGGGCGTGTTTTCCATCCCGGTACGTTTTTCAAGCGCCCCAGCGGCGTATTTGCCGAGCTCGTACAGAGTCGCCACCGCCTCGTCACGAAGCGCCGCCTCCGGTGAATCAAGGTTCCCGATATGCTTTTTCACCATTTCGGCGATGACCTCCAGCGCAAAGGTCTTCACCTTGCCCTTGGGCCCTTCGGCGGCGCTTTTCAGCCCGACCACTCCCGCGCGGCCGAGGGTGGTGAATTCCTTCCTCGCCTCGATCGTCTCGGAGGTCGCGCCCGAGGCCAGTTCCTCCAGATATTCCTTGAGTATCGTCGAGAGGATTTCGCGGAGGTCCTCCCGCTGTTTCGCGTACTCGCCGCGCTCGATCAGACGCGCAAGCGGTTTCACCGCCGAAACACCGAGGTTCATAAGGTCTGCCTTGGCCTGCTTTTTTACGGATTCGTCATCGTCTTCAAGCAAATCGACAAGCTCTTCCACTTTTTCGGCGAGTTTCGCCGTATCGGATTTCTTCTTACCCCCGGGCGCATTCGGCGCATCCGCCTCGCCGCCATATACCGATACGGCAAACAGCATCGCAGCCAGAAACGCTGCAAAGATAGAACAGGTTCTAAGCATTAATAATCTCCGGTAGGGGCAAGGCATGCCTTGCCCCTACATTCTTTCGGTTTTGTCCGCGCCGAAGCCGCCGCCGAGCGCGGCAGCACCGATTGCGACCGCATTTTCACCCAGCTCGGCTCTTACAATTCTAATATGTGATGCGACGCCGTCAAGCGAGTTCTTTTTCACGAAATCGGCGATGGGCCCGATTATGTCAGGCGCATTATCGACAATGCCTCCGCCGAAAACGATAACGTCGGGATCGAGCGCGACGGCAAGGTTAAGAGCAAGCGTCTTCAGCGCCTCCTCGGCATCGTTCCACAGCTCTGAGCAGAGGGTATCGCCCTCGAGTGCGGCCGAATAAATATCGGTTGCTTTCACGTTTTTCGGCTGGCCGCCCAGGCGCGTCAGAAGCGAGGTCATTCTTCCCGACTCGACAGCCGCCTGAAACCGTGCGGCGATTCCCGCCCCGCCCGCATAGGCCTCGAAATGTCCGCGCCGCCCGCACCCGCACATCTCACCGCCGAAGCGAAAAATAATATGCCCGATTTCCGCGGCGAAACCCGCGGAACCGGAGTACAGCTTTCCATCGAAGACAAAACCGCCGCCTATGCCCGTGCCGGGAAAAATCGCCACAAGGTTCCGCGTTCCCCGGCCCGCGCCGAAGAGCCATTCGCCGTATGCGCCCGCATTTACATCGTTCTCGAGAACAGCCTTCAAGCCGGTTGATTTTTGAAGCATATCGGCCAGCGGGACATCGTGCCAGTCAAAGTTGGGCGAATACGTAAGAATGCCCTCGTCCTGCATTATCTCACCGGCGGCCCCAACGCCGAAACCGGCAACCTGTTCTGCCGTCATGCCGGCTTCACCAAGAACGCCTTTCACCCCGTCGGAAAGCATTGCCGTAATTTCTTCCGGAGAGGGCTTGTCGCCGACCTCGATGCGCCGTGAAAAGCGGACTTCGCCGTCTTCGCCGACAAGCGCGATAATCGCCTTTGTGCCGCCGAGGTCGATGCCGACTGCTGTCTTCCCTTCTTCCATACTCTTACTATTACTCAAGTTGACTGACTTTTGCATAATCCCCCGACATCTATCAGAAAAGTTCGAAGGTTGGAAAGTTCGAAGGTTGAAAAGTTTGAACCTTCGAACCTTCGAACTTTTGAACTCTTTTTCGCGTTCTTGCCAAAACGCCGTCAACTTGAGTTACTATTATGTGGCACGCCCAATAGCTATGCAACTCTTTTTGCTTGAATTCAGGCAGTATTTTATTATAGCATGATTTTTTGGAGGATTCGTCGGGATTAATATGCTATCCGCAACCGTTGAACATATTCCAAAAGGATTCACCGGTACACCTCTGGTGAGCGTAATCATTCCGAATTACGAGGGCGAGAAATGTCTGCCCGCCTGCCTCGAGTCGCTTGCGAAGCAGACGTTTCGCGATTTCGAAGTGCTCATTGTCGACAACGGCTCGAAGGATGCGGGCACGCCCGGCGCGCTTGCCCTGGTCCGGCGGCTCGCGCCCGGGCAGCCGTTTCCATTGCGATACTTCGATCTTGGAAAAAACTACGGTTTCGCGACGGCCGTCAACCGCGGCATCGAGCGGTCCCGGGGCTGCTTCATCGCACTCCTGAATAACGACACCGAATGCGATCCCGGTTGGCTTTTGGCACTCGCAGACGCCATGGAAGCGCATCCGGAAACCGGCTTTCTTGCGTCAAAACTCCTTCTGGCCTCCTCGCGGGGGCATTACGACTGTACGGGTCATTGCCTGACGACCGCCGGAGTCGGAGAAGTACATAACCGCTTCAAACCGGTTGATAAAAATGAAAAAGGCCGCCCCGTCTTCGGCGCCTGCGCGGCTGCGAGCATGTATCGCCGCGAAGCGCTCGAAGCCGTGGGCCTGCTCGACGAAAGCTATTTCATGTACTACGAAGACCTTGACCTCGACATGCGCCTGCGGATGGCGGGTTACTCGTGCCGCTACGTGCCGGAGGCGATTGTGTATCACAGCCTCGGCGCGGCCGCGCGCGGCCTTGCGGGAGCGCTGAAAACGTTCCTTGTCAGCAGAAACATGGAATCGTTCTTTTTTACATATTTTCCCGGCCCGTTCAGGCTGAGGCATTTTATCAACCATATAGGCCTGGTTATTCTCCAGACGCTGGAGTATTCTCTGCGCGGCGCGGGCGGCCCATATATCCGCGGCAAGCTCGCGTTCCTCAGGGATTTCAGAAAAACCCGCGACCGCCGCCGCGAAATTCTGAAACGGTTTGGAAACGGAAATAAACTCTCCATGCATTTTGCCGGGCCGTGGTTTTTTCGCTACCTGTCGGCAATTGCCGCGCAACTGAAATATAAAAACGCATGTAGGGGCAAGGCATGCCTTGCCCCTACAAGTAATAAGCAGCGGGAGAAGAATAAATGAGAATAGTAATCATCGGCTTTCGCGGACAACTGGGAAACGATATTGCAGAGAGTTTCGGCTCCGACGGTGATAATGAAGTCCTTGAAATCTCAGGTCCTGATATCGCCCAACCGGGCGACACAACCTGCGACATTACCGATCGCGATCAACTTTTCGACACTGTCAGGCCTTTCGGGCCCGACCGCATTTTCAACTGCGCCGCGTTTACCCAGGTTGACGCCTGCGAAAACGACGCCGACTCCGCGTTCATGGTAAACGTCGTCGGGGTCGTAAACATTGCGGACCTTGCGAAAGAATGCGAGTCCGAACTCATCCACTTTTCAACCGATTATGTTTTCAACGGTAAAAAAGACGAGCCGTACACGGAGGACGACGCGCCGGACCCTCTGAATATCTACGGGGCCTCGAAACTTGCCGGCGAGCTGGCGCTCAAACGCCGCCTTCAAAAGCATTTTCTTTTCCGGGTATCAGGCCTTTACGGAGTTGCCGGCTCACTCAGCAAGGGCGATAATTTTGTCGAAACGATGATCCGGCTCGGAAAGGAAAAAGGAAGCGTTCGGGTCGTGGCCGACCAGCGGCTTGCGCCCACCTTCACGGCCGACCTGGCGGAAAAAGTGATTGAGGTCGCCGATACGGGTAAGTACGGGCTTTACCATCTCGCCGCATCGGGCGACTGCTCCTGGTTCGAGTTCGCAAAAGAGATTTTCAGCCTGACCGGCATGGAAGTCGATTGCGGGCCGCAAAGCACGGCCGAATCCGGACGCAAGGCGAATCGGCCTCCGTATTCCGTGCTTTCAAGCAAAAAGCTTGACGAACTCGGCATTAAACCGATCCGCCACTGGCGCGAAGGCCTCGCCGATTACCTGAAACGGAAAGGGCATATATAACCGGCCGCATTATAGAGAAAAAAGAACGCCCTCAAAATGAGGGCGTTCTCATTTTAATCTTTTTCTACTCTAAATGACAGCGCTCACGGTACCGCCACGGTCACACGGCCTGACTCAACCCGCCATATCGTCCGTCTAGAAGAAGAACGACATGCCGAACAGCAGTTCGCGGTCCGAACGTTCGCCGATTGTCACTTCCTTTTCGCTGAAGTCCGTGTGGTGGAAATTGTACTTGATAATGACGGCTGCGTTTCTTTCCTCGTTCACGAAAATGCGCGCACCCAGGGCAAAATCATTTCTTAATGCAAAGCCGTCGTGCTTGCGGTAAATCCGGGTCCATTCAGAGTACCATGCCAATCCCAGCTTGAGTTCGGCAAACGGGACAAACAGCGGCGCATCCGGAATCGGAATGTTAAAGCGCCCGCCGACGCTCAGGTAGCGCTCCTCCACGCGGTAGTGGCCCGGCAAAACCCCGCCTGTCGGCGGCGGCATTATCGGAGCACCCGCCATGTAGGGGTGTTTTTCCTGGCCGCGCAGCCAGCGGAAGCCGATGCCTGCAAGGGCTTCGAAGTACTCGTGCACGATGATACCAATTTCGGGCGCAAGCAGGATTTCCTGTGACCACGAGTCAGAGCCTTTGTGGTTATGCTCACGGAAAAAGGCGTCGAACGTGACCTCTATCCGGCCCACCTTATCAAAGGGGTATTCACCCAGCTTGCCTTCGTCTTCCGCTTCCTCATCGCCATCTTCTTCGCCTTCTTCGCCCTCCTCCTCGGTTTCGACAGCCTCATCACCCTCGGCCAGCGGTGGAAGCGGCATCGCAACCGGCGTTGCCTCCGGGGAGAAAGCAACAGGGTCGGGCGGAATCATGTCAAACGCGCCTACGGACGCGCAACCGACGCCGCCAACCATCATAACCGTGAAAAGCGCCAGAAATACCCCAGTGAATGTCTTCATACTAACCTCCGTTTTTCGGGACAGTCCCAAAATCCCCCGGCACGGAAGCGCCGTGCTTCCAGCGCTACCGCGCGCCTCGTTTATACCATTCTTCCTGTTTTTTCATCAGCGCCTCCCAGCTCAGCTGGAGCGCATCGTAAAAGCGATTTCGATCTTCCCTTTGCATGCCGGCGGCCCTGATTTCCGATTGCAGCTTCCTTATGGCCTCGCGCGCACTCTTGAACCCGTCGTCCTCATCGGCGGCGTCGACTGCCTTCTGCACCTCGGCAATGCGGTCGTCAAACTGTACTGTGCTGACCGCCCGCTCGCCCCTTATGTCCCGCCATTTCTCCTGGAGTATTTCCCATACTTCCTGGAGAGCGCGGAAAAGGCGATCCTTATCCGAGCGCGGAAAGATACGCCCCTTGAGTTCGGCCTGCGCGGCCTTTAGCACGTCCCCGGCCTCTCTGAGTTCGTTTGGCCGCAGCGCCTTTTTCGCAAGCTCCCGCACCTCCTCAATACGCGGAGCAAATGCATCGACCTCGTCTTTCGCGGCTTCCCTGAGACGAACCCAGGTTTTATCGACAACGTCCCAGATATCCTGAAGGCGCTTGCGTATCTTCTGAAACTCCTCGCGTTTCAGGTGCGCGGTCCGCAGGTCGCCCTGGACTTCCTTGATGGATTCGCGCACTTCACCCACCGCCTTGAAAGAATCCGCAGCCTCGGCGCGCTTTGCAATCTCATCTGCGCGCTCGTGGAAGCCGGCCAGCTCGGACTTTCCCAGCTCGGTATACTTGTCAAGGAACTCCTGCGTACTCAACCACACCTGTTGAAGCCGCAAGCGAATCCGCTCGCGGGCCGAGCGCGGGAACGGCAATTCACGAAGCTTATTCTGTAAATCCTTTATGCCGTTTCGAAGTGCGAAAACGCCCCTCGGCCGCGCCTTATCGACCTCCAATTCCTCAACTGTGGTGACTATCTCATCCGTCTCAGTTTCAAGCTGCGCGATCTCCGCCGCACACTCCGCCGGGGTCAGAGAAGGCTGCTTCTCTTTCCCGGCTTCAGGTTCTTTCAGTTCTTCTGCGGGCTCGCCGGTTTTTTCTTCCTTGCCGTCGCCGCTTTTTTCCGGCAGCGTTTCGGGCCGGGCCGGTGCGGCTTCAGGCGTTTTTGCTTCCCCGGTGGCGGGCGCAGGCTCCTGAGGCACCGCCGGCTCCTGAGGCACCGCCGGCACTTCCGGCTCCGCTGCTGCCGGCCTGGGCTCTTCGGGCTTCGCCGGTTCTTCCGCCGAGTCGGCTTCGGTCTTTACTTCTTCTTCTACAGGTACCGGCGCGGCTTCGGCTTTAGTTTCTTCTTCCGGTTCCGGCGCAGCTTCGGTTTTGACTTCTTCTTCCGGTTCCGGCGCAGCTTCGGTTTTGACTTCTTCTTCCGGTGCCGGCGCGGCTTCGGTTTTGACTTCTTCTTCCGGTGCCGGCGCGGCTTCGGTTTTGACTTCTTCTTCCGTGGAAACCGGCTCGGCCTCGGTCTTCTCCT
>SOJX01000147.1 GCA_004376375.1 Planctomycetota bacterium
CACCTGGCGGTTCTACGCGATATGCCCGCTCATAAAAGGCTGGGTGGACAGCGACGACTTCGGAGACATTATTCGGAAAATCCAGAGAAAGGAGCTGAAACAGAAAACCTCATGGGTGGTGAAGCGCGCCCGGGGTACGTTTTCAAGCCACCGCCTGCATGTGGCTTTGAACTATCTTAATGACTATCATCCGGTAAGAACGGAGGTGCAGGTTCCATACATCGAGGCACTGGGTAATTTCATGAGGACGAAAAACCTGCCCGTTTATCCGTATTTGATTCCCGTCGACCTCGAATTCATCGAATACGCCGCCACCACGCAGAAAGAGCATCCCGAGAACTGGATTCAACCGGTTTACAAGGGCCTTGCCCTCGTGAAGACTCTGCTGGAGGAAAGCGGTTTCCCTGATATAGACGACCTGACCACGGGCGTGGTAAAGCCGACGGGCGCGTCCGACCCGGACCATCTCCTTAGAGAAGGAAACGCGGACCTCGCCAGGGAGCTGGCGCGACTGATTGCACCGATTCTTACTGATAAGGAAAACGCTCAATGAAAGTAAAAATCAAGGAACTCGCCATCGATATTGGAATATCACTGCTGGTTTTCCTTATAATTTCAATCACCTGCATGCTTACAAGCAGCAACGCGGAGGACTTCAGCTACGTTGCCTTCTGATGACCTGACTCCACCCACAGTGCACGTCGCCGAGCTGAAAGACATGCTCGGCAAAGCTGGCGGCTTCCGACTCGATCCCCTGCTTATCATTGTTGTTCTTGCCGCGTTCATTTCCCGCCTCGTCGCGGCGCTGCAGTCGTTCGATTTCCTCATCACTTATTCCTTCATCCCCGACGACGCGTTCTACTACGCAGATATTGCGCGAAACATACTCGCCGGCAAAGGCGTAACGTACGACGGCCTTGCTCCGACGAACGGTTTCCATCCGCTCCACCTCGTTCTCATACTGCCCTTATTCGCCGTATTCGGAAAATTCGCCGCCGTGCACGCCGTGCTGGCGCTCGCCGCGGTTTATGACGCCGTTACTACGTTTTTCATTTACAGGGTCACCCGCAACCTCACCGGCCGCCGCAATGCCTCGCTTGCCGCTGCCGCCTTTTTCGCTCTCAATCCGATTTTCATGAACGTGACAATCAACGGCCTCGAGACCGCCCTCTCGCTCATGATGGTCGCGGCGCTGTTCTACGCATTCGTGGCGTGGCGGGATGAGATGACACTGAAACGAGCCGTCATATTCGGAATCCTCGCCGGCCTTATGATGCTGGCCAGGACCGATAACGTCATGTTTTTCATCCTGTTTCTGCTTGCCATGGTTTTACCGGGGCGGGGCCGGCGCCGGATTCTCACGCCTCTTGTATGCGGGCTTGTTGCGACGGCGGTCATGGCGCCGTGGCTCATCTGGAACCTGTCCCAGTTCGGCGAAATCCTCCAGGTAAGCGGCAAGGCTTCGCCGTGGGTCATCCGGACCCAGTTCGAAATGACGGAAGGCGCGGCAGGAGCATCTGCGACGACCCATTCAGCAAAGATTTTCCTTAATCATATTTTCGGAAAGACCCTTAAGTATACCGGTTTCGGCAAAGGATTCTGCCTGCTGCTCACATTTGCGCTGATTCTACCGTGGTTCCTTCCTTCCGATAAACGCAAACGCCACTGGCGTGCCTGCGGTTTTCTTCTCATACCCCTGCTGTTTATCCTTTCGCTCGTTACGGTGCATGCAGGCATAAGATGGTTCATGATGGCGTGGTACTTCGGCCCGATGACGTTTGCATCGTCCGTCTTTCTGGGGATAGTGCTTGCTCTTATATGCGAGATAATCGCCCATTACAGGGAAAGAAAGACGGTCGTCGAGACCGGCATTTCACCTGAAGCGGGAAAATTATTCATAATAATCACGGTCGCAGTCCTGTTTGTATTTTCGCTTTTCTATTCATGGAAACACTTCACCATCCGTGCGCCGGCCTGGATGGAGATGGCGAAACTCGTGAAAAGCGCAACACCCGCCGACGCCCGCATCGGGGCGTTCAATTCGGGCGTTGTGGGGTATTTCAGCGAACGGCACACAGTCAACCTCGACGCCGTTGTGAATAACGAGGCCTATAACTCCCTTGTCGAGGGCCGCTTTATCGAGTATATCCGCAAGGCCGAAATAGACTACATAGCCGACATGAAAGAGTTCTTTATGCGCTTTGATATCGCCGCGGATGGAAAACTGGTGCCTGTTCTGGAGCTTGTGTGCAGCCAGGAGATTTACTACAACCCCGGCAAGCCCGACCGCATCACGACACTGGATATCTACCGCGTCCTTCCGCCCCGCGCCGGGGCTCCCGGCCCGAAAAAACCCTGATTTTTGAAACCCTTTTCTCACCGATTATGTAGTATAATACAGAAACGAAAACAAAGCCCGGAAGGGGTTAAAAATGAAGTATCTTCTGGCAATGACGCTTGTGGTGATGTCGGTCCTCTGCGTCGCGGTTTTCACGATGTATACACAGAACCAGCAGATGGCCAAGGACGTCGACGACCTGCGGCGGGAACTGCACGCCAGGAACGCAGACCCGGCGGCACAGGGGGACAAAGGGGAAATCGGTTCTGACACGGACGGGGAAGGCTCCGGTATCGCCGGATCCGCCGAATGGCTTAAGAGATTATTCACCTCCTCGGACGGCGAAAATTCATTACCCGAAAACGCCGAATCGCTGCTCGCCCGGCTCGGGAAGATGGAAACACAGATGCGCGTGCTGAACCGCAGGACGGACGACATTCACCGCACGGTCATGGGAGGCGATCTCGACGGCGCGCTCGGCCGGAACCTGAGAGACCTTGTGGACGCCCAGGCTCACGAAGCGGTGAACCGGGCGCTCGAGGAAAACGGCATATCGCTTATCCCGAAAGACAAAAAACCGCCTCTCAAGCGGCTGGCGATGGCGCTCGACCTCAATCAGCAGCAGCAGGACGATGTCAAGAGCATGGTCTTTGAAGCCCAGCGCAGCGTCCTGAACCTGCTCGAGCAGCCCGGACCCGACGGCATTCCCTTCACGGAAAAATTCGTCGACGCGTTCACCTCCGGGGAGCCGCAAAAACAGATGACCAAGGTGTTTCTCGAGCTTACCATGGCCCAGGTCCCGGGCAAGGAAACGACTTATATACAGGAAATCGAAGGCATGAAGAAGAAGATCTCAAAACAGTTTCAGACCGTCTTTACCGACGAGCAATACGAGCGCTACGAAGCGATGGGCGTGGACCCGCTTGAAATAAAAATCAAGGACAACCCTTTCGAAGCCTACATCCTGGAACGTATGAAAGAAAAGGGCGCGGCCAACCAGTAGCTTAAGATAGCTTTCAGCTTTCAGCTTTCAGCTTTCAGCTTTCAGCTTATTATTTTAATATTTAATTCTTTAACTGACCGCTGAAGGCTGACCGCTGAAAGCTGAAGGATAGAATTTCATACTTCATACTTTCTTCCCGTCACGCTCTGGGATGGTGTTTCCTGTGAACGCTTAACAGGCGCCTTTTGTCGACGTGGGTATAAATCTGGGTCGTCGTGATGCGCGCGTGCCCGAGCATTTCCTGTACAGAGCGCAGGTCTGCGCCGCCTTCCAGCAGGTGGGTGGCGAACGAATGCCTCAGGCTGTGGGGCGACACCTTTCCGGTAATGCCGGCAATCCCCGCATATCTTCTCACCAGCCGCCATATCCGCACGCGGTCAAGGCCTTTTCCCGACTTCGATAACAGCAGCAGGTCGCACGGTTTTGCCGCGCGCGCCGACAGAACAGGTCTTGCCTCGAGAAGGTATCTGTCTATCGCGGCGAGCGCGCATTTGCCGACCGGCACGATCCGCTCTTTCGAGCCTTTTCCAAAGCAGTGAACGACGCCGAGCCCGGCGTTGACGTCGCCCGTTTTTATTCCGGCGATTTCCGACGCCCTTGCTCCGCTTGCGTAGAAAAGCTCGAGCATTGCCCTGCCGCGAAGACCGTACACGGTCTTCTCATCCGGCGCTGAAAGAAGCTGTTCCACGTTTTCAGGCGAAAGGACTCGCGGAAGCCTTTTCCAAAGCTTGGGGGTGTCCACGGCAAGCGTTACGTCGACGGGCAGAAGTCTTTCGGCAGCGGCGAACCGGTACAGCATTTTGAGCGCGACCAGCCGCCTCGCCACCGTTGCGGGCACGCACCCGCGCTCTTTTTCCGAAACGGCGAACTCGCGCACATGCTTTGCCCTGACCTTTTTCCAGCTGCGCAGGCCGAGCTCCGCGAGGTATCCCGCAAAGCAGTCGATATCGCCGCGATAGGCCTCGAGCGTGTTTTTGGCCAAGCCGCACTCCACGCGCAGATAGTCGAGAAATGCGGAAACAATGCTCATGTCCATACGCTATCCCCGTCGGGTTTTTCTCCGCATTATGCTATCGGAAGTATTTCGGTTCGACTTGAAGCGTTTGCCTCGGCGAGTCAGGGACTCATTCGTTCCATTTTCTGCTTGCACTCGATGCAGAGAGTTGCGTACGGTCGCGCCTCCAGTCTCGCGGCGCCTATTTTACCGTTGCACTCCCCGCACACGCCGTACTGACCGTCGTCAATGCGCCGAAGCGCGTCGCGAATCAGGAAAAGATTCTTCGCCTCGCCCTCGGAAAGCGTTGCGGCAAGGTCATGCTCGAAAGAATCGCTCGCAAGGTCCATGATATCGGACGGGCGATCGCCGGGCGAGTCGTCCGCGTGGTTTGAAATTTCCAGGTAGCGCTTCAGCAGGTTTTCCTGCAGTTCAATAAGCCTGCGTCTGAAAAACTCCAGGTCCATATGATCAATTCTCCTCTTTCCTGAAACACGGTACGGAGTGCACGCATACCTTTATATCATGCCACGAGGTATTTTTCAAGATGCCTTCATTCTTTTCTTTCGCGGAATAATTCAAAAAAGAGTGATGCGTCCAAAAAACAAAGGGCCCGGCGGGATTTATGTCTGGCCTATAAACGTGCGCTCGACCAGCCGTCTTATATCCGCTTCTTCAAAATCAACTATGCCGGAATCATCCGAAGAGTGCTCGAGATATATCCACTTCCCGCCCTCTGCGATAAAAATCCCGCCTTTGTTGAACTTCATGGCGCGCCGGGGGTGAACCTGACGGATCGCCACCTTACCGCCCTCGCCCAGATAGTTTATCCCGCGTGGAAGAAAATGTACCGCCCTCTCTCCGCGGTCGGTGACCGTAAGGCATGTAAGCGAATCCGTCCGCTTCGGACCGCCCGATTCGAAATAACCGTAAGGAACATCGACGACGTCGCGTGAAACCTCCAGGAACGGCAATGGATTAACAACTTCCTCAATCATCTCGAACAGCTTTTCCAGATGCTTTATATATTTCCCCCACTCCTTTTTTTCCTTTTTAGAATAAACCTTCCGCCGCTTCTCAACCGATTCGTGCTTTTCAATCACCCGCTTTGCCCATTTGTTCCGCGGCTCGTGCTGCAGTTTGAGCAGCTTTCGCTCGAGGACATCGTTCGGCGATGAGGCATTCGTCTCCCAGCGGTATACAGTCGTAGGTGTTGCGCCGATAAGCGAGGCAAATGCCTTACGAGTCAACCCCAGACGGTCCCTTATCCTTCTGACCTCTTTGGCATCCATTTCCAGTTCCCCCGGCGGGTGCTGACTGAATGAAAACTATACATATTACATTATACAACAATACATATAACAGTCAAGACTATATGTATCCGGTTTTTCAGGAATTATTGGAAGCGCCTGGTGTATGGAAAAAACAGGGCGATCTTGTCAGCCACGATTTACACTTTACACCTCATGGGCCAGAAAAAACGTCTCGCACGAACAACCCAACCCGTAATGGAGTTGCCGTATCTCTTTGCGTATAATTGAGTTGAGTCAGGTCTTCAACGGATTATGGAATGAAATAATCAGATCATGTCTCTTTGGAAACCTTAACGAAAAACAGTTAAATGTAGTCGCGAGTTGCCGGTTTTTTTCATAAGTTACCGGCAACGGCAACAAACGTTGATTGTTTTGTTTCATTAATTGCATCAGGCATGAGTTTTGAGTCTATGACCGGTAAACACGATTCGCCATAACTGCTTTATATCCTATGGGATACATTTTTGCCTATTATGTCATGTTTTCGGCATGTACTTTGCTATAAAGTACACCAGCGACCTGTTTGAAAACCATAGCCGATTTTTCGATCAGGTCGTCCACTGAAGTCCGGGGTTCACTTAGGCTTGCAGTGCTTGAATTCGTTTTCAGGGTCGTTTTTCGGCCCCTACGTTGTGGCAAGCGAAACCCAGCCAGGTCGTTTGCCAGGTATGTTGCATGGTTTGAGGCGTCTGTAATAATTGCTTTCGCGATAGACGTGACCAGCCGGTCTCTCACGGAAGCAACAATTGAAAAGATCTTGCACTCAAGTGAACCCACCATAAAAACAGGCTCGGAAATGGGATCCGGGCCTGTTTTTTTATATTCAGTTATTCAGTTATTCAGTTATTCAGTTATTCAGTTATTCAGTTATTCAG
>SOJX01000105.1 GCA_004376375.1 Planctomycetota bacterium
GACCCGCGCGGGAGACGAATTGAAAACTTCCGAGTCAAAGCTGGCCGTTGGCGCGTGGGGCGGGGTGCCGCTTGTATACGGCCGGATTCAGTTTCTGTGGTACGAGGGCCGGATCTATAATCTGCGCCAGTGCCTGCACCAGTTTGTCGCCGATTATGACAAAGGCGCGTTCGACGAATACCTCGCCGCAATCGGGCGCCCCCGCGCCGTCGCTTCTTGCGGCGGATACGGCCCGGACAACGACCCCGGTTCCCGATAACCTGCGAAATGAAAGGACAGCCAATGCTTCGCCATCGAAATATAACCGTGCGAATCGCCGGACTTCTCGCTCTTGTCTGCTGCCTGTTCGGCCTGACGGGTTGCATACACTTTTCCGGCGGAACCATAGACGACGGTGACTGGAAGGAATTGATTAATCGCAAGCCTTTCGATTTCGCGGTCGCGACAAACTGCCATACCCTCTATACGACGCTCGTGGATTCAAAACTCTTCAAGGCCGTTTACCAGATAAAGAGCCTCGAGCCGGGCACGAGCCTCAGGAGCGCGTTTGAAAGCGGAGAGGCGGTCATCTTCAAACCCCTCAGCCGTGAATCCACAGTCACGCCCGACTTTTACTTCGAAGGACCGGAAGCCGCGAGCGCACTGGACTGGTCTACAATCGCGATGTTCCCCTACAACTTCGTCATGTGCACTTCGAACCTTTTCACCGCCGGACTGGTCCTGCCGCTTTACGTCTCGCATACTTACGAACAGACAATAAGCGTTAAAGATACCGACGGCAACGAACTTGCCGCGTACAACGCGGATTACAGCGAATACTGGGTCGGATGGTTCATGTATCTTCTATTCGAAACCAACGATACCCCGCAGGTGGGCGGAACGGACAGGCAGATAGTGGAGCGTTTTCTGGAAGACTATGACGCGGGAAAATTTTCGGCCGGCCCTGAGACCGGATCACCGGCCGAAACCACAACCGGGGGTGAAAGCCCCGCGCCCAAAACTCCCGCGGAACCGGATGAACCGGCCGAACCCGACAATCCCGCGGAACCGGATGAACCGTCAGTTGATCCGGAAAATCAGGGAAGGTGATACGAAGCACGCTCCGTAACCGGATATCCTGAAGAACCGGTCAAACAAGGCGAATAGAACCTTCGTATAAAAAGAGGGACCGCTTCAAAGAGAGGATCCAGCTATGAAACATTTACTCGCCAACTTGACAGTTTTCGCGGCATGCATGCTTATCATATCCCTCGCCTTTGCCGACGAACCCAAACCGGGAGATGCGGTTGAAAAAGCTGCGACGCAGATAGAATGGAAGACCTCCTGGGAAGACGCGGCCGCAACTGCAAAAGACGAATCCAGACTCATCCTTATGTTGTTTGCAAACCCCGACGATTCTTCCCGCTGCCGTAAAATGGACAAGAACATCTGGGTAAAAGCGAGCGTCGCCGGATTCGTAAACGAAACGTTCGTTCCCCTTCGCATCCATACCGCAAAAGTTGAAAACCGCCCGATGATGAAAGAGTTCAAAGTCGATTCGGTTCCGGTAATACTTATTCTGAATGCAGATAAAAAAGTCATCGTGCGCAAAAGCTATTACAAGTCGTCCCGGAAACTCCTGGCCGTGTTGAAGAAAGCCGCCTCCGTTCCCGCGATGGAAAAAATGGTAAAAGAGAATTCGGAGGATGCCGATGCGGCTTATGAACTGGCAAAAATCCACCTGGACCTCGGCTGCAAAGACGACGCGAAGCCGCTTCTTGAAAAGGTATGCGAACTCGACGCCGACAACGCAAGCGGAAAGAAAATACACGCGCTTTTCCTGCTGGCCGGCTTTGATCTCACTGACGGAAAATACGATGATGCAAAAAAGAAATTCGACGAAATCAAGAAACTGGACCCCGAAGACAAGGCGGGATACAGGGACGATATCGCGTTCCAGCTCGCGATTCTGTCCTGCTTCAAGAACGATTACGCAGAAGCGATTGAAAAGCTTGAAAAGTTCCTCAAGGATTTCCCGAAAAGCAAGCTCCGGGCCGAGGCCCTTTACCACCTGGGGGCCAGCATGCTCCTTTCAAAGAATGAGGAAGGCGCAAAAAAAATCTTCAACAAACTGAACCAGGATTACCCAAAAACAAAGTACGGAAAACAGGCAACGCAGATGCTCAAGCAGATAGAGCAACTGAAGAAGCTCAGGGAAGCCCCGCGCAGAACCGGGGGGTGAGGTTAGAAGCATAGAGCCCGCGTCGGGCTCGAACTTCCGGATAACCAGCAACTCTGCGCAATAATCGCAGAGCTGCTTTTTTATAAACATGCCTTAAAATCAGGAAGCGCGCCCGCAAGCGCGCTTCCCTGCGACCTGAACTCGTATCGTCACCTTACCGGCCGACATACTTGTTACCGCGGGTAGCGGCTATATTTCCAGGTCGCGTTTTTCTTAAAAAAGGATACAACATGGAAAGGTAAAAAGTCAAGTTAGTGGCAGTTTTAATGGCTTTTTCAGCGGGTCCTGGAAAACAGCTTTCGTGCGGCCATAAGCAGTTCCTGCGATGCATCGTGACGGTCGGCAATCTCGATTACTTCATTTGCAAGCTTACGGTCCTCTTCAAGGAAACGCCCGGCCTCCCCAATCTCCAACAAGGACTTCAGAGCATCATTACGCAGGTCCGGTCTTTCATCTGCCGCGAGCCGGCGGAGCACAGGCGCTGCGTCATCAAGGTCTATCAGCGCAACCAGAACCGCCAGCACTGCCCGCACCCGGGGAGCATCGTTGACCCAGTCGCTGATTATCTCGCAAACGGCCCTCTCCTCCAGCGACGGCGCAAGCGTCATTTGAACAAGAAAAGGTATCCGCTCGTCGTGTTCATCGTCGCGCAGCATGTCTGCAACGGCGGAAACGGTGCGCTTCAATGCATCGGCCGCGCGCTCACCGGCTTCCGCCCGGACTGCCAGCCATTGTCGATAGGTCGCGGCTGCCGCGGCACGGGCATGCGGGATATGCGTTATGATCTCTTCAAGCAGTTCAAGCTGCGTTGCGACGTTCGGCTGGGGAACAACGTTTCTTGCCAGATACGGCCCCAAGCGGTCGGCCAGCGCGTCCGAAACCCCCGGCGGACGCGAGGCAATCCATTTCTTCAAATCATCGAGGTAAATAAAAGTCCAGTGGCTTGGAAAATCAAGGACAAGGCGGGATGCGGCCGAATTCAGCCGTGCAGCATCCAGCGCGGCGTTCCTGAACACTCTCGCTCCTGAGAGGCTGTCAATTTCGGCCGGCTCAATAAGGAGAAAGAACCTGAATTTGTCCACCATTGCGCTTTCGTCAGAGGCCCAGTCTTCCCACGGAAGACCTATTATCAACTCCACCATTTCGCGATGAGCCTCCGCCTCCGCTTCGCCGTCGGGAAAAGACTCGGTGGATGCAAGCTCCTCAAGGCGTGCCAGCGATTCGGAACTGCTCATCAAAGCACCTTCAGGAAAACAAGCGCAATCAAAAGATATATGAAAAGGCCTGTGAAATCGATGAGGACGGTAACGAACGGTCCGGCCACAACTGCCGGGTCGGCTCCGATGCGGTGCGCCACCATCGGAATGACGGTACCCATAAACGCCGCCAGGCTGGCCGCAGCCAGAACTCCGGCTCCTATTACCAGACCCAGAACCGGGCTGGGCGCGCCCTGCAGGTACGGCGCGATAAGCGCCACTAATAAGCCGAGAATAACAGCGCATGCAAGCCCAATCAGGAAACCCACAAGGAGCTGCAAAAACGCCAGGCGAACCATGCGCCCCACGACGACCTCGCCCGTGGCTATGCCTCTCACCATCATGGCGGACGACTGAATTCCAACGCTCCCGGAAAGGCCTATGACGACCGGCATGAAAAACGCAACCGCAAGCACGGCGTTCAGAACGGCGCCGAAGGCATTGACCACAAACGCCGCCGCGAAACCGCCGACCACGGTTACCAGCAGCCACGGCATTCTGTGTGCAAACTGCTTTACAAGCGGCTGCTGCGTCGGGTGCTCGCCGTGAACGCCGGCGAGGCGGTGGATGTCCTCGGATGCCTCCTCATCCATGATGTCGATGACGTCGTCAGCCGTAACGACTCCGTGCAGCGTCCCATTTGAATCGACTACCGGTATGTGCCTGAGGTTGTAATGCGTAACCTGCCGCGCCGCTTCCTCCTGGTCTGCAAAGACATTGACGGAAATCGGCGCGCGCATGAAGTCGAGCACCGGCACGGCCGGAGGAGCCGTTATGAGGTCTTTAATGGTGACGACCCCGACGAGCACATTTTCTTTGTCAATGACATAAATCTCGTCAACCATTTCGGCGTCGATTTCACCCTGGATGGTGGTGATGGCGTCCTGCGCGGTCGCGGTCTGCGGAACCTTGACGAGGTCCGGGGTCATAACGCCGCCGGCCGTGTCATCCGGGTATGTCAGAAGCTCCTCTACGTCGCCTCTCGCTTCGGTCTTTACCTCTGAAAGTACTTTTTCGATTTCCTTGTCCGCGATAAGCTGGACAAGGTCGACACCTTCATCGGGAGGGAGCTCGTCAACGATGTCGGCAATCTGGCCGGGGGGGAGCTGCTCTAGAATGTCTTCCTGGCTGACCGGGTCGGCCTCGAGGATTACGTGGCCGGCGGCCTCGGGCGGTAGAAGCGCAACAATACGATTCGTATCCTCTTCAGAAAACTCAACCAGTGCATCGGCGATATCCTCAGGCCGGTAATTGTTAAGCAAATCCCTGAGCGCAGCCTCGTCCACCGTCGAAGCCTCGATGATTTTCCGGATGAGATCAGGCAGGCGTTTTTGGTTTTCATTCGACATGTCACTTGCCGTGAACTCAGTTCTCCTCGTCCGGAATTTCAGGGCGCTGCGGCCTGATAATTTTCCGCTCGACCGGCTCTTTCTGAATAAGTTTGCTAATCTGTTTAATAAGTTCCTGGCGTGCGTACGAGTCAGGATTTTCCGGTTTGTATTCTCTTATTATCTCAGCACGAGAACTCCTGTCATGACCAACAGTGTGAACGTCAACCACCTCGCGGACGTAGCGTGTAACGGCAAGTCGCAATTCTATGCGGCCGTCGTCAAGTTTCTTGACGCTTGCGAGCGCCTTTTCCTGGCTCTCGGCGCGGTCCCTTCCGGCCCCTTCCTGCTCAAACCACTTGTGCCGGAAATCGGAAACTATTTCGCCGCGATACTTGCTTTCTTCTTCAATAACGAAATAGCGCCCGATAATCGCCTTTGTCGCCTTGTACACCCGGGAATGACTCACCCCGTCGTAGATAAGCACCTCGAAGGTCAATTTGTCTTTAAGTTCAGCATAACCGGTAACGGCACAACCGGAGGCTGATATCCCGGCCATTATGCATGCGATGGCGGCTGCGGCACGGCATGTTCGTTTCATCTCAGTACCCCCAGCTTGTCAAGGTCGCTTTCTCTAACGTCGTCAATTGCCCGCCGGTAGATATAGGTCGGGCCGAAAAATTCATACCGCCCTTTCTCCTGCTCAGGGTCGAAAGCGATTACACCGGATACATCAACGAAAGCGAGTATTTGCTCATCGGTACGTCTTTTTATGGTCACCGTCCCTTTCAGATTCTTGCAGAAACAGATTTTTTCGCCCTGGCGGACGAGAAGGTATCCTCTTACTTCCGACCCGCCTATTTCGTATTCGATGTTGAGGAGCGGAAAAGAGCTTCTGAATTCGAGAAAGAAATGTTTCACGACCTGCGGCTCATACGAAGCATCTATCGATTCAACCGCCAGGACGAGGCTGTAGCCGTCCACGATTTTGAGCCGGGACTCTTCTTTTACCACCTTGCCTTTTGTATAGTAATAGAAAGTGTTTGATATCATGCACCCGGACGCCAGGAAAAGCATGAGCGCCGCGAACGCGAGAAAAAGTCCTCGTCGTTTCACAGTTTACCTCCCTGTTTCAAACGGCCGAATCATTGTACCTGAGTACGGCACCAATGCAACGGGAAACTCGACTTGACATAAGAAAACCATGGACTATAATCAGTGGTTAGTGGTTTGTCGTTAGTGGTTAGTAAAGAAAAAAACCAACGACCAACAGCAGAAAACCCCGGAGTTTCAGTTGACCGGATATCTTCTCAAGGCAACTATCGTACTTTCGCTTGCCTGCAGTTTCGCAGTAACGGGTTGCACGGTCACGCGCGGCGGCGCCTCGACAGGCCACGAGGCATTCGTAAGCGGTGAGAAGCACTACCTGGCCGGCAACTTCCGCGAGGCAAAAGCGTTTTTCTCCCGCTACCTTGAAGCGGGAGCCGATTCTGTCGGGAGGCCGAGGGCGAATTACTGGCTCGGCCGCTGCGCGCTCGCGCTGAAAGACTACGACGACGCACTCATGTTTCTCTCCAATGCTATTGAAGAAACCGGCGAGAACTGGGTAAAAGGATCATCGCTCGCGGGGCAGGGACTGGCTCTGATGTACCTCGGCAATTATTCCGCGGCACGCGACGCCTTCAGCGCAGCGCTTGACACCTCGCCCGGCAAAATCCGGACCGACCATGTCCTCCTGAAACTCGCCACGGCAAATTTCCGCGACGGCAGATGGGACGAGGCATCGGCAGCGCTTGAGCGCCTCTTTGCCGAGTGCGCATCTTCTCCCCTGCTCGACCACGTAAACGAACTGAGGCAGTACGTGGCCGACAGGAAGTTCGTCATCCAGGTCGGCGCGTACACCCGTAGAACTTCGGCTGAGAATCAGATCAGGGAACTCGCCGCAAAAGGGTTGAAAGACCGGGGCCGGGTCAGGCGAATTATGCGCTCAGGTAAACCGCTATACGTCGTGCTGATCGGATCTTACCCCACCTACGAGGAAGCCGCCGCCGAAGCAGACAAGCTCACTGCAAAGCGCTATGTTCGCGACGCCGTCGTCAAGCCGTGACCTATCCGCATTACCTGCTTTTATTTGTTACTTTTTACGAATATCCAAAAGAATAAACGGATTATTTGTTCCCGGCATCGGCCGCGGTCTTCCGAATTGATCTCTAAAATAGACCGGCTCCAATCTGCCATTAACCTTACGCGAGCGAAAGTCGTTGTATAGCGGTATTACTTTTCCTTCCATCCTCAGGCGAAAGAGGCTGTACCACATGAAATGCGGGTAAGACACGGCGGTGGGCGGTTCACCCGGCGCCCTGCAGCGGGATATATCCAGAATTACCACGGTAATTCCATGCTCACGGAATGCCGCCGTCAACCTTTCCGGCCTGTCCGGGGCATACTGTGCAACCGCATAATCCTCAATCGATTCGGCATTTTCGATAGTTTTGCCCGCTTTCAATTTCGTTTCGAAAAGAGCGACGGGAGATTTTGGAGACGACGGGTCCGGCCACGTTACTCTCCGTCTTGCGTGATATGCCGGCGTATAAGCCCATACAGACAGTATCAGGTCGTCCCCGGTGGTTTTGGTTTTCAGGGCGCTGATTACGGGATCCCAACGATTGGAAGCATTAAAACCCGTTGCTTGAGGATTCATGGTGCTGTCTATTCGGGGGAATCGCAACCATAGAGCGGGCTGAGAATTCTCGCCCCGTGCCGCATGCACGGCGCCGGAACGATAGTCGGGCAGGTCCAGCGCAATTATGCAAACGTAGATTATCAGAACCCCCGTGATGACATCAAGCACAATACGCTTCTCGGAAAACGCCTTTGCCAAACCAACGGCTGCCAGCACGGCAACGAAAGGGATAAGCGCAATCCAGTGGCGCGGCGAACCTCCGGGGCCAAGTATGAACCCCAGAGAGCATACGAATAACGCTATCCAAAGAATGATAACACTGCGTTCCGGCCGCCTGCGCCAAACGGAGGACGCAAACACAATAAACGCAAAGACAGCGGACAACAGGAAAACCGGCCCGGTTACCGACGCCAGCCCCGTAAAGAGCCGCTCTTTCTGCACGCCGAACGTCAGGAGAAAAAGTTTAGCATACTCGGGATAAGGGACCTTCGAAAAAATCATAGGGTAAAACGGGCTGCCGAATGCAATAAGGTTCTTCAAAAGAAAAGGTAAGGCAAAAAGCAGCATAAAGCCGCCGAGAACGAGGATGCGCAGGAAATCTCCGCGACGGCCGAGCCGGAAGAAAGGAAATGCAAGGAATCCCAGAGCCCCCACCACGCCGAAAAACACCAGCCCCGACTGTTTCGCCAGCACCGTAAGACCGAGGACGGCTCCCGTCACGGCTGCCATGCGCCATCGTGACGGCTCCCGCGCCGCCGCGTAAAGCAGGATGCCTGCAAACGTCGTGCAGGCGAACGTGATCTCTTCCTGATAGAACCGGAGGGCATATTGATACACCAACGGACATGTGAGTGGAACAAGAATGGCTATGCGGGCTGCGCCCAAGCCGGCATAACGGCGTATCAGGAAATACCCGCCTGCCGTCGCAAGGAGCAGAAAAATCACGTTCATGTACTTGAATGCCGATTCGCCGAAAACCGCCGCCGCGACTCCGGAGGTCGCATGGAGGAGCGGCGGCTGTACATTTCGCATTTCAGTAAAGAGTTCAGGTATTACAACAGGGAAGGAGATCCGGGACGCGTGCCGGGCGATAATCGCATGACAGCATTCATCGGTGAAGAAACGTGCCCCGGACGCATAATGGAAAAGCTGAATCGCCACAACGAGTACGGCAATGAGTAAGAATAGATTCAGGACAAAATCGTTTCCAAGGCCGGGCAGTTTTGGAGATGCCGCCTGGGAAGGTGTAATCGCATCGGAATCGGCGCCGGAAGACGGTTTTTTGCGCGCGTGTTTTTTCTTTTTGCTTCCCATTCTGTCAGGCCGGTTCAAATCCTTTTGGCCCTTCGCTCCTTGCGGATTGCGAAATACATATTTAGGAAATCCTTCACCACTATGGACGGCCTGAACTTGCGCAGCAAGCCGAGCAGGTAAGTCGGTCTTTTGAAAAACCGGTTGACGGCAATCATGCGTAATTCCAGGAGCTTTTCCTGTGGAAGATCCTTATTCAGAGGAATCGGGGGGCTATTAACGGAACCGAAACCGGCCCAGGACGGCAGGGGAACTTCATTATCCAGGCAGTATTGATAGAGTTCCGACCCGGGAAAGGGCAGAGCGATGGCAAAAGACGCATACTCCTGCTTGAGCTCGCAAGCAAGGTTTATGGTTTCCATCGCCGTTTCCCAGGTCTCGTCGACATGTCCAATCATGTAATTGCCGGCAACGTGCAGCCCGGCCTCCCGAGCCATGGTAAAGGCCGCCCGAATCTGCCCAATCGTGGTGTTCTTATTCATGCGATCAAGAATCGGCTGGCTGCCGCTTTCCACCCCGAAGCAGATCCACCGCACGCCGGCCTTTCGCATCTTCTTCAATGACGGAAGATGCATGACATCCACACGCGACGAGACCATTATCTCAACCCGGCGGGTATAACCCTTTTCAATCATGTAATCGCAAACGATGTTTACCATCTTCCTGTTTGCCGTGAACGTGTCATCTTGAAAATAAAGGATGCGTGGTCTGTAATTGGCCATCAGTAAGTCTATTTCCGTCTTGATCCGCTCGGGAGGAAAGAAACGCAGGCCGCGGCCGAAAACGCTGTGTGCCGCGCAGAAGTTACATTTTCCAAAACATCCCCGACCCATAAAAACCACCCCGAGCGGCGAACGGTATCCATTGACCCACGCGTTCCACCCGTAGGACCGATATAACCTGAAATTCAGAAGATGATATGCGGGCATGGGCAGCTTGCCGAGGTCGTGTATTGGCGGGCGCTGCTCGGTCAGGATAATCTGATTATCTTTACGAAAAGCAACGCCTTTGACTTTGTCAGGAGTATCGCCATTTTCCAGGACAGGCATCAATTCCGTTATCGTCTCCTCCCCCTCGCCTATCACGGCAATATCTATCCCACTAAACTGCTCCAGGGTTTTTTCCGGAACTGCCGAGGCGTGGGGACCGCCGACGAACGTGATGACATCCGGAAGGCGAATCCTCAGTTGCGAGAAATACTCGCCGATAATGTCCATCGTGGCGGTCATCGTCGTCGCGCCGACATAGTCGGGACTCTCGGCTACAGTCTTTTTCAATGTCTGCGCAAACGTCAGGTTCTCCGCGGTCGCATCAAGGATTTTTACTTCATACCCCATATTCTCGATTACAGCGGCAATGGAAGTAAGTCCGATGGGAGGAACCATGGCGATAAAATCCTGGAAACTATGGTATGCGCTCTCATAGGTGGGCACATTGACAAGAAGAAATTTCTTTCTCACGGCCTTCCTCATTAATATTTACACGAGACGCAGCTTATTCAAGCATTAAAAATGCTATAAGAAGGTTGCCGCCAAGTCAAGCAAAATGCACTGGAGAAGAAAGCCCGTTCCGTGGTATAATATTCAAAACGGAACGCTTATACGAAACTGATTATGCCCGAATCCCAAATAGATCAAAAGCCGCTCCGACCAATAAAGTGGCGCAGATGGTTCAGAAGAACCTTCCTGACCGGCCCGGTCCGGCGCATGCCACGCTCCTGGCGTATCCTGGACATCGCCTGCGGTTACGGATTGTTCGGTGAAATTCGGCAAAAAACCGTCGTGGGAATTGAGCGGGACGAAGCCAGCCTTGCACATTCCGCCTGCATCGGTTTTCCGCTTGTTCGCGGCGACATTACGGCCACGCTCCCTTTCCGCGACGGCGCTTTCGATGCCGCTGTCGCGCATGACGTGCTCGAGCACCTTACAAGCGTCGAAAACCGCAACCTGTTCCGGGAAGTGCGTCGCGTGCTCCGACCGGCGGGGACTTTTCTTATCTTCGTGCCGAACAGGAAAGGCTTCGAACTGGGAATACGTCAGAAGGTAGGGCACGTGCTTTTCGTGCAGCGCAAAGAGATCGAGGAATTTGCATCCGGGCTTTTTTCCACGGTCCATACGGGATCATGGCCTCTGCCGTCATTTATCGGGGACTTCGCTAACCACAATAAACTCATTGCCTGTCTGAGGCGAATTCCCTAGTTTCCTACCTGGACCTTCCAAACACGTAGTTGACCATTTTCCCGCCCAGGTTGATATACTTCCGCAATTCTTTCATGTTTTGGATTCGCATAAGACATTTGAGAATATAAGACGGTCGTAAATAGAATTCACGATGGGCGCGGTGGACGATGGAAATCAGCTTTTCCTCATCCCAGTTTTCAGATAAAACAACCGGGCGCAGGCGGTCCTTGTCTGCCACGCTGTGCGCGGCCACTTCATGATACCATCCTTTTTCCTTCGCTTCCCGGTAGAGCTTCGTTCCGGGCAATGGGGAAAGCACGCTGAACTGGGCAAAATCCGCATTCAGCTCTTTGGCAAAACGTATAGTTTTCAGAGCTTCATCGTATGTCTCGACGGGGATTCCCAGTATGAAATAGCCCATCGTTCTGATCCCTGCCGCGCGGGTTTTGCCAAACGCGCTCTGAGCCATGTCCGGCGTTGTCTTCTTGCCGAGATAATCCAGGCTCTTCTGGTTGGCGCTCTCAACGCCGTATGCGATAGTGTCGCAGCCTGCCCGGCGCATAAGCTTGAGTAATTCTTCATCAATTATGTCGACGCGGCCCTCCGCTTTCCACTTAACCGGGTATTTTCGCTTTATCAACCCTTTGCAGATTTTCTCCAGCCGGTCTTTCTTCAGAGTGAAAAGATCGTCATAGAATACAATAGACTTTACCCCGTATTTTCTTACAACCTCATCCACCTCCGCCAGCACGTTTTCCGCGCTCCTCGCGCGCCAGCGCGACCCGAACACGCCCTTGTCGCAAAAGATGCAGCCGAAAGGACAACCGCGGGAGGAAATAATCGTTGTCATGCGCGAATCACCGGACAGCGGATAACGATAGCGTTCTACCGGCAACAGGTCGCGGGCGGGAAATGGGAGCTCGTCAAGATTATCAAGCAGGTCACGTGGCGGTCCAATACCCTCGCGGATAATAATTCCGGGAATAGTCTGCGTAACGCAATTCTTTTCGATCGCATCAAGGAGCTCTATAAATGTCTGCTCTCCTTCGCCGTAAACGGCAAAATCCAGGTCCGGGTTGTCATCCAGAATCGTTTCGCGGAAAGCGGTGGCGTGAGGACCGCCGAGAATCAGAAAACGCGCCTGCGGGCGGCAAATCGGAATGGCTCGCTGGACCGTATCAAACACGGGAGTCATGCCGGAAAGGCCGATGACATCATATTTTAAACGTCCAACCTTTGACGCAAAACCCTCCCAGGTCAAGCCTTCTCCGAACGCATCGATAATTGAGACAGCGTGGCCGACCCTGCGGGCGACGGCGGCCAGATAAGCTATCCCGAGCGGCGGCACGACAATCGCTTCGTCCGAAGCCTCGCGCGCTGGCGGGTTAATCAGCAGGACATTAAGCATTGCCAATCCTGTGTATTTTTTCCAAAATTAAGTTTGCATGTTAGTTTGACTTTTCAGGCTATATCCGTCAGAACACTGACGTCTATTTGGAACTTCTGTATCAGTCGTGTCATCTCCTTCCACGAAATACGGCGCAATCTATTTACTTGCCGCCTTTTGCGCCACATGTGAGGAAGTCCCTTGAACATCGAAAGCCACGATGCAACCAAGGTCCAGGCGAGCCTTGCGCTCGAGTACTCACGGGTAAAGCCCGATCCCATGCCTTTGTTCGCAAACATGGCCTTGAGAATCCTGTAATACCTGTAACCCGTCCAAAAGGGCGAAAGCCAGAGATACCGGCACGGGAAGTTCTTTACAAGCACCCAGAAGCGGTTTCTTTCGACCAGATAAGCTTTAAGCGGCGAGAACGGTTTGGCAGTTATGCTGAATGCGTGGTGGATTCTCGCCCGTGGCTCATAGATGCACTTGTATCCTGCAAGTCGCACGCGGATGCCGACGTCCGTGTCCTCCCCGTATGCGAAAAAGTCTTCATCGAAAAAACCGCAGATATCGATAGCTTCCCTTTTGAAAAGCGCGCAGCAACCGGACGGAAAAAGAACTTCCTCCCGCTTATTGTAAAGCTCTTCCTTTTCGTTTCTGCCGCGCTGGCGGGAAAGACCGTCCGGATAAATGGCGCATCCGGCCGAATCCAGGAGCGTCCAGTCAGCCATCTGGAGGATTTTTGGAGCGACCATGCCGACGGAATCGTCAAGCTCGGCGGCTTCAACCATGAATTTCAAAAGCTCGGTCTCGCACTCGACGTCGTTGTTCATGCAGATAACGTATTTCCCCCTGGCGGCCTCTAAAGCGAGATTATTACCGAGAGCGAAACCGACGTTTTTCCTGAGTGAAAGAACCCGGCATTCAGGGAACTCGTTTTTCAACATCTCGCCGGTGCCGTCAGCTGAAGCCTGGTCAACGACAATGACCTCAAAATCGCGGAACGACTGAATTTTCAGGCTTTCAAGGCTTGTACGAGTATATTCCTTGTAGTTGTAGGCAAGCATGAGAACGCTTACCCTCGGATTTTCGGGAGGATCGGGAAGTCTTGGTTCTGAATCCGGCATGGTGGGAGTAAACCTTATTCTTTCGCCCCAGGCAAACTTGAAGCATTGGCCGGCGGAAGCTGGCCGCTTTCAATTCCATTTTTTATTGCCAGGTCCTCGGTCAGCCTGCTGAGCCGGCGTTCCAGTTTCGTTACATGCACCGTGTTCCTGAAAGAACTTATAAGAAGTACTACCAGCATCATTTGAATAATAAAATCAGTTAGGCGCATTACAATGGGAAAACGCTCAAGCAGCCGAGGCCAGAGGGGCGCAGTGGCCGCCGTAACAATGAACGCAATCCAAATGACAAGCCACAATGCGTACGCCACCGACGACAGGTTGCCCTTTCGAAAATGGATTGTGGCGGCATACGCCATGATCAGGGAAAAAAGTATCGAAAGTATCATCGCGGGGAGAACGCCCATGGGAAGACCCTCCACAGAAGCATTCGAATAAAAAGGTCAAAACCGCCAGGCGAGCACATATCCCTGCGGGAATTCAGATTCTGAATCGACGGGCAGCGGCGCACCAGGTTCTTTGTCCGTCAACTCCGGTTCATTGTGTTTAACGTCTAATTCCCGCGTCCCATTGCCTGTTCGCATAGATTTTACTTGGCAAAAGAAGCCGATGCAAGGTTAAAGCGGAAACGGAAACGCATTACGACAAAAGTAACTGTTAATGCTCGAATCAGCGGCGAACCGCTTATGCAGTTTTTATTGCATTAAAACTGCTGTTTGATATACTTGAACAATTGATTTTCTGTTTTAATCACCGCAGACAGGGAAAAGTACATGACCTCAATTCGCGAGGTTAGAGCCTATTGGGAAAAACATCCGCTCTACAGCTTCGAAGTAGAGGGCAGCAAAAAAGGTGATCCCGAATATTTCAAGACCATAGACCGTTTCAAACGTGAAAACATCGAGCGTTTTGCCTTTGACTACTGGGCATTTAAGAGCTTTGCGGGGAAAGAAGTACTGGACGACGGTTGCGGCCCGGGGTGGTTGACCGTCAACTACGCAAAGAGCGGCGCCAACGTTACGGCTATCGACCTCACCTCACAGGCGGTTCGCCTCACACGGCAATATCTCGACCTCGAAGGGCTCTCAGCCAAAGTTTACCAGGCTTCGGCTGAGGCCTTACCGTTTCCGGACAATACTTTCGACCTGGTTGTCTCCTCCGGCGTATTGCATCATACCGAAGACACGCTGAAGGCGTTTTTGGAAGCTGCCCGCGTTTTGCGGCCAGGCGGCGAGGCAAAGATTACTCTTTACCATAAAGGCATACTTCATCGCCCGGTCATATTCCCGTTTGTAAGGTTTGTCATGAAGGCGCTTAGTGTAAGGCACCCCGGCGCCGACATGGCGCGTAACGCGCGGTCAGTTGATGACTTTATCAGAATGTATGACGGAAGCGACAACCCAATAGGGCGGGGTAATACGACCAACGGCTGGCGGCACCTCCTGCGCAAATCAGGATTCAGGCCATACGCCTGGGAGCTTCATTTTTTTCCGAAACGCTTCCTCCCGTTTCACAACCTGGTCCCGACTTTCCTGCACCGATGGCTCGATCAGACAATGGGCACAATGATTTACTTTTCCTGCAGGAAACCTGCGCGCCTGTAATCGCAATTGAGAACCCGGAAAGAATTGATGATATCACCGGGGCGTATATGCCCACGGAAATATCCTCCACAGAAACATTTGAATAAGAATGCCCAAACCGTCGAGCGCGCTTGTACCCTTGTGGCGGTCGAGGTAAATGGTCGGTATCTCGACTTCCCGGTAGCGGAGCTTTGCGCGCGCCGTGCGAAATACTATCTCGCTTGCCAGGGCATAGTCGTTCGCACTCCAGCACACTTTCTCGAATGCCTCTCGGGTCATTGCGCGGAACCCGCTCTGCGTGTCGCGCACGTGTATGCCGAATAGGGCCCGGGACAGCCATGAGAAAAAACGATTGCCGAAATTAAGCACGATGGGCATGGATTTGCCCATCGCCATCGAACGCGTCGTGAAAACGATATCAGCCTCCCCCGCCGCGAGAGGCGTTACCACCGACGGGATATCCTCCGGCCGGTGCTGGCCGTCCGCGTCCATAGTCACAATGTAGCGCGCACCGAGGCGGTGTGCGGCAATACATCCGGTTCGGACCGCTCCCCCCATCCCCAGGTTTATACGGTGCCTCAGGACCACTGCCCCGGCGCCGCGTGCAATTTCGCCGGTATCGTCCGAAGAGCCGTCATCGACAACGACAATTCTGTCGGCATGCTCCAGCGCGCCTGAAATAACGGGCGCAATCCGCGACGCCTCGTTCCTGGCGGGAATTATGACAATGGTCTTTGCCGCTGCATCATCCACGCGAACTCACTTACGATTAAAGAAGTTACCGGCCATGCGCCCGCAACGCTACTGATACCCGCCACGAAAAACCGCAGCCGGCCGCGAGGCGACCGGCGTGCAGAGGAAATCCGGAATTCAAAGGCCGGGGTTATTTCCCGCCCGACCTCTGTATGGGATTAATGACTGATTGTATCTCTTTGATACGCGCGATAAAACACGCGCTGAACACGGTCTCGACATACTTGTAAGGCACGTGGCGGTCTGCTTCAACCAGTACTTGCGGCTCAAGGTTCTCGTGCCCGTATTTGCCTTTAAGTACATCTTCGCGGAACCTTTTCAGTTTCTCACCGAGTGCGTCAATATCCGGAACTCGCGCTCCGTTCAGATAAAACACAGGCCCGCCGCTTTTCACGGCTATTTTTACAACCGCCTGATGAGGCTCTCTTTTCTCCACCGCGCTTCGTTTGTCCTCGGGTACGAGAATCTCACCGGTCTGGTAATAAATGGATAGCGAAAAGTCGCGCATCTTCGGAATCGGAATCTTTTCGTACTCCGCGATTTGACTGCGGCGCTCGGTGAGCGTGGTGAGCTCTTTCTCAGCAATCGGCTCGGGGCGGTCTTCCGAAGCGGCCGGTTCCTTCAACTCGGGCCGTGCCGGTTCGGAAGGCTTATCCACGTCGGCCAGAGGTTTCCTGTCGGAGCGCGATTTCCTTGAACGGCTGGACCTCTTCGAGCCGGTGGAAGATCTACTCGCAAGTCTTGATTTCCTCTTCTTGGTCTTCTTTCTGGAGGATTTGCCGCGCGAAGACTTTTGGCCCGTTTTGCCGCTGAACATTGAGCAACCGCATGAGACGGCCACAACCATAACCGCCACAAGTACCCATTTGCACGCTTCCCGCACCATATTTAAATCCTTTAGTTTCGGCCTGATAAATGCCCCCAGGGCATCGGTGTAATTATTCTACATGCAACACCACGATTAATCAAGCGGATTTTAACCAATACCGGTCATAGCAGAAAAGCAGGGATAGATTTAGTTGGAGCTCAGAACTTTACTGTTTGACGGAAAATTCTGTAAGCAATCTCACAATGCGTTTGGTGGAAAACCCGTCGAAGTCGCCGTCCGGGAACCTTGGTGCATTTTCACACGTCTAATGGATATCGTTCGACAAACCGAAAATCATGTTGTATACTGGTGTATAAGAAACACACTCCTACATCGCCGCTAGGAAGAAAGCCAAACGCCGAGACTCCCCCTGGAGGAAGCATGAAGTGGTACTGGCGACGCCTGGCGGTCTTCCTTTTTACCGCTCTGATTCTTGGCGTATCTATATATTTTCTCGAAAACGCAGGATCATGTCTTAAAAAGCCCGAAGAAAAACCTGTCTCTTCACCGCCCAAAGAACGCGTCGAGGATAAATCCAGCAAAATCATTGAATGGCGCAAAGAAGACCACAGCATAGTTCTGCCGGTTAAAAGAGTAAGAAAGATAAAGTTTTTCGGATCGAAAAGAACTCTGGCTGAAAAGGCCGGAGGAGACGGCGTCTTATACGGCCGGGTCCGCGAGAAAGACACCGATAATTCCATCGAAGGTGCAACCGCAAGATTGAGCTGGCGCTACGACGCATGGGACGCTGATTACGCAGCAATCGAAACCAGCACCTCAGGTAACGGAAAATTTCGAGTAGCCGGCATAACATGGGCAAGCTGGTGCTATTTCCAGGTTGAAAAGGAAGGATTCGCCGCGTGGTACAAGGTCGTAAGTTTTAAAGGCGAAAAGCATGCCCTTTCTCTCGGCGATATCCGACTCGAAAAAGGCACCCCCGTTACGATAAAGGTCAAAGACTCCATAACGGGAACACCTCTCCCCGATGCCACCATATACAGTTTCCGAAAATCCGGCACCGGCTGGGCCTGCAAGGGGCGGTTTGTCGGAGGATCTGACGGAAGTCGATCCTTCGGCCTGATTCCGGGGAGTTACTATTTCTGGATAGAGGCAAAGAGACACCCTCCAATTAAGGAGTTCGTAACCATCGAAAACGAGGCCGTCGTCCTGAATATCGCGCTTGACAGAGGCGGTCGGATAGCCGGCAAAGTCGTGGACGAAAACAACAATCCCGTTGCGGGCGCCCGAGCCTATATAAGCTCTAACGGACATGCCCTTGGGACGAGAACCGACGATGAAGGAATGTTTGAACTCGTCGGCTGTTTTTTTGAAAAAAAATACAATCTAAGCATCTCTGCCGAAGGATACATGGGTAACGGCATCTCCAACCTGAAAGCCGACGTGGACGGCCTGCTTGTCAGGCTGCCGAACGTGTTGACAATCAACGGCTCCGTTACCGACGCGGATACCGGCGAGCCTGTGCAACACGCAACTGTTTCATTCAAAAGCAACAACCGCAACCTGGGCCACGCCCGTACGGATCAAAACGGCGCTTTTAAGCACAGTTTAGGCCGCAATGTCTCGACCGCCACGCTGCTGGCCAGTTGTAAAAGCTACAACAGTTCGAAAGAAATGAAAATCGAAATTCCGGAAAACGGGCAGAACTTCCCCGCGGTGGAGTTAACCCTGGAGCGCGGCATCACTATCTCCGGCTGCGTAAAGGCCCAGGGAACCGGCAAACCCGTAAAAGGTGTCGGCATAACCGTTGACTTTGAAAGCAGCAACTATTCCACTCAGACGGGAGAAGACGGAACATATATTATCGGAGGCCTGAAAACCGGTACGGCAAAAGTCTATTTCAAACATGTGGATTACACGCTGCACATGGTCGATAGAGTCAAAATCACGAAATCCGGGGCAACCCTCGACGCCCTCCTCAGCAGCGGCGGCAGAATTGCCGGCACCGTCACCGACGAATCGGGAAAAGCCTTGCAGGGCATTACGGTGGCGGCCGTATGCACGGACTGCGAAGACCACGGCGGTCGATATAAAAACTACAGCCGCCTCCGCGCTAAAACGGATGAACACGGCAAATACCAGCTGAATAACGCCAATCCGGAAAAAACCTACCGCGTAATCGCCGGCAGCTCGACCTTTATTCCGGCGGAAAAAAAAGTCATCGTGCGCGCAGAAATACCAAGCCCTGTTGATTTCGTTCTTAGAAAAGGCGGCGAAATAACGGGACATGTATACGACGGCGCAGGCAAACCGCTGTGCAACGCAAATGTCTATTACCAGGTCGTAAGAGTATCAGGCGAAACACCCGGAGGCAACACGCAAAGCTCACCCCAGGCCATGGGCGAGCGGCGTGAAAAAGCAGGGATTTCGTCCCGCACATACGTTTACTCTCAAAAAGACGGATCTTTCAGTTTTACCGGTCTCCTCTATGGAGACTACAAACTCACGGTAAGCCGCTCGCAATACATTCAGGAGAATCGCGAGATATCCATCGGTGCCGGAGGCCCGACCGAGATGGAGATTATTCTCAGGAAAGGCGGCATCATCTCCGGAAAGCTCCTCTCGCCGGACGGAAAGCCGGTGCAGAACACATACATCCGCCTGGAAGAGGTCGTCGACTCTGACAATTCTCGAAACAGGCATTCTCACCGTCGCCGGCACCGTCACAACTCCAGGAGTTATTCATCACACTGCCAGAAAGATGGTTCATACAAAATCACCGGCATTCAGCCCGGGCAATATCGCATTCGCATTCAGGCGAACGGGTACAGGAAGCTCGAGCACGGCCCCATCAGCGTGGGCCTGGACACGGAATTTAAAAACATCGACCTTGTTCTTGATGCCGGCCTCTCGGTCTCCGGCACCGTCACCGACGAAAAAGGAGAGCCCGTACACGGTGCACAAATATATGCCAACCAGAACGGAGGCCGGAGCAACGCTACCACCAACGACCGGGGCAAATTTGTCGTAACCGGCCTTGTACCAGGTAAAGTCACAGTCTCGGTTAATAGAGCAGGATATAATCAGCACAATAGCCGTGTTGAAGCCGAAGCGGGTGACAGAAATATCAGCCTTAGCCTGAAGCGGTGCGGAAAAGTTACATTTATACTGGAAGGTTATTCTGCCGGTAACGGCCACCAATATGTGCATGTTTACGCCCGGCGTACCGATTCAGGCAACAATACATACTCGCGATCAACACATATAAATGATGGTAAATTTGATATCTTCCTGCAGCCGGGTTCCTATGATCTCACCATCAAGGGAAGAAATATCGTGAAAACCGAAATACGGAACGTCGACGTCGCCGCCGGTGAAACGACGTCCTTGAGCGTTCCCGTAAACCAGGGCGGCAGGATTATTGCAACCGTCCTCAGCGAAAACGAAAGAAATCCCGTCAAAAGGGCTTACATCGAAGTTTACAAAATCGTACCCAACTCAGGCAGTAATTTCAGCTACAGGCTCTCACATATAACTGCCATCCGCGCGTATGACAACGGCCAGGCTGTTGCCGCCGGTCTCGAGAGCGGTTCCTACTACCTGAGGGTTCATCAAGGCAATTACGCCATGACGGTTGAGGAAAATATTTCGGTCATGGAAGGAAGCGCAACCAAAATAACCGTGCTTCTCAACAAAGGTGGAAAGTTATCCGGCTACGTCCGCGACGCCAACGGGCAGCCCGTCAGAAGCGCACACATCAGCGTCAAACTTGAATACGCCCAGGGCACGTTTAATTACAACCTGTATTCGAACAGCACATACACAAGCTCCTCGGGCAGATATGAATTCAAACGCCTTCCCTCCGGACGATATACTCTCAAGCTTCAGCTGCGCGACGCCAACGGAAGCTACCATCATTACCATACCCGCACCGTCGAAATAACATCTGACGGCCAGGTCTCCTGCGACTTGCAGATATAACGAATATTCCGCTTCATATCGGTTTACACAATCATCCCCCATATTCCCGATTTGGCTTGACGACGGCATCGCTGCGCCATACCATGTTAATTAATACACAAATGGAGTTGAAAGTATTTGGCAATAATATTACGCAAGCTTTCACTTTGCTATAACCTCTGTATGCAAAAAGCGTTATGAATAATCTGGGCTTCTCCTGTAAAATGTTTGCGGGATTTTGGGGCCCGAGTTGTATTACTTATGAACGCGAGCCGTCCGAATGATGGACAAAACCGGCGACAATGAGCTGATGCTGAAAGCAAAGGGCGGCGACCGTCAGGCCTTTGAAAACTTGTATAAGCGCTATTCGGCACCGGTGTTGAACTTCTTTTACCGCCTGGAATGGAACTCGAGCCTCGCGGAAGAAGGAGTTCAAGAGGTTTTTTACCGGCTCTGGAAACACAAGGCTAAATATGTCCCACGCGGAAAGTTTTCCACGTATCTTTTTCAGATCGCAAAGAACTACTGGCTCAACGAGATGAAACGCAAACGCCCACAATCTGGTGATGAAATACTGGCCGGGCAGAAGTCTCCTGCCGCCGGACCCGACCGGCAGGTCGAGCGGAAGGAGATGCGCGATATCGTCCGCACCGCAATCTCGGGCCTGCCGGAAAATGACCGGCTGCCGTTCGTCCTCGCCCGCTATCACGGAATGAAACACAAGGATATCGCACAGATGCTCGGCATAAGCGCCCGCGCCGTGGAAGCCCGGATTCTGCGCGCTATGAAAAAACTCGAAACCAGCCTTGCACAGCACGATTTGGTTCCGGGAGGGAACAGCTGAAATGTCCCTTCATATGGACAAGTCAAATCACGAAAACGGATGCAGGAAGTTCGAGAAGCTGATTGCCCTATCGCTTCTTGGTGAAAGTAATCAGCGCGGACTATCCGAGCTCCGCGCACACCTTTCAAAATGCGCCGGCTGCCGTGAACGCTTCGAAGCGATGAAGAAAACCCTCGCTCTCACCTCTCCGAAAATCGTAGGCAGAAAAGACGTACCGGATGCAATCTGGAAGCGAATCGACCGCAAGATCGAAAAAGAAGCAACGGCCCGCGTTTACCTCTGGGTGTCAATCGGGACTGCCGCGGCTGTCATCCTTATCGCTCTTATTTTACCTTTCGTAATTTCTTCTGCACCGAAAACAATAAACCCGGATATTGCCGGGAATACCCAGTCTCCTGCAGTAAGCCCGGATAATGATCTTGTCAAATCCCAGGAAGAAAAACCCGGCGTTTCCCCAATCAAACCCGAATCACCGGCCCCGAAGCATGAACTCGTAAAAAGAGATAAACCGGAACTGCGCCCCGACCCGGTTCATGAAACAGAGAAGCCTGAAAAGCAGTTTGCCGAACAGGACCGGGAAGAAACATCTGATGTTCCCGGGCCTGAAAAAGATACCGCTCCCCAAAGCCCCCAACCGTTGCCTGAAACGGACTATGCACAAGAAGCCGAAAAACTGCCCCAGCCCGAGCCTGAAAAAGTAAAAACCGATCCACCAGGACTGCTCGCCCTGGTGATCGAGGGCGGAAATCTGCGCTTGAAAGATAAAGACGACCCAAGGGGGAAAAAACTGCAGGGTGATGTCGAAATTGCACTGGGTTCGAGACTCAGATCATCCGCGGGCAAGAGAGCCGTTTTATCTTTTCTGCTGAACGATACAACCGTCACTTTCAACACCAACACCGAATTGCAGATTGACAATGTAACCGGTTCCGTCATATCGTTATCGCTCGTCGAAGGGGAAGTGATAATCGAGGCGGAAGACGAGAACTCACCGGTAAAAGTGCAGGCGGGAAGCTTCAAAATCACTTTGGATAAATCTACCGCTAACATCGAGTACAAGAAACGCACGAGAAAACTCAAAGTTATTTGCCTTATCAATAAAGCAACGCTGGAAAGCGAAAAGAATCAGAAGGAAATTATTGAATTTCAATCGTGCCGTGGTGAAAAGAACAGACTGGGAAAACACTCTGAAGCAGACGGAGTAAAGGCTGCAAGATGGGCTTTGAAACTCAATAAATGCCTGAAGGAAAAACTTACCGATGCCGTCAAGCGGGTCATGGCGCGTCGTAGACCGCCCGAACCCGATGATAAAGACAAAAAGCCCGGCGACGGCACGCCGGTACCGCCCGGCGGTATTCCTAAACCTAGGGAACAACCCGGTGGACAACCGCAACCCGACCCCGGACCTGGACCCGGCCCCGGACCTGGCCCCGGACCTGGACCTGGACCCGGACCTGGACCCGGACCCGGACCCGGTGGATGCCCCGGTGGTGGTGGCCCCGGTGGCGGATCCGGTGGCGGATCCGGTGGCGGATCCGGCGGTGGACATGGAGGTCAAGGCGGTGGCAGCGGTCGTGGGGGCTGTAAATAACAGAGAAAAACAATCGGCGAGTTGCCGGATACAAATTAGAACTTTGGCTTTGGTATAACGTAAACAGCAAAAAGGAGAAAAACATGAAACATCCACTCGGAATCATCCTTGTTGCACTTGTAATAATTGCACTTGGATGGGCATATTCGCCTGCATTCGCCCGCGGCGGATGCGGCGGCGGCGGAGCTGGCGGCGGCGGTGCTGGCGGCG
>SOJX01000117.1 GCA_004376375.1 Planctomycetota bacterium
CCCCGCCCCTACATTTACAGCGCCTCGAATGCAATCGCGACCGAGCCGCCGCCGCCGAGACAGAGGCCCGCAACGCCCGATTTGTGGCCGTAGCGTTTCATCGCGTACAAGAGCGTGGTAACGAGCCGTGCGCCCGTCGCGCCTATCGGGTGGCCGAGCGCGACTGCGCCGCCGTGGACGTTGACTTTCGACTCGTCCAGACCGAGCTCGCGGATTATGGCGACCGACGCCGCGCTGAAGGCTTCGTTGATTTCGTAGATCGGCCACGAGTCGACTGCGACGCCGAGCTTTTCGGCGAGCCTGCGGAACGCGATAACGGGCGCCATCATGACCCACTCGGGCTCGCGGAAGCCTTCGGCGTACCCGGCGATGCGTGCCATCGGTTTTACGCCGAGCTCTTTCGCCTTGTCTTCGCTCATGACGACGACGGCGGCGGCGCCGTCGCTGATGGACGAGGCGTTGCCTGCCGTGACGGTGCCGTCTTTCTTTTTAAAGGCCGGTTTCAGTCTTGCGAGTTTTTCAGCGGTTGTGCCGGGGCGGATGGATTCGTCCCTGTCGAAAACGATTGGGTTGCTTTTTCTCTGAGGTACTTCGATTGCAACTATTTCGTCCTCGAAATATCCTTTTTCCGCGGCCTCGGTAGCCTTCTGCTGGCTGCCCGCGGCGAACGCGTCCTGGTCCTCGCGGGTAACGTTTAATTCGCTCGAGACGAGCTCGGCGGTGTTACCCATGTGGAAGTCGTTGAAGATGTCCCAGAGCCCGTCGGTGACCATCATGTCGAGAAGCTCGGCGTGGAAGAGGCGGTAACCGCTTCTGGCTTGATCCAGGTAGTATGGCGCGTTGGTCATGGATTCGTGACCGCCGCAGACGTAGACGTCGCCGTCGCCAGCCTTGATGGCCTGCGCGGCAAGCATTATCGCCTTCATGCTGGAGCCGCAGACCTTGTTGACGGTAAAGGCGGGGATGGAATCGGGCAGGCCGGCGTAGAGCATCGCCTGGCGGGCCGTGCTTTGATGACATCCGCCCTGGATAACGTGGCCCATGATGACTTCGTCGATAACGTCGGGCTCGATGCCTGCGCGCCTGACCGCTTCCTTAATAACAAACCCGCCGAGCTGGGATGCTCTGAACTGGGCCAGACCGTCGAGCATGTTTCCCATAGGGGTCCTGCAGGCGCTGACGATGACGGCGTTTTTCATGGGTGGCTCCTAATCAGAATTGGTAAGAGAACGGTATTTTCGCAGTCCGGCGCAGCTAAAAAACGCCTGAAGTATCCGAATAAAGGACAGGTATTATAGAAAATGGCGGTTAAGGGGTCAAGGGTTTTTCGGTTCTGGTCGATTGGTCTTTTGGTTCTTTGGTCATTCGGTTATCTGATTACCAGGTACTAGGTTATTTGGTTTGTTAACTGCGGAATCTGATATAAAATAGAATCAGATGTAATAGTCTTCGGCAGAAGAGATGATAAAGGTTTTAAATCTGCCCGACGATGCAGGAGAGGAAAATTCCGGCCGATGGCGAGTGAAAGAGAATACGTTGACGAAAATAAAGTCGTGGTCGAGGTTCACCCGAATTGGGGCAGGTTCAAGGGCCGCATGGCGGTATTGATAATTTTTCTTCTAGCCTCTGTTTATATCGCCGTTGCCGCAATCAATGATATCGCCAATCCGGTGCTTCGTACGGGTACAACTGCAGACCCGATGCCTGAGGGAAAAATCATAGTGTTTTTCGTGCTTTTTATAATCTCGGGCCCTTACCTGGCTCTTCATGTTTTCTGGCTTCTGAGGGGGAAATGGACGATGAGAGTAACGCCGAAGGCGCTACTTTACAGGAGTTGGTTCAGTATTACCGAGATTCCCTGGGGTGAGATCGAAAAAATAGGCCTGCCGCGCATCCCGGTTTTTGACACTGCAACCTGCGTTGTTATCAGGTTAAAGGCGGATACGACGTTGCGGCCGCGAACGTTTCCGGGCTTTACCGGTTTTTCAGAAGACAATGAAACGGGGGAATACGTTCTGACGATTCACTCCGCGTGGATGCAGCACGAGCCCGAGCACCTTGCGAAGATACTGGAAAAGTATCGGGAAAAGTTTTCGGCGCCAGACGATGCAGGAGAGGAAAATTCCGACTGATGGCGGGTGAAAGAGAATATACCGACGAGAACAAAGTGTTGCTGGAGGTGCGGCCAAACTGGGCGGGGCTCGGGAGTCTGCTCTGTTTCTGCTCTTTACTTATCGCGGTTGGGCTGCTGTTGGCCTATGGTTCAGTTATTAATTACGATTCCGCAGGAATAACGCGCGAGCCAGCCGGGTCGGCTTCGGAAAAATACGCCCTGGCCTTTTACCTCCTGCTGATAACCGTACCGCTCCCGGGCGCGTATCTGGCGTTGAACCTGTTCTACTTCCTTCGCGGGAAATGGGTCATCAGGATAACCAGAAGTGCGCTTCTCTACCGGTCATGGTTTCATAACTTTAAAATCCCGTGGGAAATGCTGGACCGTATTCCGGCAACTCCTTCCGACAAATATCCTTTCATAGGAAAGCATCTGGTTCTTCCTTTAAGGCAAAGTCCGGAGGGAAAGATCATTTCACGATTTCTGACGACCAGCGAGCGCATATGGAACAGGGATTACGGTGTGCGCTGCATTCTTATCAGCCCGAGATGGTTGAACCTTGAGCCAAATACGCTGGCATGTAAAATTGAGGGCTACCGGGAGATGTTTTCGTTGGATGATGTGGATGACGAAGAATAGTAATAAGTCAGTGGGAAATGACGCCGTCTTCGAGGTGCGGCCGAACTGGGTGAAGCTGGCGGTGCTTGTCTTTTACGTTTGTCTGCCCGCTGCCGTGGGTATCGTATTTTTTATTGCCGGTATAGGGGAGGAAAACCAGGGACTGGCATTGAAGTGGATTGGCGCAGTGGTATTCGTTATTGGATTTGCCGTTATACTGATTCTTATCCCCGCATGGTTTTTCTATGCGATTAGAAACAGATGGACTCTCAGGGCTTTTCCGGAAAGCTTGGCGTTCCGGGCGTTGACTCAGAACTTGAGTATTCCGTGGGACGATATCGAGCAAATATCCTGGGACGATTATGGAGTTATAATCCCCATAAGACCGGACAGCGAGACGTTTCGGATTCTGAAAAAGAAGAGGATATATTTCTTTTCCGAGAAAGACTACCAGGGAAGAAGCTGCCTTTCGCTGCCGAGAGAGTGGATGAACCAGAACCCTGAAAAAGTTGCAGCAATAATTGAAAGCCATCGAAAAAAATATAGTTCTTGAGATCTAATCCCCCAGGTATTCGAACAGGTCTTTCTCGCGCATGATTATGGCGCCGAACTGGAGCGCTTTGGTGAAAGCCTCGTCCGCTTCGGCGTTCTTGCCGGCGATGAGAAAATCGGTATGGATGGTCACGGTTTTTTCTACTTTCGCGCCCGCTTCCTCGATTTTCTTTGTCAGCTGCTTCATGTTGAATCGCAGGTTGATAAGCTCGCCCGCGATCACGAATATTTTTTTCTCGTTTTTGTCGAAGAGCGGGCTGATGTAATAGTCGCTCTTCCTGATCGGATCGTTCTTGTCTTTTACTTCGAGGACGCCACAGAAAGCGTAGTTGTCGCTGACGCTTATGACTTTAATCATGCCTTTGTCTTTCGGTCTTCCACCTTTAATATACCTGAACACTTTGAAGCGTTGCCCTTTCTTGATTCCGTTTACACGGCCAAGGTCGATCCGCGCTGCGCCGAGATCGAGGTCCGCGCGGATGATTTCACCGTCCGGCTCCAGAGAAGCAAGGGTCTTTGCGCTTTTCTTCGTTAAGCCGCCGCATCGAGACGCCCTCTCGCCGATATAGGATTCCAGTTTGGCGATTTCCTCGTTATGGGCCTTTCTTGTTTCTTCGATAATCCGTTTGAGCCTTTGGTTTTCAAAGATTTCCGAAGTATCTGTTTCGCATCTCGTGATGTGGGATTCTATTGCAGCTAGTTTTTCTTCCAGAGCATCGATGCGTCTTGCGGAATCGGCAAGCAGCCTCTTCCAGAGAATGGCTTCCTTGATGTCGGCTTTTACCAATTCCGTTTGCAGTTTCTTGAGTTGTTTTTTGTTAACCGGTGTGATTGGACCGGGTAATGCCTGCTGATATTTTCTGTAGGCGACCATGCAGTCAGCTTTCGCTTCGGCCTCCTCGAGGAAGCGCTGCGCTTCATGGGTTTCCCTGTAGCCGACGGCCAGCCTTGCGTATCGGCGCGCTTCCTCAACCTCGGCTTTTTCCATCGCCTCCCTGGCCTTGTCCATGTATTCCTTGTGGATGTGGTAGTTTCGCACCTCCGGCATAACGGTGTAAAGCCAGGCCATGATACCGAAGAAAAGGGCGAAAATGAAACCGTAATAGAGAATACCGCGCAGAAGAGGGGATTTCATGACGGAATGCCTTAACCGGTCGGCAGCAATATTCTAATACAGAATCGCGCTTCGTCAAATGGAATACGGGAATAGGGAATAAGAGAATAAGTGAATAAGTGAATAAGGAAACAAGGGAATAAGAACAATGAGCTTCGCGCGTTATTTATTTTTTATTTTTTTGGCAGCTTTTTCGGAAAGGTTCTTGAGACTTTTTTCCATTTGATCAAATCTTAATGGTTTGAATTGCACAGATTTATTCATGCTGGCAGCGTTTTCGGCTACGAATTCGTACTCTCCTTTGCAATAAAGCGCCAAAAGAATTCTGTACATTTCATGAAATCCAAGCTTGGCGAGTTTAAGGTTGGATTCGTCTTTTGTCTCGTTGTATTTTTTCAGGTTCTCCTCCGTAAACAAATGCATGCATTTGAAATCTTCTTCAGTTATCCTTGACCTTACCCAATGATCTGCGTCAGGTTTATTATGTAAGTTGATAGTCAAATTAATTTCGTATTGTTTTATCTCGCGAAATATTATTCTTGCCCTGTTGATTCTCGCCTGATAATCGGACTGTTCATTGCTCTCTTCGGAATTATGTGTCCCGCTATCCTTTGGTTTTATCTCCTGTGCTTTTTCCTTTGCGAGTTTGTGCAGTTTGATTAGTTTCTGCTTTGTTTCCTTAGGAATTGTGTTTTGATCGTCGGGGTCATCGAGATAATCCGTCAGGACGGTATTAACATATTCATAGTCACCCATATAGTAGTAGATAAGCAGAAGGCGCATAAAGTAAAACCAATGTTTCTTTACGCGAGGCAGATAGTTTCTCTTTGATCCGGTGTCTCTAATTATATCGGCAGGATTCGGTGTTTTTTTATATAAGTACTGGTAAAGGATAAGAGCCTTTTCGAGCGCGGTGGTGTCTCTCGTTTTCTTGTACTTTTCGAGAAGGCTGCCGGCCTCCTCGTGCCATTTCTCCATGAATTCGGAATATTCTTTCTCTTTATAAGGTCTTTTCCGTTCAGGGGATTTCATAATCTCCCGGACGAAACTTCTAACCCATTTTTCCATCTCAGGGGTCTGCTCTGTTTTGGGCTTTTTCTTTTGTTCTGTCTCGGCTTTTTCCGGAGCCTGGAAAGACTGTGGCTCTGGTTCTGCTTTTTCCGGGACGGGGGCAGGCTGTGCTTTCGGTTGAGCCAAACGGCTCGCCTGGCAGCCGAGGGAGAGGGATAATATGATCAGCGGGATTATCGCCGCGCGGGGGTGTAATGCGGATGGCATGATTTACTCCACGGACATCTGCGGCGCTGGGTTAATTCTAACCCGGGATTCGGGAGGGTCAAATGGAATAAGGGAATAAGAGATAAGTTGATAAGAGATAAGTAATGAGGTCTAATGAGCTTCGCGCGTATTATTAATTAAAAACACTTATCACCTATCACTTATCACTTTATTTAGCAGCCGGTTTGGGTGGCGGGCCGGTGTCGGGTTCGGGTTTTGGATTCGGTTTCGGTTTCGCCGGGTTTTGCTGCTGCTGCTTTTTCCTTTTCGCGCGGTTCTGCTGCTGGCGCTTCTTTCTCTGCTGCTGCACTTTCCTTTTCGGCTTCGGTTTCTGCACCTGCTTTTCGGGCTCGGAAGTGAGCGGCATCCATTGGGCGCGGTTTTTCGTAAGAGGCGTGCCCCACAGCGGCGGCTCGAACTTCGAGGAGTCGATTCCAATTGCCTCGAGCACGGTCGGCGCGACGTCGTACTGCAGTCCCCACCTGAGTTTTTTATGAACGTTCGTGGCGAGGAAAACGTACGGCGCCTGGGCGTGGCCGTAGCCGCCTTCGTCGAAACCGTGGTCCGAGTTCACGAAAATCGCCGTCTCGTCGTAGATTCCGTACTCTTTCAGCTTCGCGACGATTTTACCGAGCCATGTGTCGCATATAATAATTGCGTTGTTGTATTTCTTGGAGTTTTCACCGCGCGCATGACCCGCGTGGTCGGGGTCGGAGAAGTGGTAGAAAAAGAGGAACTTCCTGTCCTTGTTTTCTTCGAGATACTTCATGGCGAGCGGCCCCACCTCGGTCGCGGGGCGGGCCTTGTCGCCGTCCCAGACGTCGATGCCTTTTTTGGAAATATGGAACGGCTGGCCCTGATGCTCGAGGCCCTGGGTGCCGTCCACGCCTCTCAATTGTTTTCTTGTTTTTTCAGTACCCGGGCCTTTGCTGCCGACGTGGTTGGCCTTGCCGGTCAGCATAATTGTTACGATGTTGTCTTTCCCGAAATGTTTTTCCGCGCGCTCGTAAATCGTGTAGCCCCCGGGGATGGGCTTGAATACACGGTTTGAGAAAACGCCGGTCGTGTCGGGGCCGTAGCCGGTGTTCATTATCGCGTGGCCGCACTTGGTGTCGGTCTTGTTGGCGAGGTATATCTCGGTGATGGTGCCTTCCTCGATAAGCTTCGCCAGGTTGGGCAGCTCTTTCCTGTACAGGCATTCTTTTAAATGATTCCGCTGGACGCCGTCCCAGCTTAAGAGAATCGCGTTCCTGTATATTTTCGATTTCGCGGGCGAGACCGAAAACACCGTCTGTCCGTTACCGCCTTCGTTCTGTGCGCCGCCGTTCGAGCCGGTTGTTACGCATGCCGCGCAGAACAGAAAAAGCAGGCAGAGAGTCAGTTTCCCGTACATTTTGCACCTCGTTATGTATCTGTTTTTCGATTGATACCCGGTAGAACACGACGGGCGGGGAAAGGTTTCTGCAATTATGAATCCGCGTAATTCTTGCACTCCCCGCGTATTACGCTAGAATGGGGCGTAAATATATACCCCAAACACGGGAGAAAGCCTGATGCGGAAAGTGAAAATCAGCCTCGCGCAGATGAAGATGAGCGCGGACGTTAACGCAAACATTGAAAAGAATTTTGAGTTTCTGAAAAAGGCGCATGCGCTGAAATCGAATATCGTGTGCTTTCCCGAGCTTCAGTTCATGCAGTTCTTCCCGCGGGAGCCGAAGAGGAAGGAGCCGTTTCTTTTTGCCGCGAATTCTTCGGGCCGGCTCGTCAGGAAATTCTGCGCGAAGGCGAAAGAGTACGGGCAGGTGCAGGTGCTGAACTTTTATGAAAAATTCAAGGGGAAGTACTACGACTCGTCGCCGGTGATTGACGCGGACGGGAAGATGCTCGGTGTCTCGCGGATGGTGCATATCGTCCAGATGAAGAATTTTTACGAGCAGGATTATTACTCGCCGTCGAACACGGGCTTCAAAGTTTACAATACGAAGTCCGGGAAGGTCGGAGTCGTTATCTGCTACGACCGGCATTTTCCCGAGAGCATGCGGATGATGGCGCTCCTCGGCGCGGAGATCGTTTTCGTGCCCTCGGCGAACCTGAAGGGCGAGGCGCTCGAGCTTTTCGAGTGGGAGATGAGGATCGCGGCATACCATAATAATATATTTATCGCTCTGGTGAACCGCGTCGGGCGCGAGGGCAACGTGACGTTCTGCGGCGAGTCGCTTGTCGTGAGTCCGCTCGGAAAGACGGTGAAGAAAGCGGACGATAAAGAACAGCTTCTGACGGTTACGGTCGATCTTGATATGGTGAAGGAAGCGAGAAAGCAGAAGCCGTTCCTTTCGCTCCGCCAGCCGAGGCATTACGGGAAGATCGCGGCCAAAAGCTAAGCCAGGAAGCAGGGTTAATATATGGTAAAAGCAAAGCCGGGTAAAATCGCGTTTGTTAAAGAACTCGTAAAATTCGGCGAGGAAAAGCTTTCGCTGAACTTCGCGGGCTCGTTCAGAAAAGTCGACCGCAAAAAGAAGACCGCGAACTGGCTCTACGTCGTCCATCCCGATAAGCTGGAAAGCGCGCTGCCGAACAACGAAACCTTTCTTTTCTTCTGGGACCTCGGCAAGGCGCGCCGCAAGCAGACGTTTTACAGGAAAAAAGGTTTTCACACCTACCTCTACAGAGCGGAGGCGCACGGCGGCGGCAAGTGTCCGATTACGCCGATGCTGCTCGCCGCGACGGGCGCGCGGCAGGGGTACGTCGTCCTGCACGAGGCGTGGCACTCGACGTGCTGGAGCGGCGGTATCCGGATGCCGTACGCGCTCGAGGAGGCGACCGGCCGCGTCGTCGGCGTCATGGGCGCGGTGATGTTTGCTGAGAAAACGGGTGATGTTGAGCTGATAAGAGAGTGCAGAAACCAGGCCCGCGACTGGGAGCGGTTCGCGCGGTTCATCAACCGTGGCGCGAAAGCGCTTGATAAAATCTACGGGAAAAAACCGTTCGCCAAAGAGCGTAATGTGTTTTTCAGAAAAGCAAGAGAGGAAGCCGACAGGCTGAGAGATAAAACAAAATCACCGTGGGAAAAAGAAGAGCTTACACGTGAAATGAACAATGCGCTGTTTTTCCGTTACCGCGATTACACGCTGCACTATCCGCTTGCGCTCAGGATCTACAAATCCTCGAGAACTCTCGTCTCCGCCATGAATAAGTACAAACACGCCGCCCGCAAGGGGACACTTAATATGCTTATGCGAATGGAGTAATGTTTTATATGTGTATGCGCAAATCGAGCCTTGCCCCTGCATATCATCCCACGTAACGTGCGCACTGCAATTTATTCTGTATTACGATTGAATTATGGGTATATCTTTGATATGCTTCCAACCTAATTGGCAAAGGCTGTTCAGCCTATTGCAATTTTCTTCCATTTCACTATAATATATATAGACAAATGAGGCATACAATGAAACGTGACCTTGAAAAATGGTCCCTTGTGTTGCTTGGAAAGTGGAACACCAGATTGCTGTCTCCCAAATGGATAAGAGAAAAAATATTCCAATTGGAAAGTGATGATGACTTGCGGTTCTTTGTTCCGATGGTTTCTGATGTTCCGCCGAAGTATGAAGCTCACAATATGATTGTAACTGTGTCTGAGGATAAAATATTGTTATCTCCCATCAAGCCTGATGATGAAACTTTACAACGGATTGAAGATACGGCAAAAAGACTGCTTGAGATTCTCAAATACACGCCTGTTTCTGCTTTTGGAGAAAACTTTCACTACATTATTAACATATCCGATGTCCCTCCTATCCTTATAAATCTTTTCAAATTCGAGGATAGTGACATTTTGGATAAATGCGGTAAATTAAGATCAACTGCACTTGAGAGGAAAATTGAAATCGGAGAATGTATGTTGAATATAAGAATCGTTAATGGCGATAATTATAATATAGGGTTGAATTACCATTATTCGGAAGACGATGCAGATGCTGCTGCTAAGGATTTGGAAAATACATATATCAAAAACCGGGATCACGGACAGAAACTTTTGCAGGAAGACTACGGCTTGGCAATACAGGAAGAATAAAAATGTCAGCAACTAGCATTGAAGATCGTGGAACGGAATACATGGAAAATCCCCACGAGGATTTTAGTTATAAAGATATTAATGAATTGACAAAGAATAGCCGGCAAGAAGAAGCGCAGCATTATACTTGTGCATTGTTGCAGCAGAAAGAACCTTTCTCAAACATAACGCATTCAGTGCATTTTACGCTTATGGGCAAGTATGCATTAGGAATTCTGCCTGCGCTTGCTTCGCGGATTGCCTCCCTTCATTTTTCGTTTGATGAAGCGTTATCAGCCATTTCAGTTGGCATTTCTAATGTTTACGAGATAATCAAAAGATTAAGGGAGGAGGCTGTCTCAAAGGAAGAGTTTTTGGCTTCTTTTGAAAGTGAACCAATTGAAGACGGCTATACCCATGTGTCAGAAGAAATATTGCGAAATTCTTTGAGTAATCATAAGTTGGGTGCAATTCTGTGGCTCTATGATATTATCCGGAACGTTAATAATCCTGCTACTTTGGCTTCGGTAATAAGGTGCATCGGCAGATTAGATGCTGAAGAGATAAATAGCTTTGGCTTAACTCTGGCTGGAAAAGCCCTCTTACATAAGGAAGTTGAAGTTCGGGATGCAGCAGTACAGGCTCTTGAAGCATGGGACTCTCCTGAATCAATAGAATTGCTTCGAAGCCATTCCGAATCTAAATCCTGGTTGAAAGACTATATTGATTCAATACTTGAGGAACGTAAGTAGCTCAAAATGCCGAATCCACAAATTCTCACTCGAAAGATAAGTATGGCAAAATGGGAAAGGAATAGAAAGGGTCTTGATTCCCATGAAATATCAGCAGATGCTGTCACAGTGGATTTAAGAACAAAGGGAGATAGGCTCTCGTTTTGGCTTTTCGAATCCGCTGACGAAGATTACATAGATGAAGCTGCATTGGCTTTGGCTTTAGGCGATAAAAAAGACAGGTTGGATAGAGTCCACCTGGCTTGGGTAAATCGTTCTTTATTTGAGGAAGATGGTTTAGAACTGGAAGAGACAAGAGGAATTACAAAAGTGGAGGATCTTTGTAATCAACATATTGATGCGATACATCTTGATTTAACCAGATTAGGGAAAATCGCAAATCAATTTGCCAGGGCTATTCGGGAACATGGTCAAAGTCGTCGTTTGACAAAGAATAAGATTCTGCAACTTATTAAAAAGGCCATACAAGATGGAAGACTTCTGTTAGCGGATCTTGATGAGAAAATCAAGGATGCGGTTCAAGCAATAATGTAATATGTTCCGTTTTTATTAAAAAACTTCCTCCGCGCTCTCCGTGACTCCGCGGTTAATATTACTAATCGATCATTCGTAAAGCCGTGTGAGCTCGCTGCCGGGGTAGTAGTGGGAAAGGATCTGCGCGGCGTTGTAGTTGGCCTGCGCCATTCCGAGCGCGCCGAACTGGCACATGCCGAGGTAGTGGCCGAACCCTTTGCCGGTGAACGTGACCGAGTCGCCCGCGTCGGTTATGGTCATCCGCGTGCCCTTGATTTTCATCGAGCCGACGGCGAGGCGGAAGCGGTACGCGTCGATACTGATCGGCCCGGGCGGGGTAAAGATCGTCAGGCTGATGGCGCGGCCGGTATGGTCCGAGTTAAGGGCCATGATTTTTTCTATCGGGCCGACCTTGATGTTCCTTTCGAGAAGTTTCTTCCGGATTTCGTCTTTCTTAAACGTTACGGACCACGAGTAGGCGGGCGAGGATTCGCAGTACGTGCACTTCGCGCCGGAGAGCGGCCGGATGTCGGGGTCGCCGAAGACGTCTTTCGCCTTCACCGTGCCGCCGCCGCAGGTCGAGTGGAAGTAGGACTGGAACACTTTCCAGTCGTGCGTGAGGATCAGGCCGCGCGTTTCCACGACCACCCGCCTGACGCGGTCGTTCTCCTTTTTCAGGCCGGTATAGACCTGGCACTCCTGCCCGTTGGTGAGGTCGTAGTCGCCTGCGCGCGGGCGGGTCTTGAGCTGGTAGACCGCGTACGTCCGCGCCGCGATCGCCTGCGCGCGGAGCGAGTCGAGCGGCCAGCGCGTCGGCATCTCGGAGCCGACGACGCCGCAGAGGTATTCTTCGAGGTTGACGATATTGACCGCGGTGAGCGCGAACCCCCGGTTGCCGATTTGAGAGGAAATCAGGCGCATCCTGCCGCGGTAGGCGATGCCGTCGATTACGACGGTGCCGCTTTTATCGGGCTCGACCCGGACGCGGGCGGCGGGGACGATTGCGTCGCCGACCTTGAAACCGCCCGCAATGGGTACGATGCGGTGGCTTTCGGATGCACCCAGCCTGAAGAGGGCTTCGCCCGTGGCGTCGTCCACTATCCGGACCGCGCTGTTTACCGCGAGCGTGATTCCGTCGACTTTCCTGGCGACTGCGACGCGCACGGTCGGCACGTCGCCCGAGAGCGTGCCTTCGCCGAGTTCGGGCGTTGTCGTGCAGGAGGAATGCAGAACCAGCAGCAGAATAAGAAATGGCAGACCGGAATGTCTGCATGTAGGGGCACGGCGCGCCGTGCCCCTACTATTTATTGGCAGCTTATGCATCAAAGAGTTTTCCCTGTGATTGGTTCGGCGGCACGGCGTCGATGTGCTCGAAAGCCTTTTTCGTCGGCACGCGCCCTTGCGGCGTTTTCAAAATGAACCCCTGCTGTATCAGGAAGGGTTCGTATTTTTCCTCGATGGTGCGCGGCTCTTCCGACACCGAGACCGCTATTGTTTTCAGGCCGACCGCTTTCCCGCCGGAGCGGGCGAGGACGCCGAGTATCTCGCGGTCGAGGCGGGTCAGCCCGCACCCGTCGACGCCGAGGCGGTCGAGCGCTTTTTCCGTTACATCGGTCGTTATTTTTTCGGCGTCCCATTCCTGTGCGAAGTCGCGGATGCGGGCGACGTATTTGTTCGTGATGCGCGGCGTGCCCCTGGCGCGTGCGGAGATAATCTTCGCAGCGTCTGCGTCGATTTTCACGCCGAGGATTCGAGCCGTGCGCATGACGACGTTGAAGAGCTCGTCGGGCGGGTAGAACGTGAGCTTTTCCTCGATCTTGAACCTGTCGCGGAACGGTGAGAGCAGCATGCCTTCGCTCGTGGTCGCGCCGACGAGCGTGAATTGCGAAAGCTCGAAGGGGAGGCGGTTACCGCCGAAGCCCTGGTCGACGGCGAGCTCGATCTTGAAATCGGTCATCGCGGTGTAGAGGTACTCCGCGACGATGTTCGGCATGCGGTGGATTTCGTCGATGAATATGACGAACCCCTGGTCGAGCGAGGTGAGGATTGAAAGCAGTTTCGCGGGCCTGTCGAGCGCGGGGCCGGACTGGGCGATGAGGGGATGGCCCATCTCGGCGGCGAGGATGTGCGCGAGCGTCGTCTTGCCGAGCCCGGGCGGACCGGTGAGGAGGACGTGATCGAGCATGTCGCCGCGGTCGCGGGCCGCATTAATGTAAACGCGCAGGTTCTCAACGACGCTGCTCTGGTCGATGAAGTCGGCAAACGACTTCGGCCGGAGCTGGTTTTCGTACGGGTCTGGCGTCTGTGAGAATTGCGGGCCGACGATTTCGTCCAAGGCGGATCCCCTCTCAAAACCGGATCGTGAACATATAGTAATAAGACCGCCTCCGATGCGCAAGGAAAATGTAGGGATGAGATGTAATGTCTCAGTTACGGGAGGTAATATGTAGGGGCACGGCGCGCCGTGCCCCTACAATGCCGCAAATCCCCCCATAACTGAGGCGTTACAATGAGATGAACTGCGGGAACCGTTTGACGGGGCGGGATTCGCGGGTACAATATTAGTAGAAGGAAAGCACCCGAAGCGCCCCCTGTTCTCCCGCTTGAATCTTCAGAAAAACGTTGCCTGTCGTAAATCACATAAAGAAATCCGGGCGAAAATCCGGCTCTACCGCCTTGCCGAACGGTAAGCGCGTTATCAGCCGCCGCCAACACGCCGTTGCCTGCATGCTGTCTTTTTTCGTCTTCTCATTTCTTGCCGCCTCTCTTCTGGCGGAGGTGTTTACCTCTCCGGCCGTCCACTGGGAATACGGACTCATCAACTTCCGGTTTTTCTGGTTTATAATCTCGGGCGCCGTGATCGGCATCGTTTTCGGTTACATGCTGCACCGTTACCTGTACCTCGTGGCGGCCGAAGGACCGAACGCCCGGGTAAGGCCGGGCAGGATCGCCCGCACCGGCATGCGGCTCGGGCACCCTCTCTGGGTCATGGGGGTAATATTTGTCGTCGGATTTTTCCTCGGCAAGGAACTCTTGCGCGAGAACTGGATGCAGTGGCGGACAGGCAGGTGGACGCCGGGGCTTTCCGCCTCGACACCGGAGGATATTGTCTTCTGGCGGCTTTCGAAGATGTCCGGAATTGACACCGTGCGATTTGCCGACCGGCTTTCCGACGGAGTCCTAGAGCATCCCAGCCTGAATGTACGGCGCAGGATGTTCTACCTGCTCGACGCGGCAGGCGTAAAAGACGAGGCAGTGGTCGAGAAGATGAAAAAAGTCGTTCTGACGGAACACGACGGCCATCTCCGGGAAAAAGCGCTTCGATTCGTATACCGGGCCACGCCTTATGACAGCCAGGATGAAAACTTCTTTCTCGAAGTCGTCCTCCGCGAGAAGTCGCCGGCCATACTTACCACGGCCGCCATGTTTTTTTGCGAAGTATGCAGGGGGGAAACTCTAATAAAGCTGCTGAATAACCCCGCCAGGCCCCGTTCCGTAAATTTTTATAACGGGCTTCAGGCGGGCCTGGAAAGGCGGCTGGAAGATATCGACCCGAAACTTGCGGCAAGAATTAAGCGGCGGAAGACGGCTGATACGAAAAAATAAGGCGCTTTCAGGATTGACAAGAGCTGCTCACACGCGCATCCCGCGATTTACGAAATGTTTCTTTTCCCTTGCGGCGGATAATTTCAAACCATATACTCCCGTAACTGCATAAGGAAAGGGCGGAACCATGGACGGTCCGAAATTCTCCAAAGGCGAGGCGATACGCTTCGGCTGGGAGACGATGAAGAAGAACCTCGGGTTCTTCATCGTGCTTATGATAATTGTGGGGATAATCCAGATAGTGCCGGACTTCGTTAGCGATCTTTATGCGGAAAACAATCCCGCCCTGTGGCTGCTTATCTTCATATGCGCATACATCCTGAACTGCCTGGTCGCCATGGGCCAGATCGAGATTACCCTGAAGCTCTGCGACGACAGGAAACCAAGGCTCGACGACCTGTTCTCGTGCGCCAACCTGCTCCTCAAATACATCGCCGTCTCGATCCTGTATTCGCTGATTGTGCTCGGCGGCCTGATTCTGCTGATTATTCCGGGGATTATCTTTGCGATAAAGTACCAGTTCTGCATCTACTTCCTGGTTGACCAGAACACCGGCATAATGGAGTCTCTGAAAAAAAGCGGGGAGATTACCGACGGCGCCAAGCTGGACCTGTTTCTTTTCGGCTGGATACTCGCAGGGATAGTCCTGCTTGGAGCGCTCTGCCTGCTGGTCGGTCTTTTCGCAGCCGTTCCCACCGCAATGGTCGCGCACGCCTGGGTTTTCCGCGTATTAAATGCAAAAGCGGGACTTCCCAGAGCCGATGTCGAAATCGCCGCGGAGGAAAGAGTTGTCGAAGACGCCGCGGAAGAAGATGATTCCGAAGCGCGGCGGAAACGCCCGTGGAAAAAATGGTAGCCGCCCGGGCGCGGGCCGAAGGCGAGGACGACCGCGATTGTTGTTTTCCACGGGAACCAGGATTTCTTTTTACCCTGCATAATAAAATCAAATATCTATTCGCCACCCTGGAGTTTATGCTGCACCTGCGCCATTTCGAGCTCGAGCGCGGTCAGGCGGTCGGGCAGGGTCTGCTCGCCGATGTAGGGGTCGGGCCCGAGCGCCTTGAGCAGCGGATCGAGGCGGCGGGCAAGAAGCAGAATCGCCGATTCGATCTGTTTCAGGTCGACATTCGTCGGCGCCTCGCCCTCGACGAGGTCTTCCGAGAACATCATCTCCATGATTTCGGTTGGAAGGTCTTTTTCGTCCATGGTTTTCCCCTGTTAACACGCGCCACTGGGTGGCGCGGCTAAATAAGAGGGCGGGTCTGAGACCCGCCCCTACTTTTCGTATCGCTAAATGCGCTTGCGCACTTTTTCCCACGAGCCGGTTTTCAGGAAGCTCTCGTCCATGTTCGCGACCATGCGCTCGAACTTTTTCATGGGCGCGGTGAACGTGAGCACCTCTTTCGGCACGTACGGACGGGCCGAGACGTCGAACATCCCGATTACGCAACGGGGTTTTTCCGACTGGTTTTCCAGGTACGGCCATTGCACGATCGTCCCGCACCCGGCGCCGAACGGGGTTATGACCGCGTTGCGCTCCGCCTCGTCGAAACCGGCGAGCGTGAAGAGGCCGGAGAGCACGTCCGGTTTTGCGAAAAAGATAACGCCCTCCGGCTCGTCCTTATCCGAAAGGTCGTCCCACCGCTTGAAGACGATGTATTTCGCGGGCGCCTCGAAGTCGGGCATGGCTTTGAGCAGTTCCTTCACCAGCTCGGGCGATTTCTTGTAGCGCTCGCCTTCCATTTTTCCCGGGATGCCGTAAGAGAGGAAGTACTCGAAACCTTCGCGGAGCTCGTGCACGAAACCGAAGTAGCGATTACCGCCGCCGCAGCCTATGGTCGAGGTCTCGAGGTAAATCGATTTCCCCTTTCGCGGCCTTGCGAGGTCGGCGATGACGCACCTGTGCGCGGGGGGAGGGGCGGCCTCGGGCATGGCCTCCGCGTCCGCCGGCTCGTCCGAGTAGAAAAAAGTTATCGGCAGGTCCGCCCCGGGAAAATACTTTTCCCAGCGCTCGAGGAAATCCTGTTTCAGTTTGGCGTCCATGTTTCTTCTCCGTGTCAGGTGAATATCCTATGAGAACATTTTAGCCTTAAAACCTCAAAATGCAAACCGAACATATTTTCATGCCATATGGCGCGATTGAGATATTGCGTTTCGCCGCCGGATGAAGTAGAATTACGGGAGTACGATTACGAGGTGCGACCGATTTTTCCGGAGCAGGATCATGATTCGACCAGCAGTTTATCTTACCGTTCTGATTTCTTTCCTGGTTTCCGGCTGCGGCCTGTCTTTCGGCGATACCGCGGTCAGCCTTGCCGTTATCGGCGCCGCCGCTGCGGGCGGCGGCGGTGGCGGAGGAGGGGGCGGCGGCGGTATTCCGCCTGGAAACGGTTTCAATCCGGGGCCGGATCAGCCTACCAACCCATATCCGGAAGACTGCGCGATCTTTACCCCGCTGTCCGTGACGCTTACGTGGTCAAACGACGCTGACGTTGACGGCTATCTGGTCCACTTCGGCACAGACTCGAATCCGCCGTACCAGGATGATATAACAACAAATAAATTTAATCCCGGCGCTCTGGCCGAGGAGACCGAGTATTACTGGCGCGTCGATCCGTACAATGAATTTGGAACCACGCATGGCCATGACTGGTCGTTCGTGACGGGCAGGGCCACCACAAAAACGATACACGTCAGCGAGAGCACGGGTTTCGACAACAACAGCGGATCAGACTGGCCCAATGCGGTCAGGAGCTTCAGGCGCGGCATCGAGCTCGCGCAGTCCGGAGATATCGTTCTCGCTGCGGACGGCTGGTATACGGGCCCCGACAATATGGACCTCGACTTTCAGGGGAAGACCTTATGGGTCAAGTCGGTGAACGGGCCTTATAAATGCACGATATATCTCAACAGCATGGGGCGGGCTTTTCGTTTCCAGTCCGGGGAAGCCTACCCGACGACCCTCGAAGGGATTGATATTAATGATGGCTATATCGGAGACGGCAACGGCGGCGGAATACTCTGCGAGAACATGAGCTGCCCCACGATCCGCGACTGTTTTTTTACATACTGCACCGTGGAACGGGTTGCCGGCGCCGAAATGTGCTTCGGCGGCGGGATTGCCGCGCACGGGTCCAACCCGGCTATCCTGGGTTGCATGATTTCAGGCTGCTATGCAGATATCGGAGGCGGTATTGCATGCAGCCAATTCTCGAATCCAGCCATATCAGGCTGCAGCCTGAGCGGCAACTACGCCAACGACCGCGGCGGGGGCATTTCCGTCGACTTATCATCCCCCTTTATAGCTGATTGCTATATCGAGTCCAACGAAGCTCTAAGCGGCGGAGCTATCAGCCTTTATTCGTGTACGAGTATCAAGATTTACACCTGCTGGATCGAATGGAACACGGCAGGCGGCGGCCTTTTCCTCAACAACTCTCAGAACATATTGGTGTACGACTGCCTGCTCGATTCCAACTCTTCTACCTCCGACGGCGCCGGTATTAACTGCAGCAGCGGGTCGGATGTAACCATGACCGGCTGCACTATCGTACGCAACGACACACAGAGCCGCGGGGGAGGAGTATGGTGCTCGTCGGACTCGTCGGTGCAGCTCAATAACACGATAATCTGGTACAACAGCGCCCTGATGGCGGGCTCTCAGATATTCGGCGAAGGAACCGCTCCGATTGCGATGAACTTCAGCTGTTACCGCAACAACGCCGGTGATATTGCGGCAAGCGGTTTCGTGCCTGATGCCTGGTGCATTACGGCTGACCCGAATTTTATCGACTCCTTTACGGACTACCACCTGAGATGGCCGTCCGACTGCATTGACAGCGGCGGCGACGAATATGCCGGAACAAGCTGTGACCTCGACGGCAATCCGCGGATGTTCGACGGCGACGGTGATTCGGTTGCCACGCCGGACATGGGCTGTTATGAATATCAGCCGTAGATACGGGTCTAAAGTTCAGAGGTTGTGAAGTCCGCTGTATTGGAGCCTCTTAAACTATTACTTGACATCCTCTGCAAATCTTATAATAATCAATATGTTGTTTCTGCCACAAAAAGGGGAGAGAAAATGAAACGGTCGCATGTCGTTATTTGCGCGTCGATAATTCTTTACATGCTCCTTTCCGGAGCAGGTTACGCCGGCCAGCAGGCGCCGAGGCCGGAGCCGCCCAAGCCGGACCCAAACGCAAAGGCGCTGATGCTGCTCGGGCGCGGCTACTGGGCCCCCGACCTCAAGAAGGTCGAGAAGCCCAACGTGAACCTGACGATCGAGCTGCCCGAGGGCTGGGTCTTCGGGAACGTGACCCTGATAAACCAGAACATCATTTCACGTGCGCAGCCGCAGCAGCGCCGGGCCGCGCAGACGGAGGCCAACAGGCGGCTTGCCGCGATGTATCATGAAAAGCAGAACTGCCTCATACACGTCCTGTATATCGACAACCAGAAAGATGATTCGCCGGGCGGACTCATCGCCCAGAGGAAGTCGCGCAACCCGGGCACGAAATACGAGGAGAAGTATTACCTCCTCCAGGGCTGCGGTATCGCGCTTCTCGCCTGGGACGGGGTCGCGTCCAACAAGGCTGCGCTCAAGCAGTTCAACGCGTACTTTGCGCCGGCCAGCGGGCATGTCCTCTTCCATCTGAGCGGCGTCATGCCCAAGAAGTCGTTTGAAAAGATGGACGACCTCATGAAAGAGGCGACGAGCAAGTTCACCTTCAAGAGCAAGGACGCGTCCGCCGCCTTCAAGGTTGCAAAGAAAGAGGAAGTTACGGAAGACGCCGCCAAACCGCTCATGAAGGAGCTGTGGCTCGTTACGGACAAGAAACAGGCGAAGAAGAAAACGAAGAAAGGCAGCAGCCCCCCGTGGGGGGTCAAGAAGCCGAAAGGCTGGCAGTGGATAGATATGGATTCGTGGAAGGGGGAGGCGAAGCCGGACACCTCCAAGCTCAAGGACCGGAACCGGGCCCTGACCATCGAGAACATCTGGCGGCAGCGGGTCGTGGGAATCTACAGCAGCGAGTGGGACTGCTATGTAGTGATGCGCGCCATCTCCGCGGGCAGGGAAGTGAAGGTGCAGGAGATTTTCGACCGCAATAAGAACGATTTACTCGGAAACAAGAACGTCAAGGTGTTGACGACCAATCCCAAGTACCCGATGGGCAAGGTGATGGGCGCCCGCATCGGGTTTTCGCAGGAGGACCGCAGAACGGGCAGGCGCCTCGCCTTTATCAACTACTTCGCCTGCAAGGACAAAAACATCTTCATCGTCGAAGTCGTGCTGCCGGAGGTGAAATACGACGAGTTCCTGAAGTTCGACAAGAAAAAGAAATTTATCAGGAAGAATTTTCTTTTCTAGTCAGCCGCGCTACTCGTGGCGCGAGTACTGGAAAAAACCGGATAATCAAGAGGGCCGACATTCCTGTCGGCCCTTTTCGTTTATCTACCGTCTAAAGTCGCCGGGGAGCTATTCGCAGATCTCCACGAGCTCGATATCGAATGTCAGTTCTTTGCCTGCAAGCGGGTGGTTTGAATCCAGGGTGACGGTTTCGTCCGTGAGGCCCACTATCGTGAGGACGATCAAGTGGCCGTTTTCCTCGGGGATTTGCAGCTGCTGGCCGAGCTCGAGTTCCATATTTTCAGGGAGCTCGCCCCGGCTTACTTCCGCCACCAACTCCTCGCGCCGCGGACCGTAGGCGCTCTCGCAGGGTATGGTTACGGTTTTGGTCTCACCTGCGGTCATCCCTTCTACGCTTGATTCAAAACCCGGGATCACCTGCCCCTCACCGACTTTGAATTCCAGCGGATCCTGGTCCTTTGACGTGTCGAACACCGTGCCGTCATCCAGTTTTCCCGTGTAGTGGACTCTGACCGTGTTGCCCTTTTCCGCTTTTGTCATTACTATCTCCGGCTGATATCCGCGTGAATAAGCATTGAAAAAAAGGGCGCATCAGCGTGCGCCCTTTCGGTTTCCAGGCAGATGTCGTGTTTTCCGAATAATGTCGATTTCAGGTTCAGGAAGTAAGGTTACCGGAGCCGGGTGATGACCCGACTGCAGTTGCTCCGGTCTACCAGCGGCCGCCTCCGCCGCCGCCTCTCGGTCCCCGTTCACGGCGTGGACGTGCCTCGTTGACCTTTATGGTCCGGCCTTCGATTTCCTTGCCGTCGAGTGCGTCTTTTGCAGCGTCGGCGGCGGAATCTTCAGCCATTTCCACAAAGCCGAATCCTTTCGGGCGACCTGTCTCGCGGTCGGTGATCAGCGCGACCGAGAGCACTTCGCCGTGCTCTTCAAACATCGCCCTGATGATTTCCTCCGTTGTGGAGTAGTTCAGGTTGCCAACATACAGCTTCTTCATTCCATTTCCTTTTCGCTTTCGCGTAGACATGGCCAACATGCATTAGAATCCGGGCGCAGTCATCCAGGTCAGTTTGGCCGGGCTGTACCTGGCTTTTGAGCGAAAACCGCTTTTCCACGCCTTGAACATTGTTATACGGCCCTTGCCGTATAACGGGAAATCAATTTTATGTTTATTCCCGCGCCGTGTCAAGGAATAATAATGAACAAAAAACCCGCAAAGAGTAAAATTTACATACCGGTTTATTGTTCGAGATTCGACCTGAAATTCCGGCCCGGCGTCGCTTCAATCAGCTCTTTTCCCCATTGATGTCTTCAATCCGCTTCTCGAGCGCCATGAGCTTGTTTGCGATAAGCATCAGGGCCTGATACCAGGTGTATGAAAGAAGCTCCGCGCTCTGACCCGGCTCGAGCGGGTCGCTGGATGCGTGCTGGAAAAGGCCGAGCAGCTGCTTGTCAAACGGCCTGTCGTCCGCGTCGCCCTGGCTTTGATTTGTTTCGACCACTTTATGCCCTCCATTCAGGTGCCGCAGATGGATTCTCGAGAGTGCGATTATAAAGAGATGTTTATGCGTGGTCAAGACGAAATCAGCGCCGCCGCCGCGCCGTAATAAAACCCTCTTTGTTTCCGCCAACGCTCTGAATATAACCGCCAACAAAGTTGGCCTTTCCTAACCAGTTGATATGGCACTACTAGCGTTTTCATGGGCAAAAACTACAAGAAACCGCCAACTTTGTTGGCGATTTTGCCTGTAAATTATATATGAGAATATTATACTCATTATGTCGTAACTTACGTTATCTCAAGCAATTACACGAAAGACGCTTCTTGGGCACCTGGTTTGCGTTAGTAAAAGTCGGACTGAGAGCCGGACAGCGCCCGGCATGCGGGGCTGAAAAACAAGTGAGGCTTTATCAGTAGTTAGTGGTTAGTGGTTAGTAGTTAGTAAAGAAAAAACACTAACGACCAACGACCAACGACTAACGACTAACGACCAAGGACTAACAATGAAAAACGATAATGCGGAAGACAACAGGCTGATTCGGGCGTCTCGGCGCGGCGACTGCGAAGCGTTTAGGCAGCTTTTCGAGAAGTACTCGGGCCGCGTCTACGCGATTGCTTTCAACTACACGCGGAGCCGCGACGACGGCCTCGATATCGTGCAGGACGTTTTCCTGAGCATGTACAAGAACCTGCACCGCTTCCGCGCCGGGTCCGATTTTTTCCCGTGGCTCAGGCGGATGACCGTGAACTGCTGTATCGACCGCCTGAGGGCGAAGCGCCGCCGCCCGCGCAATGCGCCGCTTCTGCCGGAAGGTGCGAACCTGGCCCGTTCCTCCGAAGACGCCGACCCGGCGCGGCAGGCGCAGGTTCATGAGCTCGAAGACCTGCTCGAGGAATCGGTCCAGAAACTTTCTGAGAAGCACCGCGAAGTCCTGAAGCTCTATTCCGTTGAGCAGCTCGGATACCGTGAGATTGCGGACATAATGAAGTGCTCGATCGGCACCGTCATGAGCCGCCTCCATTACGCCCGCAAGCAGCTGGGGCGTTTTCTGGAGCCCTACGGCGCTTCGACGGCTTAGCTTGAGATTTATGTCGGTGATGTTGTATAATATAACAGAGAGAGCATAGGAGGTGGATCGTGAAAATCCTTGCAATAACATTACTGCTCGCGGGAGCGCTTGTCGCGGTACCGGGCTGTCATCGCTGGGCGCACGTGGCCGCGGCCGGGCTCGTGGTCGGAGCCGTTGCGGCCGGCGCGGTGCATCACTCGCGCCACAGGGCGCATTCAGATTACAGTCACGGGCCGGACGTGACCGTGCATTATGATTTGCCGTATTGCTATTACGGATCGTCGTATTACGGGACGTCATATTATAGGACGTCGTATTACGGGACGTCGTATTACGGACCGTCGTATTACCGGACGAGCTATCCTGCACCGGTTTACCGCGCGTCGAGGCCGACGCGGGTCTACTCCACGCCGAGATCGGTAAAGGTAAGGCCTTTTCGCGGCCGGAGACGTTAGAAGTTAAAAAGTGTAGAAGTTAAGAAGTTAAGAAGTTAAGAAGTGTAGAAGTTGAGAAGTGTAGAAGTTAAGAGGTCGGGGTTTTCAAGCCTTATAACTTCAGCACTTCAGCACTTCAGCACTTCAGCACTTCAGCACTTCAGCACTTCAG
>SOJX01000074.1 GCA_004376375.1 Planctomycetota bacterium
GCGGGTCCGAGTCGGAGCCGTACTCGGCGATCTTGCGGTAGTTGATGTCGCCGGTGAGCTCGGTCGAATCCTGGTTCTTTTCGTCCTTCGGCTGGAACGTGCCGATGCCGACGCGGTCCTTTTCGGAAAGGACCATTCTGCGCACCCGTATGTGCTCCATCACTTTGTTCCAGTTGCCCTCGTAGCGATCGAGGAGCTCGCGGTACGTCCACCGGCAGGAGGGGCAGATGTCGCCGTCGATTGTGAACGGATAGCGGCTTTTCTGCGAGGACGTGATTTCGGTGATTATCCTGTCGCGCGACTCGGGCGGCAAGAGCTTCAGCGCTTCCTCGTGCATCGGGCAGTCGACGTGCTCTTTCGTCTTCTCGTCGAGCCATCCGAACGTATAAAGCGCGCCTTCGGGCGTTTTCGAATAGACTTCGAGGCCTTTCTTCAGAAGCCGCACGATAGTGGATTTGGCGCTGCCGACGGGGCCGTGCAAAAGCAGGATCCGCCGCTCCGTTCCGTAGCCTTTGGCCGCGCTCTTCATGTTGTGAACGAACCTCATGAGCGACTTGTCGAGGCCGAAGACGGCGTCGCGCCCGTTGGATATCGGGTCGTCGAAGAAGTTGTAATGAATGATTTTTTCCTTGTGCTCGATGTATTCCACCGTGCCGTACGAAAGGATCATGTCGTAAAGGCGCTGAAAAGCATTGCGGCATATGTCCGGGTTCTCGATTACCCTGTCGATGTACTCGGCCAGCGTGCCGTGCCAGTGAAGTTGCTTATAGGCACCGGTGTCGATCGTTTTCGTCACCATCTGCATAATCTTCTTGCCGTTCGAATCCCTGTCGGAAGGTGCGTTATTTTTCTTCTTTGGAGCCTTGTCGGCCATTGAATTGTTCCTCCGGGTGAGTGCGAGGTATCGGGCCGGCGGCAGCACCGCCGCGTGTTAAATATAACGGGTGACACAATTTCAGGGAGATTTTCCCCCTCATTTTGAGTATAGCCGATAGGTATATTAGTGTCAACTGTAAAAGCTTTCAGCTTTCAGCAGTCAGCGGTCAGCTAATATTTATTATTAATTAATAAAGCTGAAAGCTGATAGCTGAAAGCTGATAGCTTTTAGCTAATTATTTGACAATATGTACACACTCGTTTATTCTGGACGGAAGGAAAGACTGTTGTTATATAACGCATCCTTATTAACAGGAGAAGCCAGATGCATGTAAAATGGAAGATATTGAGCGTGCTTGTTCTGATAACGGCAGTCGCCGCAATTTCGGCCTGCACGTTCTGCAATATAACCGGAAGGGATACCGGAAAGGGTGTTGCCGAAAGGCCGAATTACTGGGCGAGGAAAATTGAGAACCCGAAACTCAAGAACCTGCATAAAGTGTCGGACGACCTCTACCGCGGCGCGCAGGCGGACGAGGAGGGCATGAAAGAGCTCGAAAGAATGGGGATAAAAACGGTGATAAACCTGCGCCGGTACCATTCCGACGACGACGAGATTAAAGAAACGGGCCTGAGGTTCGTGCGCTTTAAACTCGAAGCCTCGGACGCGCCCGACAGGAAAGACGTTATCGCATACCTGAAGGTTATGAACGATAAAGATAACCTCCCCGCCTTCATCCATTGCATGCGCGGTTCCGACCGGACCGGGATGATGTGCGCGATTTACCGGATCGTATTCCAGGGCTGGGAGCGCGAGGAAGCGATAAGGGAATGGACCAAAGGCGGTTTCGGCTACCACAGCATATTCGATGATATAGTCGAGTACGTAAAAAAGGCCGACTTTGAAGCGTTGAAAAAAGAAGCCGGAATAAAATAGTTAGCGGCGCCGCGTGGCCGGTGTGGTCTGCGGCGCGTTGACTGGGGAAGGGACAAGGTAACAAGTTGACAAGGTAATAAGGAAATAAGGAAAAAAGGGGAAATGCCCGCGCTCTGGATATTTTTATCTTATATTTCCTTATCCCGTATCCCTTACCCCTTATCCCTTTTAAAACGCCGCGCAAACCGGTCTGGTTACGCGCGGCCGCAAACAGATATATTGTATGCCGAAAACAGAGAGCATCAAAATTACAGCTATCCTCGGCCCGACGGCGAGCGGGAAGGGGAAGGTCTCGCTTTATATCGCGGAGAAAATCGGCGGCGAAATTATCTCCTGCGACTCGATGAAGGTCTACCTGGGAATGGATATAGGCACGGCCAAGGCGACGCCCGAGGCGCGCGCGAAAGTGCCGCATTACTGCATGGACATGGTCAGGCCGCACGAGCCGTTCTCCACGGATACGTGGCTGAAACACGCTGAAAACGCGATCCGCGATATCGACTCCTGCGGCAGGAAACCGATTCTATCCGGCGGCACGGCGCTGTATCTGAAAGCGCTCCGCGAAGGTCTGTTCGAAGGGCCGTCGGCTGACCTGGAATTGCGTGAAGAACTTAAGGCTGAAGCGAAGGAAAAGGGAAATGTATTTCTCCATGACCGCCTGAAGAAAATCGACCCCGAATCCGCCGAGCGTATCGAGATAAACGATATCCGCAGAATCGTCCGCGCGATTGAGGTTTACGAATTAACCGGCAAGCCGATTTCCGAGCATCAGAAAGAGTGGGGCAAGCCGCGGCCGGAGTTTGATATAAAACTCTACGGCATCCGCTGGCCCCGGGATATCCTGCGCGAGCGGATTGCCGAGCGGGTCGACCGAATGTATGAAGCCGGGCTTGTCGAGGAAGTCCGCCGCATTCACGAAGCCGCCGGCTTCGGCCGCGAATCCTCGCAGGCGCTCGGATACAAGGAGATAGTGGATTTTCTCGAAGGCCGCTGCAGCGAAGATGAAGCGCGCGAGAATCTTATCACCCGCACCCGCCAGTTCGCAAAACGCCAGATGACATGGTTCCGCAAGATGGATATCGAGTGGTTCGACGTAACCCCGGACGAGACCGCCGAGACCCTCGCCGGGCGGATTCTGAAAAAAATCCTGGATAAATAAAATATATTTTCAGTCGCACGGTGTTTATTTAACTTCTGCAATCGCGCGGATAAGCCGGTTGCGGACGTCTTTGAACTGGCGCCATATCGGTTTGTCGAATGTAATCCGGAACGCGGTCGCGTCCATGGGCGGCTCGAATGCGTGGCCGATCTGCAGCCAGAGCTGGGAGAGCCCGCGCAGCGAAAGCGGATCGCCGTCCGGTTCTATCGTATCCGGCGCAGCCGCGGACGCCGTTATGATAATTACATACGGTTTCCATTCCGTTTCCAGAAATTCGGCCAGGCTTATGGACGGAACAATACTGATGCTCGCGATCCCGAGCTCGATTTTCTTCCCCAGCAGAACTCTGAGCAGGCCGCATTCGTTTAGAAGGTCTTCGGGAATATTTTCCGCAAGGATTCTGATTCGAAACGTCACGGCGTCGCGCTCGAACATGAGACTGAAGTCGCGAAGAAGCCGCAGAATAAGCGCGCAGACGCAGGTCCAGACCTGCTCCTCGCCTTTTCCGGGCGCGAACCGCATGTCGGTGGAAAGATCGAGGATGATGTTGAGGCGCCTCCGACGACGCATCAGCTCGCCTTCGTCACGTTTATAATAAAGCAGCTCGTTTTCAACGAAGCGGACGTCAAATAAATCAACCTCCTGCATTTCTTTTTCTTCCATGTAGACCAGTTCGCTCCGGACAAGGCTTTCAAGGCTGCCGGTCTGGGTGGTGATTTCGGCGAAGCCGCCGACGGGGTAGAGGCCCGCGTCTTTGAAAGCGGTCACGGCGGACTCGTTTTCCCTGACGCGCTCGTAAATTTCGGGGTCGAAGGCTCCGAACCTGTTTTCGAGCGTCAGGACGGCCCGCGCCCGCAGGCGGGCGTCGGTGCGCCTGTACACGCCGAAGTTCTCCAGCTCGTGAAAATCGATATCCGTGAATGACTTTCCGCGCAGGTATGTTCCCGTCATCTGCTCCACGAACTGCCTTTGAGCGGTGTGGAGGAAATCTTTTTTGCCCAGTTTCTCGTATATCATTTTATCGAAGTCCGCCCGCGCGGCTGCGGTGTCGGGCTCTGTGCTGAATTTCATCTCTTTCAGGACGGTCGGCAGGACGGTTATACTGCCCGATTCCAGCTTGCGCCGCCTGCCCTGTAGCGGCTCGAGGATTATTTCAATAATGCGGTTTATGAGCGGGTCCCTGTCTTCGGCCGCGTCGAGAATCGTGCGAAGCTGCCTGAAGGACGGCTGCGACAATACGCCGTTGAGAAAGCGGTTCTCGTATTCCGTTCTTACGCTTCGCTCTTCTTTCGGCCATTCGTCGTAATGTCCGAGGCTGGCGAAGGGAAACGTATGCCCCAGGGTGAGAAGATGGCCCAGGTCGAAGAAAACGTTGAACGGGATAAAACCGAGGTTGCCGGCGACGGCCGACTCGAACCAGGGAAGGGCGGTGTTCAGCTTTTCCGAAAGCGGGCCGAAGGATGCGCCCGAAAAATAACAGCTGCCGAGCAGGTAGCTCTCGAGCGCGTCCGCGTCAAGGACCAGGATTTCTTTTTCTTTGCCGTCCAAAATCGGCATCCGCCTCCAAAGTCAGCCGCCGCGCCTGCGCGGTGCCTGTAGGGGCGAGCCCGCGGCTCGCCCGATAACGCGCGTAGCTCCTCTTTACTGACGAACCGAATAACTGAATAACTGAAGAACCATTCTTCAACTTTCGAGCTGGAGAATGCCTGATACTTCTTTCCGCAGGTTCGCGAAATCCGATTTGCTTTCTCCGATATGCGCGAGCAGGCCGAGGTCTTCTCGGCGGACGGTTCCGCTTCCGAAAAGCCACGCGCGCGTCCGCAGAAGCTTGTACAGTTTTATCACCTTGCGGTCCGTAATCTCGACTATGCGGGAGACGGCATCCAGAATCCGCTCGAACATGAGGTAAACGTCTTCCGGGAAGAAGTTCTTCCTGTCGGTGGCCAGGTCTATGCCGTCCTCGCCTATCGGCCTGCCGCCGGAAAGCACGAGCGAGAGATAGTGGTTGGCCTTGATAAAATCCTCGAGCGACGCCAGCCCCGCCCAGGGCTTGACGTTGAACTGCCGGTACATCTCGTTTGCGAGCCCTTTTTCGATAAGCTCCGTCAGGCGGTGCTGCCTGACGGGCTCGCATTCGACTTTAATGGTGAACCGGTCGCGGAGCGCGGCCAGATCGGCCTGTTCGGGAACCTCGTTTGTGGCGGCGAAAAGCATGCAGAGCCCGACCGGCCTGGGCTTGCCGTCCTGGTAGTATTTCCGCTCGTTGATGATGGTTAGGAGCGTGTTGAGTATGGCCGAGTTTGATTTGAATATCTCGTCGAGGAACGCGACCTTCGCAAGCGGCAGCTTGCCGTCGACGCGCCGTATGAAACGCCCTTTCTTCAGCTCGTCGATGTCGATCGGGCCCACTATCTCGCTCGGCTCGGTGAAGCGCGTAAGCATGTACTCGAAGTATTCATCGCCCGTGACGCCGATGGCTTCGGCGAACTTGACCGCCATGTCGGACTTGCCGGTGCCCGGCGGGCCGACCAGCAGCATCGGCTCCTGCGCGGTCGCGCAGACAATCATCAGGTCGATTTCCAGGTTGCGGCCGACGTAATATCCCGCGAGGTGCTCGCGCAGTGCGTTGATCCGCTTGCGGATGTCAGGCATTTTCGGCTGCAGTTCCTTGATGGTCCATTCGTATCGGTTGTTGTCCGCCATGGCTACCTTTCGCGCATTACTTTGAAATACGATCCGTTCTCAGGCGTTTTCTGATATTCTGTATAACGAGCCCTTCGCGCTCGCGGAGTTTTGCCTTGAAAAGCGGCTCGCCCATCAGCGCGATCTCCACGATATCAGGCAGTACGCGGTCCTTGAGCTCGGGCGAGCCCAGCCCTTTTTGCACGAGTTTCGGGAAAATCTTGAGGAGTTTAAGTAGCACCTCGACCTGGAAACGCGTCTCCATCTGGGATACCGCTTCCACGAGGCCGGCGCTCAACTCGCCGCGGTCCTGGGCCGATGCACGGAGAATAATCCTGAGCGCTTCCGGAAAAACGGTTGCGGCTTCGGAGTCGCGCCCGAGGTGTACGAGCGCGTCCGCGATGCCGATGAGAGCCGAGCCGTGATAGAAAATCGCGGGTTGTGACCGGCGCGGCTGGCTCGCAAAGAACTTGTTGACGGAGGAGCCGATGCGGACTATAAGCTGGTACGCCGCCTCGATATCGCCTTCTGTTCCGCCCCAGTTGCGGATGCTCCTGACGCAGGAGATAAGCGCTTTCTGTACTTCCCAGAACTGGCCGGGGTCGAGGTCGATGTTCTTCAGCATCCGGACGACGCCCTGTATTCTCCGCATCTCGTCCGCGGACTCCGCAAGAAGGCCGATAGTTTCGATTGCCTCGAAGAGGACCGGCGCCGTAAAGGCGAGGTTTCCCTCCTGCAGCAGCGAATCCTGTAGATTGCGGAGCAGCTTGATCGAGCTTCTCGGCCTGCCGCAAAGCCTGAGCGAAGTTA
>SOJX01000089.1 GCA_004376375.1 Planctomycetota bacterium
GGTCCCCCGGTCCGTGTTCTGGTGTGTGTGCTTCGGGGTCAGGGCTCAGGTGTCAGGTATTAGGTGTCAGGTGTCAGGTAATAAGAAATAAACCTAAAACCTAAAACCCAGTATAATTCCCTACCGGAACCTCAGTTTCATCGTATACGGTATCAGTTTTTTCTGGGTTTTGGACAGTTTCTCGCCGAGGATTTCTTCAATAAACTTCTTGCCGGTCGGATCTTCTTTGTAACGGTCGCGGAAGGTCTTGTACACTTTCTGCAGAAGCCCCTTCTGCTGAAGATAGTAGCAGAAGTACCTCGCCAGGCCGTAGCTCACGCCCTTGTTGTCGCCGTAGAACTCGTCCGTCGTCGACGCCACCAGATCGTCAAGCGAAACCGGCGATTTGCCACCGTTCCTGCGTATCGCTTTCTGCAGGATCGGCAGCCTCCAGTTCGTCTTGCCGCGGAGCTCGCCGTCGTCACTTACATAGCATTGTTCGTAAAGCGAGCCGACTCCCTCGTTAAACCAGCTGGGCACGTCCGGGAAATCGTAGACGATGAGCGCGTGCGCCATCTCGTGTACGAGCGTGCCGCCGCCGGTCCTGATGTTCATTATGAGCGCGCGCCTGGAAGGGGAATAGTAGCCGTAAGGGGTGTCGGGAACGCTGCCGAAAAGCTTTTTTGTCCATTTTTCGTAAGAGAGTTTGCCGTCGAACAGATATACTTTCATTACATCGTTCGGGCGTTTTTTGAAAAGCGTTTTGTAGTAGGCGTCGTAACAGTCCCTGATCGTGTACCGCTTTGTGCTTTCGAAATTGTATTCCGGCTGGTCGCTTGCGACGACGAAGGGGCCGACGCGCGCGATTCGAAAACTGTCCGGAAGCTGGTCGCGCATTTCTTTTTCATTTTCCGTGAATTCTTCTTCCGGTATTTCAGCTTTTTCCTCAGCGGTTTCTTCGGCATCATCCGTACTTTCCGAAGCGGCCTCGACAGGGTCAGCGCCGGTGGAGGGCACCGTTCTCCATTTATCGGTTTTGTCCGTTCCGGAATTTGAGCCCCGGGCGCTCTTCGGCGCGTCGGCGCACGAGCAGGAGGTGCACGTGAATATAATCATGAGAAGCGCAAGCGGCAGCATAGCGTTCCTGCACGAACGTTTGAAACAGACACAGGAAGAAAGTATGAAGTATGAAGGCTGAAGTATGAAATAAAGAAATGCTGATTTTCTTAATTCATACTTCATACTTCATCCTTCATCTTTTAGTAGCGGCGCTTTATCGGTTTTCTTGTACCCATTCGGGTACCGTATTTGTCCGTGATACTGGCTTTAATATTTGCGATAACGCCTTCTTCAATATCGTCTTCGCGTCTCAGGTAATTCCAGTCTTCTTCCGGGTCGAGATTGGGGCCGGTTTTTCTGGTGTAGCGTCCGACAAAAATCGTGACCTGCCAGCCGGCGCCGGCACGCTCAAGTTGTGCGCGGAACTTGCGCGCGTACTGGTAGGTGCCCATTCGTTCCTGGGGCTGGACGACGTAATAAGTCTCGAGGTAACCCCCCGAGGGGTTGACCTTGTAGAGGTCCTGCGCCTGCTCGAACGGGCCTTCGCCGGAGTACATTCGTATCGCGGCTATGGTGGAATCCCAGAGGTCTTCCCGGTCGCATGTTTCACCTGCGTACCATTTCCTCCCGTGAAAACCCGTTATGCTGACGCATCCGCTCAGGACGCACATGAGAAGGAAACCGGCGATTATGTTGCAGGCGCGTGGCATTCGATCCTCCCGAAAAAGGGGTGAAGCTTTTTGGCGGTTTTTCGTCTAAAGCTCTGAAATGGAACGTGCACAAGCATTTTAGCGCGGATATGAGGATTTGCAACCGTAAATTTCCTCATGGAATTGAAGGAAAGAAAAGAATTTGGCTGCATGTTGTGGAAATACATTGACGCTATGAATACGAATCGTTATAATCTGAACTGTTTCCATCCTTTAAGAATTTCGGATATCATGGGGGCGTGGGTAATGCGCAGAGCGCGTGTTTTAATCTATATATTATTTCTTGCCTTTGTTGCATCCATTGCGCTGTCTACATTCGCCGATGCCGGTGAAGTCAAGCCGGAAAAACCGAAGCCGAAAAAGCCAGGACCGAAAAAGGCAACTCCCGAAGAATCGGCTCAAGTAAAAAAACTCTATGAAAACCTGACCTCGAATACAAAAAGTGAACTTGATAAGTTTGATGCCGCTCAGAAGCTTATTGATTTGCATACGCCCGATGCGGATAAGGCAATCAGAGATGCACTTTCCTTCAACAACTCTTCCACGGTTTGTGTGACTGTGGCCGCCATTCACAAAAAGAATGCAACTGTTTTCATTTCCGATCTGCTTTACTGTACGCTTGGTTCGAAAGAAGATAATGTCAGGCAGCGGATGATTGATGCTCTGGCCTTTTTCCTTACTGATGAAAAAGGTGGTGAGAATCTTGAAGAACAGCTGGGCGCCATAATCGCGGATAGGGCGCAATCGGAAACAAGGCGGGCCAACACGGTCGCCGTCTTCGGTGCGCTAAAAAAGGACCCTCATAAGGGAATCGCGTTTATCCTGGGAAAAGTAAAAGAAGACGACTCCAGCCAGGTTGTCAAAGCTGCTGTGAAAAGCCTTGAGAATCTGACCGGCATTCGCAAAGGCCCTAAACTTTCCGTTTGGCGGGAGTGGTGGAAGCAAAACAAGAATAAGTCACGTGAAGACTGGAAGACCGACTATATTAAGCAGATCGAAAAAGAAAATGAAAGAAACGTCGAGTCGCGGATTAAAACACTCAATGATAACTGGGATTTGCTTGCTAAACAGCCGGACAAACAAATCCTCATTAAAGATCTGAAAGAGAAACTTGGCGATAAAGACGAACCTGTCAAGCTCAGGGCTTCCGCGGCATTCCGTATCGGCGAGTTGCGCATCAGAGACCAGGACACGGTTAAGCGCCTGCTTCTGCTTATAGATGAGCAGGATGTCGCGGGAGAACTCCTTTCCGCCGTGGTCTGTGCGCTTGGAAAGATCGGAATTACCAAAGTCAACGGAAACGAGGCCGCAGTCCCCTCGCGGCTGCAAAAGCTTTACGACGACGCACAAATCATTCAGAAGACACGGGTTGTGACAATTGGTGCCCTCGCCGAGCTGGCCAAGCAGGCGGGCCAGACGGCTGTCGGGAGAGGTATTTCGGAATTCATACTCAGCAAGATTGATCCTGAAACGGAAAAATCAGGTCTCTTGATTCCCGTACTTGAGGCTATCGGCGACGTGGGTGATTCACGGGCCGTGGGACCGGTAGCAGACCTTGTGCTTTATGTGGATACTTCAGGCAATCGTGCGCTCAGGCCCGCCTTAACCGGGGAACTGAAGCGGACGGTGGACAGGGTGCTGGGGAAACTCAAGTTTGGAAAAGACGACCCTCCGAACAACAGAGCCCAGGCGATAAAATGCCTGCTCCTTCTTCTGGCCGATATGGAGGACCAGGACGTGCGGCGGCTGGCTGCGGCTTCGCTCGCCGTCGTGGGTGTGGGTGTGCCTGAAGTGACCATAGGCCTCGATACTGCCGTAAGGAACGAGCCGAATATCCGCCAGAGGCCGCAGCTTACCGAGGCGCTTTCCAAAGTCGATACGACCGGGCGGGGTGCCGACGCGATATTATGGGCGCTTGGAAACTCCACGACGGATGCGGAGTCTTATATCAACCACCTGAAGACCCTGGTGAGCAAGTGCGGGCCGGACGGGAAGTTCAATTATAAAAAGTGTCTTTACGTGGCCAGGTATCTCAGGACGAGAGGGCATGGAAGTCACCTTCCCGGTTTCCTTGATATGAATGACATTAAGAATCCGATAAAAGGTGATAATGAAAAAATACGTCTTGACTGCAAGTATGAGCTGGGCCGGTTCTACCTGGACAGCCGCGACCATAAGAAAGCGGTTCCTCTCTTCGGCGAACTGGTCGCCGCCGACTCTCAAAGGCTTGATTATCTTCTCGGACATGCCGATGCGAGTTTTGGAACGGGCAGCTTCAAAAGCGCATTTGATAAATACAGAGACATAATAAAAAATGCGAACATCAATCCACAGCAGGTGACCCATTGCTGGAACAGGATGCTCGAGTGCCTGGGTCGGGTAAAGGATACTGATACCGACTGGGTGAAAAAACGTATTGACGAAGTTCTGAAAGACGCCGAGCAGAAACCGCCGGCGGATATTAAGAAAAAACTGGAAGAATTACGGGCCAAGGTCGCTGAGACAGGCCCGAAACCACCTGACAATTCAAAACCCAAAACCCCCAAGTAGACGTGGCCGAAACCGTTCCACCCACAATGCGCGCACTCGTTTTCGAGGACGGAAAGCTTCGTTTTGAAGCAGGTTATCCGGTCCCGGGCAGGCCGCCCGGGGAAGCGCGCATCAAAGTGACATGCGCCGGGCTATGCGCTACTGACCTCGCAATCTTCAACGGATACATGGATTTTGCCGGCGTACCGGGGCATGAGTTCGTGGGTGTCGTGGTTGAAGCCGACGGTGAATCGCTAACAGGAAAGCGGGTCGTCGGCGGTATAAACGCGGCCTGTATGAAGTGCGAAGTCTGCAATCGCGGAGATGAAACACATTGTCCGGACCGGACCGTCCTTGGCATCCAGGGGCGCGACGGTGCATTTGCGGAATATCTTCTTCTTCCCGAGCGGACCCTGGTTCCGGTGCCGGACGAAGTGCCGGACGAGGCCGCGGTTTTCAGCGAGCCGATTGCCGCCGCGCTGCACATCCTCGACCAGGTGACGCTGCCTGATAGTAAACTTGTTGCCGTCATCGGCGACGGCCGGCTCGGCCTTCTTGTCGCGCAGGTGATGGCAAATTCCGGCTGCACCGTGGATCTCTACGGCCGGCACCCGGAACGTGTAAAACACCTTTCCGGATCTGAAATTAAACATCACACGGGACGACCGCTGCAGGACAGGTATGATCTGGTTGTGGAGTGTTCCGGCTCGCCGGACGGCCTTGAAGCCGCTTATGGCGCAGTCAGACCGCTGGGCACGCTTGTAATGAAAAGCACCTGCGCGGAGCCTGTCGCGCCCAACCCGTGGCAGGTTGTTGTAAAAGAAATCAATGTCGTCGGCAGCCGTTGCGGCGATGTGAATAAAGCGCTTCCTGAACTCGCGGCAGGTAGAATAAAAACCGGCTTCATGATCGAAGAAGTCTGGACATTGGCGGAGGCCGCGGATAAACTCAACTCCGGCGCCGCAACCGGTAAACTGAAAATATTAATTAAACCTTAGTACTCGGTACTTGGAGTCTGTAACAAAATGAATGTTATTGCGAGGAGGAATCATTTCAGGTTTCAGGTTTCAGGTTTTAGGATATATACTATTAGTTCCTTTCTGACACCTAAAACCTAAAACCTGAAACCTGTAGTGAGATCGCCACGCCGCGGTCGGAATCGGTACGACAGACATTCTTGTCTGTTCATTATACGGAGGATAAATGAGAGATCAGGAAAAACAGGACGTGCTCACAAGGGCGCGGATCAGGCTCGAGGCCCTTCGAAGCACGCTTATCGAGCGCCTCTCCGACAGGCCGCACGTCGGCGAGATGTATGTAAAAGAGCTCCATGACGTGCTCGGGCACGTGGCGGAATCTTTGAATATGAACCTTGACGAGTTCAAGGTCTCGCCCGATTACATCAAAGACCTCGACGAAGACAAGCGCGGCATCGAGCCGCCGCTCCTCCTCGCAAAAATCAGCGCCGCGCTGGAGTATGTGGGCCGGCTGTGAAAATAAGACTATGGAAGACCGGGGACACGTTAGAAATTTTACGCAGCAAAATTGTAACGTGTTCCCGGAAGCCGAAAAATAGTGGACACTTCCGGCCTTTCAGGTTATATTGATGAAAGGCAGGAGAAACCAAAACGTGGGCAAGGCAAGACGCGCGATCCGCCGGGAAATACGGGAAATGGTGCGCCGCATCGTGGAAAAGTTCCAGCCCGAGAAGATAATTCTTTTCGGCTCGCACGCACGAGGCGACGCCGGCCCTGACAGCGACGTGGACCTGCTGGTTGTGATGCCTGTTGACGGCTCCAAGAGGAAGAAGCAGTTGGAGGTTCGCACGTCCCTGCATGATATCCGCGTGCCTAAGGACATAATTGTCAGTACACCCGAGGAGTTCGAATGGAGAAAGGAGATTGTCGGGACGATCGAGCATCCCGCCGTTCTGGAGGGGAAGGTCCTGTATGCCCGATCAGAATAAGGTCATCGTGGTTATTCGCGAATGGTTGGAGAAGGCGGAAAACGATCTCAAGAACGCTGCTCATACACTCAAGCTGGGCAAAGAGTGCCCCACGGATACGGCCTGTTATCACGTTCAGCAGTGTGTGGAAAAGTACTTGAAGGCTGTGCTGGTGTGGAAAGGGATCGCGTTTCCCAAGACTCACAACATCGCGGAATTGATTAACCTGGTTCCTTCCACGCTCCGCCCAGGCATCAAGGATGGCGAAGAAGACCGGTTGACTGAGTATGCCACGATAACGCGCTATCCTGGCGATTACGAACCGATTTCGCTGACTGAAGCGCGCCGGGCGGTGAAACTCGCGCGCCGGGTTCGCCGCGAAGTGCGAAAAATCCTGCCGAAAGAAACGCTAAAAAGCAAAAGAAAATAAAAAGCTTCTCACAAAGGTGACATATTGTCATATATCAGGAAAAACCCGCTGGTCAAGCCCGGCGGCTAAATGACAACGCGGCGCAAGCGCTCCCGCTGAATATTTATTAACGCGCAGCAAGCTCCAGCACACCAGCACACCAGCACTCCAGCACTCCAGCACTCCAGCACTTCTTTTTCCTTGACGGAACCCACTTTACGCCCTATAATTTTATATGCAGGGGCGACCCCGCCTTTTGCAGAAACAAAAATGAAAACCATATTTGTCGTTGAAGAAGACGATTCCTCACGAAACCTGCTCTGGGAACTCCTCACTCAGCGCAAAGACCATACCGTACATGTAGTTAAGGATGCTGATACCGCTTTACGCGCGCTTGAGGGCCTTGGAAACCAGGTCGATCTTCTGATTACCGGTCTCGAGCTTGAATTTGAAGGCGGTGTGCCCTTTCTCACCTATTACCGCGGCGGATATCCTTCTACGGACATTATTGCTTTTACGCGGAAAATGGACAGCGAACTGGCACGCGATGCGCTGGACCAGGGCGTCGTGTTCGTCCTGCCGCGGCCGATAGATATTTCGGACCTGCTGGAAAAGGTGAATTACGTGCTGGGACGGCGCAAGACGCGCATCTGGACCGCTGCTGAAATAATGAAGCCGGACGTCGTGAAGGAGGACTGGATGGAGCTTACCGCTCCTGCCGACATGGAATTCGTCGAGCGTTTCCGACACTTCACCGAGATGCTCTACCAGACGAACCTGCCCGAAGACGTCAAAAGCGACCTGCGTATCGCGATCAACGAGTTCGGCCAGAACGCCGTGGAATGGGGCAACCGCGGCGACACCGATAAAAGAATCCATCTGCTTTACTGCGTCTTCGAAGACCGCATCATGCTCAAGATCGAGGACGAGGGCGAGGGCTTTGACCTGGAGTCGCTCGAAGACCCGACGGCCGAACCGGTCAAATACCAGCGCAAGAGGGAATCCGAGGGCAAACGCGTAGGCGGGTATGGGATTTTCATCGTGAAAAACCTGATGGATCAGGTTATTTTCAACAAGAAGGGAAACGTGGTCATAATGACCAAGTTCCTCCCCCGCGAGCCGGCCGCGCCAGATGATGGAGGTGCGAACCGTAAATGACGTACTTGATACTTGCTGCGGTCACTTTCGTTCTGACAATCATTTTCGTAATGGCCGAGGCGGCGCTTGCGACGTTCTCATGGGTAAAGTACGAAAAGCGGGTTAACGAGAAAAAGAAAAAACCCGAGCGCTGGATGGCCTACCTTGACCGCGTCGATTTCATACGTCTGACCGCCGGGACCGTGGCTTCGTTCTTCCAGATCCTTCTTGTCTTGAGTATTGTAATCTACCTGGCGCAGCATTACGGCAGCTATCTGACCGCCACCTTTTTCGTTTCTTTCGGCGTCGCGGTGGTTTTCGTTCTTGTCCTTGGTAATATCCTTCCCCGGCTCGTCGCGGAGAAGAACGCGGAAAGGCTTCTGGTGGCGTTCATGCCGTTTCTTTCCGGCGTCGCGTTTCTCTTCCGCCCGTTCGGGGCCGCTATCCTCTTTACCCGCGCACTCCTCGGAAGGATGACGGGCTCAAAGGAAAAAACGCCCGAGGAAGAGGCGGAAGAGGACCTGCGGAGCGCGATCGAAGAGGGCGAACACGAAGGCGCGATTGAGGAAAAAGAGCGCGAGATGATCGAGGCCGTGCTCTATCTCGGCGACGTTGACGTCTCGCGAATCATGACTCCCAGGACCGACATGGTGGCGATTCCGATAGATAAATCGATCCGGGAAATTATCTCCGAAGTCTGCAACGCCGGACATTCCCGCATCCCGGTTTACGAGGGAAACCGCGATACGATTCGCGGAATCCTTTACGTGAAGGACCTCGTGCGTTATCTCGATAACCAGAACGGGGACATACCATCGCTTGACGATATTATTCGCGATGCATTCGTGGTGCCGGAGACGAAGCCGGTCCAGGAATTGCTCCAGGAATTCAAGGCGCGCAAGGTGCATATCGCCGTCGTGCTGGACGAGTACGGCGGCACCGCCGGCATCGTTACGATGGAGGATATCCTGGAAGAAATCGTCGGCGAAATCGAAGACGAGTTCGACGAGCCGCCGAAGGAACTGTTCAAGAAACTTGCCGAGAAAACGGTTGAAGCCGATGCGCGAATGACAATCCACGATGTCAACGAGGTGTTCGACATCGAACTGCCGGAGGATGAGGATTTCGATACGATAGGCGGATTCGTCGCAACGCAGCTGGGCAAAATTCCCGTGAAAGGCGAGAAGTTCTCTTACAACGGCGCCGAATTCACCGTCACCGACGCTAATGAACGAAGGGTAAAGACAATTCTCATAAAGCTTCTTACTACTGAAGAGCCACCGGCTTCCTGATGCCTGCCGCGAATTTTGCATGCACAACAGCCGTAACCTGCCGATGCCGGGCGTATTCCGAAACCAGCCAGACGCTTGTGTTTTTCTCGCGCGACTTTGGAAGGATAAGCGGCCTTGCCAAGGGTGTGATGAGGCCGGGGAACTCGTTCGGCGGGCCTTTTGACACTCTTATGGAATACGAGATCACATTTGTGCGCAAAAGCTCGTCAAGCCTGCATGTCATCACGGACGGGGAACTCGTGCGGCCCTTCAAGGGGCTGCGCGGAAGGTTCGACGGCTATATCGCGTCCAACTTCCTCCTGGAGGTTGTTACGGCGCTTTCAGAAGATGAAGAGCCTGATACGGAGCTTTACGATCTTTTTACGTCTGCACTCGAGGCGATAGACCGGGGCGGAAACGGCGGACCGATTTCACTGGGTTTTGCGCTGAAGGCTCTTGAGTTGGCAGGGCTCGGGCTCCGTCTTGATGCATGCGCGCTTTGCGGCAAGTCCTCATTCGGGAAGCAGGTTCAATTCAGGCCGTCCGACGGCGGTGTCGTCTGCGACGTCTGCAGCCTTACCGGAGACGGGGGAAAACAACCTGATGCCCGCGGTACTTTCAACGTATATCCCGGCGACCTGCGGGTTTTATCGGCGCTTGCCTCTTCAGATATTAAGCGTCTGTCAAAAATTAATCCTGGACGCGATGTTATGAAAAGAACAATAAAAATTGTGCGGCATGCCTTGAGATTTCTCTTGGAAAAACCACTGATAATGCTAGAATACCTTTCTTAGGGGAGATGTTATCAAAGGTGGGGTCTGGGGTTACGGTAAGTTATTCCACTGTTTTCCGGTAACATCCTGAAACTGAATGTCTATTAATCGGAACATAAACAGTCTTCTTTTGCTTGTTGCGATTTTCTTGTTCGCAGGATGCGCGTCTGCACGGCTTGATCCGCAGACCCCCAAAGCGAAGGAGAAATCGCTGCTCGAGCTCCAGTTGAAGGCACGGAACCTGGAGGCCAAAAAGGAATGGGACGAAGCCGCGGACGCATGGTACACGTTTCTGAGCGCCGAAAAAAGCGCCTTTAATGAAGATATGGACATTTTCGGGGCCGCGTTTGAGCTTTTCTGCATGGAGAATGAGGAAAAATACGAATTCGAAGTCAAACGCGCCCGCCGTGAACTTCGCGAGATTGTCCGTCTGCTCAAAGTTCGTCGAATTTCAAGTGCGGAAAAACGCCTGAAAAAGCCTGCCCTGATGAAGCGCAGCCTGCCCGGTTCAGAGCGGCTAAGACGCCTGGTGCGGCTGCGGGGCGGGCATTGGCGCAAGGAAGCCCTGTACCGAATCGCCGAATGCAGGTTCCGCGCGGGCCGGTTGCTCAAGGCCGACGAAGCGTACGAGAGACTGATAACCGAATTTCCGCGGACGGAGCAGCGGGATGAGATAATTGAGAAACAGTACGAAATCGGAAAGTCTCTTATCCACGGCACGGAGATACCAAAGGCATTCTTTTTTTTCTTCCACTGGAAGGGTGAAAACCGCGAAGCAGGCCAACAGATTCTTGACCGGCTGGTTAGCAAATACCCGTACGCAGAATTCGCCGACAGTGCGACCTATTACCTTGGCATATATTTCTTCATCGAGGAGAAGGATTTCGCATCTGCCGAGGTGGAGTTCAAACGTCTTGTCGACAAATATACCAGGAGTATCTGGCGGGCAAACGCGATATTCATGCTCGGTTATTCCAACTTCAGCCAGTTCAAGGGAATCGATTACGACCCCGAGCCTCTGGAATCGGCGATTCAGGTTCTTGAATTTTACATGCGCGATTATCCCGAGGGTAACCGCGTCAAACAGGCCGGGAAGTACTGTGCGATGGCCAGGGAGTATCTGGCTCAAAAGCTTTTTGCCGTTGGCGAGTTTTACGAGCGGGAGAAGAAGCCCGCGTCGGCGGTGCTTTCGTACGAGCATATTCTCAGGGATTACGCCGATACGCCGACGGCAAAGGCTGCAGAAGAAAAACGCGCCGAGCTGCATGCGAAAGTCAAGCAGCTGGCCGCCGCTGAAAAGAAAAGGAAAACGCAATGATTCGCCGGGCGGTCCAGATTCTGCCTGCTCTTTTATTCGTTGCGTGCGTATTCTCCGGCGGTTGCGGTTACACTATAGGCTCGACCTGGCCCGACGCCAGGACGATTGAGGTCCCGATATTCAGGCGCGCTATTGTTTCCGGGCGATCGAGTGAGTTTGAGCTGACCAAGGCAGTGCAGGATGAAATCACTTCGCGAGATAACATAAAGATTGTCCGCCGCGGCGGCGAACTGAGGCTGGAAGGCGAAATCACAACCGATGAGGAGCGCGTCGTTACCCCAGCGACGATCGCCGGCGGTCTGGAAGAGCGCGTGCTTACAATCACCGTTAATCTTGTCCTGATTGACAAGCGGAACAACACGCAGGTCCAGCGAACTGTCTCGGAAGACGAGCCGTTTTCATTTATTCGCGGCGAAAACGAGGCGTCCGCAAGGGAAAAAGCGATTCGCGAAATTGCCAGGAAAATATACTTCCAGTTCGAAGAGTGGTAAGAAGTGCTGGAGTGCTGGAGTGCTGGAGTGCTGGAGTGTTGAAGTTAAGAAAGAATAAATTAATAATACATATAGCGGCGCAGCTTGCTGCGCGTTAATAAATATTTAGCGGCGCCGCTTGCGGCGCGTGTCTGGAAATAAGGAAACAAGGAAACAAGGAAACAAGGGAACAAGGAGATAAGGGAACAAGGAGACAAGGGGACAGGGAGAATAAATCGCCAATCGAAGATTCCTTATCCCCTATCCCGTATCCCTTACCCCTTTTTTTACTTTGCGGCCGCGCGCAACCAGACCGGTTTGCGCGGCGTTGAATGAAACGGCCGGGGTGTGTTACGCCATGAAACTTGATGCTATCGACACGGCTATTCTTCGCACAATCGCCGAATACCGGATGCGTATTGAAGAGTACTTCCGGCGGGGGCGCCCGACCGGGCAGACGCTGACCGCTTCCGGTCTGCCCGATGAGTTGCTTCTGAAACTGGACGAAACATCAGAAGCAAGGGCCGATATCGAGTCCTGGAACGAAAGCGCCGATCTCGAAGACGAGCTTGGGCCTATGCCGGAGAACCTGAAAAACAAAGCCGGGATCCTTCTTGCCACCGCCTTTGCAGTAAAACAGAATTATTATTCGACGTTTGCGCCGAAGATGCCGCGTATTATGGGTATTCTCAACGCGACACCTGATTCGTTTTCCGACGGCGGGCTGTTTTTCGACCACGACGCGGCGGTGTCACAGGGGCTCAGGATGGCGGCGGAGGGTGCCGCGATAATCGACGTCGGCGGAGAATCCACCCGCCCCGGCGCGGAGCCGGTTGAGGCAGAGGAAGAGATAAAGAGGGTGGTTCCGATTATTCGCGGATTGGCCGACCGGCTTGACGGACGGGTTCAGTTCTCTGTCGATACCTCGAAGGCTGAAGTAGCACGCGCCGCAATCGAAGCCGGCGCAACGATGATAAACGACATCAGCGGCCTGCGGTTCGATCCGGAAATGGCCTCCGTCACGGCGGGGGCGGAAACAGATCTGGTCCTCATGCATATTCAGGGCGAGCCGCGTACGATGCAGAAAAACCCCAGGTACGATGACCTGCCCGGCGAGGTCTACGCATATTTGTGCGATTCTGTTCTGCACGCGCTTGACGCCGGTGTGGCGCCGGAGAAAATACTGGTCGACCCGGGAATGGGATTCGGAAAGAGCGTCGACCATAATCTCGAGCTTATCCGGCGCCTGCGCGAGCTTGCAGGCCTCGGGCTCGAAGTAATGCTCGGGTGCTCGCGAAAGAGCATGTTCGGCAGAATCCTGCACCGGGAAAATCCCCGGGAAAGGATATATGCGACGGTTGCCGCAAATGCGCTTGCCCAGATTTCCGGCGTGGACGTTCTCCGCGTCCACGACGTCCGGGCCGCCGCCGACGCGGTGCAGGTAGTTTACGCGGTTCAGATGGGAGAAATGGATTAGCGTTATGGAATGGCTGAAATCACTCTATTCTCATTACGGGCAGTACGCGCTCGAGGTACTCATTATAGCGTTATTGATCTATACGCTTATCCGTTTTCTTCAAGGTACGCTCGGCGAGGGGATATTCAAAGGCCTGACTTTTGTTACGATATTACTCTTCTTCGTCCTTTACTGGGTGGCGACCGAGTTGAAGCTCCGGACCATCGAGTTCCTGTTCCAGAACCTGACCGCCGCGTTCGTGGTCGGCCTTATCGTGATATTTCAGCCTGAGCTCCGCCGGGGCCTGGTGCGGATTTCCACGATGGCGCCTCCCATACTTCAGCCATTACTCCAGTCTTCGAACATTCCCGAGGTCAAGATAGTGGAGGAAGTAAAGAAGGCGGTCTTCAGGCTGGCCAAGAACCGCATCGGGGCGATTATCGCGATAGAGCGTGAGGTGGGCCTGGTCTCATACACGGAGGGCGGCACGCAAATCGGCGCCGAGGTGAAAAGCGAGCTTCTTGAAACGATATTTTTTCCAGGCAGCGCATTGCACGACGGCGCGGTCGTTATTCGGCAACACCGCGTCGCGGCCGCGGGCTGCCTTTTCCCGCTTACCGAGAATCCGCAGGTGGCAAAAAACCTCGGAACACGCCACCGTGCAGCCATAGGCCTGACCGAAAAGGCGGATGCAATTGCAATTATCGTTTCGGAAGAGACGGGCAGCATATCGATTGCGGCCGGGGGCAAGCTCGATTACGACCTTGACCAGGAACAGTTCGACCGTGCTTTTCAGGAGTTGTACATCGACTGGAAGGTGCGTACGTAGTAAGAAGTACCGAGTACCGAGTACCGAGTACCGAGTACCGAGTACCGAGTACCGAGTACCGAGTATCGAGTGAAGAATGGCGTGATTATCTTTTACTCGTAACTCGTAACTCGAAACTCAAGAAGTACCAAGTACCAAGTACCAAGTACCAAGTAACAAGTAACAAGTAACAAGTACCAACGGATATGAAACAGGGCTGGAAAAAAGCGATTTTCGGCGACGCCAAGAACAAGGCGGTTGCGCTTATCTTCGCGTTGATAATCTGGGTCGTGGTTTACGGTTCGATCACCGAGTCCGATACGTTCGAGGCGCGGGTGCTCGTTACCATGCGCGTGGATGGAAGGCTTGCAACAAATCTTTCAGCCGAAGCGGACCCTCCAAAAGTCAAGGTAGTGCTTCGCGCTCCGGTTGTGGTCCTTGAAAAACTCAGGTATGAAGCGATCAAGTTCAGGTGCGTTATAAACGATCCCCGGGTCGGTACACATCCGGTAGCGCTATCCGAGGGGGATATAGAGAACCTTCTCAGCGGCGTTCGCGTTGTGGATATTTCACCGGACCAGATTCAGGTTCACGTAACTCGCCAGAAAACCAAGAAGATGCGCGTGAAGACCAACATCCAGAGCAATCCCGCGGAGGGATTCGAGCTGAGGGGGCATACAATAACCCCGAGCGAAATCGATATTACCGGTCCGCAGGAAATCATCAAGCTTCACGGCGATATCGAAACCGCGCCCATCGAGCTTCAAGATCGCCGGGAGTCTTTTTCCGCCGATTTCGATATCGTCCTGATGCTCGACGGGATAGCGGTTCAGGGCCGGCGCCAGGTGCGGATTGATTTCGATATTGCCGAGCAGAATGCGACCTGGCCGGTGAAGCTGCCGCTTCATGTGATGACGCTGGGCGATTACGCGTATGATGTTAAAATCGAAGACAAACCCGGTGTAGTCGAGAACGGGATTGTCACAATTATGCTTCAGGGTCCGCGTCGGCTGCAACTGGATAAGAAGTTAATCGGGAAAATACGTGCTTTTGTAGTGCTCAGCCCCGAAGGCAAACCCGATAGCATGGTTTACGGAAAGTCGTTGAATGTCAGGGTTTTTATACCGCCACCATACGACAGAGACCTCTCGGTACCGCATCCGCCGACGATTTGGCTGAAGATTTTCTCCAAAAAGAAGGAAAAATAGCGCAGCAGGGGAAACAACCGTGACGTCACTACCCGGACTTTTTGGCACAGATGGTATAAGAGACGTGGCAGGCGAAGGCAAGCTTGCCCCTGATGTCCTGCTCAGGATCGGCGATGCAATTGGTTATATCCTCGCCGAGGAAGAAAAAAAATTCGAATGTATCGCCGGTTGCGGTGATGAGGGTGTTTCGGGCTGCGTGGTGCTTGCGCGCGACACAAGGGCGTCCGGCGCTCCGATCGGAGACGTTCTCACGGAACGCCTGATTGCCAGGGGAGTTCGCGTCAGGGACGCGGGAGTGGTCCCCACTCCCGTATGCGCTTTCCTGACAAGTGAATACTCCTGCAACCTCGGCATCATGATCTCCGCTTCTCATAATCCTGCTCAGTATAACGGCATCAAGCTGTTTTCACGCGGGGGTGATAAGGCGCCCGAAGTCCTGGAACGCCGGATCGAGGAGCTTGTGCATGCGGGCGTTCCGCGGCCTTTGCGTATGGCCGATTTTTCTTCAGGCGCTGGCGGACTCGGCGCCGGCGGACTCGGGGCAGGCAGGCGTGAATGCGGCGACGAGATGCGCAGACGTTACATCGACCATGTGGTGGAAAGGACGAAAAAGTCCGGAAACCTTAAAGGCATTAAGCTTGTGCTTGACTGCGCGAACGGCGCTACAGCCAACACCGCCCCGGAAATCTTTGAAATCCTCCAGGCCGAGGTCGTAACCATCGCCGCCGAGCCCTGCGAGGATAACATAAATGTCGACTGCGGCTCGCTTCACCCCGAAACCGTCGCGGCTGCCGTCAAAGAGCATGGCGCGATGCTTGGGTGTGCGTTCGACGGCGACGGCGACCGGGTCATTTTTTCCGATGAGACCGGCACCGTACGGAACGGCGACGTCTTCATGGCGATTTACGGAAGGCGTTTGAAAGCAGCCGACAAACTGCCCGGCAACGTTGTCGTGGCGACCACCATGAGCAACCTCGGGCTCGAGCTTTCGCTTCGTGAAGCCGGTATTTCGCTCGAGCGTACTGACGTCGGCGACAAATATGTCGCGGCGAGGATGCGCGAGACGGGCGCGGCGCTCGGGGGAGAGCAGTCGGGCCATATTATCCTGGTCGACCGCGTCTCGACGGGGGATGGCATACAAACGGCGATTGCGATGGCCGAAGTCCTTCATGGATCAGGTAAAGCTTTCTCGGAACTGGCCGGTGTGATGACCCGTTATCCGCAGGTGCTCAAAAATGTGCGGGTTCGAGAGAAACCGGAATTTGAAACGCTGCCCGAAGTGACCGAGTCCGTGCGGTCGGTCGAGGATGCGCTCGGGGGCGAGGGGCGCGTCGTCCTCCGCTATTCAGGTACGGAACCGCTTGCGCGGATCATGATAGAGGGCCTGGACCAGTCGGTGATCGAAAAACATGCGGATGCCATAGCCGACGCGATCCGTAACGCTATTGCCGCCGAATAATTGAAGCCGTGCCGAAAAAACTTTCTGGATGAGAAGCAATGAAAACCAAAATGTCAGGATATGCTCTGGTTACATTTCTTGTAGCGCTGCTCTGTGCGGGATGCAGCACGTGGCGCATAAACCGCATGGTCAAACAACTGAAAAAAGACCAGATCATAGTCGTGGAGGATGGTCCGAACAAGCTCAGCCCGGCCATGGAGCAGCTTGTCGCGGCGGGTGCGGGGGCGGTCGACCCGCTGGTCAGATCCCTGCGAACAGACGATTCAGACCTTCGCTACAATATCAGTGTGATGGTTACGCTTGATGCGATGGGTCCCGAGGTGCCGCCGAAAACTTTTGTAAAGCTCCTTACCCACCCCGGTCTGGGTGTGCCCGGATGTGCGGCCGATGCCGTCAAAGCCCGGCCGGAGGCAGACCTCACGGACCTGCTTCTGGGAGTGATGACTTCGACCGATTCGGCCCAGCCCGGGAGCAAGGTGCCTGAGCCCAATGAGACCGCGTTTCGCCATGCCATTGACTGCCTGGGTCTGGTGGGAACACCTTCGGCCCTGGGCGGACTCGCAGGGATGATTGACCATCCCGACTCGCAGGCGAGGGAGCGATCTATGCAGGCTGTGCGCGAAATCGTTCTTCGGCGTGAGGTCGGCAAAATTCCTCTGAAGATTATTGATCGCCTTATTCGGAACCTGTCGGATTCTAAACCCCGCGTGAGGTGTGTTGCTTCGATGGTTCTGACGGATATTACCGGAGAGAAATTGGGTACGCTTTCGCCAGTCAAGTCCGATTCGCCTTTGGCAACGGATATTGAAACCCGACAGAGGTGGGAAAGCTGGTGGGCGCGTAACCGCGGCGGGCACGACCGATAGGCACCGCATAATGGATTCCCGGAGGTATCAGATGATTAGACGGATTCAACTCGCCGTATTATGCATCTTGATGTCGCTTCCAACGGTCGGCTGCGCGTCAGGCAGGATCAGAAACCTCATAAAAAAGCTGCATGAAGATCCCGTCAAAGAAGACGGGTCTCCCAGCAAGACAATGAAGCGGCTGGCCGAATACGGCGCGCTGATTGAAAAACCCGTTCTCGATGCGCTGACCTCGGACGAGCGCGAATACAACGTCTCTCTCGTCGGGGCGCTTGCACTGGTCAAGGAAGGAATAGAGCCGGAGGTTTTCGCCAACCTTCTTGCGCATCCGGGACGGGGCGTTGGGGAGGCGGCCGAGGCAGTTGTGGTCGACCCGAAAACGCGCAACCTGACCTTCAGGCTGTCTAAAATGCTGGATGAGAACGACCCGGTGAAGTCGTCGCAGCCCAGACACGCCGGGAAAATCTACCGTCGAATCCTGGTTTGCATAGGTGAGGCCGGTAGGCTTCCCGCGATTCCGGCACTGCTCAAGGCGATCAGGCAGCCTGACGTTGTCACACGCAGGCAGGCAATGAAAACGCTTTCATTAGTTTTTGCGAGGATACCCTTCAGCTGGATCCGCCGAACCATAGATGGCCGGTATTATGATGCCGGTATATTTTTTATTATCCGGTCGTTCCTTCTCACTGAAACGGATGCCGAAGTCCGATATCATGCTTCCCGCGTAATGGAGGCGTTTCTCGAAACAGGTTACGGCCTTTTCGCCAGATCCGAAGATAAACGCGACATGGAGAAGGAAGCCTTGATTATCGACCGTTACGATTTCTATGTAGTGTACAGGGAGGGCCTCAGAGGCTATCCAAGATACCCGGGCTGGAAGGGGGTTGCGCGAAAACTGCGACTGCTTGCGCGCAGCGGGAAATTGAAAATCTGGAGACCGGGTCAGAGAAGGTGAAGGTGCGGGTGTTTCCTGGATTTCATCAATTATCGGTTTCCGGCATACAATGACTTCACATCATTCCTCCTTCTTGCGTAACTTCCTTTTCACAGCCTTTTGTCTATGGGCTGTCGTTTGCCTTACCGCCTATGTTATCGCCCACTCCGAGGTTCGGGATGTCGCCAGGATTAACAAAATAGAAATGCAGTCGGCCGAGGCGCAGGGGCGTGAGTATCAACCTCAGCGCGAACTCTGGCCCGGACCTCTGCGTTTTCTTCCGCAGGCGGGGACCTATATTGCCGACGCGTTTGTACAAATGGCCCGCGGCGGCAGCTGGGGTTTCGCCGTATCCCGTATCTTCCGCGGCCTGGGCGGTGCAATGCTGGCCGCCGCGCTCATTTTTCTTACAACAATTCTAGGCAGGCGCATCTGCAACTGGATTCGACTGCCTGTAACCAGACTCAATCGGCCGGAGCGTTTTGCCGTCGAGCTTGCAGTCGGCGTCGCCGCTTTCGGTCTCGTTTTCTTTTGTATTGGCCTTGTTCGAGCGTATCGCGGGTGGGTCGTGCTTGGGGTACTTGTAGCCATCGCGGGCGGCTGCCGGCGCGAATTCGTGGAAGTCGGGTTTCGGTTCCGCGAATTGTTTCGGGGTTTAGGCAATCTTTTCCGGGACCGCATCGGCCTCCCTTTTGCCGTGCTTGCGGCGGTTTCCGTCGTCGTTGCATTGCCGGTTACGCTTGCGCCTGCCTTTTCAGTCGATGCGCTCGTATACCACCTTGCCGTACCCAAAGCCTACCTGGCCCACGGGGGTATTCTCGAGCTTCCGTGGAACATCTACGCATACTTCCCGATGAATACTGAAATGTTTTTCCTTGCCGCGATGTCTCTGGGTGGAGAAATCGCTGCAAAGTTTGTCCACCTGGCGTTTGGTCTGGCCGCTGCGGCGGGCATATACGGCTATGCGAGGCGGTTTGTCAGTCAGGGGCCGGCAACTGCCGCAATGGCCGCATTTGTAACCGCACCCAGCGTTGCATGGCTTCTCGGGTTCGCTTACATCGATCTGGTGGTTGCGCTTCTTATTGTTGCCGCGGTCATCGCTTTCACTGCATATGCGGATGGAAAAAAACCGGAACGGCCGGGAGAGAATAAAGCCTGGCCGCTGGTGTTGGGTATAATTCTCGGCGCTCTTATAGGAACAAAATACAGTGGAATACCGGTTGCCGCGCTGTTCGGCTTTATGATGCTCGTGCTTATCTGGCGCAGAGGCGGCGGTGCGGGTAATGCCCTGAAGCGTGTCGGGATTTTCGCGCTGGTTGCTTTTCTTGTCGGTTCGCCGTGGCTTGCCCGTAATGCCGTCTGGACGGGCAACCCGATTTTTCCATTTGCCGGCGTTAATAAACCTTACTGGGACGAGGAGCAGCAGCGGGAGCTTGTGCAGTTTGTCAAAAACTATGGCTACGGAGATTCGAAACTCGAGCGTTACGCCCTGCTGCCCTGGAACATCTCGATTAATTCGGCCTTCATGTACTATCCTGCGGACAACTACGACGGGATTATAGGGCCGCTGCTGCTTATTCTGTTGCCGCTGATGTTCGGCGTGCGGAAGGGCCGGAACCTTGGTCTGGCTGCGCTTTTGATGCTGGGAGGATTTCTGCTTTTTGTCTTTACGACGCAGCAGATGCGTTTCTTTCTTCCCTGGCTGGGGCCGTTAATTGTTCTTGGCATCGCATGCGCCGAAAGGGCGGGGCCGAAGTTCACGATAGTGGCGCTTGCGGCCGTCTGTGCCGTAGCTATTACCAATACTTTCATCAGCATTGTGCATGTCCACCGGACCGGACCGCTTCATTACGTCCTGGGGGTCGAGGATCGCGGTGAGTTTCTCGACCGCCAGTTGATGGGGGAGCATCGCTTCTATCGCGAAGTAAACAAGCTGGAGCCGGCGACTCTTACGCTCCTTGTCAACTGCGGTAATTTCGGCTACTGGTGCGACAGGCCGTTCATTCACGACAGCTTCATCGGAACCAGAACGCTCTGGCGTGCCGCCGACCGCCAAAAGACGTCCGAAGGAATACGGAATGAACTGCGTAAAATGGGAGTGACTCACATCGGAATGGAAATGCGTTATTTTCAGGTCGATATGCAGAGAAAAAAAGAACTTAAGCTTGTGCCTGATTTCCTGAATAAATATACCCGACCGATATTTTATTTTGAGTTTCACAAGGGGCAGCCGGATGAGCGGGTGTACGTATTGTACCAATTAACTGATTGACAAGCGGATTGAATGCGGGGATGAGTGAGACGGCCGCCTACTTCCTCATGAACTTCCATTCGTGCCAGATATATTCCTCGTCGCGGGAAGCAGGCTTCAGGATTATGGGTTGATCCTTCGGGATTCCAAGAAGAACCTTTATAGCATCCTCGTGATTGGTCTTTGCGACATAAACGGTCTTTTTTTCGTAATCGTTCCAGATATATTTATAGATGCTGCCCAGATCCGTATAGAAGCCGATCTCGTACTCGAGGGAAACCGGGTAAATGTGGTGGGTGTAAAGCGCCAGCTGTTTTATTTCCCGCTCGCCGCGTCGGCGTTTCAGCGGCCTGAATGTGCGGCGCCGCTGGTAGAATCCGGCAAGCTGCTTTTTTTCAAAGCCCCGCACGTCGATCAATACTTCATACCACGTACGGTTGACCATCTTGCTTTCCGCGTCCCAGCGGTCGAGCTTGGGCAGGTATTCTCCCTGGCGGAAGGTGCGCTTCCCCGGCCCCGGCCCTTTTTCGGGAGCCATTTCGCATCCGGCAAAAAGGATTCCTGAAAGCGCGAGACAGATTATTATGAGGCTGGTTTGGCGCATCGAAACGCCTCCACGCTGTTATGACGGGAATTCGGCTCAGGAAATATGATACACGCCATTTGCCGATGTTGCAAGTGGAATCTCTTCGATTTACGATTTGCGATTGTCGATTTACGATTGAAAAAAATCCCAAGTCGCAAATCGAAGAAGTCCTGAGTCCTGCGGATTGAGGCATATAAAATTTTTATAAACTCAAGCCTCAGGTCTCAGGTCTCAAGCCTTCTTCACTTTGCAGAGTATATGCTTGACAAGGAATTTCTCAAGTTTTATAATAAGCTGGTAATCGAGTCTGTCGGGGTGTAATCGCGGGTGAGAGTATATCCGGGTATTGACAGTAGTTCAGGGAATCAGATATGGTCCAGGCGCGGATTCGCGTAATCAATTACGATGAGTCGGGCTCAGAGGTCGAAAAGGAGATAATCCAGCTCGACCAGAAGGACCAGTTTTCAATAGGGCGGTCGCAGGCCGCAGATATAAAAGTTATGGACATCAAGGTTTCGCGCAGCCATTGCCGCATTGAGAAGCGCGGGGATAAATTCTATATCACCGATCTCGGCAGCCGCAACGGCACTTACGTCAACGGCGATCGAATCACCACCCACGAACTCTCAAACGGTGACAATATAAAAGTCGGCTTTTCAATCCTCAGGTACGAATTGCCGGAGGATGCTTCCAGGAAGAAGTTGGCCAAGGAGGTTGCAGAGGCGGAAACGCCGCCTCCCGAAGCCGTTCATTCGTGCCATATGTGCAACGTCCAGATCACCGAGAGCGAAATGAGTATCGGCCAGGCCGAGGAGATTGCCGGAAAGGTTTATTGCGCCGCCTGTGTGAAGAAAACAGACGAGCTCTTCCGTCAGGCGCTGGTTGACGATTCAGCCGAGATTGATGATGACGTGGATATTCCAGCAAGCGGCAGCCTCGCCGACCTCATCGAGGAGGACGACGATGAGGCGGAGCTGGACCTTCTACCCGACGATTAACGCCACCTGCGCAGCCCCCGTTCGTGAGGGTCGCCGCCATTAAGCTCAATATTGCCAATATTGTCGAACGGAGATACCCGTTTCTGAACCTTATCGTCGGCGGGAAAGACCTGAAGGTGCGCTGGCGCCAGGCCAACGAAGATTTTTTCCTTGTCGACCCCCATAACGAACTTGTTCCCGGCGTAGATATTTCCGGGAACTTTCAGGCCAAGGGCGGGCTCGGCATGTTTCGCTTTGACGGGGTCATCGCCAGCGATGAAAACTACGTGCACCGGAAATTTGACTTTCTCCGTCTGGACGTTGACATAGGGTCGGTGGAGCAGGATCAGCGGCGTGAATTCTCCCGCGCGTATTTCAGCCCTTCGCTCCGGGCCGCTATGCGGCTTATCGGAGGCAGGAAGAAAAGGAGCGACTTCTCGGTCGATATTGTCAACCTTTCCGCCGCCGGCGCGGGGGTACTTACAAGAGCGCCGCTCGGTGTGGGAGTTGAAATAATCCTGGATTTTACGGTACCGCTCCCGGACGGATCTGAAGACATTAACATTACCGCTGAATGCGTGCGGAACACCGAGATTGATCATCCGGTGTACGGCTTTTACGCCGGCGTTGCGTTCCGGTTCGCGGGCAGGCGCCGCCCGAACAAAGTTGCACGTTTCCAGGAGACCCAACGGCTTATTACCCGCGCGGTTGACAAGCAGAATATTGAAGACGCCCAGAAAAAAGACGAGCACAGAAGAAAGTATGAAGTATGAAGGCTGAAAGTTAAGAAGTGTTGAGGTGCTGAAGTGTTGAAGTGCTGAAGTGCTGGAGTGCTGGAGTTAATTAAGAATATATTTAGCGGCGCAGCTTGCTGCGCGTTAATAAAAAAATCAACGGCGGGCAAGCCCGCCCGCTAAATGTATTCAATCTAATACTAGAACCGAATAACCGAATAACCGAATAACCGAATAACCGAATAACCGAATAACCGAA
>SOJX01000123.1 GCA_004376375.1 Planctomycetota bacterium
CTACGATATCTTCGACAATAATACCGATAATGTTGTTATCCCCGGCATCGCGCAGAACGCTGAAACAACGGTCGAAGCAACGGGGCTTTCCCCCAATACTTCCTACTCCCGCTATATCAAGGCGTACGCGTCAACGGGAAGCCTCATATGCGAGAACTGCACCGCGACGACTTCGGGTTATCTGGACTCTAGCGGGATTAAATATTCCAACACTGTTTTCAAAGTCGGCGAGACAAGTGTTCCAAATTACTTAACCGGTTATGTCAAGTTCGATCTCAGCAGCATACCCGGAGGCTCGTCCGTTTCAGACGTAAAGTTCTATTATTATGTATGGGTCCTGAGTGGCATGCTATCCGCGGAATTTAACGTTGTGAAGGTAACCAGCGATCCGTTGACGGCAGACGCCGCAACTCTCATATCGGAAATCGACAGCGGGACGGTCTTTGTTGCCAACTCGATCAATCATCGAAGCCAGGGTCCCAAGTCTGATGTATTCAACAGCGACGCTTATTCCTGGATAGAGGGTCTCGCCGGGGGCTGGTGCGCGATCGGACTCAAAGAAATGACTTCCTGTTTTAATCAGTATTCAACATTCGAGCCCTGGAACGATGCTACGGTTTCGAAGCGGCCGGCGCTGGAAGTGGAATATTTAGTCGGCGAAAAAGCGTCCAGCAATCCATCGAATGTTGCTTCCGCATATACGCTTACCGGCACGCCGACGGGGTTCGCCTTTACGAGCCGGACGCCTTCTTCGCTTTCGATGACGTGCGACGAGCCTCCGAACTACTGGGACGGCCAGACGGCCGTGCGGTTCCAATTCGTCTCCGGCGGCGCCGGCGGAGACAACTCGGCCTGGCTGACTACGACCACGTACACGGACGACGGCCTCGATCAGGATACAACTTACACGTACCGTGCAATATGGCGCAACGGCGATGGCATAGAGGACGCGCCGACCGCTGTGCTTGGCTGCCGCACAGATACCGGCTCGGTCCCGCCGCCGGCGAATTTCAGATGTACCGACTGCTCCAGCACGACCCTAACCTGGGCATGGGATGATGTCACCGGCGAGGACGGTTACGAGGTTCAAAATTCTTCGGATGCGATGGTGGCGGAGACGGGCGCCGATGCCCTAACGACTGTCGAAACAGGCCTCAGTCCGAACACGACCTACACCAGGCATTGCCATGCCTATACAGGCGGCGGCACCGTAACTGTAGAAATCGGCGCCGGAGTAGCGCCGATGGGTTATCCGTTTTTCATTGGCCTGAACTACGCCCGCTGTCAGATTCTGTACCTGCAGAGCGATATCGACAGTGCCGGAATGATAACAAAAGTAAGGTTCGATCAGATTGACTCGTATTCCGTCACAATCAATAATTGTACAATCTACATGGACGAGACGACCGATACGGAATTGTCGACCTGGGCGGGAGGCGCTAACGGCTCGGGCACGGAAGTATGGAGCGGCGACCTTACCACCCTTGCGGCTCCCGGGTGGCAGGAAATAATACTGGATACTCCTTTCAACTACAGTAATACAAAGAACATTCTTGTCAGCTTCCGCCACCAGGACGGGAACAAGGAAGCATCCCCCCCGACGTGGAACTCGACTTTCGTGGTCGACGACGTAGGCCTTTTTGGATCCAACGACGTTACGAATCCACCTGACGTTATCGCTTTGGCGCTTCACCCGAATATTCAGCTTGTGATAGATAATGAAACGACGGCCTACAGCGATCCGTCGAACGTCGTCGAAACCTGCACGGCGGCGGCGGTACCGTTTATGGCCAGTATACCGTCGACTTTTACGTTTGAGAACAGGGACACGATTACAGTAAGGGTGGACCTGAACGGCAACCCGGACGGAACGGCTGTGGAATTGTTTGTCGCGCCTGATGTGGGCGACATCCCCGGGCCCTATACATCGCTGGGCACGAAAAACAGTGGTTACACGTGGGATGTCACGGGGCTGTCCGCGGAAACGCCGTACTGGTTCAAGGCCCGCGCGCAGAACTGGGTCGGCATATGGACCGACAACTGCGCTGATACCACGTGGTCAACGGATGGAGATTACACGCAGACGCTGCCGTTCAAGGGCTACCACATGCTCTGGCTGCGGCGTAACCACGGCGGGCAGACTTTTGCAGAGCTTTTCGGCGATGATATCAGCGGCGCATTGTGGATATACTGCTGGGAGGAGACCACGAACAGCTGGCAATTTGTTAATGCCGATTCCGTGCCTCAGGATAACTGTGGATACATAATATGGGCGTACCAGGCCGACACAATTCTCGGAATGAACGGCGCATCGCTCGATTGTACGGGTGATATCACAATCAACGTAACATGCTCCGGCGACAACGAGGTCGCGTACTGGGGCTACAACCTGATTCGCAATCCCTTTTCCAGCGATATCACATGGTCGAGCTGCGATCTCCAGAACTGCGAGGCAACCCACTGGCGGCCGTGGAACGGTAACCAATACGAGTGGTACATGAACCCCGGCAGCAAATCGACAAACGGTTCCGACACCATCCCCGGCGGCGCAAGTTTCTGGGTGCATGCAATCGGCGAAAACGCGTCAATAACAATATACGACCCCGGCGGTGCGCCAATGAAACTGCCGCCGCCGGCGCTGCAGTGGCGGATGCAGCTTTCGGCTTTTACAGGTCCGTACATGGATACCTATACTTACGCCGGCGTCCGGGAAGATGCGTTGGTGGCGTACGACACCTACGACGTGGTTGAGATCAGGTCGGTCAATCTGGACTACATCAAGGCATACTTCGACCATCCCGGATGGGGCCGTTTCCGCGGCCCGTACACGCAGGATACGCGGCCGTTCCCGCCCGTCGGCGGTACGACGATGTGGAAGCTCACCGTACACGCCACGGACGCGGCTGGGATAGTAAACCTATCGTGGACGATCCCCGAAGTAATCCGGGACGACTGGCGCTTCTACATCCGCGATGACGAAAGCGGTGTTGTAAAAGACATGAAACGTGATGATGTTTACGAATATCCTGCATCCGGCCAGGACACGCGAACGTTTACACTTACCGCGACACAGCTCAGGAAGCTGCTGCTTGGCGATACGAACCTCGATGGCGAAGTAACGGAAGAGGATGCGGACCTGTGCGCCCGCGCCGGGCACGGTCTTGAAACTCTCACTCCTCAACAGTGCTACGTCTCCGACCTGAACAGCGACGGCAAAGTCGACACTTTCGACGCGCTTCTGATTCTCCGCCGCCTTCGTGGTTATCTTCCAAGTAATCCATAATGTCTCGGACTATACCATTAGTAACTTAGCATCCCATTTCCTAAATTCATTGGAGTTATGTAGCCTTCGGTATATACCGATTATCCCGAGATTATGCTGATGGCAAGTAGATGGCAAGTTTTTTGCCCTTCCCCAATTTTTTTCTCAGTACCTCATTATAAGCAATGACTTACATCACCTTATATAACCAGCTCGACAAGCTGGGGGTCACTGGTTCAAGCCCAGTATCGCCCACAAAAAACCGGGGACATGTACTTGTTACGTGTCCCCGGTTTTATTGCAGCTTTCATTGCGGCCTCCTTGTCTGATGAGCTATTTGCCGCCTTTGCGACCGCGACGACCACCTTCTCCGCCACCACGACGACCACCTTTTCCGCTACCACGGCGGCCACCTTTGCATGTTCTGCCGCGTCTGCCACCATCATCGCTTCTGTGAAAATCGTTCGATTTGCACGAGGGGCAGCAATCGGGCCTCCCTGTTCCATAGGCTTCGTTCCACGAATGATCGCAATCTGAACAGCAGAATTGTCTTGTATCGGCCATGATAAAATCACCTCCTTCGATTTTGAGTGCTTTCCCATTTACCAGGGCATCAGCGACTTTTGCATGTGCTTCGTTGATGATTCTCCCAAAGGTCTGGCGGGAAATGCTCATATTCTCTGCAGCGTTTTCCTGGTACATGCCAATAGAATCTGCCAACCGGATGGCTTCGTACTCGTCCACCGCAAGAATAACTTCATCAAGGCTCTTCAAAGGTACTCCTTTCGGCTTGAAGACAAGAGCGCCCGGATTGCAGCCTATTCGCCTGCATTTTTTTGGTCGTGACATTGATCCTCCCATCTTTCTCTGAGTATATTATGAGCATATGCCCATTATATATCAAGTGAAATCTTCCCTGTGATTGTAATTTTCTTTTTATTCAAATTATGCCTTGACATTTTTTAAAAATATAGATAATCTATAATATGAATAGTAGGTCTGGTGTTGCTCCAATAGGTATATAACATCCCGAAGGATAACATCACCCGGAGATGGAACCAAAGAGGAGGATAGGAATCATGCCAGAAGACAATGCTGCACTTGCGGGTCATAGAATCCTCGTTGTAGACGATGATGCAGATGAACTGGCCTTCATCGCAACCGTACTTGAGGATAACGGCGCGGTTACGATTCGAGCCACGGGCGGAGATGAGGCGCTTGACCTTGCCAGAAAAGAGAAACCGGATTTAATGACTCTGGATTTGGGAATGCCCGGCAAAAGCGGTGTTGACGTCTACATAGAAATGCGGGAGGACCCTGAACTGGAAAATCTTCCCGTCTGTATCATTACCGGAAGGCCGGAGATGAGAAAGCTGATCTATGACAGGGCTAATACACCTCCTCCTGAAGGTTATATGAATAAGCCTGTTGACGAAAAAACACTTCTATTCAATATACGCAAGATACTTGAAGTCGACGTTCGATAATCGACAGAGTGTCTTGCACTGGAAAGAGGCAAGGTGTATACTGGGAATACTATCAAGCACCGCCATCGGGAGCATCGTGGAGACATGATGGATAAGGCCTACAGACAATACTTCGACGCGATGCCCTGCTATCTTACCGTTCAGGACCCCGACCTGCGGATTATCAACGCAAACAAACGTTTCCAGAAGGACTTCGGTGACTATGAAGGCCGCTACTGTTTCGAGGTTTACAAACATCGTTCGGAGAAGTGCGAAGTCTGCCCGGTTGAGCGGGTCCTGCGCGACGGGCAGTGCCATCGAAGCGAAGAAACCGTCAGGTGCCTTGACGGCAGGGAAGTAAGCGTGCTGGTCGAGGCGACTCCCATCCGCGACGAGAACGGTGAAATCGTGGCCGTGATGGAAATGTCCACCGATATTACCCAGATAAAACGCATGCAGACCCAGCTTCGGCGGAGTCAGGAGCGATACCGGTTTCTGTTCGAGGAGGTACCCTGCTATATTTCGGTCCAGAACCCGGACCTGCGGATTATCGAAGCGAACCGGGCTTTCCGCGAGGATTTCGGAAATCACGTGGGCAGCAGATGCTACGAGATTTACAAACATCGCACCGAGGAGTGCTACCCCTGCCCGGTCCAGGAGACGTTTCAGGACGGCAAACCTCACACCCGGGAAGAAGTGGTAACTTCCAATCGCGGCGAGCATATAAACGTGCTTGTTACAACCGCGCCTATCCGTGACGCGCAAGGGCGGATCTTAAGCGTGATGGAAATGAGCGCCAACATTACGCAGGTCCGTCAGCTGGAATCGCAGCTCACATCGCTTGGACTAATGATAAGCTCGGTCTCGCATGGATTGAAAGGACTGCTGACCGGCCTTGCCGGCGGGATATACTTTCTGAACACAGGCCTTAAGAAAGATGACAGTGAGCGTATCGACCGGGGTCTGGCCACTGTTCAACGGAATGTTGACCGGATCCGCAGCATGGTCACCGATATCCTCTATTATGCCAAGAAACGTGAACTCAACTGGGAAACCGTTTCCGCTAAAGAGATCGCGGGCGAGGCCTGCAACCTGATGGAGTCCCGCGCAAAAGAGTATGATGTTAAAATAGAAATCGAGGTGAAGACAAAGAGCGTTGAATTCGAAGCAGATATTCAGGCGATACGGTCCATGCTGGTAAACCTGGTGGAGAATTCCATCGATGCCTGCCGTCTCGACGAAAAGAGCGAGGACCGCAAAGTCAGCCTGACGGTGCAGGATTCCCCCGGCCATGTCGAGTTCGAGGTTGCCGACAACGGAATCGGAATGGACCAGGAGACTGTGGAAAAGGCATTCACATTGTTCTTCTCCTCGAAGGGAACAGAAGGAACCGGCCTGGGGCTTTATATTGCAAACCGTATCGCAAACTCGCACGGAGGCTCTATTGAGTTGCAGTCGGAACCCGGCATCGGCACGAAATTTACGGTGAAGCTCCCCAGGAAACGCCCGCCCCGGAAACGGGTAAACAACTCTCATAACAGAAATGGAGGCCTTTAGTGGCTGACGATCAGAAAACCATTCTTGTGGTTGATGATGAGCCGGATACCCTGGAATTCCTCACTACTGTTCTGCAGGATGGCGGGTTTGCCACCGTTTCTGCCAGGGATGGGAATGAGGCGCTCAGCCAGATCGATGAGAAGGCTCCAGACCTGATTGCACTGGACATCAGTATGCCGGAGAAGTCCGGCGTTGCGGTATACAGAGCATTAAAACAAGATGAAAGGCTGAAGGATATTCCGGTCATCATAATAACCGGTATTTCTGATGAGTTTAAGAGGTTTATTTCCACCCGCAAACAGGTTCCGCCACCGGAAGGATATATCAGCAAGCCTGTCGATCACGAGGACTTATTAAAGATGGTCAATAACCTTATCTGATAGATTCTTACACCGCTGCTCTATTGATATTGTTATTTCCGGCTTAGAAAGACATTAATTCATTACCGTTAATTCTATAGTATCACGCAAAAATCCCTTGATTAATGCAATAGCCGAGCTATACTATAGAATATAGGTTTAAATGAATGGCTTTTAAAGGTGGTAAATTATGCCATTGGGGCCGCCGGATTACGATACCGAAGATCCTGTAATTTCAATCGGTACTTTGTCTAAGAAAGTGGGATTATCGGTATCCACCGTAAGGCATTATGAATCCGAAGGTCTGATTATCCCATTCAGAGACGATTCCGGGCGTCGGCTCTTTTCACTGGAAGATGTTTTTCGCCTTCAGAATATCCAGCACCTGATTCAGGACCTGGGATTGAATATTGAAGGTATCCGCCGTATGCAGGCCCTGCTGCCGTGCTGGGATCTGTTCCGCTGCAAAAAGAAAACCCGTGACAAATGCCCTGCCTTCCAGAGTCGTGAGCGGCCTTGCTGGACGATCAAGGGGCTTCCCTGTTCGCCCCAGGGCAACGAGTGCAGGAAGTGCATTGTCTATCGATTCGGGTCGCAGTGTACCGAGGATATAAAATTACTGTTATATGATCAGTACCACTCCGAAGATGCCGGTGCCGCTATCAGCGAACTTTTGAAACGCAAGCGGCAGTAGGGCATCCCTCTTTCGGCATTATCCTATCCAGAATCCATCAGCCCTCTCACTTTTCGTAATACCGGTTTAAATCCTCCTAAATATTTTCCGTTTTACCTTGATTACCTAAGATAGAATTGCTATATAATATATTGTAGGTTATATGTATTGCAATCTGGAGCCCTCTGCAACAGATTACGTCTGAAAAGGGTATGGCTTTGGAAACGACCGACCAACGCAGTGACGATCCCGTTATTTCAATTGGCATATTAGCCAGTAAAGTAGGCCTGTCTGTCTCTACGGTGCGAAAGTATGAAATTGAAGGCCTGCTCATTGCCCATCGGTCAGCGTCCGGCCGGCGCATGTTTTCACTTGAGGATATAGACCGCGTGCGGAAGATCAAGCACATGATCCGTGAGGTCGGTCTTAATATAGAAGGAATTCGTCGAATACAGGCTTTGCTTCCGTGCTGGGATCTTTTTACATGCGACGATAAGAAACGTAAACAGTGCTCGGCGTACAGGGAAGCCGCGCGGCCCTGCTGGATGGTCAAACATGTTGACTGCACGGGGCAGGACAATGATTGCAGGAAGTGCATTATTTACCGGTTCGGCTCACAGTGTACCGAAGACATCAAGGAGTTTCTGCACGAGGAGAGCCGCGGCAAAGATCAGAGCGAGGCTATGAGGAAACTCATGAGAAGAAGCGAGGGGGATAAATAACCGGCTCACCGCTTTTCTTGGCGTGGACTACAAAGAACGGCTGCAGAAAAGGAAAGTACATACATGGAATATGCCGCTTTGATAATTACGTATTTTGCCTATGTTTTCGTGGTAGTTGTTTATACGATCAAGGTGCGAAAATACTTCAAGATGCCTCAAAGTCTTAGATGGGAACTTTATCCGGTCATACACGAAAAGGGCTACAAATACGGGGGCTCCTACCTGGAGGAGGTCGATTGGGGGAAAAAACCCCGCCATAAGAACGTCGGCCGAAGCATTCTTCATTTAGTGGCCAAATACCTCCTCATGGGGTCTTATTTTGAGAAAAAGAGAAGCTACTGGTTCGGGCTATATTCCTGGCACATGGGTTTTATACTTATTATCCTTTTTGACGTATTGATCGGGTTCGAAGCAGTTTTAATGAAGATTTTCGGTCTGGAGGTCAGCGCGTCCGCGGGTGTTTTTGGTCAGTTCCTCTATTATATCACTCTGGTGATTGGCCTGGCCAGCTTCACCCTGGGTGCTATTGGAAGCATCCTGTTGCTGCTCCAGCGGATATTCGACAAAGACATGAGGGAGTACGCGACTCCCCAGAATTACGTCAATTATATCTTTTTCCTGGTTATGTTCCTGTCGGGATGGACTGCCTGGATCATAAATGATAGTACGTTTCACGGTTTCAGAGAGTTCTGGGTGGGAGTTATAACTTTTCAACCCGTGCACGTTGGATTCTGGGAATGGCTCCATATCGTAATTTTTGCGGCATTTCTGATTTACCTGCCGCTGACCCGTTCCACTCACTACATTACCAAGATACTCTACTACTTCTGGATAAAGTGGGGAGATACCCCCAATCCCGGCAAGGGCAGGATGGAAGCCAGGATTAAGGAAAACCTGAACTATCGTCCCACCTGGTCGGCTGACCATTACCAGAACGGGGAAACCTGGGCCGAGCTGGCAACGCGGATACCCGGAAAAGAAGAGCCCGAAAAGTAGAAAGCGACAAGCAGATGGCAAAAACAAAACTGACCGATATCAGCAAGAATTCGGAAAAGGAGTTGCTGCAGATCAGCGCCGATGATCTGCCGCCCCTTCCCTCCGGCTGCGGGGGTGGTGAGGAAATCACCCCCCTTTCTGAAGATAACAAAAAAGAATGGGAACATTGCCTCGACGGCATCTCGGCGCTGAAACTGCCCAGGCCGCAGAATAAGGAAGAAGAGGATAAGCTGGTCCGGAGTTTCCTGGAAGGAGTGGAAAAGCTGCTCACCAAAGAGAACAACTGGACTTTCCTTCTGCCGTTGATGCATACACTGGAATCCTGCGGCAAATGCCTGGCCTGCAGCGATGCGTGTCCGGTTTATGAAATGAGCGGTAAACAGGATATCTATCGCCCCACCTACCGGGCAGAGGTTTTGCGCCGGATAGTCAAAAACCATACTACGCGCGGGAAAGCCCTGTTCCCCGGTTTCAGCGAAGGCAAAATAGAACTCAACTGGGCAACCGTTGCCAGGTTGGCCGAGCTGTCTTTCCGTTGCACAATATGCCGCCGATGTGCTCAGGCGTGCGTGCGCGGCGTGGATAACGCACTCATAACCCATGAACTCAGAAAGGTATTCAGCCAGCAGATGGGCATTACTGCCGAGGTCCTGCACGAAAAGGGTACGGTTCAGCAACTGAATGTGGGTGCCAGCACCGGCATGAATAAAATGGCGTTCCTCGATATCATAGATTTCCTGGAAGACGAGATGGAGGAGAAGCTGGGCAGGCGGGTAAAAATGCCCATGGATAAGGAAGGGGCGGATATCCTGCTGATTCACAATTCCGGCGAGTATCTCTCCTGGCCGTTGAATCCGGTGGCTTTTGCCATTATTTTTGAGCTTGCCGGCATAGATTACACCTTGTCCAGTGAGCTCGGCGGCTACGAAGGAACAAACTACGGTTTGTGGTACGATGATCTCCAGTTCGCCAGGATAGTCGTGCAGCAGATCCAGGTGGCTCACAAGCTGGGTGTGAAGAAGATAGTTGTTGGAGAGTGCGGACATGCCCACAAAGCCATGATTGTTATCGCCGACAGGCTGCTTACCGGGGAGACCATTATTCCCAGAGAGAGTTGCTTCCCCCTGCTGGAAGAGATCGTTTTCAGCGGAAAGATCAAGTTTGATCCCGGTAAAAATGACTTCCCTGTCCTCCTCCACGACCCGTGCAATGTAGTCAGACTGATGGGAATCGTCGAGCCGCAGCGGAGGATTCTCAGGCACATCGCCCCGCAGTTTCGTGAGATGAACCCGCACGGTGTAGACAACTATTGCTGCGGCGGGGGAAGCGGTTTTGCCACCATGTCGCCTTCAAAGGCGTTTACAGATTGGAAGATGGCGATTTCGGGCAGAAAGAAGGTCCAGCAGATACTGGAAGCCTTCGGGGATGAACTCGGTCCGGGTAAAAAGAACTTCGTGTGCGCGCCCTGTTCAAATTGCAAGGGCCAGTTCAGAGACCTGATAGAATACTATGATCTCGAAAAGAAATATGGAATCTATTACGATGGCCTGGTAGAATTGATCGTGAATGCAATGGTAGATATCAAAGAGCCTTATATCGAATGGGGTGGGATGTAAGCCGGCTTCATCGAATGGGAGCAACATTAAACAGAAACACCTTATAGTACAACCAGCTATGGCGAATGATGTACATAAAGCTACGCCCTTTTTAAAAACTAAGGTAAAAATTGCCATATTCTTTGTTGTCTTCCTCGCATTCCTGGCTATCCAGGTCGCCGTCGTATATCTGATGTATTCCAGTTCCCGCGAAGCTGTAACTGGTGTTTTAAGTTCGAAATTGAGGTCTGTTTCCGAAGCCGCGAATACCGCTGTAAGCTTTTCGGTCAGGAACAACGCAAGACAACAGTCGATTGACTCCCTATTATGGCGTATTCGCGAATCCAACCGGCTTGAGTCCGCGGTAATCATCAACAGGCAAGGCCTGGTGAAAGCAAGTTCCTGGAATGCTATTTCCGGTTCGCCCGTCAGTGTTTTCATGGCAACTCCCGGAATTGTTGGAAACGTAATCGAGACTCGGAAACCTGAGCGTGAGCATATCAGAATCCTCGGCGACCCTTACAGGCGTGTCTATACGCCGATTATCCAGGGCGAGGAAGTCTGGGGCGTTCTTTGCCTCGAGGCATTCGACACGTTGCCAACGGCGCTTCAGGCCATTGAGCGGCCGTTTCAGATCGGCGTTATTTTCAGTTTCATCAGCGCGCTCGCGGTTGCAGTACTCTTACTTTTCGTTATCAGGTTTATGGAGCGATCAAGGAAAGAGATAATTCGCGTAGAGAGGCTTGCATCCGCCGGTGAAATCGCGGCTTCTATTGCGCATGAAATCAAGAATCCGCTTAGTATCATTCTTTCCACAGCGCAACTGCTGGAAAAACAGAAGAACCTTACTGAGCATGACCGTGATCTGCTCAAAGGTATCGGCGAAGAAGCCCGCCGATCCGCAGACCAGGTTGATGCGTTCCTCGATCTTGCCAGGGACATGCCTCTCAAGCGCTCCCGGGAAAATATTGCCGGCATTCTTTACGGAACAGTTGACCTGGTTGCTCCGAAATGCCGTAAACAGGGGATTGCGATTGAAACAAAGCTGACGGAGAGCCCTCTTATTGCCCATGTCGATCGCCGTAAGCTCAGGCAGGTTTTCATGAACCTGCTGCTGAACGCAATTGAAGCCGTGGAAAGTCGGGATAACGGTCTGATAAAGATTAAGGCGGAATTTTTGCGGGATGAAGCATCCTTCATTTGTATTAACATTGAGGACAATGGGCATGGGATCACTCCAGATACTCTGGAGAGAATCTTTGAGCCGTTCTTCTCGACGAAACAGTCCGGGACGGGTCTTGGCCTTTTCAGGGCAAAACAGGTTATAGAAAAGCACGGCGGTACGATTACCGCAACGTCGGAGGCGGGAAAAGGAACTACTGTCATAATCATATTACCCACTGGTAACGGAGCCTCTGCTGATGAAGATTCTGATAGTTGATGACGAAAAGCGGTTTGCGAAAGTGCTCCAGCTTGCACTGAACACGGAAGGCTACGACCGCGTCGAGATTGCCTGTTCAGGGGACGAGGCGATTGAAAAGATCCGCATATCCCCCTATGACCTTGTCGTTACGGATTTAAGGATGCCGGGAATGAACGGTCTGGAATTAATGGCGGAGGTGAAACGCAGAACCCCCGGTACCGATATCATACTGATGACGGCGTTTGCCGACGTTGAGACCGCCCGCGCGGCTCTGAAAAAAGGTGCCCTGGATTATCTGGTAAAACCGTTCGATAATTCCGAGCTTATATCTCTTGTATCGCAGTCTGCTTCGCGAAGGATTGTGAATGGAACCGGTATGGCCGCTGAAAAAACGGATGCCTTGTTTGCAGGTATGGTGGGCCGGAGCAAAGCCATGAAGAGCGTTTTTGAAAGAATAACCAAAGCGGCACACTCTGAAGCCGCTGTTCTCATCCTCGGCGAAAGCGGAACCGGAAAAGAACTTGTTGCACGTGCAGTACATAAGCTCAGTAACCGGCACAAAGGCCCGTTCGTTGACCTCCACTGTGCCGCGATTCCCGAAAATTTGCTCGAAAGCGAGCTTTTCGGACACGAGAAAGGCGCGTTTACCGGGGCGGATAATCAAAAGAAGGGTAGATTGGAACTGGCTGCAGGCGGCGTTATTTTCCTGGACGAGATAGGTGAAATGCCGCTTTCTCTTCAGCCGAAACTCCTCAGGTTTCTACAGGAACATCAGCTTGTAAGGGTCGGCGGCTCCGACACAATCAATGTTGATGCGCGTGTCGTTGCCGCGACAAACCGTGACCTGGAAAGCGAAGTTAAAAATGGGAATTTTCGTGAAGATTTGTATTACAGATTGGACGTTATAAATATTATGATCCCGCCTCTGGCGGAGAGAAAAGAAGATATTGTGCCCCTTATAAGATATTTCCTCCAATTGAAGGGCAGTTCACCGGAGACTATTAATGATGAAGTGCTTGAGATTCTAAGGCAATATAAATGGCCGGGCAATGTCCGCGAACTGCAGAACGTCATCGAAAGAGCGATTATTGAATCCGATGGCGAAGTAGTTGAACCTGGTCATTTGCCGGAAAGGCTGGTTGTAAATAACGAAGATCGTCCTGAAGGCGGCACGCTGGATCATACCACAAGCGAAAGGCAGCTTATCATGCAGGCATTGACGAAAGCGAAGGGTAACAAAAGCGAAGCTGCCCGACTGCTCGGGATTACACGGAGGAAACTCTACTCACGGCTGAAAAGACTGGATATTGACCTTAATCAGATTTAGGCAGGTGTACCTCCGCGTACAGGTGGAGTGTACGGTTGGGTTCATAATCTCTGGTTTGTTATTGTTCCCGGGCCAGGAGCCATCCCGGCAAATACGCCTAACATATGGCTACATGCAACGATACAAAGAATACTTTTTCAGGTAATTAGTTTGGTACTTTATTCGCTGTAGTATGAGGTGGCAGTTGAGCAAACATTATTTAACAGCCTGAATTAAAGGAGTAATGAAATGATCAGAAAAACGCTTTTCCTCCTCGGTTTAGTCGCATTTGTGCTCGTTCCTTTTGTAGCCACGGCTCAGGACGCTGAAGATGAAGACTCTACGTCTGTCAAGGAACGTAACCGTGCAAAGGACGCCGAAAAGGCCAAAGAAGAAGCTAAGGAAAAAGCTCAAGAGCAGGATAAGGAGCAGGCCCGCGAACGCATGAGAGAACGAACCAGAGAACAGCTCAAGGAGCAGGCCAGAGAACGTGCGGGAAAAGGCGAGCACCCAAAAACACCGGATGTGAACCTTCCCGATCTTCCAGACCTTCCGGAAGACGCTGAAGATGAGGCCGACGAGGCTTTTGAACGTGCTCTCAAAAGGGCGGAAGAGGCTATGCGCAAACGTAAAGGTGAGGGCAAGGGAAAAGGCAGTACGGAAAGAACGCGCGAGGAAGCCCAAAAGAGAATGCGTGAAGGAAAAAAGGCCGGCGAAGAAGCCGGTAACGCACGCAGGCAGGGAAAAGAAGCCGGGGATGATTTTGAACGCGGCCGTCACGGTAGTGGGGCAGGCGGAACCGATGGTGATACTTCAGGGTCCGGCGGCGGTGGTCGTGGAGGAAAGTAGAAAGACATTTACCGGCTGAACGCACGGATAAATCACGGTTATAAAGATGATGGAGCGGTTGATCGCTCCATCATCTTACCTAATTTAAATTAATACTCCAATATTCTCGGAGGCATCAAAGGGGGCAAGGCGGAACAACTTATGATATCAGCACCGGGCACATTAACATCTTTCTTTTCGCGACCCTATCCCATTCTTTTTCTCATCCTGTCAATAGCATTATGCTCAGGATGCAGCTGTAATACCACACCGGAACAGGGATCCGCACACGTTAAGCACCCCTATCTCGCAGCCTTTCTTGAGGGCCGGTATGAAGAAGCTCTGGCGATAGTCGATAAGAAGCTGGAAGATAACCCGCGTGACTGTTTGCAGCTTCATTACCGTGGCTCGTGTTATACGATGCTGGAGAGGCACGAAGATGCGATAGAAACATTCCGCCTGGCACAGGCAAGCTCGTCGGAACCTTTTATCGACAAAACAACTTTGTATATGCATGCTCTCGCTCTGTTCAATTCCAAACTATACTGTAGATCACAGCAGAAACTCGACTCTCTGGCACAATCCTTTCCACACAGTCGGATGGCCAAGCGGGGCCAGGAACTCGCGCTCAAGATCGAGCAGCGGCTCGGAGCCGGTCTTAAGGAAAGCAACCTCAACTGGTATCTCAGCAAGGGAATGAAAGCCTATAATTCGGCAAGGCCTGCAATGGCGGCGGAATACCTCGAGGAGTATTTTCTTCTTGCCGATCGCGCCGGTGATTCGAAGTACAAACGGAACGCGAAAGCCAATTTCTCACTCGGCGGGGCTTACATGGAACTCGGCGACGTTCAGAAAGCAGTCGTATATTTAGAGCGTATACCGATTGAATACGGAAGGTATCGTGCCGGAATTATGCAGGCAATGGCGATTCAGGCCGCGGGCGACAATGACCGCGCAGTGGACATCCTTAATAAAGTCATATCAAATGCCAAGAGTAAAGCCGTTATTAAAAGGGCAAAAAGGCTTCGCAAGGACTGGACACCAAAATAGAGTGCCTGAATATGAACAAGCTGATTTTCCTGGTTCCTATAATTGTTGTGCTACTCTGCCCGGTTGCCGCGGCTTCCGAAAGCTCTGACCCTTCAGAGCGCTTCGTCCAGGGCGCCAGATACATGAGGACGGCCGAATGGGCCAGCGCTGAACAGGCATTCCTTGACGTTCTCGACTCCTGGCCCGGTCATCCTGATGTTAAAGCCCTTCTCGGTATTACACGATATCATCTTGGAAAGTACTCGGCCTCGAAGAGTGACCTGGATTACGCCCTGAAAGAAGGTACTAAATATGAGTCCAGAGTCCTATATTACCTCGGCATGGTGTGCAGTAAACTGGGTTTGAGGGAAAAGTCTGTCGATGCATTTGACCGCCTGCTGACTGAATTCCCTGATTCACCTGAAGCGGAAAAAATCGGCGTTCCGGATGTTCTTCTGGAGCCGGAAGAGCCTGATGATGATAAGGACAAGGAACCGGAGCGGTTCAAGTTTCTGTTTATTCAGGATATAAGCCACGATACGAATGCGCCACTGGCCCACACCCCGGAGCCCGATACTGCTTTTTTTTCATATCTCTCAATGAAGCTTGGCCTGCATCCCGCGCCTTTCTATCTGAAGACTTCCGGCATGTCTCTGGTCTATCTGGATATGACTAACCAGAATCTCATGAGCGCAATGGGGGGCGTTGAAGGCGATTTCAACCTCGGTGAGTCCACTAAACTCATTCCCGGCTACTCCTATCACCGGCTCTGGCTTGACAACGATAAGTTTCAGAAAAAATATCGCTATGAGTTGCTCTGGGAGCAGGAATGGGAAAAGAAACACTGGTTTACCGATTTGCGCCTGAGATACGAGAAGAAGGATTTCGAGGAATTGGAGAAAGAAAATCTTGACGGAAATCACTCGTCCGCGCAGGCAAGGCTGTGGTGGAAAGGCAAAAGCCTGGGGCCGTTTACCCGCGTCAGGATCGGGGCCTATGCAGGCAGAGATACTGCGGAACTGGATTATCTGGAATACGATTCGGTTGAAGGCAGCCTGGAAATTGAGCTGACCTTTCCCGCGGATATCACCCTGGACCTGGGTGCCAGCTTCGGCCAGCGGGATTATTCTGAAAGGCATCCCGACTTCGGGATAAATCGTGAAGATGATCGCTTCAGAGCAGATGCCTTGCTGCTTATACCATTTTCAGATAACTTTTTCCTGCGCCTTAAGGGGAGTTATATTTCAAACGATTCGAATATAAGGGATTATACTTACTACCAGACCGTTTATGGAGCAGGTTTCATGCTGACGTTTTGAACATTTTAGTCTGCTTATAATATAGAATGCCTGCCTTATATGATTGCCTGCACCGGTATTTTCACGTCTGTTTTATCTTCTCCACCAGTAAGCCTGCGCAGTGTCGGATTTTTTATAGCACTTACGTGTACCACCCGGTTCATGTTCGATGTACCCATACGTTCATATATCAACTGTCGCCTCGCCACCTTTGTCGAGAGAATCAGGGCGAGCTTCGTATATGCCTGCTGCCATGCGGTTTAGAATTTCCAATAAAAACCCTGCTGCTTTGGCGTGCTCTTCGCATTGGTTTATAGGGGATAGTATTATCCGAGATACAGGTTTCTGAAATCGTTCTGATGACTTCGAATCACGAGGAGGAAAAACCACATGAAACCGTTATTGCCAAGGACTCTTGTCGTCTGTATTGCAATATTTGCCGCGATGCTGCTTACATGCGGGGGATGCAAAAAGAAGAAACAGGTAATTCCCCTTCCCTACGAGGACTTCGCGATAGTATCGACAGACCCCGGCAACGGGGCAATCAATGTTTTGCGCGATACAAATATCTCAATCAAGTTCAACCAGGACATTGATGTCACGACGCTTAGCGCCGCTTCCGTTTTCATCAGCTATGTGGGCGGCAACGTAAGCGCAAGTATTTCGTATGACAATATTACTTTCACGGCAACTCTGGACCCCGATAACCTTATGGCATATTCGGTCGATTACACCGTGACTGTGACCACTGAGGTAAAGGGGAAGGCATGGATCGGAAACCGGCTCGACGATGACTACACGTTCAGTTTCAGGACGGTTGATCCGCCCGACCTGTTGATTGTAGCGACAGAGCCGAGCGGCAACTCCGTGAACGCGGCGCTCGATACCCAGGTCCGCGTCGTGTTCGACCAGGACATCGACCCCGCGTCCATAGATTCGGCTTCGTTCAATATCAAGCCGCAGGGCGGAGCGGTGCTGCCCGCCACGCTGCTTGTGCCGCCCGGCACCGCGCCGAATGAAGCTGTTCTTGTCTCCGACAGCCCCCTGGAATACAGCACGGTTTACGAGGTTGCATTGACCGCCGGCATCAAGAGCTTGATTGCAACAGATAACGGCGGAAGCCTGCCCGGTGATTACTCGTTCACTTTCAGGACGCTGGACCCGCCTGACCTGCTGATTGTGGCGACGTTGCCGAGCGGTAATTCCGTGAACGTGGCCCCGGATGCCCAGGTTCAGGTTGTCTTCGATCAGGATATCGATCCCACGTCCATAGATTCGACCTCGTTCAATATCAAGCCACAGGGAGGCGCGGTGCTAAACGCTTCCTATCTGGTGCCGCCCGCAACGGCACCGAACAAGGCTGTTCTTATCCCCGACAGCCCGCTGGAATTCGACACGGTTTACGAGGTGATTCTGACAACGGGTATAAAGAGCGCCATAGCTACGGCAAGCGGCGGAAACCTTGCCGCCGAGACGGTCTTCACTTTCCAGACGCAGCCTGTGCCGCCGTTGGGGATCACCGATGTTATACCGGTAGACGGCAAGAGCGGTGTTTCGCTGTCGGTGCAGCCCAAGGTAACGTTTAATGCAGATGTGTTCGAGGTCACCCTGGGTAACATGGGCGCAGGTCCGAACTTCTTTATAAACCCCGGCGCGATCTCCAACGATTCGCTCGCGGTAGCTGCAACGGTCAGCTACGACTCCCTTACGCACACCGCTACTCTTATCCCGGACAGCCCCCCGCTTCCCTTTGACACCGAGTATACTCTGACCGTAAAAGGCGGCGGCGCCGGCGTCGTGGGTACGGGCGGCCAGATTCTGCCTGCCAGTCATACGTCGCAGTTCCGCACGCGGATTTCGAGCCTTATCTCGACGACGGACCCGGGCGACACGGAAACTGCGGTAGATGTTGACCGGGAAATAAGCGTTTACTTTATGGAGGTGATGAATACAAGCACAATAAACGCAGCATCTTTTTACGTTACATATAAGGACAGGTTTGAAAGGATCGTCACGCTTCCTGGCACATTCTCTTTCACCGACGGCGACATGACCGCTGTTTTTACGCCCGATAACCCGCTTCCATTTCTCACCGTTTTCACTGTGACGCTAACCTCCCAGATTGAAACTGCCGACGGGTTGCAGAACCTTGCGGGTGGTTACATATTCACGTTTACGACGAATACGCCGCCGCTCATCTCAACGGCAAGGGCCGTGAACGATTACGTGACGGTCGAGCCGCTTGCCGGCGAAACCGACGTGCCCGTAACCTCGAAGTTTGAGATCGTTTTCGCAAGGGACATGGACGCCGCGGCGATTGACAATACGACGTTCCTGCTGATGGACGACGCGACGAGTACGCCGGTAAACGGCTCGGCAACGCTGTCAGGTGACCTGGTAACCGCAGTATTTCAGCCTGACAACAATCTTGAATTCGACACCCTATACCGGATTACCCTGGTCGGAGGCGAGTCAGGATTGAAAGACATCGAAGGAAACTTTCTTGCGAGTGATTTCACGTTTACTTTCAGGACGAGCGAGGCCAATATCCCCGATGCCGTGCCCAAACAGCTCAACGTCCGCAGGGAGCGGGCCACGGTCGCGATTTTCTCCAGGCCGGTCGCCTATGATACGATAAGCGATTCAACTTTTTACGTCATAAACGAAGTTACGGGGTTGAAGCTTGGGGGCCTTATTGCCATCGCCCCCGACCGGAAAAGCATTTCGCTGTCCCCGATTCCCGAGATGGAAGACGTCGACCACACCATCCATCTTACGACCGGGATACTCGATTACCGCGGAAACCCGCTCGAAGTCGAGTTCACGCAGGGCTTCAGCGCGAATTTCAACTCGGACCAGGACGACCCGGCGGTTGAAAGCTATTTGCCGACGGGCTCGAGTGTTTCGGGAGGCGCCTCAGTTTCAGTCGTTTTCACCGAGTATATAATTCCGCAGAGTTTCCTGGCCTCGACTCCTGCCGACAACAGCGCGGATTCCGTTTTCCTGACCTATTTGAACGGCGCGGCGACGGTATATGTTCCGGGAAAAGCCACATTCATCTTCGAAGATATAACTCCCTTCAGGGCGACCGCCGTCTTTACACCCAACGAGTATCTGGATGCCGGAACTACATATACTTTTACCGTTACGAGGAAAGTCTGCGACCTTGCATCGCTCGCGCTCGACGTTCAGACGGCATGGTCGTTTGGAATCGAAATTCTGCCTCCCGGCATTGTCGGCACGATACCGGTAGATACCGTCTCGGACGTTAACGTAGCGACGGACATTACAGTGACTTTTGACGAGCCCATGAAGCTCGCCTCTTTCGATACGACGAATTTCGTCGTCGAGACGGGCGGCGTGCCCATAAGCGGCACAATCAGCGTTACCGGTAATTCGGCGGTCTTCACGCCCGATTCGTATCTGACAGGCGGCACCGTTTATGACGTGTCGGTTTACGACAACGTCACCGATCTCGCCGGCAACGAGTACGGAGGAACTTATCCATTCAGTTTTACAACTGAAAACACTCCGCCTACCGTGACCGATATGGCGCCCGACAACTCCTCGGACATATCGACGGATATTGCCATAACCTTCAGCGAACCCGTCAGCCCTGGAAGCGTGCGCTTCAGCACGTTTCCGCTGCCGGGAACGGTAAGGATTACCGACCCGGGCCTCCAGGAGGTTTACGGCGACATTTATATAACGGGTAACGTTGTTACCTTCGACCCGGCGGAGGATTTGACGCCGGGGATAACATATACCGTGACCGTTACGACGGACGTTACCGACCTGGGAGGGACGCAACTCGACCAGGATGGAGGAACGCCGGGCAACCAGGAATATACCGGCACTTTTATGATTACACCCTGACCCGTTGAAGCAGATTCCTGTTTGATGTCATTCAAGCTCCCGGCCAATCATGAACACGGGCCGGGAGCTGATTGATTTTTCAGGCTGTATTGCTTTTCCGCGGTGGAATTACGAAAATCTCACCGCGAGTAGCTTTTTAATACGCATTTACAGGAGGAACATTATGGGCAGCAGATTACGGTATCACGTGTTACTGGCAGTGATTGCGTTTATCGCCACAGGATTCGTATTTTTTGGAGGATGCAGCAAGAAAAAGAAGACGCCGTTCTGGTTTCCGCCCGAGCCTGCACCTGCACCCGTACCGGTAATTGAGAATATTAATTCCGTAAGCGACCCGCGAACAATAGTCGGAGTAAGCATTGAGATTAACGGCACGGGCTTCGGCGACTTACCCGGTCTTGTCACGTTTTCGCAGAATACGAATGTAGCGGAAGTAACGCCCGACAATTCCGGATGGTGCGATACCAGCATCGCAGTTGCCGTTCCCGCCTCGGGGAGCGAAAACGCTTTCGAAGTTCCGGGAATCCTGGAAGTGTGTGTGGTTACCGAGGGAGGGAACAGTAACGTAATGGACCTTGATCTCGTTCAGATACCTTCGTTTAATCCGAGCAACCTTGCATGGGATAATACGGCTACGCCTTTACCTGAAGCCAAAACCGGCCTGAAAGCGGCGACGATAAGAGCCGGCGACAACAGCGCATATATGTACGTTTCAGGCGGTCAGACGGATACTGCCAACTCCCAGGAAGTTCTGTTCGTTACTCATGACGTGGACAACACAAATTTTATCCTGGGAGGTGCATGGGTCGCTACGTCGCCTCTGCCCGTTCCGAGAGCGTTCCATGCGATGGTGTCGGCAGATTCGGCAAATTCTCCCCTGGCCGCGGGTGAAGCGTTTGTTTATGTGATCGGGGGTCAGGAGAATTCATCCGACGCGCCGGGCGGTACGGCCAATGTCTATTATGCGCCTGTGAATCCCGACGGTACGCTGGGAAACTGGTCGGAGACCTCGGCGCTGCCGGACGCACGGCTCGGCCATACCGCGGCCGTAACAAAAGGAAATATTTACGTGATGGGCGGGCTGGATACTGACGGCAATCCGACAGACGCAGTTTTCGTCGCACCGATAAATCCTGACGGCAGCCTTGGAAGTTTCAGCACCGCTTCAACGAGCATGCCCGTAGCCGTTGGGTTTCACGCCTCGTTTGCGTTTGCGGGCAAGCTATACGTCCTGGGTGGACTCAATGGCTCTTCCACGGACCCGAACGATTATACGGTAGGCTCCGCCACTCACAACACTTATTTCGCTTCGCTTTCCGGATGGGACATCGAACAGTTTACGCCTACTACTACGCTAAACAAAGCGAGGAAAAAACACGTCGCCATGAATGCATTCGGGCAAATCATAATCGGTGAAGGGATTTACAGCGGCGGGCCGACCGTGACGGAAATGTGGGTTACGTTCATAAATGAAGACGGGACATTGGATGATTGGAACGCACTCACGAATTTTAACGCACCCAACGCTGCGGTTTTCAACTGCGCTGCCGCCGTGAGTCCGATCTATCCGGAAAACGGCGGACCACGTTTCTTTCTCATAGGCGGGATGAATAAATCCGGTGTGCGGCAATCAGCCGTATATATGAATACAGCCCCGTGATTTTCTCATTCCAGGCCCAGCCTGATGTGAGATCAAAACCCCCGGAAGCGTTTTCCCGGGGGTTTTCTTGTTTTGAATGCAAAAATTAAATACAATTCTCAACCGAGATAAATGCTGCAGTTGCCGGAAAGATGTGTTTCTGGCATCAACATGCTTCCTGTTTTGAATGAATCCCGATATTATCTTTTCATAAGGTCGTAAACATTGTATTGGGGTTGGCCATTTCAGCTTGTTTTGCCTTCATTTGCGGCCAGTTTATCACTAGGGAACTGATTAAATAATTTAATTAGTGGTCTCGCAACTCCTTTTCTGTAAAGTAGTTACGCCTCGCAATATATCGGCTTCCCAGGCTGAATGTCGAGGGTTCGAGTCCCTTCACCCGCTCGAGTGAAGTTGACTGAAATAGAGTGCAGCCCACTGCAAATCCTAACCAGATTCAAGCCAAGAAGCTCCTGGTTGATAGCGAGATTTCGTCTCCGGGCAGATATGTTTTAGACGATTACACACCTGCAAATAAAATGCTTTTATTGCGTTGGGAATGGGGGAGCGGGGCGCTGCATATGTAACAGCGCCCCTTCCTTTCAACGTGGGGGAGAAAGGATAAAGCTCTTAATTATATTCATATGCTTTCGGACGACTTCGACCCTTGCCTGGACGGTCTCGGTCGTCTATCCCCTTATTCTATCTCGACCCGAAGTTCTGCGTCCAGTGAGTCTTGCAGCCGTTGCAGAGGCCGACGCCGATATGCGTATAACCGCCGTGGAGAATGTTCCTCCGGTGGCCCGACGAACCCATCCAAGCGCTCATGACCCCTGCCGCCGTTGTCTGACTCATCGCGATGTTCTCGGCAATACTGCCGTAAGGGCTTGGGATGATGGATTGGAACGTGTAGCTGCCCGCGTGTCCGAGCTGGGCACGGGCGGAGGGCCCTTCACCGTCGGGGTTGGTATGGTCGAAGAATCCGCGGTCGCACATATCGTTCGAGTGTGCTTTCGCACATGCGTATAGCCCGTCGCACCACGCCAGCGGGCCGACGCCCGCGCTTGCGCGCTCGTCGTTGACCAAG
>SOJX01000055.1 GCA_004376375.1 Planctomycetota bacterium
AACGATTCAGATGCATCAGTTCTTCCAGGTATAGCAAAAGACATCACTTATACTGTAGAGACCGGGCTTGATCCCAATACAACCTACAGCCGCTACATCAAAGCATATACAATTACTGCAAGCACAAGTTACTACTATGCGGAAAATCCTGACTCATTCTGGACCGCGCAGAATATTGAGTGGATGAACGTTTGCGATCTCGTCATGACAAATCCGCCCGCGGGCGACTATCTCATTATTGCCAGTCTCCAGGGAGGCGGCAATGTTAATCTGGGTTATTACTCAGAGTTCCGGCTGCTCCGTGACGAGGCAACGGAACTCAGCCGTACATACCGTGAAACGAAGGGGTACTATCACTCGTTCATGGCTTCGGAGGTGTTGACTGCCAGCGGGTCTGATGATTACAAATACCAGTTACAGATGATAAGTATCACCAACGGCTACCGCACATTTTCGAAAAATGCTTCAATTATCGCCATCAAGTTGCCATCGGCGAACTATAACCACATCGATAATCTGACCCAGAATTCAACGACCGCAAACGATTGGGTCAACCACTCTGTTTTGACCGTTACCCCGCCGGGATCCAGCGACAATTACTGGATAATCCATTCCAGCAACTACAGAGACAGCTCCAGCACCACTTATGGCTACTCGCGGCTTTACAGGATAACTGCCTCTGCGGCCGAGCTGACCTACGGAGCATGCGAGCCTTACTCCGCCAGCGAATGGTTTACTCAGGGTGGCTTCGCGATGCTCAAGGGCATATCTTCCCCCATTGTCCTGGCAGACCAGCATTATTCTTCCAGCACGAACACGTGTTATAAGAAAAACGTCCACATAGCGGCCGTCCGCCTGAACGAACCATGCTGGGAAGGTTACGCGGACAACTCCTTTGATGGAGAGAAGACCACCACGAATGACACGACCGGAGACACGGCGCTTTCGCTCACGTTCAACGTCCCGAAATCGCAGAACTACCTCATAGCGGCTTCCTGCGGCGTGGGAATGGTGAGCACGACCGGCGTGGCTGAAGTCTGGCTTGAAGATGACTACGCGGGCGTCACCAGCGCGTATGAAAGAATGGAATTCGATCCCGAGGACACCATTGATCGGATAGCATTCGCCGCCATGAGGCGTGTAAACCTGCCGTCGGGTGAACATACATTGCGCATCATGTTCAAAACATCCAGCGTATCCTTCGAGGCGCAGGCAAAGTATCCGTCGATTATCGTTGTTCCGCTGGATGGCAGCTTCACGGAAACCGGCAAGTCGAACGTGGTCGAGACATGCACGGCGGCCGTTGTGCCGGCAATGGAAAATACGACCGATACTTTTATTGAGACGGATTCCGTTTACATCGACGTCCAGGTGGATAACGCGTCCAATCCCGCCGGTACGGCAATCGAGCTTTTCTGCGCGCCTGACTCGGGCGGCGTTCCGGGGGCGTGGGTATCGAAAGGCACGAACATTACGGATTATACCTGGAATGTAGCGGGCCTTACCGGCGGCACAACCTACTGGTTCAGGGCCCGGGCTTTCAACTGGCGCGGCTGCTGGACGGATTATTGCGACGTGACATGCTGGACCACGCTTCCGCCCGCGCCCGCGAATTTCAGGTGTACGGACTGCTCGAGCACAACGCTCACCTGGGCGTGGGACGACGCGGCCGGCGAGGACGGATATGAAATATGTGACAATAATACGGCTTTGGCTGTAATTCCATACATCCCTCAGGATACTGCATCTACCGTTGAGACAGGCCTTTCTCCCAATACGACATACATAAGATATATCAAGGCTTACCTGGCCGAAATACCCACCGCTTATGAAAACTGCGCCGCCACGACGTCCGGATATCTCAGCGACAGCACGAAATATCTTAACAATAGAATGTATACGCGTGATGTCTCCGCCCCCTTGTACCGCGGATTCTGCAGATTCGCCGGTCTCACCAACATTCCGACTGACGCTGATGTTATCGGTGTCAGGCTTTATCTTTACGTTTTCGACGCCGCGCCTGCGGATGCAGCATTCGACGTACGACAGCTTACAAGCGATCCTAATGACCCCACCACTGGTACTGTAATCAGGACTGAAATCGATGCCGGCACCGTCTTTAATGCCAGCTCAACCGTGCACCAGAACCCGGGTTATTACAGCCTTATACTGAACAGCGCCGCCCACGACTGGATTGAGAACTGCGTTGACTACTCCCAGGACTGGTGCGGAATCGGGCTCAAAGAGGTTGCAAGCTCATCGAGTGATTATGCCGGCTATGAAGACTACAACGCAGGCGCACAGGCTCCCGTGCTCGAGGTGAAGTATGAATTATTGGCATACACCGGCAAGTCGAACGTGGTCGAGACCTGCACGGCTGCCGTGGTGCCCGTAATGGAAAATACGACCGATACGTTCATCGAAAAGGGTTCCGTTTACATCGACGTCCAGGTGGATAACGCGTCCAATCCGGCCGGCACTGCAATCGAGCTCTTCTGCGCGCCTGATTCCGGCGGCGCTCCCGGCTCATGGGTGTCGCAAGGTTTAAACACGACGGATTACATGTGGAGCGTGACAGGCCTTACCGGCGGCACAACCTACTGGTTCAGGGCACGCGCACAGAACTGGCGCGGATGCTGGACCGATTACTGCTCTGTGACGACATGGTGCACGCTTCCGCCCGCGCCCGCAAATTTCAGGTGTACTGACTGCTCGAGCACGACGCTGACCTGGGCGTGGGACGATGTAACCGGTGAAGACGGTTACGAAGTACATGACAACGGTACCGATGCACTGATAGCGGAAACCGGCCCCGACACTGTTTCGACCGTTGAAACCGGCCTCAGCGAAAATACTCAATACACCAGGCATTGCCACGCCTATACGGGCTCTGAAGCAACAACCTACAATGACTTTTACCCAACCGCTGCGGCCAGCGGCTCCAATCCGGTTGTTGCTTTCGATCCCAACGGCGAATCGCTCAGTAACCTCCAGTCCGAAGACAATAGTACGTACTGGTCGTGCGAAAGGCAGGATTTCCCGGACTTTGACCCTCAGGAGATATGGGCCGAGTTCTCGTTCGACATTTCAAGCACCGGCTGTGTGGGTGCAACGCTGGGAAACGTTGTATTTACTTCAAAAGTTTTCTTCACCGGTTCCAACACGCTTAATGAGCCCACCAACGACCCAATGGAGCATTTGTATATAGATGAAGCTGTGGTACAGATATACAACTTTACATCTACCTCATGGGAACCCATGGGTGGTAACTTTTTTAATACATTCAGGCCCTCGTTCTGGGAAAACAGCTCGGAAGCCGCAACGTGGGACGCAACAACTGACACTAATCCTGATAATCCAATTGTACGATACAAGGATTCGGGATGGACTAATGCTTATGTAAACTCGGATACGATAAAAATACGGGTCTATATTAAAGGCTATCTTCTTCAACCTGATTTTGATGCGGTATGGGTGTTCGACCATGTGAAAATCGATGTTACAAGTGATGAAAAGGCCTACACCGGCCCGTCGAACTATTATTCGGCATATACGCTCTGCGAACCGCCGGTGAACGGCGAGGTGACTTTCGGTACGGTTACCACATCAAGCATCGATATCCAGGTTGCCGCACCGCCGTATCCCAATGCTGACCTCACCGGCGCCGAGTTCGAGGAAACCTCCGGCTATTCCGGCGGCTCCGCCAGGGCAATGACACCCGGCTCCTATTCCTACACCGACGACACGCTTCAGGAAAACACGCGGTACGCCTACCGCGCCCGCTACCAGAACGGAGACGGCGTAGACTCTGCGTGGAACAATACTCCGCAGACGAAGTATACTCTGGTAAACGACCCGACCGACGGCGAGGTGACATTCGGCACAGTCACCTCGTCCAGCATTGAAGTTCAGGTAGCCCAGCCGACGAGCCCGACGGCTGACCAGACAGGTGCGGAGTTCCAGGAAACATCGGGCAATCCCGGCGGCTCCAGCCGCGCCATGACTCTGGGGTCTTACTCCCATATAGACGACGCGCTTGATCCAAACGAAACATACTCCTACCGCGCGCGTTATCAGAACGGTGAAGGGGTGGATTCGGGCTGGAACCCGGCTGCGCAATCGAAATGCACGCTGGCTGATATTCCGATAATGGACAACACGGCCGGTACATTTATCGGAAAAGGGTCGAATTACATTGACGTCCTGGTCGGCAACGCTTCCAATTCCGGCGGCACGGCGATCGAGCTGTTCTGCGCGCCCGATTCGGGCGGTTTGCCGGGGACATGGACGTCAAAAGGCACCAATAATACGGATTATACATGGAGCGTTACCGGCCTCACGCTGGGGACTTCATACTGGTTCAAGGCGCGGGCACAGAACTGGGCCGGCATATGGACAGATAATTGTGCGGTTACGACATGGACGACACTTCCGCCTACGCCCACGAATTTCAGGTGCAGCGATTGTTCGAGTACGACTCTGACCTGGGCATGGGACGACGTAATCGGCGATGACGGATACGATATCTTCGACAACGACACTGACACGGTCGTCGTTGCCAATATCGCCGCATCCACAACATACACCATCGAAACCGGTCTTTCGCCGAATACGACATACGCCCGCTACATCAGGGCGTATACGCTGGCCACAGGCCTTACAGAAAACTGCGCCGCCACAACGACGGGGTTTGCCTGGGAAGTCATCCCCCCCGGCGGCGTATATGACAAAGATGCTGATTGTCAGATTCGCGTATCCTTGACCTCCCGCGGCTATGTCACATTCAACCTCGAAAACATATCGGACACCTGGACGGTTACCGGCGTCAAGCTATATACCTACTGCTATTATAATCAGCCCTGGGTCACGGCTCGCATGGATATTCGAGAGCTTACCAGCGATCCGGCCGGCGCGACCGGCCTTATAATTTTCGCGGAAGCCGTAAGCGGCACTGTCTTCGTAGCGGACTCCACCGAACATCAGGTGATCGGGCCAAGGGTTTTCACGATGAACCGCGCTGCCCACAACTGGGTTGAAAGCAGCGTTTCCCAAAGCTGGTGCGCGGTTACATTCGTTGAAACGGTTGCTGCGGTGGACATGGCGGAATTCCGCCCGTTTGATTATGCCACTGTTGAGGAGCGGCCGTGGCTTGAGGTGGAGTACGATGGGAGGTCATACTCCGGCCCGTCTAGCGTGGTCGAGACCTGCACCGCGGCGGCGGTGCCGGCGATGGACAACTCGGCGGCGACATTTACGGGTTCGACCAATTCCAGCATTACGGCACAGGTCGGCCCGAACGGCAACCCGGACCGCACTTCCATAACACTATGGTACTCGGAAGGCACGCCGGGCGGACCGGGCTCCTGGAACTCGGCGGGGGCAAGTAACACGGACTACACATGGGATCTTACGAATCTCACTCCCAACACATCATACTGGTTCAAGGCCGCGGCGCAGAACTGGACCGGTATCTGGACCGACTGCTGCTCCATCACTGTTTGGAGCACAATGCCTGACCCGCCGACGAACTTCGCGTGCATTGATTGCTCGAGCACAACGCTTACATGGTCGTGGACAAATAACGGCGGCGACGGGTTCGACATCTTCGACAACGATACTGACACGGTCGTCGTTGCCGACATCGCCGCGGCTGCAACATACACCATCGAAACCGGCCTGAGCCCCAACATGACGTACGCGCGTTACATCAAGGCATTCCAGAACAGCTCGCTCATTTACTATTACGCTGAGAACCTGAGCGAAATATCCACCACATCGGACACAGTGTGGGAAAACGTCTGTACGCTGGAAATGATTTCTCCTCCTGCAGGCGATTATTTGATTATCGCAACTATGCAGGGCTCGAGCGATAGCGGCGGCTTAGATGAATCGAAGTTCCGTTTCATACGCGACGAGATTTCGGTGCTCGGCTACGTGCACGATGTCAGAACATCCGGGAAATATCAGTCTTTCATATGCTCCGAAGTCCTTGCTGCCAGCGGTTCCGACGATTACAAGTTTCAGTTGCAGATGATAAGCCAGTCCAACGGGATTACCACTTATTCAAGGAACGCATCCATCATAGCGATAAGCCTTTCCGGGTTGAATTATAACAGCCTGGACAACCTGACCCAGAGCTCCAATCCAACAGCCCAGTGGGAAAACCATTCAGTATTGACTGTAACTCCCATCGGCGGAAGCGACAACTTCCTGATAATACATTCAGGCAATTTTGACCAGGCTGGACCCAACACTTCCCCGTACGCGCGCCTTTACAGGAGTGACACGTCAACCACGCTCAATTACGCAGTGCACAAGTGCGTGGGTGATTCGAGGTGCGTCGGTGGGTTTTCGGTAATTACCGGGATATCTGCTCCCGCGAGCATTTCAGCGCAACACCATGCCTACAGCTCCAGCTACACATCATACGAAAATAACGTGCATATTGCGGCATTAAGGCTCAACGAAACCATGTGGAACAACCACACCGAAAACTCGTATGACAGCACGGTTTCAACGACAAGTACGACCGGTGAAGAGGCGATATCTCACACGTTCAACATTTCCGATGCCGGAAACTATCTGTTGATGGTTTCAAGCAGCGTCAATATAGACATGGCTTCGATTAACTACTGGGCTACCGCCTGGATCGAGCATACGGACAACGACTCCAACACCTGGAGTTATGAGGAGATGAGACATCCTGGCTACGATGACACTGACTGGGGTACTTTTGCCGCAATCAGGCGTATCGACCTGGGGGTCGGCAATCATACCATCAGGTTGATGCTGAAAACCTCAGATGGTTTCTATGCAGCCAAAACACAGTATTCGCGGATTATAATTCTCCCTCTCGACGGCATGGTAAAAAACTATTCCGCCAAGTCAAACATGGTCGAGACCTGCACCGCGGCGGAGATTCCGGGTTCATTCAGCGGCTCGCCGGGCATGGCCAGCGTCTCGCTGACCTGGGACAACGGTTACCAGACCGCCGCACCCGGCAACCCGAACTACACGACTTACTACCTCGAATACGACGCTGACTTTGACAACGACTGGGCCGTCGGAGCAACTCCGTTATATTCCAACACGGGCTTGAATTTCACGCACACCGCGGTCTATTCCGATACGACCCACTACTATCGCATCAAGGCCAGAAACCTGCTCGACAGAGATACCGAGTGGGTCTTCCTCGAGGTTAAGATGGACCCGGCCACGACCTTCTACTGGAGAGGATCAACCAGCACCGACTGGGACGAGGAAACCAACTGGCAGCCGCAGCCGAAGCGCACAACTCCGACGATGTCGGTTGTCGGCGACGCCGACAACTTCGACAGAAACGTCGTCGTTGAAGCAGACACAAACATGCCGACGATGCCGGCAAGCGACCTGACTATCGGTAATCTGGTCATCAATGCCGGCAACTCCTGCACTACCGGAGCAGGCGGCACTATTCAGATAACCGAAAACGTCACCGGCAGCGGTACTCTCACAATCGCCGGCGCTTCGGTTGATACGGACGGAGAGTTCGACGTCGGAACGCTCGAAATGTCTGCAGGGAATCTGTACATCGCCGACGACGACCCGAGCTTCGGCTTCGGCGGACTCACCGGCGGTACCGTTACCTATGACGGAACCGACAACGTTAACTCGATACCGGTTGGCACATATTACAACCTTGTTATCGAAAAAGACAACAACCTTACGGTTACGTTGCCGACCGACAGCAGCCTGAATGTTGATGGCGACTTTAGTATTTTCGGCGGAAAATTCCTCTGCTGCGGAAGCAGCACCGCGATTAACGTTATCGGCAGGTTCGTTGGAAAAGGTAATAACCGGGGCGGCGAGATTTACTACGGCGGCTCCGGCGCGTCGCCGGTCGTAACCTGCGACGCTTTCGAGTTCGACGGAGGCTTCCTCGCAAGCGGCGATAACGTTACTCTGATAGCGGTTGGCGGCGGCATGACTTCTTTCCTCGACAACGCCGGTATAGTTTCGAAAACGGCATTCAAACTGGATATTGCCGGCAGCTTCGAGATGCGAAACTCCAGCGGCAGCCAGGCGAGTATCAGCATTGGCGAAATGGCTGACAACGAATCGTTTCTTATTAACGTCGCGAATAATTTCACTACGACCAGCACAAGCATCATCCAGGCAATTTCAGGCCCAGCAGGCGATAATGCCGGAGAGGTCGGCGTTTCCAATCATGGCGGCGGCGGCGGCGCGTTCTGGGGGCATGGCGGAAACGCGGCAGACGTACCGGGCGGCGGCGGAGAAGGTTGTGATGAATTCCGCGGCAATAACTTCCAATACTTGCAGTTTGGCTCCAAAGGCGGCGACGGTGCAGGCGGAACCAGCGGCGGCTACGGCGGCGGCGCAATCAAAATTACCGTTGGTGGCGTCTACACCGCGGGCGGAACGGTTATGGCGGGAGGCCGGAACGGCGGAGATAACAACGTAACCGGCGCGGGCGGCGGCGGCTCTGGCGGTTACATCTTTGTCGAGCTTACATGCTCTAATGCAGGAGATTATTTTATCCGTAACGGAAACCCGCTCTTCGACGTCAGCGGCGGTGACGGCGGAAGCTTCTGCAACGCGACCAAGGCCGGCGGCGGAGGCGGCGGCGGTATGGCCCACCTGAAATCCGCGGTGGCCGGAAGTTTCTCATACGAAGACATCAACGGACCGCCGGGCATTTTCGACCTGTCGGGCGGCATCGGCGGTACATGCCCGATACAAACGTCATGCTGCGGCAACAGCGGAACCGCGAAAGTGGATGACGGCGGTAACGACGTAACCGTCGAAGAGCCGCCTGTAGATCCGGCACCGACAGAACCGGTAAGCCTGCTGGTGAGGGGCAAAATAAATCCCGACCAGCTGGCGCCGGGGCCGGTGTCGTTTTCGGCAATTTATCTCGACGCGGGCGCGCCGTCGAACGCGAACGCGGCGTGGATAGAGATCGACGACGACCCCAACTTCGGAAGTGTTGATTGCAGCTCCGGATGGATAGATATCGCATCGACGGCACCCGACTCCCGCTGCCAGGCGATTCCCTTCGGCGGCGCCGGCTTCACGCCGAACGTGACCTATTACTGGCAGATAAAGTTCAGAAACGACATCGGACAGGAAGGCGACTGGTCGACCGAGCAGGCGTACTTCCTCATCGCGAAATACCTGCAGAACCTGCCGTTCAAAGGCTATCACATGCTCGAGCTGCCGATCAACCCGGCCGGCAGGTCATTCCTGCAGCTTTTCGGCGACGACATAATTGGCGACCTCTATATATACTACTGGAATGAAATCGGCAACGAGTGGGTATTTGTCCAACCGAGTGAAACGCCGCTCGACAACATAGGCTACATTATCTGGTCGTGGCTGCCGGATACCGTACTGACTCTCAACGGTGAAACCCTTGACTGCGCGGGAGACATTACAATCGACGTCACCTGCACCGGTGACAACGAGATCATATACTGGGGCTGGAACCTGTTACGCAACCCGTACACGAGCAGTATTTCCTGGACTGATAACGTCAGCCTGGATAACTGCGAAACCACCCACTGGCGACCGTGGGACGGCCCGGGGTATCACTACGAATGGTGCATGGACAACGGCACAGCGTCACCCGACGGCTCGGAAATCATTCCCGGCGGTGCAAGCTTCTGGATTCACGCGATAGAAAACAATGGGACGATAACCATGTACAATCCGACCGGTGCGCCGAAACCGCTGCCGCCGCCGGCGCTGTACTGGCGATTGCCGATCCGCGCCTACACCGGGCCTTACTCCGACACCTCGACCTACGCGGCCGTACGCGGGGGAGCGCTGCAAGGATACGACAACCGAGACGTGGTAGAGATACGCTCTCTCTCGACAAGCTACATAAAGGCGTATTTCGACCATCCGGAGTGGGGGCGTTTCCGCGGCCCGTACACGCAGGATACGCGGCCCTTCCCGCCCGTCGGCGGCACAAAATTCTGGAAGCTCACCGTACACGCCACCGACGCCGCCGGACTGGTAAACCTGTCGTGGCTGGTTCCGGAGGAGCTCGGCGACACCTGGCGCTTCTACATCCGCGACGATGCCGACGGCATCATTAAAGACATGTCGCGATACAGCATCCACGAATACGCGGCAATCGGCGACGACACCCGGACGTTTACCCTCACCGCGACGCAGCTGAGAAAACTCCTTCTCGGCGATACCGATCTCAACGGCGAGGTTACGGACGAAGACGCCGCTCTCTGCACCCGCTTCGAACACGGGCTCGACACGCTTTCACCGCAGCAGCGCTATGTCTCAGACCTGAACTCCGACGGCAAGGTCGACACCTTCGACGCGCTTCTGATCCTCCGCCGTTTGCGCGGCCACATCCCGCATAACCCGTAAAAAACCGAGAGACCGGCCCAAAGCTTGTAATCTCCGGCGGGAGGAGTATAATATCCGCTGACTGCACCGCTGCCGGACTGTTTAAAAGCGAGGCAGCATGAAAGGAGACACTGGTGATTGACATCAATGCACCCGTAACGGACCCGGGAGTGAAAAACGCGCTCGATAAACGCGGCAACGCCCGCGAGAGCCTCCTGCCGATCCTCCTCGAGGTGGTGAAGGAAAACAGTTTCCTGACCGATACCGCGATGAAGGAAATCGCCGGGGCGCTCGACATTTCCAGCGCCGAGGTTTTCGGCGTCGCATCTTTCTACGAATTTCTCCCCATCGGGTATAACGGAAAGAACACCATCCGCGTCTGCAAGAACATTTCCTGCTATATCGAAGGCAAGGACGAGATCATAAAGGCGATTGAAGATTTTCTCAAGATCAAGGCCGGTGAAACAACCCGGGACGGCAAGTTCACCTTTAAAACGGCCAATTGCCTGGGGTGGTGCCACAAAGGGCCTGCGATGCTCATTAATGACACTCCGCATACCGACCTCACCCCGGAAAAGGCAATCGCGCTTATCAGCGAATACACATAGAAGGAGGGCATCATGGCCCGGTCCCCGTTCCCCAAAAAGATATCTGATTCGCATAAAAGGGTCGACCTCATCTTCAGCGAATTACCCACAGAGAAAACTCTGCAGAAAATTATTAAGATGACACCCGACCGGATTATCCGGGATATTACCGATTCCGGCCTGCGCGGCCGCGGGGGCGCAGGCTTCCCTACCGGCCGGAAGTGGACATATGCCAGAGAGGCCGAGGGCGACGAAAAATACATAATATGCAACGCCGATGAAGGCGAGCCCGGTACTTTCAAGGACCGTGAAATTCTTGACAGGCGCTCCGGCAAGGTTTTCCTCGGAATGGCCATCGCCGCTAAAGCCGTGGGCGCGAACCGCGGTTTCATATATCTTCGAGGCGAATATTCCTACATGGCAAAAGATCTCCTCGGGGAAATCGACGAATTCAACAAACTGTTGACATCGAAGTCGGTGGATTTCAAAATCGAACTCCGCCTTGGCGCAGGCGCATACGTATGCGGAGAAGAAACGGCCCTCATCGAATCGATGGAGGGGCATCGCGGCGAGGCCCGCAACAAGCCTCCGTTCCCGGCGACCGTCGGTTTCCGCGGGAAACCGACGGTGGTGAACAACGTCGAGACCCTTGTATATGCGACGATGATTATTTCCATCGGTCCGAAGAAATTCGAAGAACTGGGAACGAAGTATTCGCACGGCGCCAAAGTCTTCTGTATCTCGGGGGACGCAGGCCTGAAAGGCATGTTCGAGCTCGAGCTCGGAATGAAGACCGACGAATTCGTGAACATATTCGGAGACGGTGCCACCAAGGCCGTGCAGGTCGGGGGCGCATCGGGCCAGTGCGTACCGCGCAAGAAATTCAAAGACACGATCCTCGGTTTCGAAGGAGTGCCCACCGGCGGGTCGATGATGCTTTTCAACAGTTCCCGCTCGATGTACAACGTATTGAAGAACTACCTCGAATTCTTCACCGAGGAATCTTGCGGACAGTGCACTCCCTGCCGCGTCGGCTGTCAGCAGCTTCTCAGGGGAATCGAGGCCGTCAAGACCGGCAGACTTCCCAATACATATCTGGACGACCTGATTCGCGTCGCGAAAACGATGAGAATAACGGCCAAGTGCGGTCTCGGGCAGTCAGTGGCGAATCCTTTCATATCCATCGTGGACAATTTCAGGGAAGAAATGATGCACTTCTAGGAGGCAGAACCGATATGGGCGGGATGATAAACCTGAAAATAAACGATATACCGATAAGTATCGAGGAAGGCGCGTCAATCCTCGATGCCGCGAAGAAAATAAACATTCAGATCCCGACGCTCTGCCACCATGACGACCTGTGCGTGGCCGGCAACTGCAGGGTCTGCGTCGTCGAACAGGCAGGCATGAAGACTCTGCCGACGGCCTGCTCCACCCCCGTGACGGAAGGGATGGAAATCCTGACGAACACGCCCCGCGTGCTGGGGTGCAGGCGCACCATTATCGAGCTCCTCCTTTCCGAACACAACGTCGATTGCCCGCACTGCTACAGGAACGTGAACTGCGAGCTGCAGGGGCTGGCGGAAGAATACAGCGTGGACAACCCGAAGCTTATCAGCCTGGTTACCGACGAATCAGTTGAAATATCTTCACCGTCGATAAGAAAAGACAGCTCGAGATGCATCCGCTGCCAGCGCTGCGTCAGAACCTGCGCGGAACTCCAGCATGTCACCGCGTTATGCGTTGCGAACCGCGGGGCGGAAATGAAAATCTCCACCTTTATGGACAGGCCCATGGACCAGGTCGTCTGCACGAGCTGCGGCCAGTGCATAAACCGGTGCCCGACCGGCGCACTCGTGGAGCACAACTATATCGCCGAAATATGGGACCACCTCGGCGATCCCGATAAATACCTGGTGGTCCAGACGGCGCCCGCGGTAAGAGTCGGGCTCGGCGAAATGCTGGGCTTCGATCCGGGCACGCGCGTTACCGGCAAGATGGTGACCGCCTTGAGGATGATAGGGTTTGACGCTGTTTTCGATACGAACTTCACGGCCGATCTTACTATCATGGAAGAGGGAACGGAGCTTTTACTGCGACTCAAGAAAGCGCTCCTGGACAAGAAGCCGGTCGCCCTCCCCCTCCTGACGTCCTGCAGCCCGGGCTGGATAAAATATATCGAGCACGAGCATCATTCGCTTCTCGATAACCTGTCGACCTGCAAGAGCCCGCAGCAGATGTTCGGGCCGCTTGCGAAAACGTATTACGCCGAAAAAGCCGGGATCGATCCGGCCGGGATGATTGTTGTGTCGATCATGCCGTGCACCGCGAAAAAATTCGAGGCCAACCGGCCGGAAATGAAAGTCAGCGGCTACAAGGACGTTGATTACGTGCTTACCACGCGGGAATTCGGACGCATGATAAAACAGGCCGGACTCGATTTCAAGAACCTTGAAGACTCCAAGTGCGACTCGATCCTGGGAAAACACACCGGCGCGGGAGTTATATTCGGCGCGACCGGCGGCGTTGCTGAAGCCGCTCTCCGCACCGTGTATGAAATTATAACGGGCCGCGAGGTTCCGTTCAAGAACCTGAATATCACGGCCGTAAGGGGAATGGAAGGAGTCAGGGAAGCCTCAATCAAGATTGAAGACTGCGTCGACGACTGGAAATTTCTTGAGGGCGTAAGCCTCAAGGTGGCAATCGCCCACGGCCTGGCAAACGCAAGGATGCTTATGAAGCAGGTCGAAAAAGGCGAAAGCCCGTACCACTTTATCGAAGTCATGGCCTGTCCGGGCGGGTGCCTGGGAGGCGGTGGGCAGCCGATTCCGACGAACCGGGAAATCCGGGAGAAGCGCGCAAAAGCCATTTATGAAGAAGACGAATCGCTCGAGCTGCGTAAAAGCCATGAAAACCCGGAAGTGCAGAAACTGTACGAAGAATTCCTCGGCAAACCGGGCGGGCGCAGGAGCCACGAGCTTCTGCATACGTCCTACACGGCCAGAAGCTGAGATGAGCCGCGTCAGAGCCGTATTATCGTCAAGGGCGTGAATATCACGGGGGTGCGGAAAATATTCCGCCCCCTTTTATGTATCGTAACGGATTACACCATGAGAATAATCGACCATGATAAAATCCTGAACGAGCTGAACGGAAAGCTGGAAACTTCAAAAGCCGGGATTCGCGAAATACTGGCAAAGGGAAGAGAGCTTCACGGAATTGATTACAGGGAAGTACTCGAGCTCCTGCATGTCGACGAAGCCGGACTGCTCGAGGAGGTCTTCGCGACCGCAAGACATATAAAAAACGAAATCTACGGCAACCGCCTGGTGCTCTTCGCCCCTCTGTACGTCTCCAACTTGTGCAACAACGAATGTGTTTACTGCGCATTCCGCAGCTCGAACAAGAAACTCGCCAGAAAAGTCCTGACGCAGGAGGAAGTCGGGGAGGAAACCGAGGTCCTGCTCTCCCGGGGGCATAAACGGGTACTGCTCGTCGCCGGAGAATCCTACCCCGATGAAGGCCTTGAATACGTATTCAAATGCATCGAGACCATATACTCCGTACGCCTTCCGAAAGCGAATATCCGGCGAATCAATGTAAACGTTGCGCCGCTTTCCGTCGATGAGTTCAAGCAGCTGCACGAATATAAAATCGGAACATACCAGCTCTTTCAGGAAACCTATCACGAGGAAACCTACGGAAAGCTGCATATCGCCGGCCGGAAACGGGATTACAACTGGCGGCTCGAGGCCGTGCATCGCGCCTTTGAAGGCGGGTTCGACGACGTCGGCATCGGCATCCTGTTCGGGCTTGCAGACTGGCGCTATGAGATTCTTGCTCTTCTGCAGCATATTAATAAACTGGAAAAGTCGTACGGCATCGGCCCGCATACTATCAGCGTGCCGCGGCTCGAGCCGGCACTCGGCTCCGATATCAGCCGCAACCCTCCGTATCCCGTAAGCGACGCCGATTTCAGAAAAATCATCGCAGTCCTGCGGATCGCCGTGCCCTACACCGGAATAATACTCTCAACCCGCGAAAGCGCCAAAATGCGCCGGGAAGCATTCGGCCTGGGTATCTCGCAGATATCCGCCGGCTCGAGGGCCAACCCCGGAGGCTACATGCACAACGAGCCGGAAGAATCGGATGCGGGAAGCCAGTTCTTTCTGGGAGACCACCGGCCTTTGCAGGAAGTGATTCGAGACATTGTCGCCCACGGATATATTCCGAGTTTCTGCACGGGATGCTACCGCCTCGGGCGGGTAGGCGGGGATTTCATGGACCTCGCTAGGCCTGGGCTCATCAAGAATCACTGCCTGCCGAATGGGATTTACTCGTTTGCCGAATATCTCGAAGATTACGCCGACGATGCCCTGAAAAAATCCGGTTACGGCCTTATAAACGAAATCACCCGTAACGGGGTCGCAGACGACGGAATGAAACTTGCGATCAGAGACAATATCGAAAAAATCATCGGCGGGGAAAGAGACGTTTATTTCTGATGCGGATACTTGAGAAAGGCAACGATGAAGAGCGCGCCTAAAGGACTCAGGCTCCACATAGGGCTTTTCGGCCGGCGCAACGTCGGCAAGTCGAGCCTTCTGAATGCCATTACCCGCCAGCAGGTTTCTATCGTCTCCGACCAGGCCGGCACCACCACCGACCCGGTCGAAAAACCCATGGAGCTCCTGCCGCTTGGCCCGGTGCTTTTCATAGATACCGCGGGTATCGATGACCTGGGAGCGCTTGGCGAGCTGCGAATCAAAAGGACGCGTCAGGTCTTCGACCGCACCGAGCTGGGCGTCATTATTTCGGATGGCGGCTGGGGGGAGTTCGAAAAAAATCTGCATGCTGAATTGAAATCGCGGAATGTTCCCGTTGTTGCCGTTTTCAACAAGATCGATGTTGCTGAACCCGCCACCGAACTGGTAGACCGGCTGGTCGACCAGGGAATTCAGGTAGTAAAAACCGCGGCGGCCCCGGGTACGGGGGTTCTTGATTTCAGGCAGGCGTTGCTTGACGCGGCGCCCGATGATTTCATCGATAATCCTGCCATCCTCGCCGACCTTCTTGCGCCCGGGGAAATAGCGGTACTGGTCGTGCCCATTGACAAGGAAGCGCCCAAGGGCAGGCTTATCCTGCCGCAGGTTCAGACCATCCGCGACCTCCTTGACCATCGCACATCCTGCATGGTCGTAACGGACGCCGGTTTACCGGAGGCGCTCGGCTGTCTGAAGAACCCGCCCGGGATCGTGGTTACGGACTCCCAGGCGTTTGAGAAAGTCGCGGCCGACACCCCGTGCGAGATTAAGCTAACTTCCTTTTCTATTCTGTTTGCCCGCTTCAAGGGTGATTTATCCGAACAGGTCCGGGGAACGCTGGCCATAGAGCAGTTGAAACCCGATGACAAGATACTGATTGCGGAAACATGCTCCCACCATCCAATTGACGAAGACATAGGCCGTGTGAAAATTCCCCGCTGGTTGAAGAAGTACGTGGGCGGAAAACTCGAGTTCACCCACGTCCAGGGGCATGACTTCCCCGACGACCTTTCGCCTTACAGCCTGGTCGTGCACTGCGCGGCCTGTATGTTCAACCGCCGTGAAATGCTCAACCGCATACTGCGTTGCCGGAAAGCGGATGTGCCGATAACCAACTACGGCCTGACCATCGCGTACTCACTGGGGATTTTCGAACGGGCCCTGGAGCCGTTTCCGGCCGCGCTCGAAGCCTATCGGAAAGCGGCGTCGATACCGAACCGGTAACTGGAGGCAGCCCGCCATGACCTGCTCCCGTTTCCACGTCCGGGCCACGGAAAACGAGCAGGTAATTGTCGAGCTGCTTCGGGAAGAGGACGAGGCAAAACTCGAGGAGCTCTGGACCCTGGCCGATGAAATTCGGTTGAAACACGTGGGTGACGAGGTCCATCTGCGCGGCCTTATCGAGTTCAGCAACGAGTGCGTGCGCGGATGCACCTATTGCGGAATCCGCTCGGGAAACAGAAATATCACCCGCTACCGGATGACCGGGGAGGAAATCCTCGAATGCGCAGCCACGGCGCATTCTTTCGGTTACGGAACGGTAGTTCTTCAGTCGGGCGAAGATGATAATATGCCCGCCGAATGGTTGGGTGATATCGTTCAGTCCATAAAGCGAACTCATCCGCTGGCGGTTACGCTCTGTGTCGGCGAGCGCCCGCTCGAAGATTACCGGCTATGGCGCGAAAAGGGAGCGGACCGGTATCTTCTCAAAATCGAAACCTCGGACCCGGAGCTTTTCCGCCGGATACATCCGCCCAGGCGGCAGGATGAGCCCACGCGTACTGAACTACTAATGGCGCTGCGTGAGCTCGGCTATGAAACAGGCGGCGGGATAATGGTAGGTCTGCCAGGTCAGACCTATTCAAGCGTCGCGCGCGATCTCAAGCTTTTTGCCGAGCTCGACCTGGACATGATCGGGGTCGGGCCCTACGTACCGCATCCCCGGACTCCGCTCGGCCGCGAATTCCACGATAACAGGAATCCCATCCCGGAGCAGGTTCCCAATACCGAACTGATGACACATAAAGCGCTCGCGCTGACCAGGATTCTGTGCCCCGAGGCAAACCTGCCTTCGACGACTTCCCTTGCCTCGGTCAGTTCCTGCGGATTCGAGGGCGGACTCGAAGTCGGCGCCAACGTGATAATGCCCAACCTGACCCCGCTGTCCTGCCGCGCGCATTACCAGATATATCCCAAGACCTCCCGCCGGCCGCCGGAAGAACTGCACGAGCAGGTCATCCGCTCAATACTCGCGGCTGGCAGGAAACCGGGCCGGGGCCGGGGCGATTCGCTGAAAATGCAATCACCAGACAGACGTTTTCAAAAATAAAAATTCTTCGGTAGATTTTTGCCGGCAGGAACCAAAGTAGACCGCACAGGCACAACACGCCTGTCTTACTTCCGCCATGCAAGCGGCAGCAGCACCACTATCACGGCATAGACTTCGAGACGGCCCATCAACATGCAGAGCAGCAGAATAATTTTCGCGGGCGCGGGCATCCAGCCGTAGTTCGACGTCGCGCCCACGTCGCCGAGCCCCGGGCCGATGTTATTCAGAGTCGCGGCCACGGCGGAAAACGAAGTATCCAACTGGACGTCACCGTACCCGAAAAGCCCCAGCACTATCGTAAGGGCGAATACCGCCAACGCAAAGATGGTAAACCACAGGAGGACGAGGCCGATAATGTTCGCGCAGGTGTGCTCCTCCATGGTTGTTTCGCCGACCCTGATTCGTTTTACCAGATTAGGCCTCACAAGCTTCATCAACTCGCGATATATGTACTTGAATACGACCATAATTCGTATCTGCTTGAGGCCGCCGCCGGTCGAGCCGGCGCAGCCGCCGCAGAACATCAGCGCCAGGAGCAGGACGCGGCACGCGCCCGGCCAGGCGTTGAAATCGCCGATGACGTATCCCGTGGTGGTGGTTATCGACAGCGTTTGAAACACTGACTTCCGAAACGCCTCCCCGGTTGAGTCGTACACGCTAATACTCGTAAAGACGGTAAGCACCACAATGGCAATTAAGAGGAGCCTGATGTACTGCCGGAACTCGGCATTTCGCCAGTACGCCCAGGGCCGGCCCTTCAACGCCATATAGTGGAGAAGGAAGCTGCAGCCCGCAAGGAACATGAACACGCTGATGACGATTTCGAAATAGAGCGCGTGCGGGTGTCCGACTCGCGCATAGTAGCCGATCGAGCCGTCCTTCGGCGAAAAGCCGCCGGTGGCCATCGTGCCGAACGTGTGGCACAGCGAGTCGAAAAGCGGCATGTCCCCGATCCAGAGAAGCAGCGTCTCCGACGCGCTGAGCAGGATGTAAACGCCCCACAGAATGGCCGCGGTCTGGCGGATGCGAGGCCTGAGGCGCTCCGCGGTGGGGCCCGGAACCTCGGCCTGGAAAAGCTGGTATCCTCCCACGCGCAACGCCGGAAGGATCGTCAACACGAGCACCACGATCCCCATGCCACCGAGCCAGTGTGTCATGCTGCGCCAGAAGAGAAGTGACTTTGGCAACGACCCGATGAGGCCGAAACCACCGTCGCCAAGCGCGGTCCCGAAAACGGTCGAGCCCGTCGTTGTGAAACCGCTCATGGATTCGAAAAATGCCTCGACGAACCCGAGGTTAAGCCCGGGCGTTCCAGCGATTGATCGGCTGAAAAAGTATGGAAGCGCCCCGATAAAGGCCATCAGCATCCAGCCGAACGCCGCAACCGCAAATCCGTCGGCAGGGGTAATGCGGTCGTAGCGATGGGCCCGCGTGAGGCGGCGCAAGGCAAACCCGGCGAGAATGCTTGCGGCGATTACGGCACCGAAGACGATCCTCATGCGCCATGTTTCTTCGCCGAACAAAGCGATACCGAGTGAGGGCAACATCGCCGCAGCACTGACGAGACAGAGTGAGCCGAGGATGTATCCGACTGAACGCCAGTTCAAGAATTTTCTCCATCGTTCACAGGCGCCCGACTGGCGGCGGCTTCAGTGGAGAAGAGGCGGATTATATCAGGGACAGCTTTATTCAATGCCACCACGATCACGTGATCGCCCGGGTTGACCACAGTTTCGCCGCTGGCAACGTGAGCTCCCTCTTTGCTTACAATGGCCGCCACCACGGCGCCGGCGGGAAATTTGTCGCCCAGTTCGCTTAACGGGCATCCAATCCCGGGCGCACCTGCTTCAGCCTCAATCTCCAGCGCTTCAGCACGCTGGCCGGCCATCTTGAATAGAATGATGACGCGCCCGGCACGGACGGAACGAAGGATTGCACCGACTGAGAGTGTGATGGGGTTGACTACGGCATCCACCGGCGGCCGCGCGAACATCTCAACTTCTTCGGGCCTTGACGCAAGCATCACCGCATGGTGCGCACCGAGGCGCTTGGCGGCGACCGCGCTGGCGAAGTTGACCTCCGTCCGCCTGCTGAGCCCCAGGAACGACGACTGGTTAATCTTCAGATCCTGCATCAGACCGCTGTCAAGCGGCTGGCCGTGTATCACCGATGTAAGAGGCAGGAATTCCGCAGCCCGTTCGCACTTCCCTTCATCTTCTTCCAGGAGCACCACATCGTACTTCAACTGAGCCAGTCTCCGGCACAGATCAAGCCCGACCTCCGAAGCGCCGTATATTATAATGCGCCTGTCGGGAAATCTTTGCAGGTTGAACGCGGACAGGAAATTTCTGAAAGCTGCCACGTTCATTGTTACATATATAATGTCGCCCTCCCTGACCTGAAAGTCACCGGTAGGTACGACAAGGTCCTGGTCCCGGCGGACCGCCGTCACCAGGAATTTTTCGGGAAAGGTCTCTCTCACATCCGACAGCGGCGCGGAGGTGAGTTTCGAGGAACTATCCACCCGGAGCCCGCGCAGGATGATGCGTCCGCCGGCGAATTCCGCCGACTCGATCGTACCCGGCGCAGTAAGAATACGGGTCAGGTGCTCGACCGCGACCGGCCGCGGCGCAAAGAACTCATCAATGCCCAGAATGCCGTGCAGGTCGTGCATCTCTTTGACAAGAAGGCGGGACTCAATCCGCGCCAGGCGTTTTTGAATGCCGAGCTTGCGCCCGATAAGGCACGAGACTATGTTCACCTCGTCGGAACCGCTTACCGCTACGATCAGATCCGCCTTCTCTGCACCTGCCTCGCGCAAGACGGCACGGCTGACGCCGGACCCGCGAATCGCCATGATGTCGAGCCGCGTACGCGCCATCTCCACCCGGTCACGCATGGGCTCTACACCGGAAACATCGTGCCCTTCCTTGTCGAGCTCTTCGGCAAGGCTGAAGCCCATCTGGCCAAGACCTACGATCACAATCTGCACGGTCACTCCTCCACTGTCGGCCGATCCGGCGCGGCCCGACGGCACGCACGTCCGCGATGCGGCCGCCCGCGTCACGGCTTTTCAGCCGGGAAAGCCGACAGGTTGCCTCTAAAACGATGTATTATCCGTATCTATCCGCCTTTATCAAGATGAATCTTCGGGAAGGTGCAATGCTTCAGTTACGAGGGGTAATCGGTAGACCCGGCACTCTTGCCGGGTCCTTACAAATGCCCGACAGGAGTGTCGGGCCTGCCATATCCTCCGTTACGGGGGTAATCGGTAGACCCGGCACTCTTGCCGGGTTCTTACAAATGCCCGACAGGAGTGTCGGGCCTACCGTCGTCGGGCCAACCATATCCACCAATAACTGAGGCATAACGAGTATTTTCAGATTCTTCTTGACACGGTGAAGGAATTCTGGTAAATTCCACTCAATAACTTTGTTTTTCAAAGTACTTTGAGCTTGGAGGCGATATGGATCAGGTCGACCTGGAGAAACATATCGAGGCCATACAGAAAGGGCTGAAGCGATCAGGAAGAGTAATGGTCCTTTCCGGCACACAGGCGATGATAAGAGGCATCTGTATTTCCGCGGGGACGATACCGAGCTTTTGCCTCCTGGGCAGGCCCCGGTGGCAGATGCTGGTATTGTGGATATGCGTCATTCTTGCCATGCTGTCGATAGAGGCATTAATGTATTTCCGCCTCAGCAGGAAGAATCCCGACAAATATATTTCGGGTATCGAAATGCAGATATTGAAATTCGGGCTGCTGCTTCTGCTCGTCGGTATTGCATTCAGTGCCGCCCTTTCTTTCCACGGCGCCCCGTCGATGATTCCGGGCCTGTGGATGATCATTGCGGGAATTATCTACATGATATGCGGGTTCTTTTCGTTTTCGAGGACCTGGGTGCTGGGTATTCTCGCCTGCGTGGGAGGGTGTGCGTCCCTCTTTCTTCCGCCTTTCTGTTTTTTCATTATCCTCGGCACAATTCTCGGACTTGGTTCGATTGCCTACGGTGTCGTCATGAAAACCATGGAGAAGGACAGTGAGTAAAGCAGGCTTCGACCCGGGCAGCCTGAACAGGATAATTCATTCTCCGATAAGGTTGGGGATAGTGTCGACCCTCTATACCGCTGGGAAAGAGAGCTTCGTAAACCTGAAAAAAGCCGTGAACACGACCGACGGAAACCTGACGACACACCTGAAATCGCTTATCGAAAACGGGATTATTACGATGAAGAAACGGTTTATTAACAATAAGCCGAATACGACATACAAACTGACCGCAACCGGCAGAAAGATTTTTCAGGAATATGTCCGGGCAATGGCGGAAATGGTAAAAGAATTCCGCGAGATTGCGGATTGATTTTCCGGGGGGATTAAAAAAGGAGCTTTTAAATGGATTCGAGCACGAGGTGCGGCAAAACCGTTTCCCAGAAATTACGGGATTATCTCCATTATACATCCACGAAAAGTCTGTGTGGGATCTGCAAGAAGCAGGTTAATGGAAAAATAATTTTCCGCGATGGTAGGGTGCGTCAACGCGCACGGCACCTCGACCCCGAAGAACGATCCGATAGAGACGATGGCCATTAAACAGGTTCTCGGGGATCGGGCGGGCGATGTTCCCGTATGCGCGACCAAGTCCATGATCGGCCATCTCATCTCGGCGGCGGGAGCCGTCGAAGGCATCGCGGCGATAACATACATGGAAGCCGGATGGGTTCATCCCACCATCAACCATGAAACGCCTGACCCCGGCTGCGACCTCGATTATGTCCCGAACGTCGCAAGAAAACATGACTACGAATACGTCGGCATCTTTGTCGTCCTGCCAATCGCAGCGGTGATAACCCCGTGCCCGCCATATAAATGAGAAATCTCGGAATATTTCGCATAAAACTTCCCCCACCACCATAACTCTTTGAAGCAAAACGAATTGTAAAATAAAAAAGTCTGATATCCCCGAAACCCGCCCGGCAAAATCGTGTTAGACATCATATGAGAGCAGGAATAGTGCAGAATCGTCCTGTATCCTGATGGCGGTCAGAATGCAGGAACCCCGTTCATTCCAACCGCGATGGGGAAATGAAATGAATACCCGAAAAGCAATCATGATTGGTGTGCTTGTTCTTTTCGTCGGGACGCTGGTTTTCGCGGACACCGTTCCACCGCCGGCCAAACGGCATCGCTGGAAAGGCGGCGAAGGTTTCGCGCCGCTCCCGC
>SOJX01000010.1 GCA_004376375.1 Planctomycetota bacterium
TTTGTCGCAGTTCCATCCCAAAGCTTACCAAATTCGTTTTGCCCCCACGCAAGCACCGAGCCGTTGGAAAGAACAGCGAACGCGTGGTTATAGCCCGTGGCAGCAGAAACGGCATCCGTTATCCCGGATACCAGAACGGGAGAAGTCTTCTGGTCCGTGGTTCCATCCCCAAGCTGGCCCTGGCTGTTATACCCCCATGCCAGCACGGAATTGTTGGAAAGAAAGGCAATTGAGTGTGCATAACCTCCGCCCGCCGACACGGCATTCGTTATCCCGGACACTTGAACGGGAGAAAGACTGTCGTCCGTGGTTCCGTCGCCAAGCTGACCGTTATAATTCCTGCCCCAGGCCCGCATAGTACCGTCGGAAAGAACGGCGAGAGAGTGGGAATAGCCGGCCCCCACCGAGATGGCGTTCGTTATCCCGGGCACAAGAACGGGAGAATTTCGCTGCGAGATATCTCCGAGGCCAAGCTGACCATAGTTGTTGTATCCCCAAGCCAGCACCGAGCCGTTGGAAAGAACAGCCAGAGAGTGGAAAGAGCCTGCCGCTACGGAGACAACGTTTGTTATTCCGGGAACAAGAATGGGAGTTGTACGCAATGAAGTTGTTCCGTCGCCAAGACAGCCGTAGCCGTTGTATCCGCAAGCCATTATGGAACCGTTTGAAAGAATAATCAGCGAATGATCACTACCCGCTGCCCCGGAAACTGCACTTGTTATCCCGGACATAAAAACGGGAGAAGCTTCATATGATGATGTTGCTCCCTTGCCAAGCTGACCCCAGCTGTTCCTGGCCCATCCCAGAACAGAGCCGTTGGAGAGGATGGCCAGAGAGTAATGATAACCGGTTATGATGGAAACTGCATTACTGATACGGCCGCATCGTACAGGCTTCTTTTGCCAGAGAGAAGGATCAATCCCCAGCTGTCCGTAATCGTTATAACCCCAATCAAAAACGCTCCGCGTTGTCTCGAAGCAGGAACCCGTCAGCCCCTCAGAGGGGTTCGGCGGTGAATTAACGCCTGCGAAAACCGAAGTCGGGGAAGTCGGGACAACGCTCAACTCGGCGGTGAGCGGGTCCTCTACCAGCGTATACGCCGAGGCGGAATTTGAGGCGCTTGAGTAGTTCTTTATCATGTTCTCGAGCGGAATCGCGATAATGCTTGAGTTGCCGGCATAGGCGGTCGCAGTATCGAAAGTACAGTTCAGCATCATTCTCATCGTATGCGCGCCCGGAGTCAGGTAAAGCCGCCGCATGGCGGCATAGGGCGGGCGGTCATAAGTACTCATCGCGTAGAACTGCATCTCGTCGTATCCGGTGCCGTCCAGCTCCCACCATACGACGGGCCGCTTCGCGGTATGCCCCGCCGGGATTGTTCGCAGTACACACGAGGCAAGGAAAAGGTACTGCTGCGGGATTGTGACGTTAAAAGTCTTTTCGATAACGGTTATGGCGGTACTCCCCGTAGACTTTTCACCGGTATGTGACTGAACCGCGTAGCCGTTGAAGATCGGGTCGCTCAACCGCATGGCGGCCATGTGAACGTTTTTTTCAGAGGCGGTCACCGAGCCGTTACTTATGTAATAATGGCAAGAGAACTGCGTATCGCCGAGAATCTCGAGAACCGGCCGGAAACCACCGCTTAGAAAATAATCGTCAGTCGCAAAGTACGCGAGATTCGGCTTTCGCATCGTCTCGATATGCAATCCAAGGGTATCACTTTTGATAAATGAGGACGGGTTACCGGTTGTGCAGTCTGACTGGAAATTTGCCGAATGTACAAGGAGATAATCGCTCGTGATGGGCGACGTAACAGACATCTGCGAATGCAGAACCGGCGTTGTGGAATTCGTCGATCCTTCGGTCAGGTTGTCGAGGGAATAGCTCGAAGACGGCATCTTTATCGCGATGATTGCCGAATTTTTGATCTGCACAAAGCCGGACGCAGTCATACCCTGAAGCTGGTACGTGTAAGTTGACGTACCGTCGGAGGTAAAAGAGTCAGAGCCAATAAAGGCATGGTGCCAGGCACCATGTCTGTATTTTACGTAGCCGATTTCAGTTACGCCATCTTTCAGGACCCTCATCTCCGGACTGGCGCCCTGCATGTACTGACAGGTCGCGATAACCACATAATCCCCGGCGGGTGGTGCCGTCATACTCAGTTGTGCCGTGGTTAACCACGTGGCAGAGGCGGTAGAGCTTGGGTTCTCATCATAGTAATAAGTCAGATTCTCGAATGCATACGCTTTCACATACCGCTGATAGGGCATATTCGGGGAAAGGCTGGGCTCGTATCCGCTCTCCATGCCGGCCGGGACATCAGCGACCACTACGGCATTCGTAACATTATCAAATACGTCATACCCGGACTCGCCGCTAACGTCGTTCCAGCCCCACGTAATTGTCGTGCTGCTGCAGTCGTCAATCCTGAAACCGCCTGGCGCATCAAGCGCAAATGCCTGTGTACCAAAACAAACTATAAAGGCAGACACGGTAATCGTAAGAATGTATCTCATGGTAAATCCCGTCGCCTTTGTGAATTCATGAACAAAAGTCAAAGCACTTCGTAACATTAGATAATACAATATTGTCCACTATTTATCAAGGCTAGCGGGAATATCGCAAAAAGAAGTACCGAGTATCAAGTACCGAGTATCAAGTACCGAGTATCGAGTACCGAGTATCGAGTACCGAGTATCGAGTACCGGGAGTTTTATTTTCATCATTCATAATGTCTGAATTCATAATTTGATTCTCGACCCCTCTTCCGAACGCAACACCTGCAGGATTTCCCGCCCCCAAAAACTCCAGCCGCTGCTTAAGGACGCATCAACTTTAATGTAAACTTCCTCCGCCGCCCAAAACACTTACTGTAAACACACGCCACGTAAAGAATTTTTTGCAGTTCCTGATCCTTTAAAACCCACTACCTTGCATTACAAGGTAGTGGACGTTACGCGGTAAAAATCCTGGATTCCCGCCTCCGCGGGAATGACGCGAAACTGTGTACTCGGTACTCGGTACTCAGTACTTCTTAACCACGTGCCGGTATTTGCACTATTTCTTTTCCAGCGCGGTGATGATTTCGACGAGCTGCTCGACGAACGCGCCGAGGTGCTCCTCGAGCTCGGCGCCGAGCGAGAGTGCGATAAGCTGGGCGATAAGGTCTTTGCCGCTGTCGAGAAGGATGGCCTTGCCGCCGCCCTCCTCGGCTATCTTCTCGAAACTCGGAACAAACGAACCGCTTCTCGTGCTGACGGTGCATATCATAAAGGGCGTCTTCGACAGGCGGGCGTTACGCGCCATTGTCAGCGTTTTTTCCAGGTCCGCCGGGTGCGGCGGTGCATCGCCGATAATAACGACGACCCGCTCGACGTTCTTTTTCTTGCTCCAGCCCATTGCGCCGAACTTGAGCGCCTTCTCGAGCGCCTTGTCGACGCCTTCCTCGTAGTCGCCGCCGCCGGACGCCGTAATCGCCCTGACCGCGCTGACGAGCCGGTTCCTGGAATCCGTAAGCGGCTGGGAAAACCTGATCGCGTCGTCGTAGGTAATCACGCCCAGCCTGTATTTCGGAACGACCTGCGAAATCGCCTTGACGATTATCGACATCTCGTCCTTGACTTCGTTTATCACGCCCGTCATGGAGCCCGTCTGGTCGATACAGAAAACGACCTCGAGCACTTTCCCGGTCTCCCGGAAAGAGGTTATTTTAGTTATCGTTTCCTCGAGGCCGGTACGCATGCCGTGCTTCTTGACGTGCTCTCTCAGCAGCTTCCTGTCTTCTTCCGTGAGGGTGGAATACTCGGGCTCCTCGGCGGCCGCGAAATCGTCGATATTCTTTTTCCACCACTTCGTCCACGATGACCACTTCGTGCCGAGCCTTTTCCCGCTCATCTTCATGAAAATTTCGATCACACGCGAGTGCCAGTACGAATTCTTCACCCGCTTTGAAAGAAGGAACTCGACGAGCTCTCTGCCGCCGTTTACCACAAGCTCGGCATCCGGCCGTTCCTTCAGCGACCCGAGAACGAAGTAAAGCGGGATCTCCTGCTTTTCCTTCTGAAGCGCTCTGGCCAGGAGCCACGTCGCCCGGTGGTGTTTCCACGCCTTCAGCGCGGAATAGCAAATCGCCCTGTATATCCACTCTTTTTTTTCGAGAAGTTTTTCAAGCGCCTTCAGCCTGCTGTCCTCGAGAATCTTATCGTGGACTTTTTCGACCGCTTCTTCGAGCTTCTTCTCATCGAGCTCTTTTGCTTCTTCTGACAGCTCCGCAATCTTCTTCCGCTCCTCGGCAAGATCATATTCGAGTCCGGCGACGGATTCCTGTTTTTCCTTCAGCCTGTCGTTCAGGCTTTTCTCCGCCACGGCCCATGCGAGGGTCTGCGCCTGCCTGTACTTCTCGACCATCAGGCTCTTTTTGTCGAGCGCCGCCTTTTTCAGGAACTCCTGGAACGCTCTCTCTGCATTAGCGAAATCACCTTTCTTCAAAAGCTCGAGGGCCTTGTAGTACGGCACACGGGCGTCAGATGAAACTTCTGATACTGCTTTAGGGCCAGTTTTCCTGTCCAACGTTGAACCATCTATGACCTTTGGCGGAGCGGGTTTGGTTGAAGCCTGCTTACTGCCAAGCATCTTCCCGTACTCCATTTTCTGCTCGGCGATAATCCTGCCCGCACTCCTCTCCCTCATCCATCTGACCACGCCGCTGCGTAGCGCCACAAGGCGGCCCTTGCGGCGGTGCGCATCCCGCATGCAGACCACAATCGGGTCTTTGACTTTTTCAGTATTCACGACAAGCCCGCTCGGCAGGTACAGAAACCGTTTGCCGTTATGCTCCAGCGGAACGCTTTTAGACAGAAAAACTCCTTCGATCAGAGATTCAAGATCGGGAGGCGGTAATTTGCGGCTGGAATAGTATTTCAACGCGGCATTGACGATTTTCTTGAGGTTCTCCGTGCAGTCGTCAGGCCCGGCGGCGGCGCTATCGCCCGCACCCGCCGGTTTCGCGGCCGCGGCGGGAGTCTCCGCTTTCTTCTTCTCTTCGGTTTTGGAGCCGCAGGAGGAGGCGAAAAGAAACATAAACGCAAGAACGATAATACAGGCGGACCTGCCCGCGGCCCCAAGGCCGGGCTTTAAAATCCTGAATTCCGTATCCGTATTCACTTCTTGCATACGTACTGTCCGTCGTTCTGCTCGGCGAGTTGTTTCATCAGGTCGCTGTCATACCCGAAGCTGATAGTGTTTATCTTCACTTTCCTGCGCTTATTGATTTTCTTGATCTCCCGGAGAATATCTTCCTGACGGATATACTTGCCCACGCCCGGCTGGCCGTCGGAAAGGAGGTAAATCGCTTCGACTTTCGGGTCCTTCAGCGCGTCCTCCAGCGTATCGTAGATATTCGTACCGCCCCTGGGCTGCATGGGCTCGACCCACTTTATGGCGGCGGTCCTGGCCTTGCTCGTGGCTTTTATCATTTTGGGCTGCCACTTTGTAAACCTCGATTCGAAGAAATAGATGTTCAACATCGCCTTCTTCCCGAGCTTTTTCACGGCTCCGATAAGCTCTTTCTTCGCAAGATCTATTTTTCGCTCATACTGCCCCTGCGGCTGTCTGCCCGGACGGGGCTGGCGGGGCTGGCGAGGATTGGGCTGGCGAGGATTGGGCTGGCGAGGATTGGGACGGCGCGGATTGGGGCGGCGAGGATCGGCAGCGGGAGGCCATCTTACCGTCCCGCTCATGCTGCTGGAAATATCTATGATGAAAATCACGCGGTCGGATGTGATTTCCACGCCGAAAAACTCCGGGCGCGTCGTGTACGGGTTCTTGTCTTTCTCCTCTGCCGCTTCGGCCTCCTTCTTCTTTTCGGGCTCTTCGGCTTTCTTTGCCAGCTCGGCAGCCCTGGCGGTTTTCTCGCGCTCCACCTCGAGGTCGTTTGCGGCCTTCGCCAGGTCGGCTTCGCGCTGCCTGATTTTTTCTTCCGCCGCTTTTTTCTCTTTTTCATAAACCGCTCTAAGGGCGGCCCTGAATCTCTCCACCTTTTGCGCGGTTTCGCCGAGCACGACATTCTTCAGGAATTCCCTGTACGCCTTTTCCGCGCCCTCGACGTCTCCCCTGTCAAGCAACTGGAAAGCGCTGTCGAGAAACGCCTTTCCCGCCGCGGCGAGATCCGGATTGCCCTCCGATACGACCGCAGCGTCCGGCGGCCGGGATGCCTCGCCCGGTTCCGATTGCTTCCTGAGCAGCTTCCCGTATTCCATTTTCTGCCTGGCAATGGTCCTTACCGCCACTTTCTCTCTCATCCACCTGACCGCGCCGCTCCGAAGGGCCACAAGGCGGCCTTTGCGGCGGTGCGGAGCGCGGATGCAGACCACAATCGGGTCCTTGAGTTCGTCGATGTTTACGACAAGCCCGCTCGGCATGTAAAGGTAGCGCTTGCCCCCGTACTCCAGGGGGGCGTCGGCGGAAAGAAACCCCTCCTCCACGATGGACTCGAGGTCGGGCGGCGGCACGCCCAGCTTGGAATAGTATTTTGAAACGGCCTCGGCGATTTTTTCCAGGTCTTCAATGCAACGCGCCTGCCCGGCGGTGTCGCCGGTAGCGCGCACCTCCGCCCGGGGTGCGGAGGGTGTCCGGGCCTTGCTTTTTTTCTTATCTCCGGTTTCCAGGTCGCAGGAAGAGACCAGGCAGATAACCAGAAACGCGGTGAAAATAATAAACGCAGACCTGCCCATAGCTTCGACCTTCAATCTTTCTTCTTCGACCATTAAATATTATACCTGAGTTTCCGGTTTATCCAACTGTTTTCGGCCCAGCAGCCTCCGGATTACCCCTCCGAAGATATTTACGGCCGGGACGCGGGCGGAATACCCGCGAAACTCTTCGCCGAATTTTTCCGAAAGCTTCCCGTCCTCGGTGCGGTTACGGACGGCAATTGTGACGGCCAGGAGGATCATCGGCGGGATAAGCCACAGTGTCTGCGCCATGAGCGACATCCCCAGAAGCTCTACAAAAAACGCGAGGTGCAGCGGATGCCGGACGAGCGAATAAACGCCGTGCCGTATGAGCTTGTGGTTGTTGCGGATTTCAATCGCCTCGGAGTAGAACGCGCCGAGCGTAACGATGGCAACAAGCCTGAGCGCGACCCCGGCGACAAAAACAGCAGCGCCTGAAAAAAACAGCACCCCCATCGGCAGGCCCAGAACCATAAGAACGCCGGCCGTAATCCAGATTGAGACGTAACAGATAAAAAGGAGTGAAGTGGTTGCGAGCCCGGAGGTTTCGGCGCCTTTTTCCCGGCGGGTACGGTAGAGGAACTGGAAGAAATGCCGCACCGCGACGACCGCGGTAAATACTGCAAAAGCCGGCCAGCCGGTTACCACTTTAGATTAACCGCCGCCCTTGTAGTAATAAAACTGGCCCCTTAATTCTTTCGTTACCTCCTTGAGCTTTTTGGAAATATGCACCATCCTGTCACGGATTCTCTTCTTCACCTCGGCGAAACGTCTCACGTCACGTCTTGTGTCATCTGTATTCTTTAATTGTGTGTACAGCCGGATATCGGTTGCCATGTCTTCGCCGATGAAGGCTTCCTTGAGCCTTTCGAGCTCAAGATAGCTCTGGTAATCGTAGTCCTCGCCGAAATCCATGAATCCTTCGGCAAGGTACGGATTGACGATATTATTGTTCCAGTCGCGATCGATAATGCTCTTGGGGCCATCTTCCTCGTTATCGTACGCCCCCAGGACCGGAGGCGTGCTCATATATTCAACGGCGTATTCCGCGAGGTGCTCGCGAAACGACTGCGTGGTCTTTACGTATTCGTTGAACCGCTTGAGCCGGTCCACGTGACCTACGCGTATGTTGTAAAAAATGCCGTAGCCGATGAGGCCGAGCACGACCACGCCGCCGATAATCAGGAGCGGGACAACATACTTTTTCTTCGGCTGCGCGTACCTGGCCGAGATACTTCCCTCGGCCGCGGCGCCCTTGCGCGAGCTGCGTCCAACTTTTGCGGAGGCGCGTTTGCTCCCGGCCTTGCCTTTCTTATCCCTGCCGCCTTTTATTACGGCGGTCTTGCCCCTCTTCTTCGTTTTCATTACGGAGGATTTTCTCAGGCGCGTTTTCTCCTCGGCATCGTCGGTGTCAACCTTGCCGCCCCTCAGCCTTTTCGTGGAGCGCTTCGGGGCGCGCCTTTTCGTCTTCTCAGGCGCCCCGGTCCCCGTCTGGGCGCGTGAGTCCGGGTCGGTCTTGACCTCCTTTAAACTGCTGCCTTCCTTCTTGTAGACTCCGGTCTTGATCTTGAACTCCGTTATCTGTTTCTGGCTCGGCACCTGCATCGCGGTGCCGCATTTCGGGCACTTGCCCGTCTTGCCCGCCATGCTCTCATCAACCTGCATCGCCTGACCACACTTGCATTTTAATCGGATAGCCATGTCCTGTCCTTTGTTGTCGAGACCGGGATACACCCCTTCTTTGAGCCGTTCGGCTGATACCCAAGCGGTTTTATTATAAGTATCATTGGATAAGTGTCAACTGAAAACCGACCGCGAAGCGCTGCTTGCCCGGATACCTGTATCCGCCCATTCAGCCGCGCGGCAGGCTGCATGTTTGAATTTTATGTAAAAGGTGATATAATAATATTCAAACCGCTGTAACGAAAGGGATGTGCAATGAAACCGTTGCGCCGCAAATGGCTGCTCCTTGCAGCCGTCGGAGTTCTATTTTTCCCGCACGCAGTTCTTGCGGAATATTTACCCACGCTCGCTATTCGCGAATTGACAATCAGTTCGGAGAACATAGTTATTGCCAAACCGGTGGGTATACTTCATCCCGAAACAGCGCCCGGCGCAAAGCCAAAAACCTCCGCGGAATTCAGGATACTTGAAGTACTGAAAGGCTCGAGCTTCAAAGCCGGCGATACTATCAGGGTTAAACGCGCAGACATGTACCACCTCGGGAAGCTGAGGTGGCACACTCGTGAAAATGAAAAACCGCCGATTCACACGGTAGAAAAAGGCGTGCTTTTCCTTGAAACCTATGTCGGTTCCAAAAAAGAAAAAATCCTGCGTTTTGTCTGCTCAGGTATCCGCTACCTGACAAAGGAGAAAAAAGTCCTGGTCCCATTTCAGTATATAAACCCGGGTGATTATTACCTCGTGCCCGTGGCGGGATTGGACTGGGACGGGTTGATCAAGAAGGTCCGCGCGGACATTACCGCGGTGGGCAAGGTCTTTGCACTAAAAGAGATTAAGGACCCTGTCGAACGGAACGAAGCGATCTTCAAGTGGATTGAAACTCACCGCAAGGAGTTCGGCGGTAGTTATTTTCTCAGCTTAAACAGGAAAAAAGAAGAAACGGGCTGGGGATCGCTCGAATGGAAAGTTTTCCAATGGATAATGGAAAGCTGCATACAGGAAGATTGCTGGCAGGCGGTAAAACTTTACGTCGAGATAAAGCCGACCCGCCGCCACGGTCCTGATTCAAACGCCCCATCGTTCAGCTTCCCTGAGGGCCGTAAACTGCTGCTGAAAGTAGCTGTCGACAAGAGCGAGCCCAAATGGGACCGGTGGCGGGCGCTGAGCTTTCTTTCCAGCTCCTTCTGGAGCCGCCCGTATGAGAATTATCCGAAGAGCAGAATGCTGGACAAAAAAGAGCAGATCGATATCCTTGATAAACTGATTCCTCTTCTCAAGGTCGAAGACGCGGAATTACGGTGGGAAGTCGTAAGAACTATTCGCCGTGCAAGCAGTCGCAGCTATGCCTATACAAACCATGCGCTCCCGGCTCTACTCGAGGCCTATAAAGTCGAGCCTCCGGGCGAAGCCCGGGACGAGCTGGCGTACACCATTATCCGGCTGGGGGGAAACGGGCTCTGGGAAAAACTCACCAACAACCCCCACGGAATCCTGGTGACTTTATATTCTTTTGCACAGCATGATAATAATATATCTTTCAATTTAAATCGGCAACATGGATACGGTACGGTCTACGAATGCCCCGTTATGATACTCGAACGGCTGGACGATTCCGGCAAAGTTGCCGAAACCAGGCAAATGCCTCTCCCGGCGACCTATTTACCCAATCCATGGGAAGCAGGATGGCCTCATAGTATGGGCAGTATAAACGTCAAGTTTTCAGTTGCCGGATTCACGCCCGGGAAGTGGCGCGTGACGGTCAAAGGAACGGCAGGCAAAGACGAAAACAAAGCCAGGTGGACATCCGAGCCCAAGATATTCAACGTGCCCGAACCGGCATCAAAGCCAAAAGAAATTAAGAAAAAATAGACCGCCCAATATCAGGCGCGGCAATCCTGGAAATCCTTCCAGCCAAGTTGACATACCATGCGAAACGACCTATAATCTGAATATGGATAATTTTGAGGAGGAAAAACGGGGAAGAGGATTTTCCTCCAGACTCGCACTTCTGCTTCTGTTTTTAATACTGCTTCTGTTCTTCTCGCGCCAGATTTTCACGGACGCGACCTATTACTACTCCGACTGCCACGCCTACCTCCACCCCATGAAACATTTCATGGTCGAATCGTTCGGGCGGGGCGAATTCCCGCTCTGGAACCCGTACCCCGCGGGCGGCTACCCGTTCCACGGCTCCTACGCGCCGGGGGTGCTCTCGCCGCTCCACCTCCTCTACGCCGTCCTGCCGTTCGAGTCGGCGTTCAAATACATCATCATTCTGCACCACCTGCTCGCCGCGTTATTCATGTTCCTTTTCCTCGGCGAATGGAAGCTCGGCCCGCTCCCAAAACTCTGCGGCGCGCTGATGTTCTCGCTTTCAAGTTTCATGATTTCGCAGACCGATTTATTCATCCCCTCCCTCGGCTGGGTACCGCTTGTATTGTTCTTTTTCCACCGCGGCATGGTAAACAGAAAACTCTCCGGCGCAGTCCTTGCGGGAATCGCCCTTGCGCTCGCCTTCCTCCAGGGCGACCTCCAGACCACATACGCACTTGTCTTCATAATCCCGATTTACGGAATAATTATCCGCGTAAAACAGGACGACACTGCGAAGGAATACTATCTTCTTCTCGTCAAGTCGTACGCCTTCCTGGGTCTTGCCGCGCTCACGATATCGGCGGCCGCGCTTCTGCCCGCCGTGCCCGTGCTTCTCTCGTCCGGCCGCGGCGGACAGGCGCTGGACGACGCGGGCGCAAGAGCGCTCAGGACGGCACGGCTCGGGGAGTTCGTCCACTTCGCGGGCTTCCGCGAAATACAGGAGTCCGAAAACCTGCACGCGCGGGGAATCGACGAGCCGTTCGTCAGGCGGTTGTTTCTGGGGATTCTTCCATTGATTCTGCTCGCGTTCGCTATCGCCCGAAAGAAAAGAACAGCGGTATTCATCCTGTGCGCGCTTCTGTTTTTCCTGCTCCTTTCGATGGGGAAAAAGGGCGGCCTGTTCACGATCCTTTTTTACGCCCTCCCCGGTTTCAGTATTTTCCGCTACCCCGAGAAATGGCTCGGCTTCTTCATGTTCTTTCTTGCAATGGGCGCGGCTCTCGGCCTGGATTTAATAAGAGAAAAAGACAACGATAAGAGCGGACTTTCCCTCACCGGAGCGGCGGCGGCGGCCGCGCTCGTGGCAATCCTCCTTCTTGCCTTCGGTTTTGAGAAAACGAACCTCGAAGCGCTGAGCAGTAACAGAACTCATGGCTGGTTTTACATGGTCCCGCTCCTGCTCCCGGTTCTGCTTCTTACTTTTCTTTATGAAAAGAACAGGATAGGCGGGAAGCTGTTCCTGATATTTCTGGCCGCTGTCTGCATCGGCGAGCTTTTCGTTTTCCAGTGGCGCGCGATGGGCGGTGAAATCGTATCCGGCAAAATCTACACCTCCGAACGGGCGAAACCTCTCGGGCACGAACTGGCCGCAAAAGACCTTTCCGGCCGGCTCATCAGGTTTCCAATACATACCTATATCGCAAACGAAACCTTCGAGGACGGCCTGATTGGAAAGGGCGTGCCCGACAGGCAGATCGAGACCGAGGGGTGGCGGCGAACGTACCGGGGAAACACCGGCGCCGAGTTCGGCGTCATGACCGTGCATGGGATTACCACGTTCACCCGGCCGGAGGAGTACCTGTTCTGGAAGAAAGCGGCCGATACCGGAAGACGCAGAAGAGCGCTCGACCTCTACAGCGCCAAATACATACTCTCCCGCCGCGACGCCCAGTTCGTAAAAAACGACCCCAATTATGAAATCGTAGATATCTACGACCAAGAAATAATGCTGAGCATGAACATGACCGCGCTGCCAAGGGCCTACTGCGTTAATGAGGTGATAAACAGGAAAGATATCCAAAGCGTGGCTGAAACGCTTTTCAGCGAACGGTTCGACCCGCGCACGCAGGCGGTTGTTTCAGGGACCGGCAAAAGCATTTCCCTGGAAAGCGGCTCCCCTGCGCCGAAGACGTCAATCGTGAAATCCGAGCCGATGCGGGTCGAAATCGAAATCAGCGGCTCGAAAGCAGCTTCCCTCCTCGTCCTCACGGACAGTTATGCAGGCGGCTGGAAAGCGAAGGTTGACGGAAAAGAAGCGCCCATATACAAGGCCAACCTGCTTTTCCGCGGCGTCCCCCTCCCCGCCGGTGCGAAAAAAGTCGAGTTCTGTTACGACCCGCAAATCTTCCACATCGGGCTTATTATATCCCTCCTCGGTCTCGCCGGCAGTATTCTGGCTTTTATGCTCCTCCGCCATAAAGAGTAACTTCTTAACTTCAACACTTCAGCACCCCAGCACACCAGCACAGCAGCCACCCCGTAACCCATGAACCCATCCGGGGCCGGTTTATCATTGTGCATTGCCTTTTCCTCTATTTTTGCCGGAGTCGCGCCGGTGGAATATCACGACACAATCCTCAGAGTGCGCTACGCGGAGACCGACCGCATGGATTTCGTCTACTACTCGCGTTACTTCGAGTACTTCGAGGTCGGGCGGGCCGAATACATGCGCGCCAGGGGGGCCGTATATTCGGACCTTGAAAGCGAGGGCATAAAACTCGCCGTCGTCGAAGCGACCGCGCGCTACAAAGCGCCCGCGAAATACGACGACGAGATCAGGATCAGGACCAGAATTTCCAGGGTTACGAAAACGCGCGTCTTTTTCGAATACGAGATAACTCCGAGTGACAGCGACCGGGTGCTTGTCGAAGGCTCGACAGAGCACGCCTGCATCCACGACAACGGGCGCCCGAGACGAATTCCAGAAAAAGTCATTAAAGCTCTTGGAGTGACGGAGAAAAAGGAAATTTAGCGGCGCCGATTGCGGCGCGTTGATAATATAAAAAGAAAAGCGGCGAGCAAGCTCGCCCGCTAAACGAAGACGGAAAAATAAAACCGAAGAACTGAACAACCGAATAACCAGATATACGAGGAAAATATGCATACGCGCCGTATCGCCCTGATAGTAATTGCCGCGGTTCTTGCCCTTGCAGTCGGGCCGGGTTTCTCCGGCGACGATCCCGACAAGCCCGAGAAAAAACTGACCTACGCCAAGGCAAAATCCCAGTTCAACAAGGCGTTCAAGAGCAAGAAGCCGGATGAACGCGCGGAGGCTGTCAAGAAATTCGCCAAGCAGAACGACCCGCGCGCGGTAAAGCTGATTCTCAAACGCGCGCTTTTCGAGGATTCGCGCCTGGTCGCGGACGCGGCCTTCGAGGGGCTCACGGGGCTCACGGAGCCGCGCGCATGGAAGATTATCTTCGACAGGTTGAAAAAGGAAAAATCCGCCGACAAGCGCCTCATCCTCGCGAGGCTGCTCGGGTTTTACAAGGACGCGACGAACGAAATCATCCTCGGCCTCGAAAAGGCTCTCGATGACGATTCCCGCGACGTCCGCATCGCGGTCCTGCGCTCGCTCGGACAGATAAAGGCCAAGCGCTCGACAAAGGTACTGGAAAAGCTCCTGGACGACAAGGACCTTCGAATCGTCTTTGAGACGGCCAAGGCCCTCGAAGCCATAACCGGCATAAAGCGCGAAACCTACGCCGACCCGAAACACAAGGGCACTTACCCCGAAAAAGTGTTTACGCGCTACATGTGCATCCTGATCGACGCCTCGGGCGACATGGACTACGATATGCCCGTCCCCGCCGCAGACCATGACCTGATCAGGGACAAGCTGGGTATACCGCCGGAAAAGGAAAAAGATAAGGCTGAAGAAAAGGATAAGAAGGAAAAGAAAAAAAAGAGACCGAAAAAAAGCACGCGGGATAAGAAAAAAAAGGAAAAGGAAGAAGAACCGCCCGCCCCCGAGGACGAGTATCCCAAGGACGTGCTTACGCGCTTCCAGTACGCGGCAAAGAAGCTGGCGCAGTTTCTGGGCAGGCTCGACAAGCGCGTCGAGGTGAAGATCGCTTTCTTCAGCTCGGTCGTTTCCCCGTACGTCAGCAGCTACGTTCCCGCGGGCGAGTTGAATCTGAAAAAACTGGAAGAACGCGCGGCCAAGCTGCGTCCGCGCGGCAACCGCGACCTGTATAAGGTGCTCAGGTCCGCGTTTTCCGAGGAAAACCTCGATACGATTCTGCTCGTCTCATCGGGGCTGCCTACGGTTGGGTTGCGGGACGCCGACAGTATCCTGGACAACGTGCAGCACCTCAACCGTTACCGCACCGTCGAGATAATAACGTCCGCGCTCCACTCCCTCCAGACGACAAGCCCGCTCACCGAGGAAGTGCGGGTCGGGTTGAACGAGGAGTTTGATAAATCCGCCGACCTGCTTCAGAAGCTGGCAAAGGCCACCGGGGGAACGTTCACGAAGCTTCAGAACCTCCGCGAGCCCGATACGAAAACGAAAAAGCCGACCGCCGAAAAGCCTGAAAAACCGGTCAAGCCGGAAGAAAAGCCGGGGGAGAAGCCCGCCAAACCGCTTACGCTCAAGGAAGCAAAGAAACTGCTGGATGAAGGGATAAAAGAGAACGATATCGAGAAGATCCGCCGGGCCGCCGGCGATATCGCGAAGCTGAAGAACGCGAAAGCGGTGGAAACCCTCGCAAAAGAATTCTGGGAACTCGACAACCCGGAGTTCGTCCAGATCGGCGTCGAGGCGATGAGCAGCATGACTGACGTCGTGGCGATCATCAAAATAACCCACATGCTCGGCGATGAGAAGAACGAAACAAAGCGGCTGCTGTTCCTTCGCGTGCTGCGCTCGATAAAGCACCTGACCGCCGAGAGGACGATAATCGAGAGGTTCAAGAAAGACAAATCGTGGCGCGTAAAAAGCCAGATCGCGAGAATTCTCGGTGAACTCAAGCTCGAAAAAGGCAGGGGAGTTCTGAAGGCTGCGCTGAAGGACAAGAACCCGCGGATAGCCTACGACGCGGCCGTCGCGCTCTCGAATTATAAGGGCGAAACGCTCGGGAATGAATTCAAGGCCGAGGCGCCACTGGTTTTCCCCTCAAAGGTTTTCAGTCAGCGGCTCGCGGTGGTCGTCTGTGCCGCCAGGTCGATGGGAGCCGAAGTCGTCGACCCGGACGCCGACTGGAAACCGAAAACCGAGAAAGAAAAGAAAAAGGGTCCGCCCAAGGTAAGCCGGCTCGAGGTCGTCAGACGGAGGCTGGATAAATTCATCGACGGGCTCCCCGCGTCGACCGAGCTGATGATTCTCACCTTCGGCGACGGTGTCGGCCAGTGGAAAAGCGAGTTCGCCGCCATGACCAGATCGAACCGCGAAGCGGCAAAAAAGTACGTAAAAAAACTGCGCCCCGTGGGCCGCAACCGCGCGCTCGATACCGCGCTCCTGAGAGCCATGGACCTCACGGATGTCGACATGATCTGCATCGTGACCGATGGCGTGCCCGAAGGCCGCGACGTCCTCTCCCCCGATGAGCTCGCGGGGACCGTCGGCGATATCAACTACTTCCGCATGGCCTATATCCACGCGACCGCCGTGCTCGACGACGCCACCTACAAGGAGATGAGCGCGGTCGACAAGGTCACGTTCAACCGCGAAAAAGACAACACGATAAAGATGCTCAGGGAAATCACCAATTTCGAAGGCGGCACCTGCTTCGAAGTAACGCCCGAAGAATAGCATATTTTCCGTTTGACAGCCGCATTGTGCGGTGTTATGATAATTTCACTCAGGAAGACTAGGCGCACGCCGATAGCGCAGGCCGAGAAGGAGGCTTGTTGATGAAAAAGCTTTGCCTGCTTCTGCTTGGACTTATAATCGTAACGTTCAGCGGTTGCATCACGACGAACTGGCACCACAACCGCCGCCACTTCGTACAGATCCGCGAACAGATACGGTATATGCACAAGGAATTCGACCGCATTTTCATGGACCTCGAGCCCGACCCGACCGAAAGATAGTCGGCTCGAACTGCCTTGCATTGTGTTTGGTTCAACGCCGGGTACACGTGCCCGGCTTTTACTTTTATGTTCCAAAGCTGCGATACGGTGGAAAAAATAATGCTGAAAAAACTGGCCCTTATCATGCTTCTCCTTATCCTCCTGTGCGCCTTCGCGCCCGCCTGCAAACCCTTCCCGTCGACTGCCGCCCCCGGCATCGAGAAGGAAACCTTCAAAGATCCCGGGCTCAAGGACCGGGACAGCAAGCTCGCCGAATAATTAGCCAACTTTTTCGTTGCATTTCGCACCCTCCATATATATCATGGCACTGTTGATTATATGCCTTGCAGGACATGTGGGAGGAGTAGGCTATGCAACGGTCATCTTTGCTGTTGCTCATTATCTGCTGCGCGCTCGGGATTCTGGTCGGCCTTGCTGAAGCAGATATGATCAAGCTCAAGGGAGAAAACCCCAAGCTGGGCGGCATCAGGGGCCAAATAATCGCCGGCGCAAAGCCCGGCGTGAAGCCCGGCGAGGTCATACGACCGAAGGGCGCAGAAGATGTAGAAATCGCCATCTTCGTCAATAAGGATTACGTCGGCACGGTGAAAATACCCTGGGACAAAATTGAAAGTATCGAATTCACCAGCCAGAACGCCTCGAGCTACGAGGTCGACGAGGACCTGAGAAAAGAACAGGAGCGCGAGCGCCAGCGCCAGATCATCGAAGAAGAGCGCCGGAAAGAAGAACAGAAAACCAGGGCCGCGGCCAAGGAGAGCGAAGGCGAAGAAAAATCCTCCGAGAAGGAGGAAGAATCCTTCTTGCCCGACGAGGAAAAAGCTGTCGACACATGGATCTCCCAGCTCGGGCTCGGCGCCAAAAGCCAGCAGGGACGCAGGCGTTACGCAAAGGCCAAGCTGATTGAAAAAGGCAAGAAGGTCGTGGGAAAAGTCTCCGACGCGCTCATCACCACCAACACCCTCCTCAAGCGCAATGCCGCAGCCGTGCTCGAAGGCATCGGCAAGGACGCCGAGAAGTCTATCCCAAGCCTGCTGACGGCCGCCTCAGACGACGATAGGTTCGTCCGCTGGGGGGTCATCGAGGCGCTTCGCGCCATAACAGGAAAGCATTTCGGGTACAGCTGGGAAGCGCCAGCCGCCCAGCAGAGGGAAATCGTAAAGAAATGGCAGGACTGGTGGAAGAAACTCGAGGAAGAAAAAAAGAAGAAAGAAGCCGAGAAAAAAGAAGAGGCCGAAGAGGAAGAAAAGAAAGCCGAAGAGATAAGAAAGTTTGAAGAGAAAGGCTACAAGCTCGAACCCACGCGCACCAAGCCAATCGGCAAATAACGCGTCGTGTGTCGTGCATCATGCGTCGTGAGTCATATTATAGTAATCATTGAGGGCGGACAAGAATGTCCGCCCTCTTGATTATTGATACTCGGTACTCGGAACTCGATACTCGGTACTCGGAACTCGATACTCGGTACTCGGTACTCGGTACTCGGTACTTCTTCTAAATCCAATCCAGGTTTTCAAGCGTCCTGTCCGTCCGCACGTTGCCGGTATTCAATATCGTCGCGGGCTCGAAAAGCAGGACGTGGACCTCCCCGTCGGCCACCGGGCGGTGGTCGAGGCCGCGGGGCACAATAATAAACTCCCCTTCGTCCACTTCTATCGACTCCCCGCGCGTCTCCAGGCGGAAGCTCCCCTTCACCACGAGAAACATCTCGTCCTCGTTTTCGTGGTGGTGCCAGTCGTATTCGCCCTTGAACTTCGCGGCCTTGACGTACTGCCCGTTCAACTCGCCGATTATCTTCGGAACCCAGTGCTCGTCGAAGAGCGAAAGTTTTTGGGCGATATTCACTTTCTCCATTTAAGCGTCTCCCGTTTTTACCCGGAATTTTTCTTTTCCCCGTCCGGTTTTTCCTTTTCGCCGCCGGAAGTCAGGTCGAACCGCTTTTTCCAGAGAAAAACGCGCGAGGCGTCGCAGTCGCGCTTCAGCGTCTCGAGCGCCGTTTCAATGGACTTCTGCGGTATGCCCCTGAAAACTTCCTTCTTGTCGATAATGATTTTTACCTGCTTCCCCATGTCGACGAGTTTCGGGTGGAGGTAAACCGTAATCGCGGCGATATTTTTCGTAGTAAGCCTGATTTCGTTCCCCTCGGCCCTGGCCTCGACGCGGGCGACGTACGTCGCCGCCTCCACGTCGAACCAGTAGCTCTCAAGGTCGTTCGGCCCTTTGGTAATAAATATGACTTCCTTCGGCAGCGGCGTCCTCTTTTTCTTCTTTATGAACTTCGCGAAGTCCGCCGCGTCCTGCGCCTGCGTAAGGCTTTTCCTTTTCCCGTCCATTATGCTTTTATATTCGATCTTCTTCCCCATCGGATGTTCGTGCCCGACCCCCTCGTACTCGATATATTTGAAACGGTCTTTCATTCCCGGAATCTTTTTCAGCCGATGCTCCGCCAGGCGGGAAACTTCCGGGTTGTCTTTCGAACCGTGCTGGATGAGCATGTAGGTGTTCGTAAGGTTTTCAAAAAGCCGGGTGTCCATGTCGGCGCCGGTCTCGCCGCGGGGTGCGCCCGCGGCCGGTCCGAGCGCGGCGCAATGGTGCGGGTGACGCCGCCCGATGGCCCCCGTGCCCGCGCCGCCGGTGGGAAAACCGCCGCGGCAAACCCGGTCGGGGTCAACCGCGAAATTCAGGAGCGCGTGTCTTATTTCCCTGAGCAATATTTTCTTTTCCTGCGGCTTCCACCAGTGCGACTGGCCCACGGTCGGCGCCATGACGAGGTAATCCTGCAGCTGGCCGTGCACCCACCACCAGCCCTCGTAGCCTTTGCCCGACGTGCTCCCGCCTCCGTGAAGGCAGACGACCATCGGAAATTTCTTTCTCCCGTTGTAGCCCCTGGGGATGATTATTGAATAATACTTTTCCGTACCGGGAACGTCGACTTCCTCGATTTCGATCTGTTTGTATTTCTTGAGCTTGCGGCCTGAAAACGCCTCCGCGATATCCTCCGGCTTCGGCTTCATATCCAGTATCGCCTGTTTCGCGACCGCTTCCCTGTCCGAGCCGGCATCGGTGTTAATATACTCGATAATCTTCCTGGCGAGCTTGGCGCTTGCCGCGCGGCCGGAAGAACCGAAGGCAAGGAGTACGGCGGCTCCGAGTATGGCAAGAACGAATATTCGTCGTCTCATGCGTGTACCCTCGGATAAATCGTCGGAATTCAAAAACTTTATCCGAAAAACAATCCTACCACGGGAATAATGAACGCGCAAGTCGATTATGGGTCGGGCAACTGCGGACTTATGGAATGGTAACCTTTATGTCCTTGATTTTTACTTCGCCGCCGGGGGCGACGCGGAAACCGACTCCGCCGGAGCCGGCTTTTATTGGAAGCTGGTGCGGGACCCCGTCGACCGATGAAGTGATTTCAAGAACTCCTCCGGAGAGTTTCACCTTGACGGTGTGCCAGACGCCCGGTCTGAAGGGAGGTGTATCGAAATCTATCCCGTTGCTTTGGGAGCTGTCCTTGGAATCGGCCCTGACGTGGAGCAACAGCTGGCCGCTTGTGAGCATGAAAGAAAAACTGAGAGTGTAATTACGCCACTCGGGCTTGCCTTTAAAAATCCCTGCTGATTTTTCGGCGGACGTCGGGTTTCTCAAGGTTACGAGGCCGCCTGCAGCCGTGGCCTCGATCCCCTCCTCAAGCGTCCAGCCCCGGAGGTCGTCTACCGGTGGAAACCGATCGAGATACTCGGATTCCATCTTTGCCTGTATCTCGGCGATTTTCGCCTCAGCCTTCTTGGCCACCCCGGTCCCCGGATATTTTTTGGCAAAATTTCGGAAAAGCCCAATCGCCCTTTCAGGCCGGCCGGTCTCGATGAGCGCGTTCCCGCTTACCAATACTATATCGTATTCCTGGCGCCGCTTCTTCTTTGCCGCTTCTTCCGCCTTGAACTTGCGCATCCCCAGCTCGGCCCGGACCTTCACCTTGCTGTCGGCGACGCGTTTCGCCCACGACGTCCCTTCGGGGAATTCAGCAAGCTCGTCAAGCGCGCGCCTGAAATCCTCGAGCTTTTCCACACTCAGCGCGGTCAAGTCGTCGGGCAGGCCGAGCTCGTCGAGAACCTGCGCGCTGTCAAGGACCGCTTTTATCTTTTTTTCAAAAGGTACGAATGTCTTTCGCCCGTACTCCGATCCCCTGTATAGCCTGGGATAGGCTCCCAGCATACGCCGGACCTTCGCGGCATCCCCCGCCGTAAGCGGCGCCTGCACGTCCAGCATCAGCGAGCTGCCCGCAAGCTCTGAAAGGGTGTCGCGGCGGTTCTCAAGCTGTTCCCGGGCGAGTGAAACATCCTCGAGAACTTCCTTATCAGTGGTTGATCTTTCAACCCCGTCAAGCGTGGAACTCAGCGAGGAGTACAGCTTCTCGTCACCGTCCCACTCTTCAACGCTTTTTACGAACATTACAATATTTAAGGTGGCGGATTCGATCCGCCCCGGTCCATCTACGATATACTCGGGGTCGGATACGGGCCTGGGTCTTTCGATTCTCTCGGGCTTTTCGGGTTTCGGTTCGGAAGACATATAAACCGCAAGGATTACCACCCCGACCACTATGACAATTACGCCCGCAACGATTACAGATAATATCGCGTTTCTCTTTTTGGCCTTGTGACGGCCGCTGATGCCGCGCCGCTCGGACGGCAGGATTCGGCGGGACGCGCCCTTGCGGGCCGCGGACGCTTTCCTGGATGGAATCTTCCTCGAAGATTTCTTAAGGCCTTTTATTCCGGAAGCAGTTTCAGCGGGACTTTTTTGCTTTGTTCCCAGGTCAGCGGTATCTTCCATAGAAGCGGTCTGCCCGGCACCCGCATCCTGGTCGGCGGCAGGCGGGCGAATCTGCTTCTTCTCAACTTCCTCGGGCGACATCATGCGGCTGGAAGGCTTGCGCTTTACAACGAACGCGGATTTCGACGGGCGAAAACCCTTGCCGCGAGGCGGCGCTCCGCGCCCGCGCTGGGTGCGCCTGTGGAGCATCTGATCGCGCGCACGCTTGCGCGCTTCCTCGCGGGCCTTTATGGCTTCTTCGATTGCCTTACGGCGCTCGGCTTCCTTGGCCTTGTTCTCGGCCCGCATTTCCGCTTCTTCTATCTCGTACTGTTTAAGCTCCTCCTCCTCGCGCTCGCGAATCATGCGGTCGATAATATTCTGCCCCTGCTCCGCATGGTCGGCGCAGTAGAAAAAGTTCTCCCACGCAAGAGCCTCTCCGGTCTCCCATTCGAGGTCGGAGATCTTTTTCTGGCATATGTTGCAGTAGCGGACGTGGATACGCATTTTATATCTCTATACTAGCCCCTTATTTCCATCAGCGAGACATAGACTCTTCCCACGATGGTTTCCCCGGTTGCTTGTGCCAGTGAATTATAGAACATTAATTACCGAAAAGTCAAGTATAGCTTTTTGGCCCCTTGGTCCTTTGGTCCCCTGGTCGCTTGGGCCATTGGTCTCTTGGTCTTAAAGACCGAAAGACCGAAGGACCGAAGGACCAAATGACTTTAAAAAAACGCCTTCCCGGCGGCAAAATGCCGGGAAGGCGTCATCAATCTCACTGGCTTCATCTAATTTCTTTCGTCGTCGTCCGGCTTCGGCGGAGGCGGGTTGCCCTCCGGCCTCTCCGGCCTCTCCGGTCCGGGCGGCGTCGGGCGCTCGCCGCGGCGCGGGCCCATGCCCCGTTCACCACCGCCGCGGGGGTCCGCGCCTCTGCCGCGCTGCCTGCCGCGTCCCTCGCCCTGCGCGCCCCTCCGGGGGCCGAAGCCGCGCATGCCGCCGCGCCGCATTGAACCACGCTGAAGCTGCTGTTTCCAGAAATCAAGCTTCGCCTTCAAAGTATCCAGCTTTTTCAGCGCCTTGATCATATTCTCATGCATTTCCACTTCAGCTTTAAGGTATTCCTTGATTTTCTCTTCCAGTTCTTTTTCGAGTTCCTCTTTAGGATCGGTCTCTTCTTCGGCTTCCTCACCTTCTTCGCCTTCTTCACCTTCTTTGCCTTCTTCGCCTTCTTCTTCACCTTCGGTATCGGGCTTTTCCCCCGGTTCTTCGGGCTCTGCCTCGGTTTCTTCCTTTTTAGGCTCCTGCTGCAGCTCCCTCATCTTCCTCTTAATTTCCTGAATAGACTGGATAAATTTCGCCTCCGCTTCAACAAATTTTTCCAGAATTTTCTGCTGCTCTTCCGACAATCCCGCATAGATTAATCGAGGCATCCTCATGCGCCCCGTTCTGCGCGGATCACCCTCACGCGGACGGGAGGGTTGCCGGCCGGTACCTTCGCCGCGGCGCGGGCGGGGTCTGCCCGGCTCCACGTCGGGGCCGGTATCGCCTTCGCCTTTTTCCGGTTTTGCGCCGGGCTTCTCCGGCTCCGGGTCGGGCGCCTCCTCGAGCGCGTACGCCTTCGAAGCGCCGCAGAAAAGCAGCATGCCGGCCATAAGTATGCCGCACAGAAGTGTCCAATGGATTCTCATATTTACTCCTTTCGGTAACTGTCTTTCGTCTCCAGCCGCCCGGTGGGTTTAAACCTTCCAGGCGGTTATTGTATCCTTACTTTTTACGAAACATCTTGTTCATGTGCAAGGAATATAGTATAAAAAAAATCATGGTTCCCCGGTCATTCGGTTATTCAGTTATTCAGTTATTCAGTTATTCAGTTATTCAGTTATTCAGTTATTC
>SOJX01000128.1 GCA_004376375.1 Planctomycetota bacterium
CTTGGTCCTTGGGTTCTTCGGTCATTCTGTCGCTCGGTCCTTCGGTCACTCGGTTCCTCGGTCACTCGGTCGTTCGGTCGCTCGGTCGTTCGGTCACTCGGTCGCTCGGTCGCTCGGTCGTTCGGTCGCTCGGTCGCTCGGTCGCTCGGTCGCTCGGTCCTTCGGTCATTTTCTTGACCGAGAGACCGAAGGACTGAAGGACCAATAGACCAATACCTAGACTCCGTACTCCTTTCTCACTTCTTCGAGGGAAGCCACGACGTCATGCGGCGTCTGGTAGCGGTGTGCGGGGTCTTTGGCAAGCATCGTGAGGAGGATTTTACTGAACTTCTGGCTGACGGTGGTGTTGAATTCCCTGGGCGGGCGCGGCTCGTCTTCCCTTATTTTCTTGAAGAAGTCGGAGAGGAAATCCGCGTCGAATGGCGGCCTCCCGCAGAGCAGGTGGTAGAGCGAGGCGCCGAGCCCGTAAATGTCGGCGCGTGTGTCCGCGTTCTTTGCGTCCCATATCTGCTCCGGGGGGAGGTACGCCAGAGTGCCCATTCCCTCGCCGGTCTGCGTAAGCGCCATGTGCGTCGAGGAGTCCAGGAGCTTGACCAGCCCGAAGTCCGTTATCTTGCAGAGCCCCGACTTGGTCAGCACGATGTTTTCCGGCTTGATGTCGCGGTGAATTATCTGGTTGTCGTAGGCGTGCGCCAGCGCCGAGGAGGCCTGCCGCCCGATGTCTATGACCAGCTCGACGGGCAGCATTTTTTCCCGCTCGATCTTCTGGTCGAGGTTCTCGCCCTGGACGTATTCCATCACCATGTAGTGGTACTGCTCGTTGCGCGTCGTATCGTATATCTTGACGATGTTCGGGTGGTTCAGGACCTCGCCCGCGCGGCCCTCGCGGTAGAAGCGCTCGAGGAAGGACGGGTTCGACGACGCGTTGGGCGAGAGCACCTTGATCGCGTACCGCTTCTTGTCCCGTACGTGCTCGGCGAGATAAACGGTCCCCATGCCGCCTGCGCCGAGGCGCTCGATCAGGCGGTAGCTTCCGAGCACGCGCCTTGGAAACTTGGTCTTCGGCTCCTCGGTGGTTATGGTGGCGAGGAAAATATTTTTTCCCAGCGTGACGAGGTCGCCCGTCTTGAGATTGTGTTCTATTATCCGCTTCTTGTTGACGAAAGTCCCGTTCTTCGATCCCATGTCGCGCAGTGTCGCGCCGATGTCCGTAACCGCGAACTCGCAATGCTCGCGGGAAAGCTTCGGGTCGCGCAGCGATATGTCCGCCTTGCCGCTGCGCCCGAGGATAAGGGAATTGTTTTCCTTTATCCGGTATTCCCGGCCTTCCTCCGTGCCCCAGAGGCCAACCAGTACGAGTTCGGTCATAAAGCGTCCCTCAATTCAATTTCAGATTTGGGATTTCGGATTGTGGATTTTATAAATCCGAAATCTGCAATCTGAAATCAGCAATCCGAATGACTCATTCGCCGATGTTCGCGAGTGATTTTTCGATCTTTGCAAACTCCTTTTCCATCTCCGCGACGAGTCCCTTTTCGCGCTCAATGATTTCCGGTTTGGCCTTTGTGAGGAAGTCGCGGTTTCGGAGCTTGTTTCTTCTGCCCTGGAGGTTTTTCTCCAGCTTTGTTTTTTCATTCTGAAGGCGCTTGCGCTCGGCTTCGAAGTCTATAAGCCCCTCGAGCGGCACGAACACGGAAAGCGGGCCCGACACCTTCGCCGCGGCCTGCTTCGGTTCGGAGATGCCGGCTTCGATGGTTACTTTTTTCACCTTGGCCATGAGCTTGATAAGGGCTTCGTTGTTCTTGAGGCGTTCTATCTGCGCCGGGTCGTCCGAGGTGGCCAGCGCTTCGGGCAAAGGCTCGCGCGCGCCGAGTTTCTCGGATATCTGGCGGTTGTAATCGCCGCGGACGGCGCGAATGAGACGGATTACCTCTATTGTCTCCTCGATCGCCGCGTACGCGCCACGGTCCGTCGGGATTTCGTTTGCGTCGGGTATCCGCGCCGTCATCAGGGCCGGGCTTTCAGCCATGCCGGGTGCGCCGTCGGAGAGCTCTTTCAATTGCCGCCAGAGTCCTTCGGTGACGAACGGCATGAACGGACTGAGCAGCCTGAGCAGGATGTCCAGGACGTAGCCGCAGACGCGGTACGCGGTGTACTTGGAGATGTCGTCCGGGCCCGCGAAGCGCCGCTTGACGATTTCGAGGTACCAGTCGCAGAAGCGGTCCCAGGTAAAGTTGCGCAGGGCCATGGCGGCTGCGTTAATGCGGTAGTTCTTGATTTCGTCATGATACGTCGCGACCGTTTTCGAGAGCGCGTGCATTATCCACTTGTCCTCGGGCTCGTAGATGACCTCGCTCTCCGCGGTCTCGGACGTACTGGCGAGGTTCATGAGCACGAACCTGGCCGCGTTCCAGAGTTTATTGGTGAAGTTGCGGCCGAGCTCGAACTTGGTCGGTGCGAGCTTCAGGTCCTGGCCCTCGGTGGAAAGTATCATAAGCGAGAAGCGGACCGCGTCGGCGCCGTACAGGTCGATCATCTCGATCGGGTCGATCCCGTTGCCGCGGGACTTCGACATTATGTCGCCCTTCTCGTCGAGGATTGTCCCGTGGATGTAGACGTGGTCAAACGGCTTTTCCTTCATGAACTCGAGGCCCATCACCACCATCCGGGCGACCCAGAAACCGATAATGTCCCGCGCCGTCACGAGTACGTTGGTCGGGTAATAATTCTTGAGCAGGTCGTGCTCCTCGGGCCAGTTCATGGTCGAGAACGGCCAGAGCGCCGAGCTGAACCACGTGTCGAGCACGTCTTCTTCCTGGCGTATGTTCGTGCCGCTGCACTTCGGGCAGCTTTTCGGCGCGTCCGCGCTTGCGAAGGCGTATTCGCTGCCATCTTCGTCGGGCGGGCAGTCGTCGCAGTACCAGATGGGGATGCGGTGTCCCCACCATATCTGGCGCGAGATGCACCAGTCTATTCGCGCTTCGGTCCAGTTCAGGTAATTCTGGGCGTAACGCTCCGGTATGAACCGGACCTGGCGGCTCTTTACCGCTTCGATCGCGGGCTCCAGCAGCGAAGCCATCTTCACGAACCACTGTTTCGATAGATAGGGCTCGACGATTGACTGGCAGCGGTAGCAGTGCGGCACTTCGTAGTCTTCGTGGTCGCGCTCGCCGGCAACCAGTTCCTGTGTCTCGAGGTCTTTCAGGATACGCTCCCGCGCATGGAAGCGGTCCAGTCCGCTGTAGGGGCCCGCGTTTTCGTTGAGCGTGCCGTCGGGGGAGAGGATGTTTATGCGCGGCAGGTTGTGCCGTTCGCCGACCTCGAAGTCGTCCGGGTCGTGCGCGGGCGTGATTTTTACGGCGCCGGTGCCTTTTTCAGGGTCGGCGTGCTCGTCGTGGATTATGGGCAGCTCGCGCCCGAGGAGAGGCAGGACGGCGGTTTTACCGATAAGGTGTCTGTAGCGTTCGTCGTTTTCGTTTACGGCGATGGCGGTGTCGCCCAGCATGGTTTCGGGCCGTGTCGTTGAGACGACGATGAAGGTATCTTCCTCGTCCTTTACGGGGTATTTAATGTCCCAGAACTTGCCGGGGATTTTCCTGTGTTTCGCCTCGTCGTGTGCGAGCGCGGTCTCGCACCTCGGGCACCAGTTGATGAGCTTTTCCCCGCGGTAGATCAGGCCGCGCTCGTAGAGGCGCAGGAACACCTCCCTCACGGCGCGGGAAAGGCCTTCGTCGAGGGTGAAGCGGGTCCGCGTCCAGTCGCATGCGCAGCCCAGACGCTTGAGCTGCTCGATTATTCTCCCGCCGTGTTTTTCCTTCCACTTCCAGATGCGCTCGACAAAGGCTTCGCGCCCCAGGTCTTCGCGGGTCTTGCCTTCCGTTTCCATGAGCTCGCGCTCGACGACGTTCTGCGTCGCGATGCCCGCGTGGTCGGTTCCGGGGATCCAGAGCGAGGCGGCGCCCCTCATCTTGTGATAGCGGATGAGCACGTCCTGGATGACGTTGTTGAGGGCATGCCCCATGTGCAGCGCGCCCGTGACGTTGGGGGGCGGGATAACGATGCAGTAGCGGTCGCCCTCTGCCGCGTCGGGGGTCGTGAAGTATCCGGCGCGCTCGCTGGCGTCGTATACTTCTTTCTCGAATTTTCCCGGCTCGTATCTCGGTGGAAGAACTTCCCGTTGCCTGGTCATCGTAGTCGTCCAAAAAACTTCATGAGTTCCGTTGCCGTTGTTTTTCGATTTGTACCCGGACTGCAGGTTTACTTCTTCTTTTCGGGCTCGCCGGCTTTTTCCGGCTCGCGTTTGTCTTTTTCTTCGCCGCCTTTGCCTTCTTCGCGCCCGGGGCCGGAAGATTCATCCTTTTTTTCCGGCTCTTCGGCGGCTTCCTTCACTTTTTCCTTCTCGATGGCGAATTCGTAGGCCTTGAGCATGATTTTGGAGTATACCTGGTTTGCGATCCGGCCGATTTCCCTCTCGAGCATGTCGTTGCCGTAGATGGTTTTCGAGCGCACCTCGAATATGATTTCACCGGTCTCGGCTTCATCGTGGTCGCATTCCTCGCCGTGTTCGTGCTCGTTGTCGGCGGCGAACGCGCCTTTGGTGACGATTATTTCGAAGAGGTAGATGCTGATGTCCTGGCCTTTTTCAATCGTGCCCTTTATCGTGTAGTCGGCGGTCGGGGCCTGCGTCTGGGTTTCGGACGACTTGCGGCATGTGATGCCGCTGCGGTTCGAAAGGGTCTTAATAAGGCTTGAAATCAGAAGGCTGCCGCATTTTTCATCCTCGGCGGCGCCCCGCTCCTCGAAGTCGTCGAACAGTATGATCGCCTTGAAATCAGGCACCACGGGATCGCCTTTGCCGTCGACCAGGCGGCCCGTTTCCTCCTCCCGGTAAAGCGCTGCTTCGACGAGGTAGATGTACCATTCGTCCTTGTCGAGCAGGATGGCGGGCCCCAGGACTTCATTCGTTTTCCCGGCAAAGAGGATTTCCTGGAGCTTTTCCTCTATGCCGGTGGGGTTTTCCTCATAAAGCAGCCAGCCGTGGTCGCCGCCTTCCTCACGGTAGGCTTCGTCGGTTGAATACTGTTTGGCCGCGCTGATGAAGTCGATCTCTCCGTCCTTTATCCGGATCGCCTGCCGCCGGGCAAGGTCCTTGTTGTTACCGAATGCGATCTCGCGGTACCTGACGGCGTACTTATTGATGTCGAAGTTGACTTCGGACCGTTCCCGTTTGGCGATACTGGAATTGGCTATGCTGACGGTGCCGCCGCGGATTTTCAGCCGGATAATGCCGTTCTCTTCGGCGATTACTTTCCCTTCGTACCTGCGGCCGTTTTTAAGCGTGATTACGTCCGCGGCCGCGATACCTGCCATGACTATGAGAACGGTAAGCGCACATAAGAGTCGCAAATGCAATTTCCAACCTCCCATCTTTCGATTGCAGATTTCGGGTTGCAGATTTCGGATTTGAAGAAATCCGCAATCTGCAATCTGCAATCCGCAATCGACTATCCCACTTCCGCTTCCTTGGTGGAAGTCTCGTCGCTGGATTCGGTGTCGTCCGAGTCCGAATCCGAGTCCTCCTTGCAGGCCGGCTCCTCGGTTTCGAAGGTGAGGTGGTCGTCCTTGACCCTGACGACCACGTAATTCTCTTCCTTGAAGCAGCCTTTGAGGATTTCTTCCGCAAGCGGGTCTTCGATAAACTTTTCAAGCGCGCGCTTTATCGGCCTGGCGCCGAAGTCAAGGTTGTAGTCGGTGCTGAGAAGCCACTCTTTCGCTTCGTCGCTGAGCTCGAGCGTTACGCCGCGGTCGGCAAGCCTCCCGCGGATGTAGCGCATCTCGATGTCGATGATGGCCTTAAGGTTTTCACGCGTGAGCTGGTGGAAGACGATTATGTCGTCGAGCCGGTTCAGGAACTCGGGCCTGAAGTGCTTCTCGACCTCGCGGGTCAGGGTCTCCTTCATGGCTTCGTAGTCCGCTTGCTCCGACTGGGGCCTGAAACCGAACCCGCCCCCGCCGCTGATTGAGGTCGCGCCGAGGTTGCTCGTCATTATGAGGATTACGTTCTTGAAGTCGACGTGCCTGCCGAAGGAGTCGGTGAGCTTTCCCTCGTCCATTATCTGGAGCAGCATGTTGAAGACGTCCTGGTGCGCTTTTTCTATCTCGTCGAAGAGGACGACCGCGTATGGCTGGCGGCGGATTTTCTCCGTGAGCTGCCCGCCTTCCTCGTAGCCGACGTAGCCCGGGGGCGCCCCGACGAGGCGCGAGACGTTGTGCTTCTCCATGTACTCCGACATGTCTATAGTGACGAGCGCTTCTTCCGTCCCGAACATGAACTTCGCGAGCGCCTTGCCGAGCAGCGTCTTGCCGCAGCCGGTGGGTCCGATGAAGATGAACGAGCCCATCGGGCGCCGCGGGTCCTTCAAACCGCTGCGCGAGCGCCTTACCGCCTTGGCTATGGCCCTGATGGCTTCTTCCTGCGAGACGACGGTCTCATGAAGCTCGTCCTCCATCCTCAGCAGGCGCTCGGCCTCGCCGGATTCGAGCCTGGTAAGCGGAATGCCCGTCATCTTGGACACGGTTTCGGCGATAACGTCTTCGTCCACCTTTCCGGTTATCTTGTTAGCTTCCTCGCGCCATTCGCGCTTGCGCTCTTCGCGTTCTTTTTTCAGCTTGTCGGCCCTGTCGCGAAGCTTGGCGGCGCGCTCGAAATCCTGCCCGCGGACGGCGTCTTCCTTGTCCTGGTCGAGCTGGGTTATCTTTACATCCAGTTCCTTGAGATCGGGCGGGCGGGTCATCGACTTCATGCGCATGCGCGCGCCCGCCTCGTCGATGACGTCGATCGCCTTGTCGGGCAGGAAGCGGCCGTTTATGTACCTGACCGAGAGGTCCACGGCCTCCTGGAGCGCCTTGTCGCTGAAGTGGACGCGGTGGTGCTCCTCGTACTTTTCGCGCAGGCCCTTCAGAATGGCGATGGTCTCATCCGGTGTGGGCGGGTCCACGATTATTGTCTGGAAGCGGCGCTCGAGCGCGCCGTCCTTCTCGATGTATTTTCTGTACTCGTCGAGCGTGGTTGCGCCGATGCACTGGATTTCACCGCGCGAGAGCGCGGGCTTGAGCACGTTGGAGGCGTCGATCGCGCCCTCGGCGCCGCCCGCGCCGACGAGGGTGTGCAGTTCGTCGATGAAGAGGATAACGTTTTTCGCGCGCCTGACCTCGGCCATTACGGCCTTTATCCGCTCTTCGAACTGGCCGCGGTACTTGGTGCCCGCGACCATCATCGCGAGGTCGAGCACGACGATCCGCCGCTCGTGCAGAAGCTCGGGCACGTCGCCGTTAATGACCAGGGTCGCCAGCCCTTCGACGATCGCGGTCTTCCCGACGCCGGGCTCGCCGAGCAGTACGGGGTTGTTCTTGGTTCTGCGGGAGAGTATCTGTATGACGCGCTCGATTTCGTCGGCGCGCCCGATAACGGGGTCGAGCTTGTCTTCGCGCGCGAACTGGGTCAGGTCGCGTCCGAAGGCGTCGAGCGCGGGGGTCTTTGATTTTCCCGAAGGCGCCGGTTCCGGCGCGTCCTGGGGTTCGGCGTCGTTGGCCAGGTCCGCGCCGAGGAATTCGAGTACTTCCTCGCGGACTTCCTCCAGCTTGAGGCCGAGGTTCATGAGCACGTCGGCGGCCTTGCCTTCCTGCTCGCGCAGCAGGCCGAGCAGCAGATGCTCGGTGCCGATGTAGTTGTGTCCGAGCTGCCTGGCCTCTTCGACCGCCAGCTCGAGGACCTTCTTGGCCTTCGGCGTGAAGGGGATCTGGCCCATCGTCACCATGGTCGGTCCGGAGCGGACGATCTTCTCCACCTCGTGCCGGATTTTCGAGAGGTCGACGTTGAGGTTCCGCAGGACGGTTGCCGCGACGCCGGAGCCCTCCTGTACGAGACCGAGCAGGATGTGCTCCGTGCCGATGGCGTCGTGGTTGAACCGCGTCGCTTCCTGGCGTGCAAGTTGCATCACTTTCCGGGCGCGGTCGGTAAATCGGTCGAACATGAATACTTTCCTCCGGAGCCGGCGGCTTCAGGTTTCAGGCCCGCCGCCGTGCTCGGGTAATCAGTCGGCCTTCAGGTCCAGCCGCTGGCGGATGAACCTGGCGCGAAGCTGGTCGCGCTCCTCCGGCTGGAGGGCTCTTCCCTCGATTATCTGGAGGTGGGCCGGCTGGGTTTGTATAAACAGCTCGTTAACCTTGGCAATCGGGATGCCGGTAATCAGCCCGAGGTTTACTCCCATGCGGATCGAGGACAGCAGGTTCATCGTTTCTTCGGAGCTGATGACCCGCGCGGCCGAGAGGAGTCCCTGTGCGCGGTAAACCGCGTCTTCGAGCTGTGCCCGGTTTTCCTTCAGAAGCGACTCGCGCCACTTCCGTTCGTACTCCATCACCTTCGGGATGACTTCGGCGAGGTCATGCACGATGGTTTCCTCGTCTTTCCCGAGCGTAACCTGATTCGATATCTGGTAGAAGTCGCCCAGGCCGCGTGTCCGCTCGCCGTAGAGGCCGCGGACCGCGAGGCCGATTTTGTTCATGGCCTGGAAGACTTTTTCAATCTGCTTCGTCATCACCAGGACGGGCAGGTGCATCATCACGCTTACCCGCATGCCCGTGCCCACGTTCGTCGGGCAACTGGTGAGGTAGCCGAACTGGCTCGAAAAGGCGTAATCGAGCTTGCGCTCGATCGCCTGGTCGTAGCCGTTGATTTCGTTCCACAGCGCCGAAAGCTCGAGTCCGCTCCTCATCGCCTGGATGCGGAGATGGTCCTCCTCGTTGACCATAATCGCAAGCGATTCGTTATCCCCGAGCATGACGCCGCGCGGCGATTCCGCCGCCGCGAGCTCCTTCGAAATGAGGTGGCGCTCTACCAGGAAGAGCCGCTCGAGCATGTCGGTCTCGTGCAGCGGGAGGTACGTCGTCTTCTTTCCGAAGTCGATCTCGGCCAGCCTGCCGGATATGCTCTGCTCCAGCAGTTTTTTCTCTTCATCCGAGGCGCGGGTCAGAAAGGTGAAGCCGCGAAGGTTTCGCGCCAGCCGAATCCGGCACGAGATCACGATATCGCTTTCCGGCCCGGTGCCGCTCAGCCATTCTCCCGCGCGCTCTGCAAGATCAGTCAGTTCCATCGGCATCCGTTTTCCCGGGTGTATTCTCTTTCCGTTCGTTCTCCAGTTTTGCGATGCGGTCGCGCAGTTCGGCGGCCTTCTCGTACTGTTCGCGCTTCACGGCGTCGGCGAGCCGCTGTTTGAGCTCCATGAGCTCTTTCTCCGCGGCGAGGCCGCGGTCGGCCCGCGACGGCACCTTTCCGAAATGCTGCGCGTTGCCGTGGATTTTTTCGAGCAGCGGTATCAGCGTGCTCTTGAAGGTGGTGTAATCCGCCGGGCACCCGAGGCGGCCCTTCGACTGGAAATCGGCGAAGGTCGTGCCGCAGACGGGACAGACTTCGCCGGAGACGTCCTCGCCTTTCGACTCGGCGACCTGCGCCACCAGGCTTCCGAGCAGTTCCTGGAGTGAAAACTGCTGCTTCTTGAACGAGAGCCCCTTGCCCTGCGCGCAGTCCTCGCACAGGTGGACTTCCTTCTTGATGTCGTCGATTATCTCCGTGAGGTGCACCGTCGCGATGTTCTTGTTGCAGTGTTCGCAAAGCATGGTCCTGTATCCGGTCCCTTTCAGTTGCGTTCAGTCGGGCATGTACACCGCGCCCGAGCCCGGCGTCTCCCAGGAGGTGACTTTCCTTATCCTGACGCCGTCCGGAACGCGGTCCTGTATCGATTCGAAAATATGTTGTGATATATTTTCGGTTGTCGGGTTTATTACCTTAAACTTGGCGATTTCGTTAATATTCGCATGATCGAGTTCTTCGAGACATTCGCGCAGAATCTTCTTCGCCTCGATGAAATCGAGCACCAGGCCGGTCTTATTCAGCGTATCGGCCTCGAAAACCACCTCCACCTTCCAGTTATGGCCGTGGAGGTTCTCGCACTTGCCCTTGTATTCCCTCAGGAAATGGGCCGCGGAGAAGTGGTTTTCCACTATAAGTTGATACATACTCCCACCGCAAACCCCTTCCCCGTTGTAAAAATGTATTCTAACCGTGCCCTGAAAAAGTGTCAAGATAATTCTCAACCAGGGTATCTGAAACATGCCTGTTCGGCGGTTTCAGTTGAGAATTTGCGTATACGTGGAAATTCCGGCAGGGGTCTTATTGCCGGGAATTTGCTATATATTAATTGAAGTTAATGGGCTGCTTGTGCCGGTAATTCTAAAACCCCGTCTTTCCGCCGCGGAGCGGCGGTACAAAGTAGCCTGGGGTGAAGCCCGCCGAAGCTTGGCGAAGGCGGGCGGAACCCCAGGTAAGGTTACCCGAAAAATATCCTTGCCCTGAAAGGGCAAAACAAATCACGCGAACTGTTCGACCCCTTCAGGGCCGGTGATATTATAATAACATCCTTTCCTGGGGTTCCGCTACGAGCCTTTCAGGCTCTTCGCTCCGCCCCAGGCTACTCTGTTTTGCCCGTCCCGGGCAGACTCGAATTATTTTCCCGGCTCTTTTCGCAACTCTTCCCCCGTCTTCCCGCCGTGCGCGCGTAATAAAGTAATTATTTCAGAATGTTTATAATATCTCGCTATATCAAGTGAGGTCTTATCAAGTTTATTTAAATTGATTGCATTAACGTCAGCGCCATTTTCAATAAGAAGCTTAGCTACCTCATGTTTACCGTCTGCCGCCAAATGAAGTGGTGTAACACACATATTATCCTTCGCATTGACATCCGCGCCTTTTTCGATTAGAAGTTTGGCGATATCTTTATTACAACGCATACATGCAAAATGAAGCGATGTTTCACCCGAACGCAGTTTCACATTAACTTCCGCACCCTTTTTCAAAAGAAATTCAACAATGTCCTCCCTCCCCAATGCTGAGGCTAAAATCAGCGGTGTGAAAAAATTACTATCAATTCTCGAATTTACATCTACGCCTTTTCCAAGGAGAAGTTTAACAGTTTCCTTTTTGCCGCCGTCGACCGCATGGTACATCGGTGAGCTTCCCGATTTATCGAACTCGTTTACTTCAGCACCGTTAAAAATAAAAAGTTCAATTGCTGAATTGTAGCCCTGTAACGCCGCATAGTGAATAGGATATAATTCCTTAAACTTAAAGTTGTCGCCCATCGGATCATTCACTCTCGTCCAGTACTTCTCAATAAATTCGATTTCTTTTATATCAATATTCAGCGTATTGCGCATTGCCTTTTTGCCCTTTTCCCCAAGTGCAAATAATCCATTAATACCCTTTACTCGCTCTTTCGGTTCTTGGGACTGCAGTTTTCCCACATAATACATTATCCTCACCGGTGTCCACAGCAGGCAGGTTGCGATAACTGCCGCGAAAAGCAGGACAATGCCGACGCCGAGTTTGAGGGGCAGGTGTTTCATCGTTTCCATTGTACCCCGAAATGCAGAGAGTGCAAGATTCGGTTGTTCGGTAATTCGGTTAATCGGTTATTCGGTTGTTTTCGTTTAGCGGGCGAGCTTGCTCGCCGTTTTTATTATTATTAACGCGCAGCAAGCTGCGCCGCTAAACGGGCGGCATCAATCCAGTTTGTAGAACTCGGGGCGGCGGTCGGTGAAGAGGTGGTTGCGTTTTGTCACCTGCTTGTCTCTCGTCTTTTCGATATCGAGTTCCACTATCTTAACCGTTTCTTCCGTCTCATCCGCCTGCGCGAGGATGTCGCCGCCGGGACCGGTGATCTGGCTGAGACCGGTGAAGTGGAGGCTTTCGCCTTCAACGCGGTTCTCGTCGCCGGTGCGGTTCGACGTGATTATGTAAATGCGGTTCTCGATCGCGCGGCCCGGCATCGCCTTCTGGCAGTAGGGGAGGACGAGGTTCGCGCTGTGCGCGATTACGTCCGCGCCCATCAGGGCGAGCGTTCTCGTGGATTCCGGGAAAATCCAGTCAAAGCAGATCATCATTCCGATATTTGCGTCGCCGACCCTGTGGATTTCAAACCCGTCGTTTCCCGGTGTAAAAATTTCCTTTTCGCGGTCGAAGAGGTGGATTTTTCGGTACTTCGCCCGGTAACCTTCAGGTGAAACAAGGACTGCGCTGTTGTAGATTTTATCGCCGTCGAGTTCCGCAATGCCCGCGATTATCGAGCCGCCGATTGTTTTGGCGAGTCCTGTGAACGCGTCAATCGATTCACCGCCGGGGATCGGTTTGGCGTATTCTGCAAGCTCTTTTCGGTCGCGGAACTGGTAGCCGGTAAGGCAGAGTTCGGGGAGGACGAGTAAGTCGGCCTTGACCGAGCTTACGAGCGCGGAAAGTTTTTCCGCGTTCGCTTTTTTATCGCCGAAGGTGGGTTTAAACTGGAGGAAACCAGCATTCATTTATTACTCGCTACTCGAAACTCGGCACTCGATACTTTTACGTAAACCCGTGTTTGCCGAGGTCATCCATCGAAACTCCCGTCGGTCTTTCGCCGCGGACCTCGAGGTAGCGTGCGACCATTTTCGCAATCGGGTCGAACTCGACGTTGAGCAGGTCGCCGACGCGTTTTGCGCCGAGCGTGGTTTCCGCGAGCGTGTGCGGGATAATCGCGACCTTGAAAGCGCCGCGCGAAAGCGACGCGACGGTAAGCGAAATCCCGTCCAGCGCCACCGAGCCCTTCGGAATGATATAGTGGGCGAACCCGTCCGGCAGCTCGATTTCGAAGCGCTCTTCGTTTCCCCGTGGGCTGCGGGAGAGGATGCGGCACGTCGCGTCGACGTGGCCGGTGACGAAATGCCCGCCGAGCCGGTCGCCGACTTTCAGCGAGCGCTCGAAGTTGACCGTCGCGCCGGGCGATAATTTTCCGAGCGTGCTTTTTGCGACCGTTTCCGAAACGACGTCGAACTCGAGCGTCCCTGATTTAATCCCGACCACGGTCAGGCAGACGCCGCTGACGGAGATCGAGTCGCCGACGCCCACGCCTTCGGTGAACCCGCCGCCGGGCGCGATGCCGATACGGATTCCTTCGCCCCGCGGCTCGAGCAGGTTTACTTTCGCAGTTGTTTCGACGATTCCGGTGAACATAGGCGTCAAGCGTCGAGAGTCGAATGTCAAACGTCAAACGTCATATTATTTTATATATGAAGAATCGACAATCGTAAATTGCGAATTGCAAATTGAAAATTGTAAATTGAAAATTCTTTCAATTCTCAATTCCCAATTCTCAATATTCAATTCTCAATTCGCAATTCTCAATATTCAATCTTCAATACTAAATCCGCGAATCGAAAACCGTTACTTTATCATGTCGTCGATCGGCGAGGCCTCGAACCTGTCTTCGGGCGCGAAGAGGATGCCGTCGCGATAGGCGATGACCAGGGCCTTCACGATACGCGGGTCGAGGCGCACGTTGTCGCCGTTCGATTGGCTGATTTCCATGAGCGCGGTTTTAGCCGACGCGCCCGGGTCTTTCTGTTTCACTTTCGTGAGAATCTTGTCGAAGGCGCGGGCGACGAGTATTATCCGCGAGCTGAGCGGAATCTCATCGCCTTTCAACCCGTCCGGGATGCCGGTGCCGTCGTAGTACTCGTTGCCGTGGTAGATGGCCGGGAGGATGCCTTCAAGGCCCGGCATATGGCGGAGCAGGCGCTCCGCCTCCATGGCCTGGGCGAAAATGATTGACTCGTGCGGGTCTGCCTCGTGAAAGCCCGATGCTTCGTTCAACTCCGCTACCCGTTCCTCGCTCATCGCGAGAACCCCGAGGTCGTGCAGGTAGGCCGAGACCTCGATGTTGAACATCTCCTGCGGCGCGAGCTTCAGGACGTGGCCGATGGCGAGCGAATAGGTCGCGATCCGCTCGGAGTGGCCCTCGGCGATGGCGCTCTTCGTTTCTATCGCGGCGAGGAGGATGCGGATCGCGTTGAGGAAGTTGAGCCGCATCTTCTGCGAGGCCTGGAGGCGCTGGATCGCGATGGATGCCTGGATTGCAATCGTCGAGACGAGTTCGAGGTCCTCTTTCTTGAACGGGTCGCCGGAGCGGTTGTTGGAGAGGTAGAGGACCCCGGAAAGTTTTTCCATTGCCGCAAGCGGCACGCAGATAACGGACCGGATTTTTTTTATTATAACGGATTTGCGCGTGGAGAAGCGCTCGTCGGTGGAGGCGTTCGAGGTCAGCACGGGCCTGGTGTACTTGATGCTTCTCTTGATTATCGCCTTGGAAACGGTGTCGACCTGGGCCGGGTCGCGGTCGTACGAGACGGCGAGGTTGAGTTCGGGTTTGCCGTCTTCCTTGATGAAGATGTAGGCGTGGTCCGCCTTCGTCGCCTCGAGGGTAATCTTCACGACCTTCAGCATGAGCTTGTCCAGGTCGACTTCGGTCGCGAGAACCTTTGAAAGGCTGTAAAGCACCTGGAGCGCGTGCGAATCATAGGCGGTGCTCTGGCGCTCGAACGGCTCGGAAAACTCCTGGACGTCGTCGACGACCAGCGCTTCCCAGCGGAACTCGAGGGTCTGCGAAGGGTCGCTCGGCGCCGAGCTGAATTTTATTTTCTGCGGCGTCACGATCTCGAGCGCTTCCGGGCTCGCGTCCTCGAAGAGGAGGAGGGTGTTGCCGATCCGTATCCTGTCGCCGACGCGGAGCAGCTCTTCTTCCACCTGTTCTTCGTTTACATAAGTTCCGTTTCGGCTGTCGAGGTCGCGGATGAAATACATCTCGCCCAGGCGGTAGATCTCGGCATGTCTGCGGGAGGCGGCCTGGTCGAAGACCTGTACTCCGTCGACCTCGTCGCGCCCGAGGACGAGAGGGGCGTCTTTCTTGATCTCGTATACAATGCCCTTTGACGGGCCTGTTTTAACTCGTATTATCGGCATAGTACTTTTCCGCAAATTCCAAAGCCGCGAGTTGTCCCCGCGGCGGCTTGATGATTCTACCTGTATTCAATACACGTATGCAAGCCAAAAGTTTCATAATAATGCGTCGAGCGTCGAGCGTCGAGCGTCAAGAGTCAAGAGTCAAGAGTCATATTATTTATAATATACATAGCGCGGGCTTCGGCCGCAACCAAAGAGAATATACCCCGCGAGTTTACTCGCCTCGCAGGCAAACGCGGCGAGCAAGCTCGCCCGCTAAACAAAGAAGTGGATAAGGAAACAAGTTGACAAGGTAACAAGGTTTCTTTTATTTCCTTGTTCCCTTCTTTTCTTTCCCGGTACTTGGTACTTCTTTCCCCTTCTTCCCCTCTTCCCCTCTTCTCCTCTTCTCTTCTTCCCTTATCCCGTATCCCGTATCCCTTATCCCTTATCCTTTTTGCCTTTTGACTTTTGCCTTTTGCCTTGCGCAGTTATACGTTACGACAAGACATCGGAAAATTGTCCGCAAAATGCGTCGTTTCTAAGGCCTCAATCCTTTCTTATCTTCAGCGGCAACCGCGGGCCTTGCGGCCAGGGCGGCGAGGTAGTCCCACTTGAGGTATGACAGAAGCAGCCCGATAAGGACCCACGGAAATACCAGGAGCTCCCACAGGAAACCGCCCGGCATGTTGAAGTGGCCCGGCAACAGGACGCCGCCCAGGAGATACATAACGAACGCGGCCGAGGCCAGCGTTATCCCCCAGGTCTTCCGCCTGAAAACCGCGATTGCGCCGACGAGCGTAAGCAGGCCGTAAAGGCCGACCGGGACACTGTAAAGCATTGACCGTGCGGAGGGCAGGCCGGTAAAGAACATACCCGGCTGCAGCAGCGCGCCTATGCCGACGAATATCAGGAAGACCGCGCCCCAGACCAGGGTTACCGGAATGCTCGTTATCATCCGTAGCAGGCAGATCGTGGCCCACAGGAAGTAGATGAAGATCGCAAAGACGATTATCACCACAGCCGGGAAAAGAAAGAGCCATATGAAATCCGGCGGTACGGGGATATTTGCGCTCTTCGGCGAAAGGAGAATCGCAAGGACCGGAAGCACGACCGCAATCGCAAGGAATACGACCAGCGGTATGCGGCCACCCCGCTTGAGGCTGACGGCGTATGCGCCGGCGAACGCGCCGCCTATCGAAAGGAAACTCAAGGGGTACGCCATCCGCCAGAGCAGCTGCGCCCACGGTATTTCCCTTGCGAACGACCACGAAAATATAAGCGCCGACAATGCAAACGAGATGAACGCGAAAAGGAGCCACCCGATGTGCTTGGCGGCCGGGTCGGGCGGCTCGATCTCCTCGGTCTTCTTCGGTATGAGGCCGTAACCTCCGAACGTAATCACGTGAAGGAGGAACTGTCCCAGCCTGAACGGCACTTTCGTGTCTTCCGCCCTGGACGCCGCGGTTTTTTGGGGCGTGGACTCTTCGACGATCAGCCCCTGCTCGACCATTCGCAGCCTGCGCTCGGCCCTTGCCGCGACGGTTTCGTCGTGGGTGACGAGCACGAGCGTCATGTCGAGCGTTTCCTGTACCTTCCACAGGACTTCCTGGAGATCTTTTGAAGTTTCGACGTCGAGGTTCCCGGTCGGTTCGTCGCAGAGCAGCACTTTCGGCTCGTTGAAAAGCGCGCGGCAGATGGCGATGCGCTGGCGCTCGCCGCCGGATAGCTGGCTCGGCAGGTGGTCCCGCCTTTCCCAGAGGCTAACCATCTCGAGGAGTTCTTTTGCCCGTTTCTCGTATTCGGACTTCTTCATCTTCCACGAGACGTGCCCCTCGGCGACCATCGCGGGAAGCAGCACGTTTTCCATGGCCGTGAGGTCGGGCAGCAAATGGTAGAACTGGAAGACGAACCCGATTTCCTTGTTGCGTATCTGCCCGAGCTCGATGGGCTCGAGTTTCGTAAGGTCTTCGCCGCGGAACTTTATCGTCCCCGCCTGCGGCAGGTCGAGCAGCCCGAGGATGTGGAGGAACGTGGACTTCCCGACGCCGGACGCGCCCACTATGGAGACGGTCTCGCCCGCGCGGACCGTAAGGTTCGTCCCCATCAGCACGTCGACGGTGGACGTTCCCGTGCGGAACGATTTGAATATTCCGCGCGCCTCCAGTAGTATTTCGCCCTTGTCTTTCGCCATTTGCATTCCCGTAGGGGCAAGGCATGCCTTGCCCCTACATTCGGGCGGGTCTGAGACCCGCCCCTACATTATTCGTATCGTAACGACTCCATCGGATGGCTGCGCGCGCCGAACCAGGCCGGGACCAGCCCGACGATGAACGATATCACCAGCGTCGGCAGCACGACCGAAATCACCTCGCACCAGTCCGTGAACCAGGGAATCCGGTCGAGGTAATAGACGTTTGGCGGAAACGGGTGGAAGCCCGTCAGCAGATAGATGAAGTCCGCGATGTCGTTAATGTAATATCCGAAACGGAGCGCGAGCAGCAGCCCGAGAATCGAGCCTGCAAGCCCGATGATGACCGCGGAGGCGAGGAAAATGCCGAGCACCCCGGCCGGCGTGCCGCCCACCGCTTTTACGACGCCGAGGTCGCGCGTCCTCGTGTCGGCCATTATCTTCAGAAGCGCGAAGACGAGGAAGCCCGCGAGTATGATCATGAAAAAGATGATGAACTTGATGAGCCGTTTTTCCAGCTCGACCGCGCCCAGCAGCGTCCTGAACTGGTCCTCCCACGTCAGCACCCGGTAGTCGGGGTATTTCCTTACGCTTTCCATCCTTTTTATGACTTCGCGCAGCTCGTCCACGCGCTCGTGGTTCTTCACGTTCACGGAAACGCCCGAAACGCCGCCCTTGGCGTTGGCGAATTCCTTTATGTCCTCGAGCCGGCCGTAGCAGGTCTTGGAGTCCGCTTCGAAGGTGCCGGTGAAGAATACGCCCGTGATCTTGAATTTCCGCTCACGCGCGTCTCCGAGCTCCTCGATGTCCGACGTCATGCCTTTGAGTTCGTCGAGCGACCACTCGTCGAGGCCGGGGTAAAGGCCGAGGCTGCGGAGCCAGTGGACGCCGATAACGAGCGCCATCGGGTCGTCCGGGTCCTTGCGCTCGGGAAAACACGCGCGCACGGCTTCCACGGGAAGGGGTTTGTGGCTCTTCTTCATGTCCTTTATCTTTTGTCTGTACTCTTTCACCTCCGCCCCGGCATCTTCCAGCTCTTTCTGTACCGTCTGCACCTGGAGGAGCGCGCCTTTATAGAGGTTTTTGTAGGGGAGGCCGCTTTTGCGCTTGAGAAACACTTCCGACGGAATGCCGCGGCGCTTTGCCCAGTCCCTGATGTAACCCCGGATGTTTTCGTCGGACGGGCCTTTATATCCGTTTTTTATCCACTTGTCCTTGAGCTTTCTGCCTTCCCTTGCCCAGCGAAGGAGTTGTTTGTAGTCTTCATCGGAGATATTGAAATCCCTGCGGAAAGTGTAAAGATAACTTTCGAGCGCGGGCAGTTCGCGCTCCAGCCGCGCGACGTTTTTTTCAGCCTGGAAACGCTTGAGGAAAGGAACCCACTCGTCTTTCCTGAGCATGTATCCCGCAAGCTCGGAAACGGTGATCTGCTTTTCCGGTATTATGCCCCGGACTTTGCCGGGCTGGATCGTCTCGGACTCGAGGAGTATGAAGCTCTCAACGTACGGCGCGCTGCCCTCGTACTCGTCCTTGAGGTATTTCCTGAGGTCCTGCTCGATTTCCTCGGGGTTTCGGATCCGGAAGTAATACTTGGATTCGATAATGAGGTCGGAGCTGTAGCCGCGAATCTTGCCGCGCATCTCGGTGGCGAAGCCGCGCATGACGGAGATGACCACCACGAGTGCGAAGACGCCGATCGCGACCGCGCCTACGGCGAGGTACGTTATGCCGCGGCGGCGGATATAGCGCATTGCAAGGAAGAAAGAATACACCTATTCTTCCTCCGCATTATTCAACTTATCAATTGGTAAATCTATTTCACCATATTCAATAGATTCTATCCTAGTTTCGGCGGTTTCTTTCGGCTTCAGGAGCGGGAAAAGGATTACTTCGCGGATGTTGGGCACGCCGCACAGCAGCATGACGACGCGGTCGATGCCGATTCCGAGCCCGCCCGCAGGCGGCATCCCGTACTCGAGCGCGGTGATGAAGTCCTCGTCGATTTTTTTTCCGGCCTTTTCGCCATCGACCCCGGTGCCTTCGAGCTGGTCCTCGAAACGCTGCCGCTGGACGACCGGGTCGTTGAGCTCGGTGAAGGCATTCGCGATTTCCGTGCGCGCGATAAAAAGCTCGAACCGCTCGGCTATTTCGGGCACGCCCTGCTTCGCCTTGGTGAGCGGGCAGATTTCGACGGGATAATCGTAGACGAACGTGGGCTGCACGAGGTGCACTTCCACGAAGATCTCGAAAAGAATATCGGCCAGGACGGGGACCGGAAGCGAGAGGTCTTCGCCCTGTTCGTCCGCTTTCTTCCGCACGGCTTCTTCGTCGGCGCGCGGGAAACCGACGTGCTCTTCGAAAAGTTCGTCATAGGTTTTTCTGGCAAACGGCGGAGTGAAATCGATCTCTACCGGCTCTTCGTCCGACGACATCTGGAACGCGGTCCTGTAATCGTCGTTGATTTCCTTGGCGCAGCCCGAGAGGATCGCTTCGGTGAGGTCCATCATCCCCCGGTAGTCCGAGTACGCCTCGTAGACCTCGAGCATGGTGAACTCGGGGTTGTGCGACCTGTCGACGCCCTCGTTTCGGAAGTTGCGGTTGATTTCGAAGACGCGCTCCATGCCGCCGACGAGCAGGCGCTTGAGGTACAGCTCGGGCGCGACGCGCAGAAACAGGTCGATGTCCAGCGCGTTGTGGTGCGTGGTGAACGGCCTCGCGGCCGCGCCGCCGGGGATGGGCTGCATCATCGGCGTCTCGACTTCGAGGAAGCCGCGCCCGCTGAGGTGGCGGCGCATGTATTCGACGATCTTCGTCCGCTTGACGAAGACCTCCATCGATTCCGGGTTGGCGAAGAGGTCGACGTAGCGCATGCGGCTGCGGAGCTCAACGTCCTTGAGGCCGTGGTATTTCTCCGGCAGCGGGCGCAGCGGCTTTGCGAGCAGAACGTAGCTCTCGGGGAAGACGGTGACTTCGCCCGTCTTCGTGCGGCCGACTTCGCCCTCGACCGTCACGATGTCGCCCGGGTCGATGACTTTCTTTTTAATATAAGCGTATGCGTCGCCGAGGAGTTTCTTGTGAAACCCGAGCTGTATACGGCCGGTGCGGTCGCGCAGGTCGGCGAACGTCAGGTTGCCGTGCGGGCGCATAGACATCAGCCGTCCGGCGACTTTTGCCTTTACGCCTTCCTCCTCTTTTTCGAAGCGGGCGAGGACGTCGGCAATCGGCTCGATTCCGTCAACTCTCCGGCCGTAAGGGTCGGCGCCGGTTTCGCGGATCGTTTCGATTTTTTCAAGCCGCTTTCGTCTGATTTCGTCTTCCATTGCACGTCCGATTAGCGGTGAAAATTACGTGGAGCCGTATTCTAGCAACCTCTGCGGAACTGTCAACCGGAAATCCGCGATACGGGATAAGGGATACGGGATACGGGATAAGGGAAGAGGGGAAGAAGAATATAATATATTTAGCGGCGCAGCTTGCTGCGCGTTAATATATTCAATTGTCAATTGACAATTTACAATTGTAAATTGCAGGACTCGGGACCCGGGACACGTTTACATTATCCTTGACATTTGAACGCAACTGGAGTGTACTATTAACAGTATAATAATTAGAAAGATATTAAATAATGGTTGAGCTTTCAGATAAAGACGTGGAAAAAAAAGAGTCGCCTTTCTCAAGAGCGTTCGTCCACTCACTCCTCTCGGAATCGGCCGGGCATTACCACGCTCTCGGACAGATGCCGCTTTCCGTCGAAAGGCTTTTCTGCCTCCTGCTGGTCATATTTGCGGGAACGTTCCTGTTCGGCGCCGCGACGGGCTGCTACGTTGCGGGCCATCAGATCTGGATTACGGGGCTGAAAGTCCCGCTGCTGTTCCTTTCGACGCTGGCCATCTGCGCGCCCAGCATGTATATTCTTTCACTCCTGATCGGCGCCCGGCTTTCCTTCATGCAGGCCCTGACCGTCGCGCTCACGACCATCGCGGTGACTTCGCTGGTCATGGTCGGGTGGGCGCCGGTGATGTTTGTCTTCGCAAGGACTTTGATGCCGAGGGAGTATCCGCACTATCTCTTCCTGCTGCTCCTTGCCCTCGTCAGCGTCGGAAGCGGCGCTATTATTTCGATCTGGCACCTTGCGCGCGGTTTTACCGAGATGGGTGTCGCGGCGAACGTCCGCTGGCGGGTGATCGTCGTCTGGCTGCTCCTTTACCAGTTCGTCGGGAGCCAGATGACGTGGCTGCTTCGGCCGTTCGTCGGCTCGAGCGCCGACACCGTCCGTTTCGAAGGGAACTTCTACGAGGCGATTCCCATAATAGTGGAAAGCTTTTTCAAGCGTACTTTCGGAGGATGATAAATGGCAGACAAGAAAGATGATGTTTCAAAGGGGAAACCGGATAAAAAGAAAAGAAGACCCCGGAGGTCTCCACCGAAGGCGGAATCCGAACCGGTCGAAGACGATCTGGAAATGGCGGGAGGGCCGGATAAGGAGGAAGCTATTGTAAGGGCGGCGAATATCATAAACGCGGCAAGGTCGACGGAAGAAATGGAGCCTCTGAAAGAATCGCTGCCCGAGCCGGAGCCGTTCGAGTTCGACCGGATGAAGAAGGGTCTTTTCTCCCGGTTTCTCGTCGTCGAGGGGATGCTCAAGGACCGCAGCGTGGTCTTCGAGCACATCGCCCGGCGGAGCGACCTGGGTGTGTTCTCGGCGAACATGTTAATCATTTCGCTCGTCTTCACTGCAATTTACGGGGCGGTCATGGGCGGCTTCGCCAGCTGGCAGCAGCTGGGTTACGTGGCAATCAAGCTTCCCATCGTGCTGATCGCAACGTTCCTCGTCTGCTTCCCGACGTTTTACATATTCAACGCTCTCCTCGGGAGCAGGATGACGCTTTCGCAGGCGTTTGCGATGCTTATCTGCCTGACGGGAACGACGGCGATCCTGCTTCTGGGTTTTGCATCCATCGCCCTTGTCTTTACGCTTTCGACCGAGTCGCTCGGTTTCATGGTGGCGCTGCACATCATACTGTTTTCACTGGCGACGCTTGCAGGCTTCCGGATTCTCTACCAGGCGCGGAACTCCCTGCTGGCGCGGTTCGGCAAGATGCGCGCCCAGTCGTGGTCGTTCCTTGACGTATGGATTGTCATTTACACGGCGGTGGGATGCCAGATTTTCACATATCTGAGGCCGTTTCTGACCGAGGGCCCGTTTTTCGTCGGCAAACGGCAGTTGTTTCTCGAGGTGTTCAAGGAATTGGCCAAATAAGGGAACAAGGGAATACGGGATAAGGGATACGGGATACGGGATAAGAGGTTGTGTTAGCGGCGCCGCTTGCGGCGCGTTGGAAATTATAAATTCAAAATTATGAATTATAAAAAATTATTTAGCGGTCGCGCTTGCGCGACGTTAATATAATTAGCCGGCGAACCTGCTCGCCGCGTCTCTGCGTCTAACGTCTAACGTCATTCAATTGTCAATTGAAAATTTACAATTGTAAATTGCGGGACCCGGGACTCGGGACTCGGGACTCGGGACTCAGGACTCAGGACTCGGGACTCAGGACCCGGGACTCAGGACTCGG
>SOJX01000023.1 GCA_004376375.1 Planctomycetota bacterium
GGAGAAAAGAGAAGAAATCCCGGCCACCACGTCAGCGGATGCAATGGCCCAGCCGTCAACGGAGCACGGCACGGCACCACCCATGCCGGAACATTTCCTTGGTAAGAAGAAAAAGAAGGAATCACTCGAAGACCTGATAAGCGCGGCCGAAAACTTCGACCTCGGCGACCTGGAGGTTGAGAATATACCGGACGAAGATTCCAAAAACACAGATGAATCAGAATAGGATATTGATTTAATACATTTAGTAGGGGCAAGGCATGCCTTGCCCCTACATATTATTATTAACGCGCCGCAAGCGGCGCCGCTAAATATTTTTACCCCAGTTTCAATTGTCTTGGTACTTGGTACTCGGTACTCGGTACTCGGTACTTCTTTTTACTTCCAGACCTGCGCGGAATTTATCGACCAGCGGGCGGGATTGTTTTTCATCCCTTCGCCGAGAAGCTCGACGCCGCGTGCGGTCGCGATAATCAGGCCTTCGCCCTCGAGGACCGTCATTACCGGGCTGACGTACGCGGACGCGGAACGCCGGCCGTACTTCCAGAGAATTTTGCCTTTCGCGTCGAACGCGTCGAGCCTGCCGCGTGATCCCATAACGAGAATGGTTTTCTTGCCGTCAAGCTCGACCATCTGCACGGGCCTGCGCGAAAAACCGCGCACCGGTTTTGACCAGACTTCCGCGCCGTCCAGGTTCCGCACGACCAGTTTGTTTTCCGCCGTCGTGTACATAATCTCCGGCGTGCCGTCGCCGTCGATGTCGGCAAGCGCGGGCGGCGACGTAATCTGTTTTCCCGCCGCAATCGTTTTTTTCACTTCGCCGTGGTCCGCTTCAACGACGAAAATCCGGCTCCGCGTCGCGTAAACCAGCGTCGCGGCCGAGCCGGGACCTGAACGGAAAAACGACGCCGCGCCGACTGGCTCGCCCTTCTGCTTCGTGCTCCAGAGCTTTCCTCCCGTCGCGGGGTCGAAACACACAAGGCCGTGCTCGCGCGTGGCGCAGATTATTTCCGGTTTCCTGTCTTCCCGCACGTCCGCGGCCAGCGGCGCCGCCATATAGGCCGTCGCCTCGGTTTCCGACCAGCTCAGCTCGCCGGAACCGCCGTCAAACGCGCGAATCACGCCTTTCGAGTCGCCCGTAACCACGAGCGGGCCGTTCGGAGTACTGACAAACGCAGGCGGTCCCACGGTAACGTTTTCCGATTCCAGCCTGTGCTCCCAGATGAGGTCGCCGGTCTGCCCGTCGAACGCTTTTTCACCTTCGGCGCTCGATACAAACACGTCGTCGATACCGTCACCGTTCAGGTCGCCCGCGGTCCACGGGCCGCCGGGTATGTCGGCGAGAATGGCGGCCGGAAGCCCCGACTTCGCATCGAACCAGACAAAACCGCCGCCCGACGCCAGGAGGCCGGCCTCGTACTTTCCGCCGGCTTCCCTCACCCGCGGGCGCCCGCTCGGAGCGCCGAAAGCCGCGTGCCAGGAAACTTCGCCGGGGTTTATAGACAGGAGCGCGACCGAGCCGTCCGCCAGCGCGACCGCCGCGTCGACGACCCCGTCGCCGTTGATATCGGCAACCGCGGGTGAGCCGACCGGCTCCGCGGGCGTCGGGAGCATCCTATAGAGCTCTGCGCCTTCGGTTATGACTGCGACGCCCGAAACCGTCCCGCCCACCGCCGCCAGTATCGTCAACGTGCCCTCCCCGGTCAGGTCGGCGAGTGCAAGCCCGGTAATTCGCGCGTTGACGGGCTCGCCCGCGGCAAGCTCTTCTCCGCTCGAGCCGGAGAGGATAACGATTTTCTTGAACCCGGCCGCCACGACGACTTCGACGCCGTCCGCGCCCGCAACGTCTCCGACAACCGGCCCGGCAATAACGGGCGCGCCCGCGTCGGCCTGCCACAGGGCTTTTCCGTCTTCGGCGCCGAGGGCCGCTACCAGCCCGTGGTTGGTCGAGACGACAATCTCCGCCTCGCCGTCGCCGTCGACGTCGGCGGGGATGATGCCGGTCGGAATGACGTTGCTCGGCGCGAGGCTGCGCTCCCACACCTGCACGAGCTTTCGGCCCAGGAGATTGAAACGGGTGACGACGCCGCGGACGTCGGCGACGTAAAACGATTTTCTTCTACCGCATATCACCGCGGGCGCGTTACGGACCGCGGCGCCCACTTCTGCGGTCGCGAGCGCCTTTCCTGCAAAGCCGGACACTACGGTCAGCTGCCCGCTCCATGATACGAATACGGCGTCAAGCGCGCCGTCGCCGTCGACGTCCAGCAGCACGGGAACCGCGGTCACGGTTCCGCCCGCATCGACCTGCCAGAGTTTCTTGCCGGTCGCGCCGTCTATGGCGATTACCGCGTCGTCGTAGGTGGCAATAACAAGGTCGCCCTGCCCGTCTCCGCTGACGTCGCCCGCGACGGCCGGTGCAGTCACCCGACTCGTGCGGCCGGTAGCAATGGCGCGGCCGTCGACGCCGGCCAGCACCGCGGCATGACCCGTCGCCGCGGCGGCAATTACCTCGGGAGCGCCGTCGCCGTTCCAGTCCGTAATCGTAGGTGAAAAAACGCCTCCCCCCACGGGTACCGACCACGTCAGCATGCGTGGCAGCGCCTCGAGCACCTGCGCCGTTTTCCCCTCTTCCACGTCGACGCGCAGCTGGCGCTCAAAGCAGCCGGGCGCGCGAAGGCTTATGTTGTAAACGTCCGGTGAAAGGCCGGTGCGGATAAACGGCGACGCACGTCTTTCAAGCTCTGAATCGAGAATCAGCTCCACAATCGCGCCGTGCGGATTGGTCATAAATGAAATTCCCGTTCCCGGCGACCCCGCCTCCGGCCCGATCGTCCCCGCCGCCTCGGCCGCAAGCGCGATAAACAGCACCGCCTTTTCCCCCTTGCCTATATCAATCGACCGGCTGTGCGTTTCATAGCCCTCGGCGGAAACGGAAACCTCATGAGTACCTTCAACCACTTCAATCGGAGAACCGGGCTGCGTCTCCTGATTATCGACGGTAAGCGCGGCGCCCTCGGGCTGCACGATTACGCGCAGGCTGGCCGGGCCGGCTTCAACCACCTTCCCGCCCACGTCCTCGGGCCTGTCCTCGAGCTCGAAATCGAGTTTCAGCGTGTCTTTTTCGATACCAATCCTGACCGTTCCCGGAATTTTTCCTTCAGCTTCCACCGTGATCGTGCTGGTTCCTTCCGGCATTTCAACGGCCTTGGGCAGGCTGTATTCCTGCCCCCCGGCGGTCCTGAAGACAGCGGTATAGGGTTCGGCGTTGCTGACGTCGACCTCCAGGTGCTTAATCTTCTGCACTATGACTTCGGGCCCCGGTTTTTCCTCCCCGGCGGATTTCGCGGGCCCTCCCGGAGAAAGCATCATCCCGACTCCTGTCCCGATGCCGAGCGCTATCACCACCACAATTACCACCCACAGCAACGCGATCCCCTTCCCCGGAGCGGACGGAGCCGGTGCTTTATCTGCGATCGGCCTGATCAGCGGAGTTGTGGGCCTGCGGGAATCACTCTTTTTAAGCGCAGTTTTCTTTCCCAGAGCCTTACCCCTCATTTTTTTCGGTCTCGGAGGCGCCTTGTCGTCGGTATCCGCGGCTGCGGCAAGTATATCCAGCTGCGGCTTAATCATCGCCGTTTTCGGGCGGCCTCCGCGCCGCAACGCTCCGGGCCCGTCCGATGCTGCAAGCGCGGCAATCCCGCGGTCTCCCCCGCCTTCCCCGACCGGTGCGGGCTCGAGCTCATCTTCAGAAATATCGCCGGGTTCCCCATCCCCGCTTTCGGATAAAGCCTGGGGCGCATCGGCTTCGGAAGTCAGCTTTTCAGCGATATCGTCAATATTGATATCAGACGCCTCGACCGTCTTCGGGAACTCGCCCGGAAGGGAATCGGCGAGAGACTCTCCGAAGTCGTCAGCCTTGACTGTAATTTCAGAGGGGATGGCGACGCCGCTGCGGCAGGTGGGGCACTGTATCTTCGTACCCGGCGGAAAAGCCGTCCCGTCAAGCGGGGTAAGACAATCATGGCAGAGGATAAATGCGCGGCGGGTGCGTATCAGCAAGTCAGGCAGGTCGTCCGGCTCGAGCAGCGATTTTTCAACCGCGATTTCGGCGAAGCGCTGGGTCTTGCCTTTGAGGACGCGCTCGTTCTGCTCGACAAGAACCTCGTTGGCGTTTCCACGGGAAATTTTTCCCTCCGCCACGGCCATGCGCGCTATCGTCAGGTCCTCGATCATGGCGTGCGTATTGAGGCGGCGGCTCTCGGGGTTCTGGCGCTGCTCGCCCAGGACCTTCGCCATGCCGTGCGGGCTGATATAGTCCTTTTCCATTAGGACCCGGGCAAGCGAATCCGCTTCGCCGGATTCCACAACCTGCCGGCACTCGTTCAGAGTGTCCTCCGAAACGAGCTCGGCCTCGCGGGCTATATTCCCGATAAGCATATCGTCTGGAGTCAGCATATAGATTCCTTCCCCGCTGATTTTCCCCATATATCGAAGCGCAGTATCTTACCACAGGCCGCAGGGGGGCGCAATATATTAGTGACAGGTGATAGGTGATAAGTGATAGGTTAAAGGTGATAGGTGATAAGTGATAGGTGAAAATGTTAGCGGCCGCGCGTGGCCGGTGTGGTCTGCGCGGCGCTGATTCGCGTCGAACGTCGAGCGTCATTATGAATTATGAAAATTAAAATTTCTTTATTTCATAATTCATAATTCACAATTCATAATTCCCTCGCTTGCACTCTCCGCGTTTCAGGTTACAATGTAGATGTGAAACACCTGCCACTCAAACTCGGTATTTTCGTTATCCTGCTTTTCGCAGCCGTAATCGCGGCATGTCTGCTGTGGACGCCGTTGCGGATAAGGTATTATACCTCGAAATACCGCTCCGATGACGCGAGGGAAATCGCAAACGGTATCAAGGGCCTCCAATCAATCGGTATAAAGGGCGCAAGTGAGCTTGAGCAACTCACCCTAGACGAATTGAAACACGACCCGCAGAAACACATGGCTATGGTTGCAGGCGTGCTTATCTCGGACAAGCCGAAAGGCGTTGACCTGCTGGCAAAAATACTCGCAGGCGGCGCGGAAGAAGCCGCTTTCCTGAAGAAACACTGGGCCGGTTTCAATGAGCCCGTGAAATGCGGTGAAGACGGTAATTATCCCTTGCACCTCACCGCAAAAAAAGGATGGAAGGATGCGGCTGCGTTTCTTCTCGCCAAAGGTGCTGATGTAGATGCGAAAACAGATTCCAACGAAACGCCTTTACACTATGCAATAGGGGAAGGTCATACAGATATGGCCACATTGCTGATTAGAAAAGGTGCGGATGTGAATGCGAAACTCTGGAAGGACTTAACGCCGCTGCACCTTGCTGCGCAGACAGGGAATAAAGATATTGGCATGCTCCTCATAAATAGAGGTGCAGACGTGAATGCGAAAGACTTTTGGGGCAGTTCACCTCTGTCCTACTTTGCATATGCGTCCAGCAATACTGGCTCATCTGAAACGTGTTGCGCTGACATATGCGAATTACTGATTAAAAAAGGCGCAGATGTGAATACGAAAGATATTTATGGCAGCACGCCGCTTCACGTGGCGGCAGGGAGTGGCAATAAGAACGTGGCCGCATTGCTGATTAAGAAAGGGGCGGATGTGAATGCGAAAAGCAATAAAGGTCGCGCCACCCCGCTGCACGGAGCGGCAGAGAATGGACATAAAGACGTGACCGCTTTGCTGATTAATAAAGGCGCTGATGTGAATGCGAAAAACAATAAGAACATGACGCCGCTGAACTTTGCTGTACAGAATGGACATAGAAACGTTATCCTGCTGCTTATCGCAAAAGGCGCTGATGTGAATACGATAGATAAAATCGGCATGACTCCGATGAACTGGGCAAATGAAAAAGAGATTGCCGACCTTCTTCGCAAATATGGCGCCAAGAGGAATGAAGAATTGCCGGGCGGAAAACCTTTCGGCAATGAGCTGCAAAAAGCAATAGATAATTACAGGCAAGGCTTGAAATTATACCATAGTATTTCTTCTTCGAAGGGCATGGGTACTTTCAAAATCGTGGACGCAGCGAAGGAAAAATTTGGTAAAAGCAAGGCTCTTCTTGAAGAATATATGAAAACGCATCCTGATGACTCAAGAGGAAAAGAACTCATGGAAATGATTGACTTCTACCTTAAATCATGGAAATGATTGAAACCACATCAGGTGTACGTTAATTTCCTCCGCGCCCGCGGCGGCAGGACCGGAAAGGAAATAAGGGAATAAGGAAATAAGGAAAAGTCAACGCCGCGCAAGCGCGGCCGCTAACAGATAAAATAATATGACGGGCTCCTTTTCTCGATACTCAGTACTCGATGCTTTTTCATGCTCAGCATTACTGGTCCGACTCATCTTTTTCGGCTTCGGATGATTCATTTTTTTTGGATTTTGGGGGTTCTTCTTTTACAGGCTCACCGTCATCACCGACAATATCCGCCCCAAACCAGCCGGAAAAGAAATCGGCAAGCTGTATCACATTAAGTCCAAGTTGAAAACCGATTATTCCGAGCATCCCGCCGATTTCAATGTCGCCATAAGCTGCCATCATATCAATGTCATCTTCGCCAATAATGGGGAAAAGATAATGACCTTTCCCTCTTTTTATTTCATCATCAAGATCAATCATATAGGCGAATGTACCAATACATGGAAACGGCCATCCTCCCTCTTCTATAAAACCAAGGCCTCCCAGTTGAAGGAAAGGAATACCCATTTCCAGATGGCATTCCCAAAGAAAGAATTCTCTTGAATGGTACCCGGTTGCCTGATGCCTTGCTCCGCCGACGCCAATCCCGATAGGCCCCACCTGGGCGTGTGCAGCTGCGCCGATGCCAATAGAAATATGCCCATAGAAAATATCAGCGGCGTCCAGTGCCCGGTCTTTCATGTAGGCGCAGCCGGTAGAGAATACCAACATTAACACAACTACCAGTAATATCAATTTTCTCATAACCTGTCCTTTGAACGGATATTTAATCACTTATATTGTACAGGCAAACGCGGAGAATGCAAGCGGGGAAAGAAAGTATAAAGTATGAAGGATAAAGAATGAAATAAATCCTGGATTCCCGCCTGCGCGGGAATGACAGAAAAAGACACGGCGAGTAAACTCGCCGGCTAATTATTAATATCACTAACCACAAACGACAAACCACAAACGACTATTTAAGAAAACGACACCGGGCCACTCCTGCCGCCCGGCGTCGTCTCCTCAGATAGGTGATAACCGCTAACGACTAACGACTAACCACTAATAATCAGATACCCAGCCGTCCGAGTACCTTCGAAAACCGCCTGGGCTTTGCGTTCTCCTCCTCGACCGGTATCTTCACCCTTGCAATGCTTTTCTTCTCCACCAGCGGGCTGCCCGAATGGAGGTTCGTCTTAATCGACTTGAGCGCCGACTTGGTCGCGTCAAGCGCACGCTTGAGGCTGCCCCTCTGCGACTGGAGGCTCGCGATCTGGGCCGCGGCGTCCTCGGCCCGGCCCCGCGCTTTTATAAGCTCGAGCTCGAGCCTCGTCCGGTCGCCGTTCAGGCCGGAAATCTCGCCGCGCAGGTTCTTGACATCCCCGGTCGCGGCTTCAAGCTCTCCGGCAAGGCCTACCACGCGGGCGTCCGTCTGCTCCTTCTCCCTGAGCTGGAACTTCAGCTCACGCTTCTCGGAGCGGAGGCCGTCGTTCTCCTCGCGCATCTCGTCGAGCGCGAACTCCAGCGCGTTGGACTTGATAAGAAAGGCGCGCAGCCGGCCTTCCATGCTCGAAGGCATTTCCTCGGGCGGAAGCCCGATGACCTCGTCGGCAGTCGAGAAGCGCTTCACGCCCGGCCTGTAGCCTTCCTCATAGACGAACTCGGCCTCGTACTCGTCCGCGGTCTTGGCCTGCGCGGATGCGAGCTCGTCCTGGAGGATTTTCACTTCTCCCTCGAGCCGGCGGCGGACAACCTCGATTTCTTTTTCCATCGCGGCCGCCTGCTCCGCTTCGCTCAACTCGTAGTTGGAAAGCCGTTCAAGCAACTCTTCGATCCTGGCCGACTTCTTCTCCACGGAGCCGGTAAGCTTTGCGGCCTTTTCTTCGAGCCCGGCCTTCACCTTTTCGAGGTCGGCAAAAACCACCTTCGTACTTTCCAGCTCGAAGGTTGTCGTACGGAGCTTCGAATCCGAATCGGTGAGTTCGGTTCGGATGCGGTTCCGCACGGCTTCGGTCTCGGAGAGCCTGGTGTCGATGAATTCCTTTGCGCCGCGCATCGCCTCGAAGTCCGACCTGAGCGCGCGCGTCTCGGAATTCACCTCTGCAAGCTCCTCCCTGATGCGGTCGCGGTCGCCCTCGACGGGGCGCAGCGCGGCCAGGAGCGTCTCGAGCTCGTGGATGTTCCGGGCGCGCTCGTCGAGGTTCGCGCCGAGCTCGGCCAGGGCCTGGTCGCGCTCGTTTATCTGCTTGAGCGACTCCGACTTCTCGGTATTTATCAGCACCGCGAGCTTGTTGCGGTCGTGCTCGAGGTCCTCGATCCGGGCGTTGAGCTCGTTCATCACCGAAACGGTGCTTGCAAGCTCGCTCTTCTCGGCCGAGAGGGTTTCGTTGAGGCGCTTTATGGACTCCACTTTCTTTATAAGCTCCTCGCTTGAGCCCTCGGCCGTCTCGAGTGCGAGCGACGTCTCCGCGAACCTGGCCCGCAGTTCCTCGTGCTCGTGACGCAGGTCCGTGATTTCGCGCTCGAGGTCTTTCACGCGGCTGACCGACTCCTCGAACCGGGCCAGCACGCGCTCGCTTTCGGCCTGCTGCCCCCCGGTCTGGGCGGTAAGCGTCTCGACCGAAATCTCGGACTCGGAAAGCTTCGTCCGGAGTTCCTCCACCTTCGAGCGAAGGGCCTTCGCGCTGTCGAGCTCGGAGAGGAACTTCTCCTCCACTATCGACAGGTTCTTGACCCGCTCGGTCAGGCTGATAACTTCCTTCTCGAGGAATTCCTTTTCACGCTCGAACTCGACGACCTGCTCGGCGTACTCGCGCCGCTCGGCGGTCACGGCGGCGAGCTCCTGACGAATGCTTTCAAGCTCCGTTATAAGCGACTCGCTCGCGGACTCGCCCGATGAGCGCACCGCGTCGAGCTCCCTGCGGAACTGGTTCGCTTCGGTCTCGAATTTCTCGCATTCGCCGCTTGCTTTCTCGAAGCGCTCCCTGAATTCCCCGAAGCCGGCCTCGGCTTCTATCGCACGCCGTTTGGCCTCTTCCAGCTCGACAAGTGCGCCGCCAAGTTTCATGTCAAGGTTCGACTTCTCCTTTTCCAGCCGTTCCTTGTCGTCCTTGTAGCCCGCGAACACAACCTTATCGGTCTCGAGCCGCTCGACGACGGTTGCGAGCTCGGCGCGCTCGGTGCGCGAGCGGTCGCGCTCGGCAACGGCCTCGTCGACCTTCCTCTTGTACTCGATAAGGTCTTCCTTGGCGTCCGAAAGCTGGTCCGTAAGCGTTTCGATCTTCGCCTGCCGTATTTCGAACTCCGTCTTGACCTCGGCCTTTTCGCCGGAAATGGCGTTCAACCGCTCCGAGATGTTCGACTTCTCGGTCTGCATCTCCTCGAGCAGCTCGCTGAGGCGGCTGTTGTCGCCCTCGAGCACCGCCATGCGGCGCTCGCGATCCGAGAACTCCCTGCGCGCGTTGTCGCGCTCCTTTATAGTGCTGTCGAGCATTGCCTCGATGCTTTTCGCCATGCCGGAGGTTTCGCTCACCCTCGCCTCGAGGTTGCCAACCATATCGCTGAGCTCGACGATCTTGCGCTCCTTGCGCTCCAGCTCCGCGGCCACCTCGCTCTTGGAGCCGGTCAGCACGTCGAACTGGCTGCGTGCTTCGTCGCGCTCGTGGGTGATATGGGCAAGCCCTTTCTCGAGCTTGTTCACTTGGGTTTCGAACTCGGCGTTCGCCGTGGAAAGCGCCGCGTTCTCGGCAGCCAGCTTCTCGCGCTTGCTGCGGATGTCTTCGATTTCCCCGGCACGCTTCTCGGAGAACTGCTCCAGTTCCCCGACGCGGTCCTGTCCCGCCTTCACGGCCTTCTCCAGGTCGGCGATGCGCGCCTGCTTCTCCTCGATGAGTTTCGCAGCGTCGCCTTCCTTGCCGCCGGCGGCCGCAACCTGCTCGGCGAGCGCGCCCTTGGCTTCGGCAAGCTGCTTCAGCTCGTCCTCGAGGCGCTCGCACTTCGCCGAAAGGGCGGCGACCTTTCCTTCGCGCCGGGCAAGCTCGGTCCCGAGCTCGGCGCCTTTCGCCTGGAGTTCGCGAACCTCGCTTTGAGCCGTGCCTCTGGTATTTTCAGCTTCAGAAACCTTGAGCTCGAGCTTCTTCTTCCTGTCGAGCGCAGACCCGAGCTTCTCCCGGAGCTTTGCGAGCTCCTTGGTAACGGGTCCAACGCCCGACCGGACCATCTTGAAATCGTTCAGAAGGCGATTTCGCTCGACGGTCAGGCCGTCGAGCTCCTCGGTTCGCATGCGGAGCTGCTCCTCGAGCGCGGCGATTTTCTTGGCGCTCGAGGTCTGCTCGGCCGAGACATCGCTGAACTGTTTGAGGACGTTATGGGACTCTTCCAGCTCATCGGCCAGTCTGTCGCGCTCGGCCTCGAGCGTCTCGAACTTTTCCTTCATGGGCATGAGTTCGGTCATCGCATCGAGCAGCGTTTCGCGCTCGCTGATGACGGTGGAGAGGAACTCGCGCAAGTCGGGCTCATCTTCGCCGCCCATTTCCTCCGCGGCGGCAAGGAAAGATTTCTCCATTTTCGCGCGTTCCCGTTCTATAAGAGCACGCTCGACGACGAAACCAATGTTCGACGCGTCGAACGGCTTTAGCACGAAGGAGTGCGCGCCCAGGTACGCGGCGCGCACGGCCTTGTCAACGTCGGTATAATCGGCAACAGCGATGAAAGCCGCGTCGGGCGCGGCCTCGCTGAGGCGATCGAGCGCTTCCCGCCCGTCTATCCTCGGCAGCTTCACGTCGAAGAACACGATATCGCCTGGATGGTTTTCGAGCAGCGTCAGGCCTTCGCGAGCGGACTCGGCGACCTGAAGCTGGTGGTTCAACCTGCTGGCGACGTTTCCGAGGAGCGTGCGGAAAGCGCGGTCGCGATGGATCGCGAGGATTCTGGCTTTTTTAGGGGACAGTTTTTTCAGGATCATCGATAACCCCTCTCGCCCGCACCGGGCGGGCACCGGCACAGCCTGTTGAAAGCCCGTGCTTTCTTCGCTGCGCAAATTTCCGCATTTTCCGTTCGGCCCGGATATGCATACGCGAATTGCCGCATGCCCGGACCGCTCCTCAAACTAGGCTTCGGCGACCTCGGACCGCTTGACGGTACGGGAGCGGGTCGAAACAAGTTTGTTATGGATGTCGCCGACCCACTTCCTGAGTACGACGAGCTCGTTGCCCTGGGTCTTCCTTTCCGTGCGAAGCGAGCCGACTTCCTTCGCCAGCGACTGGATGCGCCCGGCCGCGTCGATGTTTTCGGATTCGCAGGACGCGAGTTTCTTGGCGAGGCTGTCGCGCTCCTCGACGGTGTTGATATACTGGGTCTCGAGCACCTCGAGCTCCTCGCGCATCTTCTCGAGGACCTTTTTCGATGTCGTAAGGTCGAGGTCGAGCGCGTCGCGGGCCGTCATAATCGCGTCCAGCTCGGCCTCGATAGCGGGGATGCGCTCGAGTTCGCGGTTTTTCTTCTGAGTCGCAACCTCGAGATTGGCCTGGATCTCCTCGAGCAGGACGACCTTTTCCTTGAGACCGCGAATCTCGTCGGAGCCCTCCGCGTTCACGCGCTCGAGTTCGCGCACCTGCGACTTCGAGCCGTGCAGCTCGAATTCCAGGTTCTTCTTCTCGCTCTGCAGGAACTCGATTTCCTTCTGAGCGCCGAGGAACTTGTCCTCCGCGACGCGCAGGTCGGTCTCGGCCTTGGAAAAGCGCTCCTTGAGCTCGCGCATGGAGACGACTTCGTCGCGCGCGTCCTCGATCTGCTGCTGAAGAGTCTCGCGCGTGGCGCGGAGCTTTGAAACCTCCTTGCGGATGATGCCAAGCTCCTGCTTCAGCTCGCTGTTCTGGTTGAAGACGTCGCCCAGCTCGTCCTCGAGCTCATCGATGACGTTGAGCACGCTGCCGCCCTTGTCGGTTATGTCGCCGATTTCCTCCGAAATGTCGGCACCGATAATCGACGCGATATCGGGCAGAGGAATGATCGCGTCCGACACCGCGTCAATCCGGGTGTCGTCGCCGATTGCGGAGATCATGAAAGTGGGCGACTCCTCAATCACTTCTTCCATAATGCCGGAAATTCTGTTCTCGGCGTCGAGCCTGTTCCTGACGTCGGTCAGCTCGTTCACCGTCTGCACCGGCTCCTGCGGCACCATCAGGAACCGACCCTTTGTGTCGCGCGGCCTCCCTTTTTTCCTGGCCGTGTGCGCAAAGAGTGGGTTGTCGATCTTCTTTTTCGGGTTCTCGGTCATGATAGAACCTCCTTTGCTAGTTCTTTAAAGGCTAACGTTGCCTTGCATTTTTTATCAAGGACCGCTACGGGGATGTGCGCGTTATGGGATTCCTCAACCCTTATGTTTTCCGGGATAACCGTTTCGAAAACGAGGGGTCCGAAAAACTTCCGCACCTCCTCGACTGCTTCCCGGGCGACAATCCTACTGCGGTAGCGCGTGATAATCACGCCGCGGAACTTGAAGCTCGCGCCGAGCTGTTTTTTCACCTCGTCCATCGTCTGCTGAAACAGGATGATTCCCTTGAGTGAAAAGTACTCGGGGCAGATGGGGATGAAGACCTCGTCGGCGGCCGTCAGCGCGTTTATGGTAAGAAGGCCGAGCGAAGGCGGGCAGTCGACTATGGCTATATCGTAGGGAAGCCCGTTCAGTTCCTGCTCGAGCAGGCGCTCGCGGCCGATTCGGTTTGCGATCTGGAGTTCAAATCCGGAAAGAAGTACGTGGCTCGGTACAATATCGAACTTGAACTTCTCGGCGTGAACCGTAACGTCAGAAATCGCCTTGGGCCCGGTCAGGACCTGGTAGATGTTTTTCTCGTCGAACTCGAGATTTCCGAAAACGGAACTGGTAGCCGATGCCTGGGGATCGAGATCGATGAAAAGTACGCGGTTATTCTGGCGTGCGATTTCGTAGGCGACGTTAAGGGCGGTACTGGTTTTCGCAACGCCACCCTTTTGATTGGCGAATATGAGCTTCCGCATTCCCCCTCTCTCTGACCTTAACGGCCTAATGCCTAAAAGCTCTTTCGTGCCGGCGCATTCTACTTTCGGCACAACTCCATGTGCAAGAGAATTTTGTGCAGAAGCAGTGCAGGGTCTACATAACCCGTTCAATCTCAAGCAGTTACGAAGTGGAAAAATAATGGTCTATTTTTGTGGAAGTTGTAACATTTTACCGCAACCTCTTTCCAAAAAAAGCATTATATTATAGCCTGCAATATACGGCAAAATCGCCGTAACCTGTGAAATAACAATAGGTTTCGTCATATATCCGCATATATAGCACAACCCCTGTAAACAGCATTTTCCTGATTTGGATAACCTGTGGAAAACCTGGCTCAAAAATTCACGATTTCTGCATAGTAAACCGGCTCTCTGGTTATTTAACCCCTGACAATAAATTATAAAGAGTTTTCCAATAAAGACAGGGGGTCTCAAACAGAAAATGGAGTTAAGTATCCTGTTATCTTGACGATTTGGTCTCGATTATTGTATACTATATAGCAGGGAGAGCAGCAATGACCTTGACATTAAGAATACCGCCGCCCCGCATTTTTCCCGGCCATGATTTATCCGAACGAAATAACATGAAAAAAAGAACGAAACGGATTCCGTCTGTAGCTGTAGCACTTCTGCTGATCCTCGCCTGTCAGGGTACGGCCACCGCCGTGGAAAGGACGTTCAGGAATGGTGTAGGTGGTGGGGAAGGCGCGACCTTTGGAACCCATATTGACAAGGCCAATCCCACCTTAAACTATGATACCGCACCGTCCTTGCTCGTGGGCGGTACTGACGATAAAATGACTCTCATTCATTTCCCGGTCTTTGTCGGGAGCGCCGAATCCGCGCTCCAAGTCGTTCCCTTCGGCGCTAATGTTACCGCCGCGTGGCTGGAAATGACGACAAAGACCGATACCAGCAACAAGGAAGTCTGGGCAATTAAGATTTTGAGAGAGTGGAGTTCGGTATCGGCCAACTGGGATAATGCTCAGACAAATGATCCATGGACCCAGCCCGGCCTCCGGATGGGCAGGGACTTTTACCTTAATTTGAATGTCGCGGTTCCAGTAACTCCAACGACGCCGTTTATGACATATGCCTGGGACGTTAGAGACACCGTACAGGCGTGGGTCAACGGCGAGCCGAATTACGGTTTCGGAATCGGCGGCGGCGGCGATGACGAGTCGGCATGGTGCACCGAAAACGATGCGACTATGGCCAACCGGCCGATTCTGAGAGTAGAGTACGATCCGCCCCCCGACGGAACGAACGTTTCTTTCGAGGCAGACCGGTTTGATGGTACGTGTGAGATGACTTACATAGTGGCTGGTGACGACACCCCCCATGGTGGTGAGGCAACGGCCTTGATGGAGGAAAATATCAACCGTACCTTAATCCAGTGGACAGCTTTTATCGGAGAGGGTGGTTTTGGTTTTCAGATTCCACAGGGTTCGACGATTTATATCGCCAGGCAGGCCTTGAGATTCCAGGCACCTTCCGTAGACTCGTTTGTAATGTGTCCTGTGCTCGTGCTATGGACGGAAACTATGGCTCACTGGACCGATAGATTCGGCACTTTTTCCTGGAATGCTCCGGGGATGCAGGTGAACACCGATTTCACTGCTATACCATCGGGGCCATCTTTTAAACCGGAAATCGCGGACACCCCGTATTACCAGTATGTAACAGATGACGTCAGTTCGTGGGCTGAAACTCCCGCTTTGAATTTCGGCTGGACGTTTCGGCCCGTTACGAGCAATTTTGATCAAGCGGCAGCGCATTCAGACGATGCTGGGGGTAACATACCAAGTATCGATGTTTTCTGGGGCACTCCCTCAGGCGGAACGCCGCCGACAGCGCCGACCGGTATAGGCTTCGCGCCGTCAAACGATCACGAAATGTATGAGCTCGATCCGGTTTTTGTAGCCATTTATAACGACGACGGCCCGGTGGACGTACAGGCTACGAGATACCGCTGCCAGGTCGCACAGTTGAGCAATTTCATCGATATACTGTTCGATTCCGGCGTGCCTCACCTTGCACGTCAACTTAATCCCGGGGAAGAGAACGACATTCTGAATTACGAAGGCATCCTTCCGCCTTCGGAGACGGACTACTTTTTCAGGATGCGCTACTACACCAGTCTCGGTGATACGGGAGCATGGTCTGCGCCGGTCCAGTTCAGGGTCGTCGAAAGCATGCAGTGGATCGACGGCAAAAGATATCACATGCTCGACCTGCCAATCGACACGGAATCGCGGACAGTTACCGAGCTTTTCGGCGATAACGTCTCACCTCTCACCATCTGGGAATACGACGAGTTCAAAAGAGAATGGGTTACGCCCACGATCATCAACCCGATTATGGGTTATTTCATATGGAACCCCTCGAATAACGATAACAGCCTCGGCGCGAACGGAAGTTTCAGGACTGAGGACCAGATATCCGTAAATCTTTCATATACTGATACCGGTAACTTGGCCGCGGACGGCTGGAACCTCTTCCGCAACCCCTACGGCGAAGATGGTGAATCGCTCGACGCCTTCACCCACATCGGCCTGACCGATTGTGAACCGACGATTTACATGGCCCACGACGGCAACCAGTACGGCTGGTACAATAAGGCTACCGACCAGACCGGCGGTCCGGGTCAGCGTAATCTGAATCCGGGGATGTCGATCTGGATTCACGCCACGGGGCTCACAGCGAGCGTTACATACTATACCCCGAAAGGCGCCGGGGAACCCGCTCCGAAACCTCTTCCTCCCCCGATGGCGAAGTGGCGGGTACAGCTCAGAGCATCCACCGCGGGCAAGACAGACACCTCGACATATTTTGCAGTAAGAGAGGACGCCAGCGAACAGTACGACTTTGCCGATGTTCTGGAGCTCAGACCTTTTTCCGCCGATTACATCAGGGTCTTTTTCGACAATCAGGATTGGGGTCGTTACTCGGCGAAGTACACGCAGGACTCGCGGCCGTTCCCCGCAGAGGGTGAAACGGTTTCATGGACGGCAACCGTCGAGACCACGGTCGCGGACGGCAGCGTTACGCTTGACTGGGATATCCCGGAACATTTATCCGAATGGAAAATGCGTCTGAAAGACGTTGAAACCGGCGTTATCGTCGATATGAGCGCCGCGCCCGGTTACTCATACACGGCGACCGGCAGCGACACCCGGGAGTTCACAATCACCGTCACAAGACACGGCCGGTATGTTGTCGGGGACGGAGACGGGAACGGCGTTGTTGACCCGGCGGATGCATTACTTGCGGCGCGCGCCGAGCACGGCCTTGTCAGCCTCAGCGCTTCGCAGAAAATTCTGCTGGACGTAGACGGCTCCGGCAAAGTCAACGTCCTGGACTCGCTGATTATCTGCAAGATGGCAAAAGGGCATCTGGAGTAATCCCTGATTCGTTCAGCGCTTATGAACGGGCATGCAAACCATGCCCGTTTTTTCTGGCCACGCCGATATCTGCGATACCTGCAGATGGAAAAAGGGTTCAATATTACATGGGCGGAATTAATTTGACAGCTATTAGTTAGTATGCTAATATTTAGCTACCTAATATAAGAATGCCGGGAGATCAATCAGGTGGGTAAAACAAAAAAACTCGGGGAAAAACCTCTGGCACTTCTGCTCCTGCACGTGAACAAGCTCGTACATGAGCGCATGCGAAACCAGATGAAAAGCATCGGGGTTCACCGCGGCCAGGGACAGGTGCTTCGGATTCTCGGCAGAACCGGGGTGGCCAGTCAGTCCGAGCTCGCGGGAATGATGCAGATATCCCCCCCTACTCTTACAAACATGCTCAAGAGCATGGAGCGAAACGGACTGGTCAAACGCGTACGAGACACGGGCGACGACCGGGTTGTCCGGGTCGAGCTGACAAAGCTCGGACGCAGGAACCGCATAAAAGCGGACGATATCATGTTCGAGATCGAGAAAGAAATTACAGCGGATATCAAAGGCAGGGATCTCGAGTCACTCCACCGGCTGCTCCGAAAGATAAGAGACGGCCTCGGAGGCCGGCCGCCGTTCGAAGAGAACAATGACAAGTAATCACAAGGAGAATGGAAATGAACGGATTGAAAATCTCCATCATACTCGTAATGCTCGCGGGGATAATAACGCTCCAGGCCTGCGGCAGTAAATCCAAAGACAAATTCGTATGGGGTACGGGTTCCGGTACTGGTTCGGGCACTGGAACGCTCACCGATACTTACTCCATCGTCGACACGGGTCAGGTCAAATGCTACGACAACGGTGGTGAGATTTCTCCTCCCTCACCCGGTGCGCCCTTCCACGGCCAGGACGCACAGTGCCAGGGCAACCAGCCTTCATACACCGACAACGGCGACGGCACGATAACGGACAACGTCACCGGCATGATGTGGGTCAAGGCCCGCGGCGTGAAGACGACATGGGACGACGCCGTGTCGGGCGCCGCCGGTTTCAGCCTGGCCGGCCATAACGACTGGCGGCTGCCGACGATCAAGGAACTCTACTCGCTGATTGATTTCACAGGCGGCTTCCACATCACCAAGGCCGATTCCGTGCCGTTTATCGAAACAACATATTTCGACTTCGAGTACGGTAACGAAGCGGCAGGCGACAGGCTTATCGACTGCCAGGACTGGTCCGCGACTGAATACGTCGGCACTACGATGAACGCGGACGAAACCGTCTTCGGCGTCAACTTCGCGGACGGCCGCATCAAGGGCTACCCGAAATTCGAGCCGGGCAGCGGCGGTACCGTAGGACACCAAATGTTCGTAAGGTACGTCCGCGGTAATCCGGATTACGGAATAAACAACTTCGTAGACAACGGCGACGGCACGATTACCGACCGGGCGACCGGGCTCATGTGGCAGAAAACCGACGACGGCAACACGTACTGCTGGCAGGCCGCACTCGCATATGCGGAAGGACTCTCGCTTGCCGGACACGGCGACTGGCGGCTGCCGAATGCAAAGGAGCTTCAGAGCATCGTCGATTACACGCGCTCGCCATCGGTCACAGGTACGGCGGCCATCGATCCGATTTTCGGCATCACCGTGATGGAGTCTTACTTCTGGGCCGGCACGACCCACCTTACCGGTCCTCTCAACACCGCAGGGAAGAATGCGGTCTACGTCGCCTTCGGCCGGGCGCTGGGCTACATGGAAAGACCGCCGGGCTCGGGAACATATGAACTTATCGACGTCCACGGCGCGGGCGCGCAACGAAGCGACCCAAAGGACGACGATCCCGCAAACTATCCTTACGGCCACGGCCCGCAGGGTGACGATATCAGAGTTTTCAATTACGTGAGATGCGTTCGGGACGCAAGCTGAAGCGGTGAAAATCATGCGGTTGAAATTCTATATAGTCGGACTCATCTTATTCATCGCTATCGGAACGTGGCTCCCGGGCTGCAGCGATTCCGGCAACAAGGCAAAATTTATCCTGCCGGGCCCGGGAACAGGCTCAACCGGGCCATGGCGGTTCGCCGTTGTCGGCGATACGCATGTCACCGTTACCAGTTCCGAAATCCCAGCCGAGATCGTGCAGTCAATTTTGAACGACAACGTAAAACTGGTAGTCGTTCCCGGAGACCTTGCCAACGCGGGCAAGGCCTGCAGCGCCGTCCAGTTCGAGGAACAGCTGAACGCGTGGCTCGCTGTAATGGCGCCTTTGTATGCCGCAGGTATCGACGTTTATCCTGTCCGCGGAAACCACGAAAACGACGTCACTGCACACCTTGCCGTATGGCAGAATATTTTTTCCGGATCATACGCCCTCCCCGGCAACGGCCCCGCGGGCGAAACCGGTCTCACTTATTCCTTTACCGTAAACAACGCTCTGTTCATCGGTGTCGATCAATATGCAACCATGTACACTGTCAACCAGACATGGCTGGATCAGCAGTTCGCAGACAATTCTACCCGGCCGCACGTTTTCGTCTTCGCACACGAGCCCGCGTTCAAAGTTTTCCACCAGGTCGGTTTTCACGAATACGTGGCCGGCCGTGACGCGTTCTGGAGCAGCATGTCGAACGCGGGCGTCAGAGTCTTTTTCTGCGGCCACGAGCATCTCTATGACCTGGCAAGGATCGACGACGGCGACGGCAACGAGAGCAATGACGTATATCAATGCGCCTCCGGCGCCGGCGGCGGACCGCTCCATGACAAGCATAATTATAATGGTAACAATTCCATTTATACCCCGATCCAGCTGCACCACGCGGTGGAGTTCGGTTACGTGCTTGTGGAAGTCAGCGGCGTGACAAACGACGACCTCGACGTAACCCTGACGTGGAAGCAGCGCACTTTCGACCCCGGGACCTCGACATACATTTACGTCGCAACCCATTCTTTCACCTGCAAGGCATACTAACCCACTTGACAAACGTATCGTATCCGTTGATAATCCGGGATACGTTGCGCGGAAGTAATATTGAAAAAGGAAGAAGACGATGAAACTTTATTTTGCGATTTTTCTTTTAATCTGCGGGTCGTTTATTCCGGGTTACGGCCTGATGCAGGGTTATGCGGGTGAAAAGAAATCCGAACCGCCTGCGGGCGGCGGCGGGGAAGAGAATGCTTCACTGACCTATACCGTTACGGACACGGGGCAGGACCGCTGTTACGGGAACGGGAAGGAAATCGCCTACCCGAAACCGGGCAAGGATTATTACGGCCAGGACGCGCAGTACAGAATCAACGAGCCGAAATACCGCGACAACAAGGACGGCACGGTTACCGACCTGAACACGGGGCTTATCTGGCAGAAGACTCCCGATTTCAAAAAGCGCAACCAGGACGATGCGGAGAAGTATTGCGAAAACCTGAAACTCGCAGGCAAGGACGACTGGCGGCTGCCGTCGATAAAGGAGCTTTTCTCCATCGCCGACTTCCGCGGAAACATGCACACCCGCACGCCCTACATAGACACGAAAGTTTTCGACTTCAAGTATCCGAAATCGAGCGAAGGCGAACGCGGCCGGCCGGGGCAGCGCAACATGGACGCGCAATACGCCTCCTCCACCCGCTACCTCGGCATCACGATGGGGCGCGACAAAAGCGCGTTCGGATTCAATTTCGCCGACGGGCGCATCAAGAGCTACCCGCTTCACGCGACGCGGTACGTCCGCGCCGTGCGCGGCAATCCCGAATACGGAAAAAACAGATTCAAAGACAACGGCGACGGGACAATCACAGATAGAGCGACGGGGCTTGTCTGGCAGAAAGCCGACAGCGGCAAGGCCATGAACTGGAAGGATGCGCTTGCATATGCGGGAAAACTGAAACTCGCCGGCAGGGACGACTGGCGTTTGCCGAGTGTCAAGGAGCTTCAGTCGATCGTCGATTATTCCAAGGCGCCGGACGCTACCGACGCGGGCAAACGCGCCCCCGCTATTAATCCGGTCTTCAAGCTTACGAAAAAGGAGAGCTGGTTCTGGTCGGGCACGACCCATATCGAAAACCAGTTCGCCTATTACGTCTGTTTCGGGCAGGCGTTTTCCGCGCGGAAACGGGCGGGCAGACAGATCAACGCCCACGGCGCGGGCGCGGTCCGCAGCGACCCCAAGGAAGGCGATCCGAAGCGTTGGCCGGACGGCCTCGGTCCGCAGGCGGATGAAATCCGGATTTTTAATTACGTTCGGTGCGTGCGCGGGGGAAAGGTGACGCTGCGGAGCGAAGGCCCGCCCGTAAAAAAAGGCGAAACAACGCGAAGGCCGCCGCGCGGAGATGACTCAAAGCCGGGCTCGCGGTTCATCAATCGCCTGGATAAGGACGGTGACGGCAGAGTCTCAAAAGACGAATTCGACGGGCCCAAACGCCGCTTCCCCAGGCTGGACCGGAATAACGACGGTTATATCGACTCCGACGAAGCGCCGACGGGACCTCCCGGGCGGCGTGGAGAAAGGCGGCGCGAGCCGCCGCGCGGACGGCCGCCGACGCGCAGTCCTGACGAAAACAGTTTGCAGGTCATAACGGTCGGCACAGGCGGCCCATCTTTCAATCCCGACCGCTGTGGGCCGAGTGCCATGATAAAATACAGGGGAAACTATATCCTCGTCGATATGGGTGAGGGTACCGCAAACCATATCTCAAAAGCATCGATTAACTTCAAGAGTATCGCTGCGTTCTGTTTTACCCACCATCACCGCGACCACAACGCCGACGCGATGTCCATCTTTCCACAGGCGTGGTCTCGGGAAATCGTGAGACCGGTCATCGGCCCGAAGGGCACGAAAGATCTGGTCTCGTTCCTGAGGAAGTTCTATAAAGACGACCTGAAATACCGCCTGGAAAACAGGGGCAGCTCGTTTGAAGAACTGCCCCAGCCGAAAGTGCACGAGCTCCCGCTCGAAAAACCGCTGACGATAGCCGGGATGAAGATTACAGTCGTCGAGGTACCTCACACGATAAAGACGTTTGCCTTTCGTTTCGAGGCGAATAACAGGTCAATCGTCATTTCGGGGGATCTCACCTACTCCGAAAACCTTATCAAGCTCGCGAAAGATGCAGACATCCTCGTGATTGACTCGGGCGGAATTATTTACGAGGGTGACAACCCGGACAAAATCCGCCGTGCCGGCCGCGGCGGCCGCGCCGGTTCCCGCAAAGGCAGAAAGAAGCACCGTGCCCACTCGACCGTCAACGAGGTCGCGCGCATGGCGGCGGAAGCGAACGTGAAGAAACTGGTCCTGACGCACTTCGGACCGGGGAAGGTCGACGAGGCAGCCACGCTCGAGCTCATCCGCGCCGTCTACAAAGGTGAGGTAGTTTTCGCAGAAGACATGCAGACTCATAAGTAAGTCGTGTGTGGTGTGTCGACTTTTCGGTTAATCGGTTATTCAGTTGTTCGGTTTTTCGGTTATAAGGATCAGGGCGCGATATGGGCGGGTCTAAGACCGGCCCTTTTATATTGTAGGGGCACGGCGCGCGCGCAAGGTCTGCCCCTACATTAAACATTAAAAAAAAAGGCCCCGCCGCAGCGGGGCCCCTAATTTCGTGTAGTCTTTACTTATTTCTTCTTTTTACGGCCCGCCGATCTCATTTTCATGTGAACTGCACGGGCTTCGATAAGGAAGTTGATAACGAAGTTACGCAGCGCGAACTCGTCGTCGTTGCAGTTCTGTTTCCCGAGGTGGGAGAGAACGTGCAGCACGCGGCCGAGCGGTACGCCCTGCCCCTTGATAATCCTGCCGCCGGTGCGGTAACGGCCACCGCTGGAGGCGCGGTAGGACATGCCGCCGAAAGTAATGGCGACCGCGCCCTGGCCCTCGCGCTCCTTGGCCACGTCCTTGCTGGACATGAGGGTGGTGACTTTCTTCTTGTCCACGACGTGGATGTTGGGGCTCTCGTCGTCGACGTGCCACTTGTGGACGAGTTTTTTGAGGATTTCTTCGAGCTGCGGGCCCGGGTCCGACGACGTCCGCGGTTGCGCGCCTCTCTTTATAATGCCTTTCCCGGTAATCTTGCCCTCTTCCTCTTCGGTCTTCTCTCCGGGCCTTGCGACAGCACCGCCCGGGTTGGCAGAGGGCTCTTTTTCACGGATAATTTTCTTCTCCGTGACGAAAACGCCGCGCATCAGCGGATGGGTGGTTGCGCCGCGCTCGGGAAAGACGTCGATGTCTTTCTCGGGAAGGTAAGTGCCGCCCTTAACCAGCTGCGGCCATGCACGCTCGAGTACGTCTACAACGCCCCAGTCCTCGGTAAAGAGGTATCCGCCGCGCTCGACGAATGCTTTAAGTTTGGCAACTGCATCATCACTGAACTTATGGCAGCACGACCTGTGCTCATTGCAATTGATTCACGGGTATAATCGATTGTGCTTCGTTTTACCCACCTCGCAGGTCGGGCAGACGCAGTGCGGATGTATCTGGACGCAGTTGATGAAAACCGCGATGGTATCCTTCGGTATCTTGTATCCCTTTTCCTCGAATTTTATCCTGCGGATAACGGTGTTCTTGATGCGCATCTGGCTCAGGGTTGCTTCGAGCTGGTCGAAACAGATCGCGGAGCCGGAGCGGTTGTCGCACCTCGCGGTGATAACGAGCGCGGCAAGCGGTCCCAGTCCTTCGATCCCGATGGCCTGTTTCTTGCGGTACCTCGAGAGGCCGGTCCTGAAGCCGCCGCCGAAGCCGGAGTTGTCCGCGTCTTCGCCCTCGGGTCTCGGAAGGCCCTGGTTCTTCGCCTCATCCCAGTACTGTTTCCAGTCGCGGTATGAAGTTCCGACGTCGGCGCCGGTGAGCATCTTGAGGGCGATTACGATTTCTTCCTTGATGAGCTTGTCGCGGACGGACTTCAGTCCCTCCAGGAGGGATTCGACGCACTCGTCTTTTCCGATGTTTACGAGCTGCTCGACCGCCATCTTCTGAATGTCCTGGGCGCACTTGAGGAGCACGCGCTCATACAGCGCGACGACCTCGAGGGACCTGTTGGTCTGCAGGCCGAACATGAGGTCGCGGCTGAGCGAGCCCTTGTGGGAGATGATTGCGTCGGCCAGCGCGTCGATGCCGGGCGGGTCGGTTATCGTGGTTATGGCGCTGACGAGCATCCAGTAGATCTGGTCCTGCATTCCGGGTATTTTGTCGATAGCGCCGACGACGATATCGACAGCTTTCTTTCCACCCGCGTTCACGAGAGGTATAAGCGCCTTTTTGACGTCCTCCGGCCTGTTTCTAACGATTCCCTGCTTCAAGGCGGACTGGAGCTTGCCCCATTTTACCTCGTCCGCGCTTGCCAGGCCTGCAAAGACAAACGTAAAGGCCAGCGCTCCAAAGATTACGAGTTTCAGTTTCACCGGTTATCCCTCCTATTCAAGAACGAAATTAACCGCTAGGATTCCCATACTCCTACAGTCTATATAATCTTTTCTTCCCCTTGTATACTACACACCCGCGTAGAGTATAAGTTCCCTGTATTCAGCTTTTTAATATTATACAAATACGGGCGGCCGTGTCAACGTTATTACTGGCAGTATACGGATTTGGGCAAAGAGGTAGGCCCGACACTCCTGTCGGGCATTTGTAAAGACCCGGCAAGAGTGCCGGGTCTACCGATTCAGGTGTCAGGTGTCAGGTGTTAGGTGTCAGGTCTTGAGATGTATTTTATTATTTCTTAAAACCTAACACCTGAAACCTAAAACCTGATACCTATCATTTAAGGCGTAACAGAGTACGACCGATTACCCCCCGTGACTGAGGCATTACTGCGCCCGCATTTTTTTCGCTTGACTCTTCAAAAAGGCCTTTCACAATACAGAGGGAAACATGATTACGATTCCATGGTATATAACGCTGTTTGCATTCTTCGACGGCATCGCGGCCGTCCTGTTTGTCGGTATCGCGTTTGCGCTGGAGGCGCAGGAGATAATCCGGCGCCTGGACCGCCGCCCTTTCCGCAGGCCGAATACAATCGCGCGCTTTGCTATCTTTTTCGCTTTTCTCCTCGGAACATGCCTCGAAGGCCTTCTGGCCCACCTTGCGTGGTCGGAAATCGGTGATTTCTGGCTCAGGACAGGCGAGGTTCTTCCCATAGTAATTTTCCTCGCGGCGGCGCCGGCGCTTGTGATTGCTGCGGCGGTTACGTGCTATTTTCTTTTCGCCCCCGAAGCGGTCTGTCAGCCCGCACCGGCAAATGCGGAGCCCGGGACGAAGCCGGATTATAAAGAAAACCTTTTGCCGGCGCCTCTCGCCCTTTCCACCGGGTGCATTCCAGTCGGCCGGCTTGACGGCGGTGAAATCCTGCTGCTCGCTTCGGACAGCCCCGACCGCGACGTTCACTGGATGCTGCAAAGGCGGCTTGATTCACCTCTCCGCTACATTCGCGCATCAGGAGCAGAAGCGGTTTTTCTGGAAGAATTTTTTAAGTCCAACGGAGAAAAATACAGGCCCGTGAAATTCGATTCGCCGAAGTTCCTTCAGAAGCCTGAATCAGTAGAGTTGCTCACGCAAGGCAGGCAGCCCGATGATGCGGCCGTGAACGCCCGCATACCGGATGATTCGGTTCTACTCGTCGCGGTTTCGGTCTTTCTTTATTCCCGCAAGGTGCACGGGTTCGACCCTCTCCCCCTTTTCGGCGAAGACTGGGAATACAGCTACTGGCCGTTTTTTTCGGTTTCGGTGGATGAAGGCCGAATCAGTTTTGCGCAGGATTTCACCGCGCTCCTGCCGCAGAAGATTCCACCGCTCCTGATTTTCGAGCAGCGGCTCATCGACGGCGACAATCACGGTTACGGTATGCGGCTTGTCGACCCGAAGGAATGGAGCCCGATGGAACCGCCTTCGGATTATTTTATCGCCGGATTAAACGGAGAAGGACATCTTGTAATCGAGGTCGCGGGCACCGCACATACAATCCCGCCCGACGCCGCACTGTCTGAATTTGTTGATGATTCGTATTTCATGCTTCGGCGAGGTAAAGTCTACAAACGCCGCCTGCGTCTTTCCGTACGGGGATTCTGGCTGACAAAACCCGAGGAAGTTATTCTTTCAGAACCAAGCCTCTCCCCCGCATTACCACCGCTTCACGAAAGCCTGCAATTGCCGTCTCCTGAAGAGATGGCGGGGTTGCATTCCCGGTCAAGCTAAAGAAATTGAGTATTGAGTATTGAGTATTGACAATTTACAATTTACAATTCTTTTTCATCCTTCACACTTCAGACTTCATCCTTTCTTCAGTCGCGGACGCAGCGGAAGCCGGAAAACCACAGAGGCACATTAAAACTCAAATAAAAACGTTCCGATAAAGTATGCAAAAACAGAAACCAATAATAAGCATGTTGTATGAATAAATGACGTTAGTATTCCGACGCCGAAATGAATACTCAAGCACGCGGGCTTTTCAGCGGAGGTGAAAAACCAGAATAAGGCTGTAAACCAGACCGAACTGATTGCATATACGAAAAGAGATGTAAGTATTATTAGACTTTTATAGAACTCGTAGAAGAAAAGCAGTTCAAATATAACAATTGTGCTTCCCCCGACAAGTATAGTTGCAATGGAGATAATGATGGCATGTTTTTTTGAATCAATATTGTGTATTTTCCGTGCAATTCCCTTGGATAGAAACCATCCTATAGTACCGCCTATCAATAGGCATGGAATTCCGAAATAACCTGCCAAGAATTCTACTTCATTTTTCTTACAGCCAGATTCTGCGATTCTTAAACCTCTATTATTGTTTGCAGGAGTCAATAAGTCTACTATACGTTCCTGCCGGGTTTTCGGGCTTGGGTTATGTTCCTCATGTTCAATTTTGGCAGGTATCAATAGCAGGCAGGCGGCTATTACGGAGCCGAATATCACGATGACCAGTATTGCCAGCTTGAGGGGAAGCCGGGAGATTTTCGATTTACGATTTTCGATTGTCGAATTCACTTCTTTTCTTCTTTCTCTGTACTCGGTACTCGGTACTCGGTACTTCTTCCCAACTCCTCCCCCGTCTTCGCGCCGTGGGAGCGGAGGAGGGATTTCATTCCCTCTGTTTCAGCCAAATCAAGCGGGGTTTCGTTATCGTTGGTTTGCCCATTTACACCTGCGCCTTTTCGGATAAGCAACGAGACTATGTCTTTATAACCATAACCAGCCGCTGCTATGTGTAATGGTGTCCAAAAGTCAACATCCTTAGCATTAACTTCCGCCCCCTTTGATATAAGCAGTAAAGCTATCTCTTTACGACCATTACCAGCTGCTAAAAATAGCGAAGTCCTGTCTCTATGGTCTTTCTTGTCAACCTTCGCTCCCTTTTCAATAAGCAGCGAAACAATGCTCTTATGGCCATTCGACGCTGCCCAATGCAGTGGTGGGGAACCGTCAGTATCCCCCGCATTCACGTCCGCGCCTTCTGAAATAAGCAGCACAGTCGTATCATAATGACCATTTGACGCAGACCAGTGCAGCGGTGATCTGCCGAGATCGCTTTGCCAGTTAACTTCTGCACCTTTTGAAAGCAGTAGCGAAACAATTTCTTTATGACCACTTACCGACGCCGTGTGCAGCGGCGTACAGCCAATTGTATCTTTAGTATCTATTTCCGCGCCTTTGGAGATAAATAGTTGCGCTGCATCGATAAAACCAACTTTGGCAGCAAGATGAAGAGGATAACGTTTATATTGATTATCCTTCACAGGTTTATTAAATCCTTGCCAGTATTCTTTAAGAAAATGGGCTTCTTTAGCGCCACCCCGAAGCTCTTGAGAAAGTACCGTAACGCCTTTTTCCCCCATGCCTATTAACCCGTCAACTCCCGCCACGCGCTCTTTCGGGTCGTCCGACTTCACCTTCCCCACATAATACTGCACCTTCACCGGCGTCCAGAGCAGGCAGGTAGCGATCACCAGCGCGAAAAGGACGAGCACGAAAATGCCGAGTTTTATTGGCAGAGATAGTTTCATTTAATATTGGTTTTCCTTGTCAATGCCGTGCGAAATGGAATACCCGTGCCGCAAGCGGCACGGCTTCACGAATGATTCCCGGTCTTGCTTTTTCGTGAAGCCGCCGCGCTTGCGCGGCGGATTATTTCACCTCACTGCTTCGCGGTCCTTTTTTATAAGGCTCCGCCGCGCGGTTTATATATTGCCCGACAGGAGTGTCGGGCCAACCGTTTTTCCGGTACTCTGTACTTGGTACCCGGTACTTCTTCTTATATTCTACACCCAAACGCGGAGAGTGCAAGCGGGGGGAGAAATTATGAATTATGAATTATAAATGATGAATGCGGTTCTAAATGAAAAGGTTTCCGAGCCGTGTCGGAAGCCTGTGTCTCTCCGATACCGGGTAGCCGTTCAATCGTAGATTATTTCAGCAAGCTTTATATTGTGTTTTCTCATTTTACTGTCTATCGTCGCACGCGGGATACCAAGCAGTCTGGCTGCCTTTGTCTTGTTTCCTTTTCCATTTTCCAGCGCGATAATAATACACCGTCTTTCGATTTCGGACAGCGTCAGGTTTTCTTCGGAAAGGAAAATGCCCGCCGGTTTGCCGCCTCTTCCTGATTCCTCGAGGAAATGCTTTGACAGGTATTCGATGTTGAAACCGTCCCTGCCGAGAGACGCCAGGCGGTTGATCTCATTTTCCAGCTCACGCACGTTTCCGGGCCAGTCATAATCCATAAGAAGCCTGAGCAGTTCGCCGATGGAATCAGGCGGTATTTCCATGTGGGGGCTGTACTTTTTCCAGAAGAAATCCACCAGCAGGGGGATATCTTCCTTTCTCTCACGAAGAGGCGGAATCGTAATCGGGAGAACGTTCAGCCGGTAGAACAGGTCTTCCCGGAAGGTTCCCTCGGCGACGAGATCGCTGAGATTTCTGTTAGTGGCCGAAACTATCCTGACGTCAATCCTGACAGGCGTTGCAGAGCCGATTCTTCTTATTTCACTTTCCTGCACCACGCGCAACAACTTCTGCTGCATGGCCATGCTCATGTTGCCGATTTCATCCAGAAACAGCGTGCCGCCGTCCGCGAGTTCAAAGATGCCGGTTTTTCTCCTGTCCGCGCCCGTGAAGGCGCCTTTCTCGTGCCCGAAAAGTTCGCTCTCCATCAGCGTTTCAGGAATTGCGGCACAGTTTATCGCGATAAAGTTTTTCTTTTTCCTGAGGCCGCTGTAATGGATTGCCTTTGCAATCAGTTCCTTGCCTGTGCCGCTTTCACCGCCGATACAGACAGGCAGGTTATTGTCGACAACTTCATCGAGCAGGCCGAAGATTTCCCGCATTTTCGGGCTTTTACCGATAATGTTTTTATAGTGGTTGCGCAACTCCAGTTCCTGCTGTTTTTTTTCAAGCTCTGACCGCGTTCGCTTCAGCTCCATGCTCTGGCGCTCGACTTTATGCTCGAGTTTTTCACTCAGGCCGCGAACCAGCTCGTACTGGCTTGCTTTGGCGATAGCGAGAGCCGCATGCTCCATTATCACCGTCATGAAGTCTTCAAGGTCGGGCGAAATGTCCATCGCGGCTATGCGGCTGTCAAGGTAGATGCATCCCTGATTGCTTTGGCCGACTCGAAGTGGAAAAACCAGCGCCGTCCTGACGTTTTCCGGCTTGCTGATGCCGACACTTTCGAATTTCCCGGAAGTGCGCGCGCTTCCCGCCAGCACGGGCTTTTTCAGCTCGAGCGCTCTCAGGATACTCTCCTGTATTACGGAGTATTCAGGGTCTTCGGTAATATCGCCGAGAAAGTTTCTGGAGACGGTTGTCTTCCATACCCCGTTTTCCAGAAAGACTATAAACCCGCGCTCGGCGCCGCTGATCTCGAGCGCAGCGTCCAGTATGAGATTGAGGACATTCTGCATCCCCGTCTCGGAGTTCAGTGCCTTTGATATTTCGAGTGCCTTGCTCAGGTTTTCACTGCTCTTTTCCTGTTCCCCGGAAGCGGCCTCATCCGTTGCCTCCGGTTCGATGCCGATCTCCTGAAGCATTTTCTGCGCTTCTTTGAGTTTTCTCTTTACCTGGTCAATGGAAGGTCTTTTCTTCAGAATGACAACGGCTTCCCGGATATACTTAGAGGCCTTTTCCTTATCTTTCGGCATGAGCAGCCGGCCGTATTCCAGAAGCCAGAATTCAATCCCTTCCGGCTCGGCAGTGCTCGACCACGCGCGAATAGTATCAATGCTTCTTTTCAGGTAGCTTTCGGCTTCGGGGTTGCCGCGACTTGCGTAGATTACACCAATCAACCCGCATGCAGAGGAAATGTGTATCTTCTGGTTGAATTCCTCAGCGTATTCAAGGCATTTCACGGCATGTTCAACGGCTCGATCAAGTTCTTTCATGGCAAATGAATTGCGTGCAATCTCGAGATGACATTCGACAAACCTGATCCTGTCGCCAAGCTGCTCGTAAAAGGCCAGCGCTTCGGAAGTTTCATTCAGCGCTCTCTCCGGTTCGCCCTGGTTCCTGTAATGATCGCCGGTGAACAGTGCAACCTGGGCGATAAGCCGTTTATCTCCCGCCTTCTGCGACAGTTCCCGCGCTTCCTCAAGGCGTGTTATAACCTCATCGGTTCTGCCAAGTAGACTCAAGGCAAGAGCCGAGTTGCTGAGCGAAATAACCGCCCGGTCGGTCAGGCCGAGTTTCCGTGCCGCGCCTGCGCTTATATCGTAATACTCCAGCGCGAGCGTAAACCTTCCATGGAAATAGTGAATGTTTGCGGTGGTGTTGACAAGCTGAACGAAAATCTTGTCCTCTGATTCCTCCGTAAGGGCCAATCCTGTTTTACAGAATTTTTCAGCGCGGACAAAATCACCCTGCCGCGCATAGATGCCTGCCGCCGTGCTGTAGGCATAGGCCAGAACTTTATTGGGAATGTTCTCCATCTCCGTCACCGGCAGTACTTCTTTGGCCGCATCGACATAGTTGGCTTTGTCGATATAAACCTGTGCTGCAAGCAGGTGAAGCGCTGCTTCTTTTACGGCGTCCTTCTGATTTTTCAGTTCCTGCCTGACAGCTTTCAGGAGGATGTCAGGCTTTGCGATTTCCAAGCTGTCCTGAACGAAAGAGAAAACATCAGAGCCTGCCACATCCAGAGCAACTGACAACTCTGATTTTATCCTGGGAACTTTCTTTCGCATTTTTCGCCTCAGTTTGGATTTGCGATTCAGTTGCGCCATTCCAAAATAAAAAAGCACGTCATATATTATATTAGTAATGCTCAATACAATCAAGAATTATTTACAGAATCTGTAGATTATCTATATATTGTTGGCTTTTTTCTGAGTCGCGTCAAACATCAGATGAGCCATAATCCATATAACTCATTTCATATCATATAGTAGCGCCAAATATGTCATAGTCTTCCGGTTTGGTACAGTAATTGATATATATTAGAGTGAACATTGAAAAAAAGTGAGGTGAAAAATGAGCAGATCGGATTCAAAATCAACCGCAACTATCTTACTGTTTCCCTGGCTCTAGCATAATACCGCATCACGGGAGGAAAGCAAAATGAAACGAACTGCGATTCTTATCATTCTTTTCATTACACTCGGGCTGGCAGTTTCCACATTTGGTTGCGGCGGCAGCCACAAGTCAGGCCGGAGTGGCGGCGGAGGAAGCGCTGGTGGCGGTGGAGGAAGCACTGGTGGCACTGGCGGTAATAGCGGTACCGGCGGCACTGGCGGAACGGGTGGAACTGGAGTCACCGGCAGCGGTGGTTGGGTCGTAGGCGATTACTGCAAATATCAATCCCCGAAGGATTTCCTGGCCTACCTGAATAAAAAACGCCGCGCCTATGCCGGGTTGGACGGATGGAGCTATCACACCCGTTTCAAGGGAATTCCATGGAAAGGTGAAGGCCATAATAATAGCACGTTTTCAGTCGAATTTGCATGGGATGACGGTCTGGCTTCACGCGCACAGGCCGAGGCTGACCGCCTGGCAGGAAGCGACTCGCCCCAGGGAGTCAAAGTTCCGGGTCAGAACGGGCAGCACAATCCCTTCTGGGATTATGGAATCAACACTGCCGACTGGATGCTCACCTGCTCGGAAGATCCTGACGACTGGGAACCGAATCCGAATAATCCCTTTTCCGGCTTGCCCTTCGCGCTCATGACTAATAACGGCTCGGCTCGCCAGGGCTTTTTCTATCACGACTTCGGCGGCGACGGCCCGGCCATCAACAAGGTCGGATTGGGCGCGAGTTATAACGGGACTCTTACATGGTGGGTCCTCCAGTTCGGGCCATGATTTCCTTCGTATCAGTTTGAATCGAGCAACCATCGGCACATTGGAGAAAGATAACCATGACGGGCAAAAACCTGATTCCAGTCACAATCCTGATAATCCTGAGCCTGGTACTGTGGATGCCGGGCTGCGGCGGCAGCAGCAAATCCAGCCGCAGTTCATCCTCGAATACAGGCGGAGGCGCTACGGGCGGCGGTACGGGTGGAGGAGGTACAGGCGGCGGCACGGGTGGAGGAGGTACAGGTACCGGCAGCGGTAACGGAGGAGGAGTTAATCCGCCTTTCGGCGGTTTGTCAGGCGGCGCAGGCGCTGGACGCGAGACAAGCGCGACAACTCCCAGCGGCGTCGACTACAACATTGTCGTTCCCAGCTCATACAGCGGCGCCACGCCCAGTGAGTTTCTTATAGTCTACAGCGGAGTCGAAGGCGCCGACACTATGGCCTCGAACCTTAGAAGCATCGGGCCCCAATATCTCAGCGGCTTTATCTGCGCCGTTCTGGACGGACCCACATACAGAGGCGACGGCCAGGCTGGCGCGGACGTGCTCGACCACGTGCGCGAAAGATACAACATCGACAACGACCGCACGTGCCTGCTCGGAGAATCCGCCGGCACAAGCGGGGCCGCTTCGCTTGCCAACCTGAGGCAATCGTATTTTGCAGCCTACTGGGCAAATGATATTACGACCGAAATTTCGGGGTGGCGCCCCGCCAAAACGGCTGCCGAACTCGGCTTCGCACCGTGGGGAAACGTCGGACCGGGCGGGCAGATGACCCTCGCACAGGAGATCGTCGATGCGATGGCGGCCGCGGGCTACAGGCTCCCCCCGGACGCGCCTTACAGCGGCCCGGGCGCCGATTCTCACGGCGACCTGAGTCAGTTCTATGCAGCGTTGGAATTCTTTCCCGGAAAGAGCAGGCAATAACTTCCCGGCCATGAATCTTCCGTAAGAAACTTCGCGCGGCATTGGCGTGGAATGCCGTGTCCCTCTATTAATTCTACGTGGAAATCACGGCGAGAAGCTGGTTTTTCTCGACGGCAGCGCCGGCGGCCGCAGCGATGAGTTTGACAGTACCGGTCGCGGGCGCGGCAAGGTTATTCTGCATTTTCATCGCTTCGAGGACGCAGAAGGTTTCGCCCAGTTTGACCTTGCCGCCCTTGTCAGCCGAGTAGGAAATAACCATGCCCGGCATGGGCGCGAAAAGGCCAACCTCGCCTTCGTCAAGCTCCGTTGAGGCCGGAGCGGATACGGTAGCAGGTGCGGGCGATGACGGCTGCACTTCCGCATGCGCCGACGGTTTTGCGCGCTGCCCCGCGCCGATGGAGCGGACGAACTGCTTGCCGCCGACCTCTTCCACCTCGACGTTGTAGTATTCGCCTTCGACGAACACGTTGAAGTTCCGCAGGTTCGGGCCCCTTTTCGGCGCAGCCGTTTTCGGTTTCGCCTTCACGTCGACATCTCCCTTGAGGGCGCGCGCGGAAACCTCCTCGCACTCTTTCGCCTCTTCGATTGTAATCGGTTTTACATCATCGGGCACGGGCTCGAGCCCGTACTTCCAGCGCAGAAACCGCATGCCGGTCGTCGGAAAAAGCGCGTAGATGAGAATGTCTTTTATATCGGTTGAAATATCCTTGATCGCCTCGCGTGCCGCGTCGAGTTCGGGCTCGAGCAGGTCGCCGGGGCGGACCTCGATCGGCTTGTCGCCCTTCGGATAATCCTTGAGAATGAGTTTCCTTATCTCATCGCTGATCGGCGCAGGCGGGCGGCCGTAGAGCCCGTAAACATAATCCTTGACCTGGCCCGTGACCATCTTGTACCGTCCGAAGAGAACGTTCTGCACCGCCTGTATGCCGACGATCTGGCTGGTCGGCGTAACCAGCGGCGGATAGCCCAGGTCCGCGCGTGTCCTCGGCAGCTCTTCATATACCTCATTAATCCTGTCGAGCGCGCCGGCCTCGCGCATCTGGTTCACGAGGTTCGAGAGCATGCCGCCGGGAATCTGGTGCTCCAGCACGTTCGTATCGATGACTGCCATTCGCGTCTGGTTGAGGAAGCGCCTGTATTTCGGCGTGACTTCTTCGAGCTTTCTTCCGAGCTCGACAAGCTTCTGGAGATCGAGCCCCGGGTCGCGCGGCGAGCCCTGGAGCGCGACGACAATCGGCTCCACCGCGGGCTGCGACGAGCGAAGCGCGAAAGGCGCAAGCGAGCAGTCGATAATATCGACGCCCGCCTCGACGGCCTTGAGATACGACATCGACCCCATGCCGCTCGTGTAATGGGTATGGAGCTGTATCGGCATCTTCACCGTTTCCTTGAGCGCCCTGATGAGGTCGTACGCGTCCATCGGCGCGATAATTCCCGCCATGTCCTTCAGGCAGAGCGAGTCCGCACCCATCGATTCGAACGTCTTCGCCTTGCCGAGGAAGTATTCGAGATTGAAAATCGGCCCGCCCATGCGGCGCTCGGTAAGCGCGTAGGAAATCGTGGCCTGGATTTCCTTGCCCGTTTTCTTTATCGCCTTGAAGGCGGCCTCGTAATTGCGCTCGTCGTTCAGCGCGTCGAAAACGCGGAAGATGTCGAGCCCGGCCTCCGCCGTCTGCTGGACGAACGCGTCCACGACGTCGTCGGCGTAGTTGCGGTAACCGACGAGGTTCTGCCCGCGAAGCAGCATCTGGAGTTTCGTGTTCCTGACGACCTTGCGGATATTGGCGAGCCGCTCCCACGGGTCCTCGTTGAGGAAGCGCGTGCAGACGTCGAACGTGGCGCCGCCCCAGACCTCGAGCGAATGGAAACCGATTTTGTCGATGTCCTCGAGCAGCGGCGCCATATCTTCGAAGCGCATGCGCGTCGCGAGCGAAGACTGGTGTCCGTCGCGCAGGGTCGTGTCGCAGATCTTCAGCGGCGCGGCGGAAGTCTTTTTCGCTCCCGTTTGTTTCTTTGTTTTTTTCTTTGCCATTGGTTTCCCGGTATGCCGTTTTCAACAGGGTTTTCGGTAAAACTACAGCGTATAGAAGCTACATGTACGGCGGAATTATGTCAAGATATTTTTAGTTAAGTGCTGGAGTTCTGGAGTGCTGGTGTTAGCCACGCCGCTTGCGGCGCGAATCTTTATGCGCCCTCGCTCCTGAGTAATAGGCGGACATTCTTGTCTCCGTTCAATCGTGCGGCTTATCTGCAATTACGCATAGCTATACTAAAATAAATAAACAGAAATGCGACAACAAGGATTAACCATATAATTACTGCAACAAATATCCATGTAAAAAACCTTGGCCTTTTCGATTCATAGAGGGCTGCTGAACCACCACCATATAACTTTTTCATTCGTCTGGAGTATATTGCCAGGAAAATGATGGACATTATTCCCAGTACGCCGTTCACGATAATAATAGCATACGGATATTCGAACAGAAGTATGTTTGATGACAGTATACCGACACTGATAAAAAAACCAACTGGCCGTCCGACCCCGGACCACCGCTTGAGAGTCGGGAATAGAAAGTCTATAAAATGCCCAATAGCAAAACTTACTCCAACTGAGATAACAGCGAATAAAATGGAAGTTAATAGTATTAATTGTACAAAATACGGTGACACCGCCATGCTTTCCTCAAATCCTCCCACGTCTCATCAATTTTCGATTGTCGAATTCATTTCTTTTCTTCTTTGACACTGGACCCTTGACCCTTGACACTAGACTCGTTGCTCAACTCCTCCCCCATCTTAACGCCGTTTTCGTAAAGCTATAGTAATTTCGATACAGCCAGTATAAAGGCTAGAAACGAGAAGCTAAAGCCAACTGCATAAATCGCCACTCTTTTAAATGTCGTACTATAATCGAACATCCAGTAAACGAATATTCTTTTTTCAGGATATGGTGGGTCTGTTAAGAATACGACTATTGTTGTTACGAGTAACCCTAAACCGCACAGGAAAAGAATGATCGCTTGTATGATTAATGGCACGTATATATGAAGATTTAGCAATTCCACACCCAATATGAAGACTGGCAAAGAGAATATCACATTTATAAAACCACATAAAGTCAGCTTTTTTGTGATTTCCATCTTTACTCCCTAATATTTCCCTCTTCCCTCAACTCCTCCCCCATCATTTCAATTTTCGATTAACGATTCTCGAATTTCGATTTTTTGCCTGACTCTGCTTTGGAATTATCGCGCCGCAAGCGGCGCCTGCGGTCGACAGACAGGAATGTCTGTCCCACGATCTTATTATTTCTTTTTCCCGGTACTCGGTACTCGGTACTTCTTATTCCCTATTTCCGTTTATATATATTCAATCCGATTTTTATTTCTTCGTTCTCGGGGAGGGAAACGTTCCCCGAGGTCGTGGCGATAATCGTGGTCTTGCCGGATTTGGACGGCCCGAAATCCTTGGCCAGGTCAACCGTGATCGTGAGGATGTCTCCCTCGATTTTCATTTCTACATTCTTCATGGTTTGCTTCCCCTTATAAAAAGGCCTGATTGCATTGCCCATATTGTACCCTGAAACACCGGGAGTGCAAGAAGAAGGGACAAGGTAATAAGGGATAAGGTAATATGGTCCGAGACTAGGTTGTTTTGAGTCGCTGCATGGGGGTGCGTCTGCCCATTCTGGTGCCGAGCTTGAGCTGCCAGACGCGGCGCAGGTTCATCATGTCGCGGCGGCCGGCCATGGCCCACGCGCTGGAGGTCGCGGTGTGGCTTGCGCCGTTGCCGCCGGTGAATCCGGTCTGTTCCGTACTCAGGTATGCATTTATCGCAGAGACAATAGCTGCAATCTTTTTCGAATCAATATCCATTTTGCCTCTTTGCTTTTAAAACACAAGCGGCTCATGCCGCTCTCAGTGTTTTTTTGCTTACAGAATGTTAACCCATGGCTCGAGTTTTGTCAAGGTTTTTCTGCGCAGGATTGTTCCCTTTGTTCCTTATTCCCTTATTCCCTTATTTCCTTATTTCCTTGCACGAGCGGTAGATGAATCGAATTTCCTCAATCTTCCACGTGCCCGGTCCAGGGGGCAGATCGAGCCACAGGCTGTCCGCGATGCCGCGCTGAAAAACTGACTCGACCGGCTCTGAAAAGCGCCCGCTTCCCCCGGATTTATCAATGGAAACCAGGATATCTGAAAGCCTCATCCGCACGCCACGGACGCCCGGAACTTTCCCGATACCTCTCAGCCTGATACGCACGGGGAAACTCTCGTCAGGTTTCATGCGTAGGGGCAAGGCATGCCTTGCCCCTACAGACAATTCAATCTCAACTTTCCACAAGCCGCAGAGCGGGACCGGCCGGTCCAGGAGCAAAGCCGTGCCGCCGCGGCCCGCGCGAAAAACGCCGGGGGAAACTATCTCGACATCATGGCTCCGCGGTGAAAACTCTTCACCGGAAACGGTAACGGTTTCGTCGGCGCCGGCATACGCCTTCGCGGCCTCCGGGGTAACGTCTTCAAGCGTCATCATGTCCGGATCGTACGCAATAAGGTGTGCGCCGTTCCCGAAGCGCGCGCAATCGTTTTGAAAATCTCCCGGCACGTGTGCGGAACCGGGAAAAAACGTCCATACATTTGCAGACATGGGAAAACCCGCGTGCGTAACCAGCATCGTCCTGAACCCGACCGCGAACGCCATCGCGCCGTCGACGTGCGGCGGGATATAGAGAAAATAGTAGCTGCCCGCGGCCGGCCCGGACTCCTTTACCAGCTTCCGCGCTTCACTCTCCAGCGATTTGCAGTGCATGCCCGCTTTCGTCCAGGGCGTAGTATTCAACTGGAGCATAACGCTCCACGCCAGCACAAGAAACAGTACGGCTGCTTTTCCGGGCGCACCCCGCCTTGCGAGTGCGGCCAGCGCCAGTGCAAGAATAATGCTGACCCCGAGCGTCGGCATATAGACGTACCTGGCGCAGCTCTGATAGTCGAGGTCCCTCAAGAGATGGAACACGGGCAGGAAGCTGAACAGTGTTGCCGCGCCTGCAAAAACCATCAACCGCCAGCGGCGTCTGCGAAGGCAGAGAATTATTCCGAAACCGATAATCCCCGCGCAGATCGCCGAAAGCAATATCGCAATAACGGGAATGCTTTCGCCGTACATCGCACGGTTTACCGGCGCCAGCCATGCGCCGAAAATATACCTCGGGTCGGCAAGCGCCCTTTTCAGCATCGTTATATGTCTTCCGGCGCTCGGGGGAATTGTCCTGTACGCGACAAGTCCCCCCAGGACACAGCATCTGATAATAAAAATGGTAATCACCGTAATCGAGCCGGCAAACCCAAGCGCCAGCCGCCGCCTGAAAACCTTTTTATTCAACGCCGCGCAAGCGCGGCCGCTAACATCACATGCCGGCAGGAGGATTACCAGCAGCAGTATGAGCGGCAGGGCCGCAAACCCGTTCTCTTTCGTCATCGGTGCCGTGCACAAAAAGGCCGCGCTGAGGACACACCGCCACCAGCCGCCGTGCCGCAGATAATTCAGACCGAAAATGAGCGCCAGCAGCGTAAACATCACGGTCATCTGATCGTGTATGCAGGAAGGCCACGCCACGGTCCCGACCGACGCGGGGTAAAGCAGGAAAAGCAGCCCGGCCAGCGCGGCCTCGATATTCAGGCGGAAAGCTCTCTTCATAAACAGGAATAGAAGCATGGCGCAGAGCGCATGAACGACCAGGCTCGTCAGGTGGAATATCACCGGCGTAAAACCGAAAAGGCTGACCATGCAGTACCACTCGAGCCACGCGACGGGACGCCAGTACCCGACCAGAACCTGCTGCGAAAAAAAATACCCGACGCCCCGGGCACGGTGAACCGCCACGAAATTCTGCACATAGTCGTCGCAGAGGAAGCCGATTCCCAGCGTGCGGGAAAAAAGCAGAAGCGTTATCACGAAAAATACGGCGCCGACGACGGGAGCGCTAAGTCGGCGCGTCTCGCCCGGCAGCCGTCGTGACTCTTCCGGCATGCCGCTGCAAAGCGACAGGGCGATTCCAATCACAGCGACAGCAAGGCCCGGATAGTAATTAATCACATATTTCAGAAACCCCGGCAGAGCGGGAAGCTCGTTCCGGAAGAAACAGGAGACCGAGACGATAACAAACCCGAGAGCCGTGAGCGCGCACCCGGCATACATGACGGCGGGCCGACGAAAGACCTGGGGCAGTCCGGAATTTTCTTTTGCGTTATCGCTCAAGGTTGACTTCAGGATTCCTTCGGGGTCTCGGTTTCCACTTTGCGGGTAAGGAATTGCTTCGCCAGAATAAGCACCACTCCGGCGACGATGAAGACGTCCGCCGGGTTGAAGGTCGGCCAGTGCGCGCCCGCCGGCGTACCGCGGACTTTTATCAGCCAATCGGCAAGGCCGGTCCAGAACTCGACTGAGAAATCGAGAAAGTCGCGGACCGCGTGGTGGAACATCCTGTCCCAGAGGTTCGCCACCGCGCCCGCCCCGATAAGAGAAAGCCCGATCTGGTACACGCGCTCGCCGCCCGAAAGCCGGCTCAGAATCCAGATTATCACGCCGACGGCGACAACCGTGAAAACAATCAGGAAAGCCACGTTGGGGAGCATCCCGAACATCGCACCCGGGTTGAAAGAGAGCTGGACTGTAAAAAACTTTCTGATAACAACACGCCTGGGCGGCCGGACATCTACAACCCGTACGGGCCACTCCCCGGGGACGAGGGCAACCGGGTGAAGCCCGCTCCCGTACTCTTTTTGAAACATTGATTCAAAGGCTTTGGTATTTTTAACGTAGCCTATCTTGAACGGGTCCTCGACGTAGACTATTCGATGGGGAACCGACCGAAACGCCAGCCACTTGCTTCCGAGGTCGATGAAGATGCCCGTAACCACCAGCACGTAAAACAACCAGTGCGCCCTGAAATGGCGTGCAAGTTTTATTCGCAACGCTTTCACTCTGAAGCCTCCGGCGCCTCTGGTGTCTCCGGTGCCCCTGGTGTCTCCGGCGGCTCAGGCGGCTTCGGCTTGAGAATACGGGGAAACGGCTCAGGCCCGTCCGGTATTCCCGGCCCATCCGCCTCGCGAGCGGAAGGCGGCGAAAAATCACCGTCAGACACTTCAGGACCGTCCCATGTCTGTATTATCTGTTCCCCTGCATCTCCGGCAGCGCCTGTGCCGGATTCCGGAACAGGAGATGTTCCATCCAACACGGGCTGCGGAACAGCACCACCGGCTTCCCCTTCCGCCGCCATGTGCCCTTCACCGCTTATGACCTGCTTGATAAAGACGGTGAACACCCCGACGCAGATAAAAATATCGGCCACGTTGAAGGTGGGCCAGTGGCTCTGCCCGATCCATTCCACGCTTTCGAGCCAATTCGCAAGGCCCGGCCAGAACCCTGCGTGAAAATCCAGGAAGTCGCGCACGGCGTGGAAGTTCAGCCTGTCCCACAGGTTCCCGATCGCGCCGGCGACGATAAGCCCGAGGCTTATATGCATGGCATACTGGGTGGGCATTAGGAACTGATGCACGATCCCGAGCATTATGGCAACCGCGACCGATGTGAACAGGATTAGAAACGCGGCCTTTGTCGGGAAAATCCCGAACATCGCACCCGGGTTGAACGAACAGCGGACGTTCAGGAAGCCGGGAATCACCGTCCGCATGACATTCTTCTCGTCAACTCCGTCGGGGATACCTGGAAAACGGTTTGGTTCATTGCCCCGGGCAGGCACTACGTATGTTTTGCCATCTTCTTTCTTAAGCACATATTCGCGTTGCGGCGGGTCTATAATGCTGAAAACCAGCTTCTTCGTGCCTATATCGGCGACAATTCCAAAAACAATCACGAAGTAGAAAATCCAGTGAACACGTACGGAACGGGCCATGCGAACCGCAAGCGGAAGGGATTCTTCCCATTCGGCAGCGCCGTCAACCGTTGAAGGTGGCTCGGATGTGACATCTTCGTGAACAACCGAGTCCGGAGCCGCATTATCTCTCAGTTCCGGGTTCTCATCCATCTAGTATCTTTTACGCAAATAAGGGGTTCGGGTTTCAAAATATATATATGGTGTTCAGATTATAGCCCGAATTTGCCGATAGCCAAACAGGATTTGAAGTTTTTTAAGCGTACCGGTGTATGTGCACCGGTATGTCCGGGGAGCGGTTTATGGCTGCCGAAAGCATGGCAAGTCGAATCTTTGTGGCGCCGATACGGGACAGAATACTGTCGCCCATCGGCTCGTACGTTGGCCGCAGCGTCCACAGCGCCGGCTATACCATGCTTATGACCTGCGAGGCGATTATCAAGATCCCGACCCTTCTGAACTGGCGCAATTTCTGCGAGTTCCTGAGGCAGTGCTACCTGGCGGGCATCCAGAGCCTCCCGGTCGTATTCCTCGTCGGGCTTTTCGTAGGCATGATCCTCTCACTCCAGAGCGGGCTCACGCTCATGCAGTTCGGGCTTGAGCGGTTCATAGCGGAAATCACCGGCGCGGCCTTAACCCGTGAAATGGGCCCGCTCATGACGGCTATTATTCTTACCGGCCGGGTCGGAAGCTCGATGGCGGCGGAGCTGGGAACCATGTCCGTCTCCGAGGAAATCGACGCCCTGCGCATCATGTCGATCAACCCGGTACGCTTCCTCGTCCTCCCGCGGATACTGGCGACGGTAATCATGATGGTGGTCCTTACAGTTTTCGCCATCCTGATCGGAATATTCGGCGGTGCATTAATCGGGCAGGCGCAAATCGGAGTATCTTACGACATGTTCTTCAAGGGCGCATTCGACGTAATTACCTACAAAGACCTTTATTCCGGGCTTACCAAGGCCGCGGTTTTCGGCCTGCTGATTTCGATGATTTCCTGCTCGGAAGGCCTGCGGACCACCGGCGGCGCCGAAGGCGTCGGACGTGGCACCAGGCGGGCGGTCGTGAACTGCCTGCTTTACATAATCATGTTCAATTACATCATGGACAGCTTTATATTCCTCTTCGTTTATGGACGCTAACGGAAACATCGTCATAAGCTTCGAGAACGCGTACAAAACGCTTTCCGGGCGCAATGTGCTCGACGGCATGACGTTCGACGTCAGGCGCGGCGAGACGTTCGTCATCATCGGACCTTCCGGGATGGGGAAATCGGTCACGCTCAAGCACATGGTCGGCCTGATGCGGCCGGACGACGGCGAAGTCATTATCAGCGACGAAGGCGAAGGCGGGCGGGTGAGATACGACGTTTCCCATCTGAAACCAATCCAGCTCGAGCGGCTGCGCGCAATCTTCGGTTACCTTTTCCAGGACGGCGCCCTCCTCGCCTCGCTCACGGTAGGTGAAAACGTCGCGCTGCCTTTATTCGAGAGGCGATTGCACGTCTTCCGCGAAAAGTACGGCCGCAGAAACGCTGAAAATAAAATCTGGGAGCGGGTCAGGGAAAAGCTCGGCATGGTCGACATGGTGCACGCCATCGACAACCTGCCGGCCGAGCTCTCGGGCGGTATGAGGAAACGCGCGGGACTCGCCCGCGCCATCATACACGAGCCGAAGATAATCCTTTACGACGAGCCGACAAGCGGACTCGACCCCGTGATGGGCACGAACATCAACCGGCTGATACGACACCTCCAGGAAAAGCTCGGTGTAACAAGCCTGGTCGTCACGCACGATATCGACAGCGCATACTACGTCGGAGACCGCATCGCCATGATTAACAGGGGACGCATGGAGCAGATCGGAACGCCGGATGAAATAAAAAACACGACCAATCCCGTCGTAAGACAGTTTATCGAGGGGAATATCGAAGGCCCGCTTACCGCTGGAAGAAAGCACTAAAAAAAGAAACAGGGAAACAAGAAAACAGGGGAATAAGTAGTGGGGAAAAGTTTTGAAGATCTTGAAGTATGGAAACTGGCAAGGAAATTACGGGTGGACATCTATGACATTACGGAGAGCTTTCCATCACGCGAAAAGTATTCTCTTGTGAGTCAAATGCGACGGGCTGTACTCTCTGTTCCGGGCAATATAGCGGAAGGATACGGCAGATATCACTATAAGGAAAACATTCAGATGTGCAGGATTGCACGAGGCTCTTTGAACGAGTTGATTGATTATTTATTCGCATCTGTGGATACAAAATACATTACTCAGGCGGTTTTCGAAACTCTTTACGCACAGGCAAGGGAAGTGGAAAAGGTTCTGAACGGATATATAAAGTATTTGCAGAAACAGGCCGGCAAGGAAAAAGAGAAAGAATAAGTTCTTTACCTGTTTCCTTGTTGTCTTGTTCCCTTGTTACCTGTTTGAGGACTATTATCATGGATGAAAAAAAGCAACAGGATGCGCCGAAAGACCAGGTCGCAATAAGGCGCTCTCAGACACGCCGCGTTAACGCGATTGTCGGCCTAATCACCGCGATCGGCGTGGTGGCGCTCCTGTGGTTTACCGTTAGGGTCACCGACGCGACGTTCTTCAAGTCCGGCTACTGGATCAAGGTCCGCTTCGACGAAATCATCGGCCTGCAGGAAGGCGACCTCGTGACCTTCTCCGGCATGGTGGTGGGAAAAGTAAAATACATCGATCTCGTGGAAGACAGGGGAAAAACGCGCATCCAGTTGACCTGCTTTATCGAAGACAAGACACGTAAAAACGTGAAGGGGGAAGAAGAAACCTACCCCATCTACATCCCGGACGATTCCGTTTTCGATATCCGCTCGTCCAGCCTGCTCGGCGGCGTTACGCTCGTAATCGACCGCGGACAGTCGAAAGTCCCTATTCCTGATACGCGGAATCCTGACAAAATAGAAAAGGAAGACATTCGAAACGGACTGACTCCAATCTCTCTTGTTAAAGAAATTGAAAGAACCGCGAAATCCGTCGGCGACCTTGCGACGGAAACCAAGCCGTATATAAAAAACACTCTGCAGAACGTGGAAAACATAACCAGGAATGCCGAGGAATACGTCAAGCGGATGAACGAAGGCCCCGGCCTCCTCCACGGGCTCGCATACGACAAGGAAACCTATGTGAAACTACGGTCCACCGTCGATTCGCTCAACAAGTTCGTGGGCAAGCTCGGGGAAAAGACCTCGATAGTCGATAACCTGGACGCTTCAATCTATAACGTAAAAAAAATCACCGACAACTTTGCCGGCGGCGAAGGGTTTCTCCCCTACCTGATAAGCGACAGATCGAAACCGATGGTCGGCAAGGTCAATTCAATACTGGACAACGTGAGCATCTTCTCCGCCAGGCTCGCGGCCGACAACAGCTTTATCGCGAGAATACAGGGACCGGAAGGCGAAGCCCTCTTCCACGATATCAGCGAAATCATAGGGCGTGTGAGGGCCCTCACAAACAACATGGAAAACTCCTCGGTCCACATGCTCCTTTCGGACGAGGGCAAGCTCTACGAGGATTTCAAGGATTTCGCGGAGTCGCTGCGGCTTCTGGGACGCCAGGTCACCGGCCGCGGTGTTCCGAAGGACGAGCGTAACTCGATCGCGAGGCTCCTCACCGACAAGGGCGAACTGTACGACGACGCCATGGTGGGCGTAAAAAGTCTGCGCAAGTTCATGGAGCCGCTTGCGAGGCTTAAAACGAACGTCATCGTAGGTCATCACTCCTACAACGGTCAGGAACTCGGCGTCACCAGGTTCGGCATCAAGCTGATACCGCGCAGGTCGCGCTACTTCCTCCTCGGCGGCTCCCTCATGAGCCCGGACAAGAACGGGCCGATAGTCTTCGACGAAGACGATAAGGATAACGGTAAGAGCATTATATTCATAGACCTGCAGGTCGCGCAGCACATCTGGCTCAACGAAGTCGAGAACAAGCCCGACGACTGGCGCAACGTCATCCTTACCGGCCGCGTTGGCCTTCTCGAAGGCAAGTTCGGCGCGGGCGTCGACCTCGATTTCTGCAAAAATCTCCGCCTGACAGTCGAGGCGCGCGACTCCCACACCGACCACAAGGACTTCGACGAAAACGTGGAAGGCACGCTCCTGCGCTCCGAAATTTCATTCAAATTCGCAAAGTACTTCCGCGTCCACGTCGGGGCAGACAACCTTATCGACGACCCAGACTGGTCATTCGGCTTTTCGGTCGAATTTGAAGACCCCGACATCCGCGCGCTCGTGGCCGTCGCAGGAACCGGGCAATAAAACGCGTCAAACGTCGAACGTCCAACGTCAAACGTAATATTAAATTGTAGGGGCGGGTCTCAGACCCGCCCAATTCTTTAACCTTATTCCCTTATCAACTTGTTTCCTTATCCCCTTTTTCGACCGGCGGTTTTTCTTCTTCTTCCGATTCGGATTCTTCTTCTACTTTTTCGGGGTCAATACGAAACTCATATAATGCTTTCCTTGCCGCCCGCCTTACACTGCTGTTACTATCTTCAAAATATGCCTGCTTCAGAGGTTCAATAGCCTTTTTATCACCAGTTGCGCTCAGGCAGTGTGCAGCTTCCCTGCGTACGCCTCCTGCCGGATCGTTCAGTAAAGCATAAATTAGAGTCTTCATGTATTTCCTGCGATTCTTCCGGGTATTCTCCCAGAGCATTTCTTCACGCTTTCCAGGGTCTTGTTCATTTTTAAACTCATTCAGCAACCTTTCAACTTCATCTTCATATCTTTTCTTCCGGGCTATATCCGTAGCTTCGTCATCTTGTTTAATGTCCAAACCGAACCAGCCACTTAAAAAGTCGGCCATTTCAACCAGGCTGAGACCGAGTTCTATTCCTATTCCCACGCTTGCATGGACCGTCAGGTCCAGAAACCTGTCACTGTCTTCTGACCTCCAGTAATCACCTACCGTTCCCCATAAATCAGTGCTTACATCCAATCCGAGTATACCGCAATTACGCACTACCCATTTTCCATCCCAATCGACAATTTCAACACCGCTGGAGAACGGAAGGCAACATATTATTACCGTACCCTCAATCACTTCACCTAAGCCATCAAAGCTTGGAGTGTTGGTCGTTGTTGGAAAAGCACTGCTCTTCTCAAGTGCAAGGGAAGGACCCACTATATTAATAACAGGCAAGCCCAGGACAATAACTTTCTCGTCAACAAAATCGCGGCCAATAAACCCGATTCTTCGCTCCCAACTCGCGCCGGCGGAGACATAAAACACGAGGCCCGATGTTCCAGCCGAAACGCCGTACCCATATCCGGCCTTTACCGTAAACATATCCACAAAATCCAGACCGCGGTCTTTCAAATATGTCCCCAGCGACGCGCAGCCGGAAAAGGAAACAACAAACAGGAGGAGTAATGGAAAGATAAATCGTAACATTCTGCTACTCATAAGGATGTTAGCCGCGCCGCTTGCGGCGCGCGGTTTTCGGCACACCCGCCGCGCAAGCGCGGCGGCTAACACTGATTTCAATCAGATTACTTACATTCTATGGCCGAATAACAATATTGCAATAAGAACATTCAACCGCCTGTCTTCCGAACCTCTTAACTTCTGAACTTCAACACTTCAGCACTTCAGCACTTCTTAACCCCGGCACCCCAGCACCCCAGCACTCCTCCAAATTTCCCCTTGACAACAACAATCCATAACAGTATTATAGGAATGTTTGGTAGACACTATAGCGCGTATCTGTCAAATAGTGGGTCATGTCCCACTTTTTTATTTGTGCGGGGAAACCAGAGACCCGAAAAGATACAACCCCGCGCGAATGAAGCCGTTAGTGAATTACAGGTAGAATATGAACCAGGATTTACTGCGCCTTGTGGATGTTATTCACAGGGACAAGAACATCGAGAAAGACATCATCTTCAGCGGCATCGAGGCGTGCCTGCTCTCGGCCGCGCGCAAGAACCTGGGCACCACTGACGATGTCGAAGTAACGATCGACCATGAAAGCGGCGATATCGTTATAACATGTAACGGAACGCCGCTTGACCCGAAAATGCTGGGCCGAATATCCGCGCTAACCGGCAAGCAGGTCCTCATCCAAAAGATAAAGGAAGCGGAGTCTAACACCATTTTCGAGGACTATTCCGTAAAGCTCGGACAGGTCGTTACCGCGCAGGTGCAGCGCTTCGAGGGGCCGAACGTCATTGTAAACCTCGGCAAGACCGAGGGCTTTCTGCCCCGCAGACAGCAGATTCCGGGCGAAACGTACCAGCCGGGCGAGCGCCTCAAGCTCTTCATCACCGAGGTCAAGAAATCGGGCCAGAGGGTGAAGATAATGCTTTCGAGGGCGCACGCCGATTTCATACGCGCCCTCTTCGAGATCGAGGTGCCCGAGATAGCCGAGGCGATTATCGAGATCAAATCACTCGCCCGCGAGCCCGGCTACCGCACAAAGATAGCCGTACGCTCCCTCGACCCGAAGGTTGACTGCGTCGGCGCGTGCGTCGGCGTCCGCGGCGCGAGGATTCGCAGCATCGTCGACGAGCTCAACGGAGAGAAAATCGACATCATCAAGTGGAGCGATTCGCCGGAAGTGCTCATCATGAACTCTCTCAAGCCGGCGGAGATCGATGCCATTACGCTCGACTACGAAAACGGCCGGGCACAGGTTATCGTCGACGAAAGCCAGCTCTCGCTCGCCATCGGGCGGCGCGGGCAGAACGTGCGGCTGGCCGCGAAACTTTCCGGCTGGGAGCTCGACATCGTCAGCCCCGATAAAATCGCGGCCGGAGAAGCAATCGACATCGGCCTCATCGACGAGGAAGACCTTAAGAAAAAACCGAACAAAAAACTCACGGCCGAGCAGGTCTTCGGCCCGGATAACGACGAGACGCAGGAAACGGACGCGGCGAAAGAGAAAGCTGAAGATACCGAGGCCGCAACCGAAGACGCGCCCGAAACTGAGGAAGATACCAAGGCGGAAACCGAAGACGCGCCCGGGACTGAGGAAGATACCAAGGCGGAAACCGAAGACGCGCCCGGGACTGAAGATGATTCAGAACCGGATTCGGCAGAGGATTCCGGTGAGTCGGAAGTAAAATCCGAGACGGACGACCTCGCGCAGTGCGCGGAAAAAGCCGTTTCGGACGCTGAAGAAGCGGTTCCCGACGACGAAGCGGATGAGACACCGCAGTCGGAAGAACCTGAAAAGGAAACAATTGACGCTCAACCAGAGAGCGTAACGGACGACGGCGATGAGACGACCTGATCATCTCATTGCCGATACATAAGCACCGGCGCCCCTATTAAAGTGGAGGCGCGCGGCGCTTCCACCGAATGAATGCTGAAAGGGGCTCCGGAGAATGCGGGTTCGCGAGTTCGCCAAAGAATTCAACGTCACGCCGAAAGAGATCATCGCGCTTCTCGAAGCTGACGGTATTACCGGCAAAGTTCCGGCAAGCTCGATGCCGGAAGATTCCATAAAACCCATTCGCGAGAAGGTCACCTCACCCGATTACGCCCCCCTCGTAGAACCCAGGAAAAGCCGCTCGCGTTCCAGGAAAGCAAAAAAGCCCGAAGGCCCCGCCACCCTGGAGCTATTCGACGAGGACGAGCCGCCGCCTCCTCCGCCGCCCAAACCGAAAAAGAAAAAACCGAAAAAAGAAAAGAAAAAACCCGCCGCTGCGGCGACGGCGGTTGCTGAAGCGCCGCCCGGTAAGAAAACAGTAAGTGCCGAGCCGGGGAAAGCAGCGGCTGCGGCAGGAACAGTCGAAGCGCCGCCCGGGGAAGCGGCGGCTGAAGCCGCAAAAGCTGACGTTGCGACCGTAAAGAAAGTTGAGAAACAAAAGAAGAAAACCAAAAAGAAACCGAAGACCGTCGAGCGGGACCTGATGCCCGAGCGCGTTATTCCGACGATAGTTTTTCGCCCGCCCAGGCCCGAGAAACCGGTTGAAGAAAAACCGAAGCGCAAGAAAAAGGACAAGGCCATAGATAAAAGCGCTGAAAAGATAGAAACGCACCGGGTCGCCCGCATCCCGGATTTCAAGCAGGGACCGCGGGAAAGCACGGAAAAAACCTCAGCGCCCGCAAAGGGGCGCCGGCGCGAACGCGAGCGCTTCTCCCGCGCACAGATTGCCGACCGGCACGACCGGGGCCGTGGCCCGAGGCGAAGACAGAAGTTCGTGATGAAGAGAAGCGCGCCCGTTATCGAATTCAAGCGGCCCGAAGAACTTGAAATATCTCTCCCGCTTACGCTGAAAGACCTCTGCCCCAAGATCGGCATCAAGGCGAACGAGATAATACGCGACTACATGATGCAGGGCATGTTCATGACAATCAACGACTATCTCGACGAGCTTCAAGTTCTCGAGATAGGCGAGAAATACGGCGTCGACATAAACATTACCAAGGCCCGTGACGAAGAAGACGCGCTTGCCGAGTACCTGAAAAGCTTTACACGCGACCCGGCAAACAAAATTCCCCGCAACCCCATCATCACGCTGCTCGGTCACGTCGACCACGGCAAGACAACCCTGCTCGAACGCTTTCTCGACGTCACAGGCCTGGCAGCCGCGGAGGCCGGCGGGATTACGCAGCACATCTCCGCTTTTTATCTTGAACACAGCGAGGGCGATATCACATTCGTCGACACGCCCGGTCACGCCGCTTTCTCGGAAATGCGCGCCCGAGGCGCAAACGTTACCGACCTCGTCGTGCTCGTGGTCGCCGTGGACGACGGCGTCATGGAGCAAACCAAGGAAGCCATCGCGCACGCGAGAGAAGCCAATGTCCCGATAATAGTCGCGCTCAACAAGGTAGATAAGGCGAATGCAAACGTCATGCGCACAAAGCAGCAGCTCGCCGGTCTCGGTCTTTCTCCGCCGGACTGGGGCGGCAATACGGAAATGATAGAAGTCTCGGCTTTGAAGGGGGGGGACGAAATCAAGACTTTGCTTGAGACTATCGTGCTTGAAACACAGATCATGGAGCTCACAGCCGACCCGACAATCCCCGCGGTCGGCACCGTGCTCGATGCGCACCTCGACAGCGAGGTCGGCGTCGTGGCGTCCGTGCTGATAAGCGAGGGAACACTCCACCGCAGCGACATCGCGCTTGCCGGACCGGGTTTCGGAAAGGTCCGCGCAATGATGGACGTAGGCGGGAAGCCGATTGAGGAAGCAGGACCTTCAATGCCCGCGCGGATGCTCGGACTTTCGGCCGTGCCGTCCGCCGGCGATCGTCTTAATGTCTGCCCCAACCTCGAAACCGCGAAAAGGACTGCCGAAAACAGGCAAAAGCGGGCGCGCGAAAGCCAGCTGGCCAAGCGCAAGAGGCATATAACGCTGGAAGGCCTTTTCGGCGCCATCGAGGCCGGTAAAATCGAGGAACTCAACCTCGTCCTCAAGGCGGACGTCCAGGGCTCGCTCGAGGTGCTCACAAAAGAGTTCAGCGAGTTGTCCACCGATGAAGTCCGCGTGCGGATAATTCATTCCGGCGTCGGCGGCATCAACCATGCCGACGTCGCGCTCGCCGATGCCTCGAACGCAATCGTAATCGGCTTCCACGTCGTGCCGGACGACGCGGCCCGCGGCTACTCGGAAGAGCACGGCGTTGAAATGCGTCTTTACCAGGTCATCTACCACGCGACGAGCGAACTGAAAGACGCTCTCGAAGGCCTGCTCAAACCGGAAATAGAGGAGGTCGTGGCCGGCCACATCGAAATCCGCCAGGTCTTCCAAGCCTCTAAAATCGGAAACATCGCCGGCTGCTACGTCAAGGACGGCAAGGTCGCGCGCAACCACCGCGTCCGCCTCATCCGCGACTCGGTGATAATCTACGACGGTGAAATCCAGACGCTCAGGCGCTTCAAGGATGACGTGAAAGAAGTGCAGACCGGCTACGAGTGCGGCCTGAAAATAAAGAACTACGACGACATCAAAACCAACGACATCATCGAAAGCTATTATACACGCGAAATCGCCCGCACGATCGAAGTCTAAAGAAGTACCAAGTACCGAGTACCGGGTACCGAGTGAAGAATACCGTGATTATATTCTACTCGATACTCGGTACTCGGTACTTGGTACTTGGTACTTGGTACTTCTTCATGATACACGGCACCGTCGTTCTGAAATTTTCAATCGCTGAGGCCCGCAGCCTCAAGGACAAGCGCCGGGTCCTCAAAAGCATAAAGGACCGCCTGCGCAACAAATTCAACGTTTCGGTCGCCGAGATCGACGCGCAGGAAATATACCAGAGCGCCGTGCTCGCCGTGGCGATGGTCGGGTCCGACAAGCGGTACGTCGAGGGCGCGCTCTCAAAGGTCGTGAATTTCGTACGCCTCGCAAAGGGCGCAAGCCTTCTCGACTACGAAACGGAAATCTTCTGAAGAGGTCGTCCGGTCCTTCGGTCATGTATTTTTATTAAATACTCTTGACCGATTGACCGAAGGACCGAGTGACCGAAGGACCATTCCCATGCGCATCCGCCAGAAAAAAGTCGCCGAGTCGATAAAAAAAGCCGTCGCCGATATTTTCTTGCGCGACCTGAACGACCCGAGGATACGCCTGGCCACCGTAAACCGCGTGGAGATCAGCGGCGACCTCCAGAACGCAAAGGTATTCGTCTCCATCCTCGGCGAACCCGCCGAGCAGAGGACCGTGTTCAGAGGCATCGAGTCCGCCAGCGGCTTCATAAGAAACGAGCTGGCGAACAGGGTCTCGCTCCGGTTCGTGCCCAACCTGAACTTCATACTCGACCACTCGACCGAGAAGGCCATGGAAATCACTAACCTGATTGACGAGATCTCGGCCGAACGCAGGGAACGCGAAGGCGAAGATGAAGATAAGGATGAAGTGTGAAGTATGAAGGATGAAAAGAAGAATATATTATTAATAATATAATAATTAGCCGCCGAGCTTGCTCGGCGTGTCTTTTGGGTTAAAATAATGGGCAAACCTTCCTCAAATAACGAAGCAGGTTCCAACGCATCAGCCGCTCCGATTGTGGAGATATTTTCTTCAATCCAGGGCGAAGGCCTGCGGGCGGGTGAGCGCCACTGCTTCGTCCGGCTCGCCGGATGCAATCGCGCCTGCGCATACTGCGACACTCCCCTGGGTCGTTCGGTTCCGGAAAACGCGCGGATCGAGCAATACGCAACCAGGCGGGATTTCGAGGAATCCAAAAACCCTCTCACCGCGCAGAACGTACGGAACGCCTGCATGAACCTCGATCTTCCGCCCGGCTTCCACCATGCCGCAGCCGTCACGGGAGGCGAGCCTCTCCTCCACCCGGATTTCCTCGGCGAACTGCTGCCGCTCCTCAAACAGAACGGCTGGACCACGCTGCTCGAAACCAACGGCACGCTGCCCGATGAATTGGCAAGTATTATCGATTCTGTTGACGTCGTATCGATGGATATGAAACTCGAAAGCGCGACGGAAGAGCCGGCCGGTTTCGATCTCCACGAAAGCTTTCTTGAAATCGCGGCGCAGACGGACGTTTATGTAAAACTGGTTGTAGTAGAAAAAACAACAGAGGCAGAGCTTGCCGCGGCCGGTAAAATTGTTGCCGGGGTGAATAAGGCGATACCGCTGATTATCCAGCCGTGCACGAAGCCGGACGGCCGCTCTTTCGCCGTTTCACAGGACAGCCTTGAAAACTTTGCAGCAATATGCCGAAAATACCTCGGCCGGGTTGAAATAATTCCCCAACTCCACCGCCTGCACCGGATTCCGTAAGTTTCATAACGCCATGTGCCGTTTACAGTTATCCACAGCATCGGCAGCCGCGTTTTTGTATTGACACTACATACCCCCTTTGCTAGAATCCGCGCCTGTTCTCAGTAGTTAGTCGTTAGTGATTAATAATATAGACTAACGACTAACCACTAACCACTAACAACCAGGAGACTGGCATGGTCGATTTTGCGCTTTCCGAAGAAATGCAGATGGTTCGGGAGACTGCCCGCGATTTTGCGTGGAGCCGAATCTATCCGACCATCGAGGAAGACGAGGAAGCTCACCGCTTCAGGCCCGAAATCGTACGCGAGATGGGCGAGCTCGGGTTTTTCGGCACACTTATCGACGAGCAGTACGGGGGCAACCCCGAGCTTGGAATGATGGCCGCCGTCCTCATGTCCGAGGAAACTGCCCGAGTCTCGGCTTCATGGGGTCTGCCGTTCAACATGCAGATGATCGGCTCTGCGCTCACGATTCAGAACTTCGGCACCGACGCTCAGAAGGAAAAATACATTCCGCAACTCGTCTCCGGTGAAAAACTGGGCTATTTCGCAATCACCGAACCGAACTCCGGAAGCGACGTTGCTTCGATGGGAACGACCGCCTTGAAGAAAGGCGACCGCTACGTACTCAACGGCCAGAAGATGTGGATATCGAACGCACAGGTCGGCGACTACGGCATCACCTTCGCCAAGACCGATCCGAACGCGGACAAACCGCACCGCGGCCTGTCGGCCTTCATCACCGAGACAAAGGATGCAAAGGGCGTCGAGGCCAAGGCTATCGAGAGCAAGTTCGGTCTCTTCTGCGCGCCGACCGGAGAGTTCGCGTTCAGCGATTACGAGGTGCCGGAAGAGAACCTTCTCGGCAAGGAAGGCGACGGCTTCAAGATATGCATGACGCTCCTGGGCAATACCCGCCTTTCATGTGCCGCGCGTGCCGTCGGGGTTTCCCGTGCATGTCTGGAAGACTCGACGAAATACGCAAAAGAGCGCACCCAGTTCGGCAAGCCGATCGCAAGCTTCCAGATGATCCAGGAACAGCTCGCCGAGATGTGGCTCGAGCACGCCGCGGCCGAGCTCCTCGTATGGAAGGCCGCATGGAACTATGACCGCATCAAGCGCGAAGGCCTGAAAGAGCGCAACACGATTGCCGTTTCGACGGCGAAGCTTTATTCGGCAACCGCAGCCATGCGCTCGGCCACGCTTGCCATGAAGATTTTCGGCTCTTACGGCTTCTCGACGGAATACCCCGCGGCGCGGTACCTGCGCGATGCCGCGAGTTACGCCGTGGTCGAAGGCACGAGCAACATCCAGACCACGATTATCGCTCGCTGGGTAATTGACGAAATGCAAATAACTGGTCCCAAGGCCTAAAAAATGTAGGGGCACAGCGCGCTGTGCCCCTACAACATATACACCAGCCGGAGATTGAAAATGTCACTCGAAGAAATGAACGAAAAAATCAAGGCCGTCGAGGACCGCCGCGCAGTTATCCACGCGGGCGGCGGCCCGAAAGCCGTCGAGAAGGTCCACAAGAGCGGAAAGATGACCGCACGCGAGCGGCTCGACTACCTGTACGACGACGGCACCTTCATGGAGTACGACGTCTTCGCAAAGCACATCGGCCGCGACTACGGCCTCGACAAGAAAGACGTGCCGGCCGACGGCGTCGTCACGGGCTACGGTAAGATCAACGGCAGGCCCGCATTCTGTTACAGCGAAGACTTCACCGTAATCGCCGGAACATTCGGCGAAATGCACGGACGCAAAATCGGCAAGACCGTCGACCTCGCCCGCGAAATGGGCGTACCGCTCATCGGCATCAACGACTCCGGCGGCGCCCGTGTCACCGAGGAGATGGGCGCGCTGTCGATGTACGGCCGGCTCTTCTACAGGCACGTGCGCACCTCCGGCGTTGTCCCTCAGATCGCGCTGATTATGGGTCCGGTCGCAGGCGGGCAGGCATACTCGCCGGCGCTCATGGACTTCATCTTCATGGTCCGCAATACAAGCTACATGTTCATTGCCGGACCCCCGCTGGTGAAAGCCGTCGTCTTCGAGGACGTAACCGTCGACGACCTCGGCGGGCCCGACGTCCACGCCCGGGTATCGGGCGTAAGCGACCTTACGACCGAAAACGACAAAGACTGCCTCGATAGAACCAAAAGATTGCTTTCGTTTCTACCACTGAACTCAAAGGAAGACGCCCCTTACATCGAGCCTGAGGACGACCCGGGACGAATCGATGAAGAACTCCGTAAAATCGTCCCGACCGACCCGAACGTGCTATACGACATGCACGAAGTCATCAACCGCATCGTGGACGGCAGTGATTTCTTCGAGATCAAGCCCGAGTACGCTGCAAACCTTATTATCGGCTTCGCCCGCATGAGCGGACACGTGACCGGCATCGTCGCAAACAACCCGAAAGTCATGGCCGGCTGCCTCGACTTCAAGGCGTCCGACAAGGGCTCCCGTTTTATCCGTTTCTGCAACGCGTTCAACATACCGCTTCTGAACCTTCAGGACGTGCCCGCATACCTCATCGGCTCCAAGTCGGAGCGCGACGGAATCATCCGCCACGGCGCGAAGATGCTTTACGCCTACGCCGAGTGCACCGTGCCGCTGGTTACCTGCGTTCTCCGCAAAGCATATGCCGGCGGATACCTTGCGATGTGCTCAAAAGACCTGGGCGCGGATTTCCTTTTCGAGCTGCCGACCGGTGAAATATGCCTGATGGGCCCTCCGGGCGCGGTAAATATTCTTTTTAGAAAAGAAATCGCGGCGGCCGACGACCCGGAGGCCGAGCGCGCAAAGCGCCAGAAAGAGTTCTACGACAAGTTCGTCAACCCGCAGTACTCGGCGGCATTGCAGCATGTTGACGATATCATAGATCCTGCTATAATGCGGCCGACGTTTATAAAGGCGTTCGACATAATCAGGAACAAGGACGACCGGCTGCCGGACAAAAAATTCGGAATAACGCCCGTTTAGTGGTTAGTCGTTTTGTTAGCGGCGCCGCTTGCGCGGCGTTGAATAATAAAATCGGATTAAATTCATGTTTCTTGCTGAGACAATCAACATCGACTGGAATTTCGCAGCCAAGGTTTCCGGTTACGGGTTCGCGGGCGTATTTATCGCCATGAGCGTTCTTGCGCTGGTCATCTGGCTGGTCGGGAAATGCCACAAGGCCTTTGATGAAAAACTGAAGGGCAAGGGAGTTCTTGTCGGACTCATTGTATTGTTTGTGCTCGCCGCGCTCATCGCGGCGCATATCGTGACCGAAATGGGGAAGGAATCGACCTCATCCCGGTTGGAACAGTCGGAAGTATCCGCAGCCGAACGTCAGGCCGCAATGGAGGACAGTTAGCATGGCAACTCAGGTCGTTGCACCTATGGTGTGTCAGGTAAAGAAGGTTCACGTTGAAGTGGGGGCCCAGGTTCAGGAAAACGATACGCTCGTCACAATCGAGGCGATGAAGGTGGAGATGCCGATCCCGGCCCCGGTCGCGGGCACGGTCGTGGCGATCCACTGCGCCGAGGGCGACACGGTAGAGGCCGAGACCGTACTTATCGATCTCGACGAGTAACCCCGGAACTACTGTACTGCATATATCGCGGCGCCGTGGCGGCCGTCACGGCGCCGCGATATAAAAGCAGCCGACCGCTCAAGGAACTTTCGAATGCCCGAGCTTGGCAAGAAACGCAGACTGCCGCAAACCTGGGTGATTCTTACAAGCATCCTTCTTTTTCTTGCGACGTTGTTCTTCTGCATGCGCGCAGGCGGCGGCGCGCCGGCCGGCAAACAAACACCCCTCCGCACACGTATCGGCGGTACAATCACCGCGGATGAGACACGCAAAATCCTGAAGAAAACCCGTTTCCACCCGACGCGCGATGCCGTAACGCTGGACGAAATCATCGCGTTGGTGGAAGAGACCGGCCTGAAAGTCGAAATTGAAAAGGGGATAAAAACCGACCGCGATCTGAGAATCGGGAGCAAAGCGCGCAATCTCGAATCAATCCTGAAAGCCGCGGGACACATCGGCCATTTTCGCATGCGGGTTAAAGCCGGCGGTATCGTCATCGAATCGCCCAGTATCTTCCGCACCGTCGGCCTTCTGCGCCTCACTTTCGGCAACATCATCATGCTGATTATCGGCATGGTTTTCATATACCTCGCGGTTAAAAAAGACATGGAGCCTTACGAGCTCCTGCCCATCGGTTTCGGTATTATTCTCGGCAATCTCCCGCTAACCAGACTTATGAGTTTCAGCGGCGCGGAAATCCAGCAGTCCGGAATTCTTGGCGTGTTTTTCCACTACGGGCTTTACTTTCATAACATTCTGCCGCCGCTGATTTTTCTCGGCCTCGGAGCGATGACCGATTTCGGACCGCTTATCGCAAACCCGAAAACGCTGATCTTCGGCGCCGCCGCGCAGCTCGGTATTTTTATCGCATTCTGGGGCGCGCTCTTTCTCGGATTCAACATCCACGAGGCCGCGGCCATAGGAATCATCGGGGGCGCCGACGGTCCCACCACGATCTATACGTCCGCAAAGGTGGCACCCGAAATCCTTGGGATAACGGCAGTCTGCGCATACACGTACATGGCGCTCGTCGCGATAATCCAGCCGCCCATAATGAAGCTGCTCACGACGAAGGAAGAACGAAAAATCAGAATGAAAATGCTCCGCCAGGTCTCCAAAGCGGAAAAAATTCTTTTCCCGATTGTCGGCACGTTCGTGATTCTCCTTCTCGTGCCGCTTGCCGCGCCGCTCCTGGGGCTCTTCATGCTCGGAAACCTGTTCCGCGAGTCCGGCGTCGTCCCCCGCCTCTCCGACGGCGCGCAGAACGAGCTCATGAACATCGTCACCATCTTCCTCATGCTCTGCATCGGCGCGTGGATGGGCGCGGAAAATATTCTCAAGGTGCGCACGCTCGCCGTGCTCGGGCTCGGCATCATCGCCTTCGCCTTCGGGACCGCGGGCGGTATCCTGCTCGCCAAGTTCATGAACCTGTTCCTCAAGGAAAAAATAAACCCGCTCGTCGGCTCGGCGGGAGTGTCGGCCGTCCCGATGGCTGCGAGAATCTCCCAGATAGTCGGCCAGAAGGAAGACCCGCAGAACTTCCTGCTCATGCACGCGATGGGCGCCAACGTCGCCGGCGTTATCGGCTCCGCAGTCGCAGCAGGACTTTTCCTCTCGCTGTTGACATAGCATCGGTTATTGGTTATTGGTTATTGGTTATTGGTTAAAAATATGGGAAGCACCACGCCGGAAGGCGTGGTGACAATTGAGCGGGCGGGCTTGCCCGCCGTTAAAACAAAATTCGGGCGGGTCGCCGACCCGCCCAACACATAACGCGCGAAGCTCATTTGATTGGTGGGGCAGACATTCCTGTCTGCCCGCCGCAGGCGAAAGCCTGCGGCGAAACGCGGCGAGCAAGCTCGCCGGCTAATTACTGAGAAAACTCAATATCCATTGTATAAAAAACCGTTCTTAAAAAAGAAGTGATTCGACACTCGAAAATCGTAAATCGAAAATCACATATCGGCTACAATGAAGGCGCAGGTTGAACTATGACGACAATGTTCGAGACTTACTACCGTTGCCCCCAGTGCGGCACGGCTTTCCAGAGCACGACCATAGGCTCCTGCGGGCACGCGGACAAATGGTCCGACCTCTGCCCCGACTTCTGGGGGGCCAGCCCCCGGATGTTTTTCGTCGCCTGCTGCCCCGACTGCGGCTACTGCGACTTCGCAAACGAGTTCGAGGACATGCCGCCCGAAACGGAAACCGACGTGACGGACCCGGGGGGCGACATACTCGACCGCTACGTAAAAGCGTACGAACATGCCTTGAGCAGGAAAAAACCGGCGCGCCAGCTCGCCGATTACGCGGTCCAGGTCGCGTGGTGCCGCCACGACGAGGATGACGACGCCGACTCGCCCACGCTGAAGAAATACCGCGAGGCAGCCGTCTTTCATTTCGAGGAAGCGCTGGGCGAGGGAGAGGTCGAAGAAGAGGAAATGCCCACCATTCACTACCTTATCGCCGAGTTCTCCCGCCAGAACGGCGATTTCGAGAAGGCGAAAAAACACCTCGACAAGATACCCGACGACGCGGGCATTGCCGAGGCAGCGCCCCACCTCCGCAAACATGCTGAAGCTGAAGATTCAGAACCCTACCGCCTGGGCGAGGAAAAAGCAGATTGAAGAAAGTATGAAGGATGAAGGATAAAGGATGAAATTTATATTTAATAATTCTTAATTCATATTTCAGACTTCACACTTCTGCCTTCATACTTCAGCCTTCATACTTCATCCTTTCTTTACGGTTCGCGCTCTGAATTTAATCGGTAGACGAAGGCGAGAATCTCCGCGATGACCTGGTAAAGCTCGTGCGGGATTTCAGTCTCCAGATCGAGCTTTGAAAGGACCGATGCGAGGTCCGCGTCCTCGTGCACAGGCACGCCGGCCTCGCGGGCTATCCGCATAATCGCCTCCGCGACTATGCCCTTCCCTTTCGCGACGACGCGGGGGGCGGCGTCGCGTTCGGGCTCGTATCTGAGAGCTACGGCTACCTGTCTTTCCATTGCGTATACCCGCAAAATAATCGGTACGACAGACATTTCTGTCTGTCGATTGCAGGGGCAAGGCATGCCTTGCCCCTACATTTTTACACGATAATATCTATCAGTTGCAATCCCTCGGGCCCGCCGAAACCTTCGAGGAAACGCCTCGGCGGCGCTTCCGGGTCGCGCACGGCCGTGCGCACCTCGACCTCGTAACCGAGCTGCCGGAGCGCGCCCTCGAGAATGTATGCGCGCGTATCGAAAAGCGCCTTCGTCGCCTCGTCATCTACAATGAATCCGACGACGATGTTGCGCCGGTCCATCACCACTTCGCCGAGCACGTCGCCGAGATACTCGAGCGACAGATCGATAACCGCCCTGCGCGGGGTTTCGTCATCGCCGGCTTCGCGGCCCCCGCGCCTGACGTTGAACCGCAGGCGAATGCAATCCTCGGCCGCGCCGAACGCAACGAGAAGCTGGGCGTAGCTGACGTCGTCGAGCGCCGCCGTCGCCGCCGCGTTCAAAGCCTTGACCGCCGCGAACCTGTCGGAAAGCCGATCGAGCTCTCCGTACGCCCGGGCAAGGGGCTTGAAGATTTCATACCGCGAAATCTCGAATTTCTCCCGGTCCTGGAGTAATCGGTGCGCGTCTTTCAATTCCGCCGGGCGAAGCTGCTTCAGGAGATTAACCAGGGCATCGCCGTCGGGCTTTTCCGCAATTATCGCCGCGCGGACGTCTTTGCCGAGGACAGCCTTTCCCCCCGCTTCGCCTGCTTCCTGACCGGCTTCGGCAATCAGCTTCGCCGCCGCGGCGACAGCCTTGCCGAGCTCGACGAGCACCGGGTCTGATTTCAGAATGCCGCTTGCTATCGATTCGATCCCGGCCTGGAACGCCCGCGCCTGCTCGACAGCTCCGCCGCGCGCAAGGTTTGCAAGCTCTCCGGCCGTCCCCGCCTGCTCCAGAGTAACATGCAGGGCGTGAAGCCCGCCCGCAATCTCCTTTACGGCAGCGGTCTGCCCGAGCCCGGGAAAATGCGCCCGGTCGAGCGCGTTCGCAGCGTTACGCAGAACCCGTGCGGTTTCTCCCACGGGCCGTGCAAGGTCGGCCGCGGCCGCCACCAGGCGCGGGGTAAGCGGAATATTATTTTTTACCAGATACGCCGCCGCGGTCACCGCGGCGGGGAAATCGACCGGCGCATGCGCCGCAGCCGTTCGGACGGCCTCGATATTTTCCAGCGTCGCCGACGCGCCCGCGCGGTTGAGCGCTTCTACGATAACCAGGTTTTCGCGCGTCGGCTGCAGCCCCATATCGGCCAGAGCGGTCATAATCGTCCGCGGCGCGGCCGGCGCAGTCGCGTCGAGGGACGGGGCGACCGGCACAAGCGTAACACCGCCCCCGTCGCGCGGTTCAACGGCAAACTGCACAAGTTCGCCTTCGGCGAGCGTGAACGGAACGGTCATTGAAAACGTGGCGCCGAAAAGGTTGACGAGGGGCTGACCGTCGGGCGAAATTCCGACGACGCGGCCGGTGACGGTCGAACCGATGTAGGCCGCCAGCGTGTCGGGCAGACCGCCCGGAGTTGGTGAAAATCCGAATGCAGATATATCCATCAGTCGCGTCCGCGTTTCATCCGGACCATGTAATCCTTGAAGCCGAAGCGCTCCCAGAATTTCTTCGTCTTTTCATTCAGGACGAGAGCGTTCAACTGAACGGTAACGGCGCCGTTATTCTCGAGTATCTTGAGCGCGTCCTCGATGAGGGCGGTGCCGAAGCCGAAACTCCGGACTTCCTTTATAACGAAAACGTTTGATATGTAACCGATGCGCCTTGTCTTGAAAAACGGCGCATCCGTCACGCTCGAGATGGCAAAACCGAACGGTTTATCTTCCCACGTAATCAGCCTGATAAAGAGGTCGTTGCGCTTCATCTCGGCAAGGTAGAAATCGCGCGCGCTCCCCTGCCAGTCCGGAGCGGGGGTGAAGTCAGGCTCTATCTCGGATTTTTCCGCAAGGTATTCCCCCACGAGGCCGATAAAAACATCTACCCGCTCTTCGGTAAGGTTGGTTATTACGGCTTCTCCCGCCACCGTTTTACTCCATTCAGGTAATATCCAATAGTATCAGGATGAAGCCGCCCCGGCAAGCGAAAAGGAAGTGCTGGAGTGCTGGCGTGCTGGAGTGCTGGCGTGCTGGAGTGCTGGGGTGCTGGGGTGCTGGAGTTAGCGGCCGTGATTGCGCGGCGTTGATTAATTATGATTAAGACCAACGCGCCGCCGACCACACCCGCCACGCGGCCCCGCTAACAAACCCACCAACGGCCAACCACTAACGACCATTAAAATACAACGCCCGGGAGCAGAGCTCCCGGGCAGGTGCACAACACGTAAAGCAGTTACTTCTTCTTCGCTTACCAGCTCCGGTAAGGTTCTCTTTTGACTTCCGAAGCCTTCTTGACAGCCTTCTTCTTTTTCGGCGGCACAAGGATATCCTTCGGCGGCAGCTTGAGCTCCATGCCGATCTTCAGTATCTGCCCCTTCTTCAGGTTGTTGTACTTCGACAGGGCTTCGTGGTGTATGCCGCTCCCGTACTCTTTCCTGCAGATCACCCACAGGCTGTCACCGGGCTTTACTTTGTAGATTTTATCCTTCGGCTTCGGCGGCTTTGGTGCTTCCATTTCGGGAAACATCCGCCTCTGCCCGTCGAACTGAATGGGCACCAACGCTGACGGTCCCCCCCTGTTCTCAATCGCCGGGCCGGCCGGTGCCGCAGCCGGGTTCCAGGACGCGCCGCCGATGGCTGCGCGCTCGGTCTGGCGGATAACACCGGTCACGCTGTTATCTTCCCCGGCAACGGTTTGCTCAATCTGCTGCTCCGGCATCTGCGCAAGGTCGGTCTCGCCCGGCGCGTTTGAAAAGAACGCGCGCGCGCCGAGAACAACCAGGACCAGGAACGCAATCGGCAATGCAACCAGCAGGGCCTGGCGGTAGCGCCGGCTCTTTCCGCGGGTTGAAGAAAGATAGTATGCAATCCGGTTTACCGGGGTGGCGCCGGTTTCAACAGCGGCGCCTTTCGTTTCCGCTTGAGTCTCCTTTTCCGGCTCCGGTTTTTCGAGCTCAATAGTCGGCAGGCCGTCGAAAATCGGGTTGTCCTTGCTCAGGTCGCCGAGGCTGGTGAAGACCGAATCCGACTTGGAGCTGATCTCGGCGGCAGCTTCGGGCACGGCTTCGGGCGCCGCCGGCCTGGGCGCTTTCCTGGTCTGTATCGTTTCGATAATCGCGGTTATCTTCTTGTTGGCCCGCTCGTCAATCTGTTTCTTGTAACGGAAAATTTCGCGATCCCTTTCCGCAAGCATATCGCGCAGGCGCATGATTTCGCATTCGGCGTTCATACGCTCGGTCGTGCCGGCCCTGAGATTCCCCATCTCCATCTTCAGCTCGTCGAGCTCTCTGAGTATCGCAGACTTGGCCTGGGTCTCCATTTTCAGCTTTGATTCGAGCTCGTCCTTTATCCGGCGCTTCTCTTCGCGCTCCGCCTTGAGAATCTTGCGGGCCGTATCTTCCACCCTCGAACGCGCCTCCGCTTTCAGCCTTGCCTCGCGCTCCGCTCTGAGCTTTTTCTCATATTCTTCCTTTATCACTTCCTCCTTCATGCCCGCCTGCTGCAGGGACGGCTCGCTGTTGACGGTATCGCGCAGGATATCATCAGGGAAAGTCGCCGTCCGCTGCCTGGCAAAAGCCTCGTCGGCCTTCTTCTTTGCAGCCGCACGCCTCGCTTTCGCACGCTCCGCGGCCTCGAACTTCTTCTTCCCGTCCACCGTTTTCGGCTTCGTTCTGCCCGCGCGTGCGGTGACGAGTCTGTTCTTCAACTTCTCTTCCCTGGGTCTGGGCAAACCATTCGGCGCCGACTCCTCGGGAAGCGGCAGATCAGGCACCGTACCTTTCTTCTTCGAGGTCTTCGGCGTCGCGGTCGCCCCGGTTTTCCGCGGCCGGCGGGGCCTGGCCGTTTTTTTCATCTTCCCCGCACCGGTCTTGTTGTTGATTTTCTTCCCCCGCCTTTTCTCGAGAATAGCCATTGCAGCGTCGAGAACGCTTTTCCGCTCATCGGCTGTCGCGCGTTCTCTCGGTTTCTTTCTTGCCGGCTTTCCTTTTTGTTCCGACAAAGCTTTAGTGTCCTGCCCCACAGTTCATCCTCCTTTTATGCTACCAAAGGTTTTATCGTAGTCTTAGCGGAACCTGCCTTTCCTGCACGAGCCTTCCGGCCCCACGCATGTTCCAAACTAAAAACGGCAGCTCGCCCGTGCCCGGCTGCCTCTGAATTCCTGCTTTTATCCGTGCCCGAGAAAATCATCGTCCCTGCAGAATCGCATTCCTTGAACGTTCGAAGCGGAACAGAAAAAGGGATGCGGTCAATAAAGCGGTATAACCTGAAACGCTCCCGCCTCAGGTCGAGAACCAGCATGACCTGGTTCGGACGGCGGAAATAACATTCATGCGTTACGGCATCAACATGCAGGGGATAAAGCCCGGTTTTCCTGGCCGCAAACCAGCCAAGCAACTGGCGGCCGCCCATTTTCAACTGGTTTGACTCGAAGGCTTCAAGAAATACGTCTTCACTGAAAAGGGGTGTGCGGCAAATGCCGTCGTCAGCATCCAGCAATACACTGGATGTAATCGAAAGCAGGTCGTTGCGCCGCCTTTCTTCAAAACGGCCGAGAAGTATGCCGTAAACAGCTCTGTCAGGCTGCAGGCTTGCAATCCTGTGAATTCTCTGAAGCAGAGGCTCAGAAAGGTAGGCCTGGACCGGGATATGCTGAAGGCGGGTGCCGGCACAACTGTCGGCACTCCGGTTAGTTATGTTCCTCATTTTCCCCCTCTCGCGGATCGGCAGAGACCGATTCCGAACCGAGAAACATCTTCCTCGCACTACTTATTTTAGGTCGCCCGGGAGTATGGTCAAGTCAACAGATGTGTTTTTTTATACGCACGACATAACGCAAATGGAAATATATAGTTATAACAAGCATACCCCCGGATGATTTTTCAAATCACATTATTTTCCGTGCGCTGTCACAAAAAGTTCACTAATTATTCAGTTATTCAGTTACCCGGTTATTCAGTTATTCAGTTACCCGGTTATTCAGTTATTCAGTTAAAAATAAAACTGAATAACTGAATTACTGAATTACTGAATAACCAAAATAGCTGATAGCTGATAGCTGAACGCTGACAGCTCATAATTATCTCTAAATACAAACTTATCGAACCCGAATAACGTCTGATAATAAGTATAAAGTTTTTGCTTGACAAGGATTGCAGAAAATGTTATAATTCGGTGGAAAATGAGTTGACAGGCCGGCAACGCGGGTCGTTTGCCGGCTGGCTGAACTGTGCGTCCTGAGAGGGAGAAGTAAATGGTCGCGCCTCTGGCCGAAAATGCGTTCTATTTCAACGGCATAACGTCGCCGGGCAACAGCCCGAACGCAGCCCAGGTGGCGCAGTCTACGCAGACCACACCGGCGACTGCTGACCGGGTTGAAATCTCCAATGCGGCTGAAGACGTCCTCCGCGCGGCTACGGGAACGCCCAAAACGACTGAAAGCCCGCAAAGCAAGGCATCGACGGCTGAAAGTGCAAGCAGAATGCCGCCGCAGTCTTCTGTCGCGGCCCAGCAGCAGGTTGCGGACGAGACACGCGAACGGCAGGTGCGAAATATTTCCACAACATACAAGGTTGTCGGTGAATCCGACGACATTCAGTCCAACCTTATCGACCCCATCACCGGCGAAAACTTTTATCAGGCCCCGACCGACCAGACAGTTGTCGTCGAGGAGCAGGATATCGTCCTGGTCGGCCAGATTTTCGATTCGCTGATGTAGAGTTTCGATCACAATTCGCAGAAGCAATATAAACCCGGAACAGGACTCCGGGTTTTTTTACAGCGTTATGAAAGAATTGTAACCGTCATGTCATGATTGCGGGCATATCAAAAAAAACCGTTGCAATCCGGGCTCCGGGTGATAATATCGTAACTAATAGAACGCCTACAAACCGGATTTAAGTGAGTACTCGTGTGGCAATACTATTACCATGCCCGAAGTGCGGCAAACGCGTAAACCTTCAGAACGAGTACGCTGGCAAAAAGTGGAAGTGCGCGGGCTGCAAGCTCAAATTCCGCGTACCGGACCCGAAGAGACACAAGCTCGGTTCCGTTAAATGCACCTGCGGAAGCATGATCGAGACGTGGGACGTTTTCGCAAAAGAGGGGGTATTCTGCCCGGGGTGCAAAAAAATCTACTCCTCCGGCAAGGCCTCAAAACTGCCGTCCATAATTCCCGTCGGGGGGAAGAAAAAGAAAGGAAAAGAAAAAAAGAAAAAGAAGGAAAAGAAAAAAGCACGTCCTTCCCCTGCCCCCGAAGTCCTGGAAATCCCCGAGCTGGAAGTCGACGACGAAGACCTGCTGCTTAACGTGGAAGAGGAAGTGATAGACGGGGCGGAACTCCTGATCGAAAACGATCTGGAGCTTGCCGACGAAATCAAACTTGTTGAAAACATCGAGCATGTTGAAAACATCGAGCTTGTTGAAGACATCGAGCATGTTGAAAACATCCAGCTTGTTGAAGAGATCGAGCTTGTTTCAGACGAACAGGAAAAGCTCCCGTTTCCCGACCGCCGCAGAGGCGCCCGCAGAAAAGGCGACAGGCGCAAGGGCGACCGCCGCAAAGGCGGCAGAAGGAAAAGCGAATAAGAATTATGAAGTATGAAGTATGAAGGCTGAAGTATGAAAAAGAATTGTAAATTGAGAATTGTAGATTGAGAATTGCAAATTGGAAATTGTCAATACTCAATTTCCAATACTCAATTCGCAAACGGAAAGGACGAATTAAGAATTATTAAATATAAATTTTATCCTTCATCCTTCATACTTCATACTTCATACTTTATCCTTCATCCTTTGTTTAAAGAGGTGTAACATGCAAAAACGTCTTCTTCTCCCCGTTCTGCTTGTACTTGTTTTCCTTCTCAGCACCGGAGCCTGCAAAGACAAGAAAAAGACGCCGTTCTTCCCGATATCGCTGACGGTAACGCCGCTCGACAACCCCACGCTTCCATCACGCGGGTATTTCATGGGAATGCTGCCCAATCCGGCGACGGGGTCGGACTATGATATCTCGACCACGCTTGCCGCGCAGTACTGCGACTGGACGCCGATATGGGGCACGCCGTCGCCTTTCTGGGAAATGGCAACCGACATCGGAGGCGGCTGGGGCGATATCTTCGTCGACCAGTTCTGCCGCGCAAAAGGCATGTTCCCGCTCATGCACTTGTCGTTCATGGACGCGGGGATGATGCTCGCGCTACCGCCCGAGCTTGCAAGCGCTACGCTCGAGTTGCCTGCATGGCGGACGGCCTACAAGGCGGCGGCGATCGCGGTCGTAAAAGCCGGACGGCCCAAGTACTTCTCGGTCGGTAACGAAGTAAACCGCTGGTTCGAGACCTACGGCACGGACCCCGGCAATTCGAACGGCTTCCAGCATTTCGTAAGCCTGTACGAGGAAGTCTACGACGAGGTAAAGGCCCTCTCCCCCGACACGCAGGTCTTCTGCACATTTGCAAGAGAAATCGTCGACAACAACTCCGAAGCCGACGTCCTGACCGTACTCAACATGTTCAACTCCGACAAAATGGACATGGTTATGCTGACTACATACCCGTACGCACTCGCGGGCGTGAACAATGTCAGCGACCTGGCGAATGATTACTACTCGAGCGTTATTCCCGCCGCGTTCCAGTCCAAGCCGTTCGGTTTCAGCGAGGCCTGCTGGACATCCCTCGCTCCCTTCGGCGGCGAGCAGGGCCAGGCTGACTTCATAAACGAGGTCGTGACGCGGCTGACCGTGGACCAGTCTCTGTACTTTCAGTTTTTCGGCTGGCCGTGGCTGCACAACCTCGACGACGTGGTCGGCGCAGGCCTGATTATGAAGGACGGCACGGAGAAACTCGGCTGGCTCGCATGGCAGGCGCTCGCGGGGTCGTAGAGCACGGCTATTACGAAACAGGATTTGTCTTTCACTTTCAGTCAAACACTAAAGAACACGCCATGAGAAAACTTGTTATTATATTAGCGGCAATCGTATCACTCTCACTGCTTGCCGGCTGCACCGATAATCCGTATTCAGAAGGTAAGGCACTCGGCATAAAACATGCCGAAATGATCATCAAGTCAGGCAAAGTGGACAACGCGGTAATGGAAGCAGACATCAACAAGTATAGTGCAAAATACGAAAACAACGAAATAGCGAAAAGAGCATTCAACAAAGGCTATATGGAGGCAATGGAATCCATGATGGGCGAAATGATGAAAGGCATGGAAGAGGCAACGAAAAAGGAAATGATGTCGAAATAAGGTGAGTAATCCTCCGCCAATAATCATGAAACATAAAATCGGGACGGCTCCTGACCCGTTCCAACAACGCGCCGGACATTACCGGCGCGTTTTTAATCAATAAAAAGACGAACATTCAGAACCGCGACCCGGACAAAACCCACCACAGTAAAAAAAATGTCCAAAACGCAAGCGGAATGCCAACAATGTAAAACAATGCTTGCCCGGACGCCCTTGCAGAAACCACAATCAGTTTCCTGACACTCGTCGGTCCCCTATCCAGATTCACTCCCCACAGAATCACCGCGCACGACAGAAAAGCGGTTGAATAGAAAACAAGCAGTGCGAGCAAACTCCATAAATCGGACGAACCCGGAGCGGCAAGAATCACGCAGGCAGAACAGATCAGAGCAAACACTATCATTATCAGCGCTTTTACTGCACCTTGAGAACGGGGCATATCGTATTGCTTTTTGAAAAAAGACGAAACGCGAAGTAACGAAACCGGTACGCTTATTAAAAGAGCTACAACGAACACTCCAAGTACAGGGTCCTCTGTGAACCTGTCAAAACGGAAGTAGGAATAACCGAACAGTGTTATCATAACATTACAGCGCTCCGTAGCCGGACCGGGCAGCCTTCCTTCCCGTTCTACTTAGAATGGTTTCGACCACAGGTCTTTAGGCTCCATCCCGTATTTCGGAATGTTCCTGTAAAGAACCGATGTCGGGTCGACCTTGAGGACCATAAGCTGCGGGTCATCAACGCCGCCGGGGAAAGCGAACGTGAACGCGTCAATCCAGATATCTTCCTTCGCCTCTTTTGTGTCGATCTGCTCCACGTTTCCGTAAACCCTCAGGTCCTGCTGCTCGAGCAGATATGCCACGCATATTTTCGGATTATCCGTAAGCTGCTTCACCTTTGCGCTCGACTTATGAGTTGCAAACCAGAGTGTGAAATCGTCCTCGATTTTCGCGGTGGTCATCACGCGCACATGGGGCGTATCGCCATCGACCGTACCTACATGCACAAGCGGATTCGCCCGGGCGAACTCCAGGGCTTCATTTCTCATTTCACCTGACATGCTTATTCCTTTCATCTCAACTTCGAACTTGAGGGATTTTACTTAACGCCCCTTATCGCCGCAAGAACCTTTTCCGGCGTAATCGGCAAATCCCGGATGCGGGCGCCGATGGCGGATTCGACCGCGTTCGCAATCGCGGCCGCCGTCGGGATCAGCCCGGCCTCGCCGATACCCTTCGCACCGTACGGACCCTCCGGGTCGTCGGTCTCGATAAAAATAAGCTCCATCGGCGGCATGTCGCGTGCCATGACGAGTTTATAATCGAGCAGGTTGGGATTGAGCAGTTTGCCGTCCTCGAAAACCATGTCTTCCATCAACGCGTAGCCGATGCCCTGTGCGATACCGCCGTGGAGCTGGCCCTCGATGCCCTGCCGGTTAATAACTTTTCCGACGTCGTGCGCGGCAACGAACTTCAGAATCTTCACCTTCCCGGTTTCGGGATCGACCTTGACACGGCACGCATGCGTCCCGTATGCATAGGTTGACGAAACGTTGCCTTTAAGAGTTTTCATATCCTGCAATTCGTTCGGCGGGTCGTAATAGTAGGTCGCCATCGGGTGTTTGCCCTGCCGGCGAAAGTGCATCGAGCGAGCGACCTTGTCAACCTTCATCCCGTCTTCGGGCGAGCCGCCTTCGGGATAAAAAACACCTTTCTCGAAAACAACTTTTCCCGGCTCGATTTTCATCTTCTTCGCGGCAGCCTCGATAAGCTGTTCCTTCACCATCCTGCATGCACGGAGCGTTGCGTTGCCGACGATAAACGTAGTGCGCGAGGCATGCACGCCCGCGTCCCACATCCCGTAATCGGTATCGCTGTTCAGAATGGAAATATTTTCAAGCGGCACGCCGAGCTCTTCCGAGGCGATCATCGCCATCGCGGTGTCGGTCCCCTGCCCTATCTCGGTCGCGCCGGTGATAATCACGACGCGGCCGAAGTCGTCCACCTTGACCGTGACGCCGGAGCCGTCGGAAAGGTAGATGCGCGCGCCGCCACCGACGTGTATCATGTTCGCAAACCCGACGCCTTCCCACTCCTCGAGCGGTTTGTCGTAATCAATCGCCTCGACCGCGGCCTCGGTGCACTCCTTCATGCCGCATGTAGTAATTTTCAGGTCCTGCGGCGTTGTCTCGCCCGGCTCGTTGAAGTTCCGCCTGCGCAATTCCAGCGGGTCTATACCCGCGACCTTCGCAAGCTCGTCGAGGTTGGACTCTATCGCAAAGGTCGCCTGCGGATTGCCGTAACCGCGAAACGCGCCCGCGTATGCGTTATTCGTGTAGACCATCTTCGCTTTCATGCGGACGTTTTCGACCTTATAGAGCGAGCTGACCGGGTTCGCCATGATGTGCGGCGTCGTCGCGCCCCAGGAAGAGTTCGAGCCGTTGTCGAGGACGGCATCGAAAATCCGCGCCGTGAGTTTGCCGTCTTTCGTGCAGCCGTGGGAAACCGTGATAACCGCGGGCTGGCGGGTTACCGAAGCAATAAACTCTTCCTCGCGGTCGAACGCGATGCGCACGGGCCGCCCCGTTTTCTTTGCAAGCAGGCAAGTAATGATTTCGTATGGATATGTATCCAGCTTCGAGCCGAACGCGCCGCCGATTACCATCTGCTTGATGCGGATATGCGCGGCCGGGATGCCGAGGACGCGGCCGAGGTCGCGCTGCATCAGGTGCGGTATCTGCGTCGTCGAATAAACCGTGAGCCGGTCCGGCCCGTCCCACTGCGCGGCCGCGAAACACGGCTCCATGCAGCAGTGGGCGACGTACTGAAGTCTGTAGGTCGAAGTGACTTTGAAGTCGGCCTCTTCGAGCGCTTTTTCCGGATCGCCGTGAACGAAGTCGTAACGGTGCTTGAGAATATTGTCAGGCGCATGCTCGTGGAGCACAGGTGCATTTTCCATGCAGGCGAATTCTATATCGCATACATTCGGCAAATCCTCGTACTCGACTTCGATTGCATTAATCGCATCCTCAGCCGTTTCAGGATTCACCGCTGCGACGGCTGCAATCTCGTCGCGGTACGAACAGACCTTTCCTTTTTTGAGCGCAGGGTTATCCTGGAGAAAACCGAGGTTTTTCACATGCGGGTAAGTCTCGGCCGTGATAACCGCGACGACGCCGGGAATCTTTTCCGCCTTCGATATGTCGATTGTGAAGTTTGCATGTGCCCGTTTGCTGCGAAGAATTTTCCCCTCGAGCATTCCCGGCAGTCTGAGGTCATGCCCGAAAATCGCCGCCCCCGTCGCCTTCTCGCGCGCATCAACCTTCGGCACGCGTTTGCCGATAACGTTGTATTCGTTATTCTCAGTCATGATGTTATCTCACGCTTGTTTCAACCGCATTCATCTGTTGGGCGGCCGTAAGAACCGCGTCGACGATTTTTTCGTAGCCGGTGCAGCGGCAGAGGTTGCCTTCGAGTCCGGCGCGGACTTCTTCCGGCGTCGGATCGGGGTTCTGCTTCAGAAACCAGATCGCCTGCATAATCATCCCCGGCGTGCAGAAACCGCACTGGATCGCGCCGCAGTCGATAAAGGCCTGCTGGACCGGGTGCAGGTCGCCGTTCGGTCCGCCGATTCCTTCGATTGTCGTCACTTCTTTTCCGTCCGCGTCTACCGCGAGGACGATGCACGAGTTGACCGATGAACCGTCGAGGAAAACGGTGCACGCGCCGCACTCGCCCTCCCCGCATCCGACGTTTGTGCCGGTCAGGTTGGCGACCTCGCGGATGAAATCAGTAAGATTCATTGTAGCCGACACGGCAGCCGTATACGGCAGGCCGTTTATCGTTACCGTTATACTTATCATTTCACCTTTTGCCGTCATGAAGTTGCTCCGTCGGCGATCTCCTGCAGAGTCCGCCTGGTGAGTATCTCGACAATATGCCGTCGGTAGTTCGCGGACGCGCGGACGTCGTCTATCGGTTTGCAGGCCTCGCGCGCCTCGACGCCGGCCGCGATAATCCGTTCGGGAATAAACGGCTGGCCCTCGAGCACCTCGGCGGCCTCGGGCACGAGCATCGGCACGGGCGCGACCGCGCCGAGGGCGACGCGCGCTTTGCCGACTTTTCTCCTGCCCTTGATATACGCGGCGACGGAAACCATCGAGATGTCCATTGCCTCGCGCAAAGTATGGACGCGATAGATGCATCGTGCACCCTTCGGCATGAGCGGGATTTTTATCCGTGTAAGAATGTTCTCACCCGTCATAACTGTCTCGCCCGGACCGGTGAAAAAATCGGCAAGCGGGATCAACCGTTTTTTCGGAGGTCCGTGAATTTCAACCTTTGCAGCAAGCACCAAAAGCGGCGGCGCCATGTCGGCCGAAGGCGCTGCGTTTGCCAGGTTGCCGCCGACGGTCGCGACGTTGCGCACCTGCGGACTCGCCATGAGCGATGCCGTGTACGGCAGGACGGGAAAATGCTCGGCAAGAATTTCCGAGTTCTGTATCTCGAAAAGTGTGGTCAGCGCACCGATGGTTACGGTCTTTCCCGTAACGGCAATGCCGCGCAGCTCTTCAACGTCCTTTAAGTTCACAAGCGCGGCCGGCGTTTTCGCGCCTTTCTTGATCTGGTTCAGAAGGTCGGTCCCGCCGGCGATTATTTTAGCGTTACCGCCGTGCTTCTGAAGAAACTTCAGCGCTTCTTTCACCGTCTTCGGCTTCATATATGCGATAGTAGTTTCCATGGAAACCCCCGCGGATTGTTGGCGGTTTTGAAGGAAAGGTATTTAATCACAGGCAGGGATAAGTGTCAACAATTATAATAGGCCAATGCAGGTCTTCCAGGTTCTTAACTTATAACTTTTAACTTAAAACTTATAACTGATTAGAAGCGCTCGATATGGCCGACGAGGCGCCACCAGTCGATAATTTCCTCGCGGTGGAAGATCGACGGCGCGTAGTTCCTGTTCAGGGGCTGGAGGCGGATGGTTCCGTTCGGGTCGAAGAAAACCTGGCGGAAGGTCGGGCGCTCGCCCTCGATTCGGGCGAAGACGAAATCGCGGCTCTTGATTTCGACCTTGGATGCGAACGCGGCGATATCGCCCTCGCGGAACGACGGCGCCTGGTCCTGCGTCATCGAGTCGCCGATGACGTAGATCGCGAACGCGTGCTTGTCGTCGATGCGCGGCAGGAAGATGTAATCGTCGACCTCGCCGAGCGGCACGCCTTCCTTTGCGAACTCGGTCGGGTAGCCGCTCGAAAGAGTATTGATAATCGGGATGCTCTGCCTCTGGACGGGCTCGCCTTCCTCATCGGTCAGTATTCGGCCGAGCGTCGAGTCGGCGTGCGCGCGCTGCATCCTGAGCACCTGCTGCTTGAGCGAGTCGATAGTATCCTGCTGCGTCTCGAAGAAATAGGTCGGTTCGATTTTCAGGACCTTGCAGATCCGCTTTGCAAGCTCGGACGTCATGAAGTCGAGGTTGCCGTTCTCGATCTCGTTTATATAACTTTTTGTCTTGCCGACTTTCGACGCGAGCTCCTCGGGCGTGAGGTGCCGCTCGCGGCGGCGCTTCCTTATCAGGCGGCCGATGTTCCTGTTCACCAGCGCGATGTTGATGTCTTTAAGTTCTTCTTCGTCTTCCTTGAAAAAGAAAGACGGCTTAACGTCGAGCGCTTCGGCGATTTTCGCAAGCGTTTTCGTGTCGATCCGCCGCTGGCCTTTTTCGAGCCGCGACATCTGGCTCTGCGAAAGGTCGATCTTTTCGGCGAGTTCTTTGCCGGTGACACCCTTCCGCTCGCGAAGAATTTTTATTTCCATGCCGATGTTGTGTATCATGACAGACTCCGTGCGCGCCTGAGGTATGGTTTTACGCGCCGCCCCCTCGAGTTACGGACTTGCAGTTACGTCATTCCAGAAAGCAGTATAACACAAATATCGCGTTTCGGCAAGTCCAAAGGTAAATTTTCAACGGAGTTGCAACGTATTGCAATTGCGGGGATTAGAGAAAACACACCAAGGGGGGAACATTTAAAAGGACGATACCTTTGCCAAAAGCGCAACAACCAGGATTTATTAAAGTTCGGTCTTTTTCAGGATTTCGGAGACCGCTCTCACTGCCGGCGAATCGGCCGGCAGATCCAGAAGCGAATCGCCGTTCATGTTGGCGGCCATAACCGCTTCGTCGTCCGGTATTCTGCCGAGGTATTCTGCAGACCCGGTTCCGGTCAGTTTTTCTTCCATCGATTCGGGCACGCCCGCGCCCGCGACGACGTATACGTATTTGAACGTCACGCCGACCTCGCCGAGAATCACGCGGGAGCGGTCGAGGTTTGCGCGCGCTTTTTTCGACGCGTCGACAATCTGGATTATCGCGTCGACGTCACTGAAGAGTTTGCGGTTGAGATGCTCGAGCCCGCCCGGCGAATCGACTACGACGTAATCGTAACCGTTGACCAGACCCTCCATAATGCTTCGCAGCGTGTTGTTTGCGCTACAGTAACAGCCGCGGTCCCACTTCGTACCGAGCGCGACAAGGTCGAACTTCTTACTTTCGTAAAACTCATTATGAAAGAGGTATTCGACCTGCTCGGTAAATGGAAGGTTTCCGACCGAGTCCGAAACTTTTTTCTTTTTTATATCGTAAAGCAGGTCGCTAATGGTCCTGATGCCGGCAGCCTCGAGGTCAACGCCAAGCATCTCGGCCAGTGAAGTGTCGGGGTCGGCGTCGACGGCAAGGATTCTGCCGCCGCCTTTTTCGGCAAAGTGTTTAATGGCAAGCGCGGCAAAAGTGGACTTGCCGACGCCGCCTCTTCCTGTTACGACCATGATGGCCACTTATTCCTCCCAGCGCACAACAAACTTGTTAAGTCCAGACGCGGCGACAAGACGACAAGGAGACCCGGCGACAAGGAGACAAGGAGAAATATTCTATTTTAAGAATTTCAAGGCTCGTCATTTTTTGCTTTCCCCTATAATCCAGTCTTCAGGCTTATTAATCATTATTACCAGCTGTGAGCAAACATGCTCGTATTTGTTCGACAATTCCGCTGCTATTGCGCTATCAAGATACTTGCATCGGACTGCAATTTCGATCCATGTCTCAGTTTCAGCAGCTTCACTCTCCGAGTCATTGAGTTTGCTTATGAATGCCGCCTTATACCGCCTTTTCCTCCAGGCCTCTGCAATATTGGCTGCAACTGACCTGGATGATCTGCGTATCTGATCGGTTAACGAATATTTCTCTTCAGGTGGAAACTTTTTGGATATCTCAAATATTTCCATTGCCAGTTCAAACGCTGCCTGCCAGACCCTTAGTTCTTTGAAGTGATTTATTTTCCCCATTTTCTCTCCGAAAGCCTTGTTTTATTTTCGCCTTGTCTCCTTGTCTCCTTGTCAACTTGTCTGAGCGCTCAACACATTATCGTCCAAACAGGCAGAACTTATCGATTGCCAATCAGCGACATGGCCTCGTTACGGGTCGCGATTTTGTCGCGGAAGATGCCGCGGACGACCGAGGTCACCGTGCGCGCGCCCGGTTTCTTGACGCCGCGCATGGTCATGCAGAGGTGCTCGGCGTCCATGACGACAATCACGCCCTTCGGGTCCAGGTCGCGCATCAGGGTGTCGGCAATCTGCGAGGTCAGGCGCTCCTGCACCTGGAGCTTGCGGGCGTGGAACTCGACGACGCGCGCAAGCTTGGAGATGCCGCTTATCGATTCTTTCGGGATATACGCCACGTGGCAGATTCCGAGAAACGGAATCATGTGATGCTCGCATACGGAATAAAACGGGATGTCCCGCACGAGTATGATTTCGTCGTGCCGCTCGGCGGGCAGTTTCTTGATAATATCCTCATCCGACTTGCCGATGTTGCCGCAGATCTCGCCGTACATCCTGGCGACACGCTCGGGCGTCTCGGCCAGGCCGGGCCGCTCGGGGTCGTCGCCGAGGCCATCAATCAGCAGGCGAATCGCTTCTTCGATTTTCTTTTCATCCATGTGGTTCTCCGCAAGTTATTTATCCAGCAGGCCGAGTTTCCGCATTACCTCGAGCATTGTTTTCTCGTTCTTTTCCAAAAGCGGTACAAGCGGCAGGCGAAGCTCGCCCGTTATCATGCCCATGCACTTCATCATCGCCTTCACGGGGATCGGGTTCGACTCGATCATCGACATTTTGAAAAGCAGCCAGAGCTCATCGTGGATTTCCCTCGCGCCCGTAAAATCGCCCTCGAGCACTTTACGTGCAAGCTCGGCCATCCGCGCAGGCACGACGTTGGCGACGACCGAGATAACGCCTTTCGCGCCGACCGACATGAGCGGAAGCGTAAGCGCGTCGTCGCCCGAAAGAATCGTGATATCGCAAAGGTTCAGAATCGAGCTCGCCTGCGCAAGCGAGCCGGTCGCCTCTTTCACCGCCACGATGTTGGGATGCCCGGCAAGCTCGGCAATCGTCTCCGGCGTCATGCTTATTACGCTGCGGCCCGGGATGTTGTAAAGCACGATCGGCAGGTCAACGTCGTCGGCGATCTTCCTGAAATGCGCGACAAGGCCGGCCTGGGTCGGCTTGTTATAGTACGGCGTGACCTGGAGAGTCGCGTCCGCGCCGACGCTTTTTGAAAACTTTGTCAGGCTTATTGCCTCGGTGGTATTATTCGACCCCGCGCCCGCGATAACGGGAACGCGCCCGCCTGCGGCCTCGGTCACGGTTGCGATAACTTTTTCATGCTCCCCGTGGGAAAGCGTCGGCGATTCGCCGGTAGTGCCGACCGGGACAATCCCATCGGTCCCGTGCTTTATATGAAATTCGACGAGCTCTTTCAGCTTTTCATAATCCACATCGCCGTTTCTAAACGGCGTTACCAGCGCGACAATCGATCCTTTGAACACATTCACCTCCGGTTATTCGGTTCTTCGGTTACTCGGTTCTTCGGTTCCTCGGTTATTCGGTTATCCGGTTCTTCGGTTCTTCGGTTCTTCGGTTTTATTTCTTAAGAAACGCGCAGCAAGCTGCGCCGCTATATATATTATTAAATTATTCCCTCTTAACTTCAGCACTTCAACACCTCAGCACTTCAACACTTCTTAACTTTCATCCTTCATACTTCATCCTTCATACTTTCTTCTCGAATTTATCCAGGAGTTCGCGCATCTCGCGCACGGCCGGGCCGATGCCCGTGAAAATCGCGCGCGCGATAATCGCGAACCCGATGTTGACTTCCTCGAGCTCGGGAATCGCCGCCACCGGGCCGATGTTATGGTAATCAAGCCCGTGACCGGCGATAACGGCCAGGCCATTTTTCGCGGCAATCTGCGAGCCGAGAATCAGGTCGGCCAGCGCTTGTTCCCGCGCAGTGCCGCGGGCGTTGCAGTATATTCCGGTGTGAAGCTCGACGGCCTGCGCGCCGACCTTTGCCGAAGCCTCGATCTGCTCCGGCACGGGGTCGATGAACAGCGACACGAAAATCCCGCTGTCCCGAAGCCGCCCGGCCACGGCCTGCACTTTGTCTGCCGAGCCCGCGACGTCGAGACCGCCTTCGGTCGTCACCTCTTCGCGCCGCTCGGGGACGAGCGTGCATTGATAAGGTTTCACCTCGCATGCGATATCGACGATTTCATCCCACGTCGCCATTTCAAGGTTGAGGTGCGTCTTCACGGTTTCGCTCATCAGGCGCACGTCGCGGTCGTTGATATGTCGTCGGTCCTCGCGCAGGTGAATAGTTATCCCGTCGGCACCGTTCATCTCGCAGACGGCCGCGGCCGCCACGGGGTCGGGAAACGGCTCACGCCTCGCCTGCCGCACGGTTGCGACATGGTCTACATTAACACCAAGACGAATCATTTTCACCCTCCGTATACGTTGTTCGGTCCGGAAATTATAACACCATGCGCCTGTTTAGCAAAAATCTTTTCAGGAAAAAACGGAAGAAGAAATTCGTCGTTGAAATGGGAGAGTAAATCATTCATTATATGTTCCATGAAATGGCCCGCTGACTTGGAACTAGTATTGATGCCAGGGCTGGACGGCACGGGGATAATGTTCGAGCCGTTTCTCAAGGTCCTGGCTCCGGAAATCAGAACAACTGTAATAAGCTATCCCAGCGAAGACAAGCCTCTTTCATATCAGCAACTTATAAGTCATGCTGAAGGGAAAATCCCAAGAGACAGGCCGATTGTAATTCTTGCAGAATCGTTTTCCGGTCCGATTGCAATCAACCTGCTCGGGCGCGGCATGCCGAACGTAAAAGGGGCGGTTTTCTGCGCGACTTTTGCCAGGCCGCCTTACCCGTTCCTGCTGGAATTCACAAAACTTCTTCCTCTCGACCAGCTTTTTCGCCTGCCCATGCCTGATTTTGCACTTGGAAAGTTCTGTTTCGGACCGGACGCTCCCGATTCACTGCCCGCTTTACTTCAGAAAGCTGTCGAAACTGCAAAGCCGGTCAACATTGCCGCGCGGTTCAAAATGCTGGCCGACATCGACGAGCTTTCAGCGTTGCGTAAAATTAAAATTCCCTGCTGTTATATCCAGGCATCGGCGGATCATCTCGTCCCGTCCAACTGCATCGAGCCGTTCAGAGAAGCATTGCATGATTTAGTTGTAAGGAAAATAGATGGGCCGCATTTTTTATTGCAGGTCAAGCCGGCCGAGACACTTGAAGTCATTTACGAATTCGTCAATAACCTGTAGCCTCATAAAAGCTGATTTCAAGGGCCTGCCGAGTATTTAACTTTTCAGCCGCCGTCTGCGCAGGGCGATAAGGAGGATAATGCCGAGGGCGCAGGCGGCGAGCGAGCCTGCCACAAATCCGCCTCTGTATTCGCGCATGAGGTCGGGAAGGTGCCACGCGAAGGAAAGCATCCTGTCGCCGGCTATAAGGTAGACAAACGCGCCGCCGACAAGGAACGGGCCGAACGGAACCTTCGCGTCGCCCTTGCGGTAGAACAATCGGATGGGCGCGCCGATAAGCGTTGCCGAAAGCACGCCGACCACGAGAATCGAAAACACGCCGATAACGCCGAAAAAACCGCCGAGCATCGCCATCAGCTTGACGTCCCCGAAGCCCATCGCCGCAGGCGAAGGCTTACCTGCATCGCCCTCTCCCTCTTCTTCTGAAATTCCAAGCTCCTTCCGCTCGCGCGCCTCGTCCTGTTCGAGCGTCTTTTTGAATACTGCGCCGCCGAGGATGCCGAGCGACCAGATAATCGCGCCGCCGACGCACATGCCCACGATGGAATGCGCAAACGCGGCAACGTTTTCAAAAAGCGGCGTGCCGAGGACGGGCGCGGTCATCTTCTGAAGGCCTGCCGTAAATGAGGGCCAGTTCGCGTCAAAGACTTTCTCCAGGTACGGCATCGCGGGCGCGTGGAGCGCGGGTATAAGAAAACTTATAATCGGTGCGGCGATTATTCCGGGGATGTCAATCTCATCGGGGATAATGCGAAAATCAACGTCGATGAAGAGAATAACAATAAACGCGCCGGTCAGGACGGCCCCGATGAAAAGCATTTCCCATTGCGGGTCGCGCGGCTGCGAGGCGACAAACCTCCAGGCAAGACACCCGAAGAGGACGGCCGTGAGTAATTCTATCATGGCGTAGCGGATGGAAAACTTCGCCCCGCAGTGCCGGCACTTCCCCCCGAGAACAAACCAGCTTATTATCGGGATATTGTCGAACCAGAAGATATCTTTTTTACACGCCGTGCAGAACGAATGCTTCGGGCGGATAATGGAAAGACAGTTTCTCGGCAGGCGGTAGATGCAGACGTTGAGAAAACTTCCCACCACGGCGCCGAAGATAAACGAGAACGGCACCGACAGCCAGAGCATGAACGCGCTCGCCGCCTCGGGTGAATCGACTGTAATATGTATTTGTGAGAGTATCATACGTGCATTTCCGGCCCGTTCGGCGGCATGGTAGCACGGTCCCGCAAAAGCGGCAAGGGGAAAATAGGGTACGGAGCATCAATCGCGTAAGTTCAGACACGGCAATGGGAAGACACGGTGACAAGGAGACACGGAGAAAAGGAGACACGGAGAAAAAAGATATATTGACGGAAGGACCGAAAGACCGAAGGACCAAAGGACCAATAGACCACTTCACAAAAATGAAAAAAATTCTCGAATCCGCGTTTGAATCGGTTACAATACCCACTGTAAGGAGTACCCAGCCTGGAAGAATCTTCACCTGAGGGGGATAACATGGCGACAATCGGGGCCCGCCTGAGAAACTGGTGGCTCAACCGGTATTACCAGCGGAAATTCAACGAGCTCGGCGGACCGATAAAGTTCCGTGGAACGCCGATAATAAGAAACTCCGGCACGCTGAAAGCGGGGAAGAAACTATACTTACTTTCATACTGGAAGCCGATCTTTATAATGGTCCGCAGGGGCGGCGTGCTCGAGTTCGGCGACGGGGTGAATATTAACCACGGCGTGCACATCGCCGCTTTCAAGAGCATAAAGATCGGACACCAGTGCGGCATCGGCATGGACGTGATGATAATGGACAGCGACTTCCACGAGCTGGACTCGGAAAAGGGAACAATCGAGGCCGCCGAGGTCGTGCTGGAGGACCACGTCTGGATCGCAAACCGGGCGATCGTGCTGAAGGGAGTGCGCATCGGCGCCGGGGCCGTCGTCGCGGCGAACTCGGTCGTAACGAAAGACGTGGAGCCCAATATGCTTGTCGCGGGAATCCCCGCGAAGCCGATCAAGAAAGTCAACCGCAACATGCTGCATCCGGAAGATAAGCTTTAATGAAAATCCTTATCGCCGGCGCGTACGACAACGTGCCCCACACGACCGTGAAATTCATGGAAAAGGCTTTCAGAAGCCTCGGGCACGACGTCGAGATTTTCGATTTCCGCAGGATAAGGAAAGAGCGCGGCGGCTCGGAGATGGAATCGCAAATGCTGGCGACGGTCCGCGAAACAGAACCGGACACCATGATTCTCATGAAGGGCGAAGACATCAACTTGCGTACTATTATAGCAATAGGAGAACACACGCACGTCTCGCTCAGGTATATGGATTCGCCGCTCCCGCGCTGGCTGAGGAAGCTCGCCGCCGCATGCGATTCGACTTTTATCACCGCCGGCGGGCTTGTCGCTGAATTCGAGAAGGCCGGCGTGAAAAACGTATTCCATCTCTGGGAGGGCGTCGACCCCGAGGTCCACAGGCACTGGGAAACGGATACAGATGATTTCGAATGCGACGTCGCGTTCGTGGGCGTGAACAAGGCCGGGCGTGACGCGCTTCTCTCCACCGTGATCGAGACCGGCGCGGACGTCGCCGTATACGGCCGCAAATGGCCCGCGGGCTTCCCGGTCAGAGGCGAGGGAATATATCTGGACGATTTTGCAAAACTCTGCAGCAGGGCGAAAATCGTTCTCGGCATGAACGACAACAACTCTATCGAGAATTATTTCTCCGACCGCACGTTCCAGATCCCGGCCTGCCGCGGCTTTCACATTACCAGCCGCGTGCCGGGCATGGAAAACTGGTTCACCGACGGCGGACACCTGGTATGCTTCGACATAGGGCGCGGACGCGGTAAAAAAAAGTACGCCGACGCGGCGGATAAGGTAAAATACTGGCTCGACCGGCCGGACGAGCGGGTCCGTATAGCCGCCGCCGGACAGAAATGGGTCTACGAGCGCTACACCTGGAAAAAAGTGTGCGCCGGGATGACGGGAAAGATAGAAGCTCTGATTTCCTGTTAGCGGCCGCGCTTGCGCGGCGCTGAATAAAAAAAGGAAAACAAGGGAACAAGAAAACAAGGAAACAAGGAAGAAAGGAATAAGGAAATGGTAGGACAGACATTCCTGTCTGTCCATAAGATAACGCGCGAAGCTCCTTAACCCTTGTTGCCTTGTCAACCTGTTACCTTGTCACTTCCCCAGTCAACGCGCCGCAAGCGGCGCCGCTAACAAATAAACGCAAAGGGTTTTTATGTTCGACTTCATACGACAATGGAGCTACCGCAGGAAGTTCCACAAGATCGGGCCGGGATCACGATTCAAAGGAAAAGTTAAAATGCAGGGCACGGGCAAGGTGATCTGCGGCAAGGACTGCCGTTTCGGAGGCCCTGTCACGTTCAAAACGACGCGCAACGGCGTTATCGAGATCGGGGACGACAGCCTGTTCTCACCCGCGGTATTCATCGCCGCTGACGAGTCGATTATTATCGAAAAGTACGGCATGATAGGTCCCTACGTGCACATTTTCGATTCCGACCACGGCATCGGCCGCGACACCCACGTCCGCTGGCAGCCGGTGCACTCGGACCCCGTACGAATATGCGAAGGTGCATGGCTTTGCGCCGGCGTCATCGTTACCAAAGGCGTTACGATAGGCAAGGGCGCGATAATCGCCGCGGGCGCGGTCGTTACAAAGGATATCCCGGAATGGGCGATTGCAGTCGGAATCCCGGCCAGGGTCATAAGATACCGTGAGTGATGACCGAAAGGCATTCACAGCAATCATGATTGCCGGCGCCGCCATCCGGGTGGTCATTGTCGTTCTCCCCTTTCACTACCTTATGCAGATTTTCCTCCCGGACGACGCTTACTACTATTTCGATATTGCACAAAACATCGCGGCCGGTAACGGCATCACATACGACGGGCTCGGGCCGACAAACGGGTTCCACCCCTTATGGCTTGCGATACTCGTACCAGTATTCGGAATTCTGCCAAAGCTCGCGGCGGTCCGGGTGGCGGTCGGGCTCTCGGCTCTGATCGACGTCTTCAACATAGCTCTCGTCGGACGCGCCGCCCGTCAGATAACCGGCAAACCCGCCGCCGCGAATATCGCGGCGTTTATCTACGCGATAAACGTACCGGTTATTCTGATAGTGATTAATGCGATGGAAAGCGCGCTCCTTGTCGCGTTCATGCTCGGCCTGCTCATCGCCTACCTGGCGTGGCGGGGGAACTGGACCCTGAAGCGTGCCGTTATCTTCGGGCTGATCGGAGGCGGGCTCATCCTCTCCCGCACGGACGGCGCGATATTCTTCGCAATCGTCCTGCTGGCCATCCTGATAAGGGAATCCGGGAAGAACCGGATTATGATTCCGGTCATCTCGGGCGTGCTTGCAACTGCCATCGTTGCGCCGTTTCTTATCTGGAACACGGTAAAGTTCGGAAGCCCGATGCAGGTCTCCGGCAAGGCAATACCGCTCGCCGTACACAGGGAACATAAAGTCCGTTCTGCAGAGCTCGCCGTACACAGGGAATTTGGTGTCCATCCTACAGAGCCCGGCGTGAAAGTAAGAAGCCCGATCTCCGAGGGAATAAAAAAGGCGCGCAACGCGTTCTTCTCGAAGATGTTCAGCCTGACCGGCCTGCGCAGGGGCGGCATCTGGCTTTCCGGAGTACTCTTAATCTTTTTTCTGATCATATATATTGTCCAGAAACGCGGAGGCAACCCTGAACCGACGCCATATTTCAGACACATTGCCGCACTCGGCCTTCCCATGCTCTTCATGCTGCTGCTGGCGGTGATTCACGGCGGTCTAAGATGGTTTATCATGACGTGGTACTTCGCGGGCGCGGCCGCGATATGGGCGATGTTCCTGGGAATCTCCGCCTACAACCTCCTGTATATAAAAGGCGAACCGCCGCGCTGGGCGGGGATCATCGCAAGCGTAATAATCGCCCTTCTCCCCGTCGTCGGGCTCGCGGCAAACCCGCCGAAGCTTATAGATGAAAATCCATCCTACGTGTTTCACAAATTCGTCAGAATACATGTGGACGACGTGCTTCGATCCCGCGACATTCCACCCGATACTCTCATCGGCGCGTTCAACAGCGGTATATTCCGCTTTTATTCCGATTACTCGTGCGTCAATCTCGACGGCGTGGTAAGCTACAACGCCTTTCGCGCCATTGAAAACAGGACTCTTGACAAGTACATCCGCGACAACGAGATTAAATACATAGTCGACCGTAGTATAGATTTCGACCGTTACCGGGACGCGGCCGGTTTGAACATGAAAAGACTGAGGATGGTGCGTGAAATAGAAGTCGCCGAGAAACGAGACCACTGGACCAGGGAGATTATAAAGGTGAAGCTGGTGCTTTACGAGGTACTGCCGTGAGCGGGGAGTTCCTGAAAATCAGGGCAGGGAAGATGCGCGGATACCTGAATCCGGATTACGATTCGGATGATGTCCGCGAATTCCTCAAAAACCCCGACCGCGCGCTCGTGCGGGGCGCGGAGCTTCTGAAAGATTCTCCGACAACGACGGCGGCTTTCGTGAAAGTCGGCGTCGGCGGGACGGAGAAGGAATTCCACCTCAAGCGCGCAAACAACAAGGGGTTCCTCTACTCGCTTGAAAGTCTTGCGAAGAAATCCCGCCCCCTCAGGACGTATAAGAACATCATGAGACTCATGGCCGCGGACATCCCGACCCCGACCCCGGTCGCAGCGGTCGAGGAAAGGCGCTTTGGAATTCTGAAGCGCAGCTTCCTGATTACCGAGCGCATCACGGGCGGCGCGAACTTCTACTACTGGCTGAAGGCAAACTTCCGCAACCTGCCCGAGCTGGACAGAATCGCGACGACAAAAGGCTTCGCAGCCTTTGTCCGCAAAATCCACCTCGCCGGAATAACGCACGGCGACCTGAAATGCTCGAACGTTATTATCCTGCCGGAAGAGCGGCCGTTCAGGTTTTTCATAACCGACCTCGATGCGACACGTTTTTCCAAGAACGGCTGGCCGCTCGAAGCGGCCGTCACGGAGATCGCCCGGCTCTCGCTTTCGGCTTATGACACGGTTGACGCTGAAGACCGGGAGCGGTTTCTGAAATCGTATTTCGACGACGCCTGCGACGCCGACGGGTGGGGCGAGAAAAACCGCTTCCGCCGAATGGCCGCGATTGTCATGAAAAAACACCTTGCACGCCAGCGGCGAAAGAAAAAGTATCCCGAAGAATACTTCACCTACTTCGAAACCGGAGCGGGAAAGTGCCCGAGCGACTGACACGCCGAAACCTCGAAGACCACGTCGAGCGCGTGCTCTGGAAAGGGCACGGGAGCCGCGCCGACGTGAAGCTCCTCAGGCTCGACGGCGTGCCGTACGTTGTGAAGGACTTCGCGGGCAAGCCGTGGTACACGACGGCGTTCCTCGGCCCGTGGCTTGTCTCGCGCGAATGCAGGATATACGGCGCGCTTTCCGGCGTCGAGGGCGTGCCGACGCTTATACGAAAAATCGACAGGCTCGCATACGTCCTTCAGTACGTTGAAGGCATGCCGCTCAAGGAACACCGCTGGGCCGGACTGCTGCCCGACGAGCTCTACTTCTCTATCGAACGCACCGTGCGCGAACTCCACCGCCGCGGAGTCGTCCATTTCGACCTGCGCCAGAGACGTAATTACGTCGTAAGCGACGACGCCCGCCGCGCGTACCTTCTGGACTTCGGAACAAGCGTGTACTTCGGCAAGAGCGGCATCGCCCGCGACATACTCGTGCCGATGTTCAAAGGCTCGGACCTGGGCGGGCTTCTGAAAATCAAGTGGCGGCTGTGGCCGCACCTCCTGACGGATGAGGACCGAAGGCAGATCAACCGCAAAAACTTCTGGCGGAAATTCTGGTTTTTCACCCCCACGAGAGAAGACGAATGGCACACGGCACCAAAGTAATCTATTACGCCCGCAAGCTCGGCGTGTACATTATCATGCTCGTCCTGCTCGCGCTTGCGGTTTTCCAGACGCCGCGCATCGACAGCTTCATCGTCGGCGCGGTACTGGCCGCCGTCGGGCTTGCCCTGCGCGTGTGGGCGTGCGGACACCTTTATAAAAACGAAAAACTCGCCTGCACGGGACCGTACGCGCACCTGAAGCACCCGCTTTACCTGGGAACTTTTTTCATCGTCTTCGGCCTGCTCTCGCCGATGTTTTTCCATTTCGAAATGACTGCCGACAACTTCTTCAAGTTTCCAACCTTCTACCTGGCGATTTTCTGCATCCTGGTTCTTATTATCGTCTACCTGCCCCGTAAGGCGCGCGACGAGCATGAGCGGCTTGTCAAGCGGTTCGGTGAGCCCTACGTCAAGTGGGACGAAAACGTGCCCAACTACTTCCCCCGCCTGCGCGGTTACGACATGGGCGACAAGGCGCGCTTCTCGTTCTCACAGATGTTTGTCAACAGCGAGCACTTGACCGTAGCCGCCGTCACGGTCGGATTTATCGTTATTGCCTTCCGCTGGTGGCAAGCACTTTTTAAGGGATAAGGGATAGGGGATAAGGGATAAGGGACAAGTAATAACGAGCTTCGCGCGTTATTAAACAGAAATTCTTCCATATATACACATTCCTGAATTGCCAAAACAGATACCCGCTACTGAGATTAGGTATTTTATCGGGTATTATATGCCGTTATCGCATTTTTTAGGCAATTATTCATTTTCCATTTGACAATATCTCAATTATGCGTATAATCCTGATAGAAAGCCTGCGATGTTCAAATTATCGAATTCAAAAAAGGAGAAGTGTTATGACAGCAGGAAAAAAGGAAATCGAGAGCATTTTCAACAGTAAAGGGAAGCGCAGGTGGATTGGATCATCAGGTGTTTTTCTTTTCTCCATCGGGTTTCACGCCCTTGTTTTGCTCGTCGCAGCGGGAATCACGTTCTGCCTGGCGGTGAAGAAAAAGGATATAACTTTTTCTATCAAACGTGAAACCAAGGTGCAGGAGTACGACCCCGAACTCGTGCGCGATATTTTCAAAAGGCCGAGAGTCCTCGCCGACAGGATTGTAGAAAGACCGATCATAATGCTTGAAGATGAAATCGAAATCACAAAAGACATCCCGCTTGGGACCAGCTTCGACAGCCTGTCCAACAAACACCTTGAATCCGACTCGATTATCGATGCTTATGGAAGCATCGGCGGCGCTTCCGGCGCCTACGGAGAAAAGGCGCCTGGCGGAAGTAGTTATTGCATGTGCTGGGGTGCTTGCGGCAGTTGTTCAGCAGAATCAGCCAAAACGCCTGAGGAAAAAGGTCCGCACGCGATTTTCTATCTGGACAACGGGGAGAATCCGTTCATCGACGCGAGCTGGGACCGCCTCTCCACCTTCGCCATAGACGTTGACACGGCGTCATACACGATAGCGAGAGACTATATTAAGAAAGGCGAACTCCCGCCGAAAAAAACCGTCCGCATCGAAGAATTCATTAACTACATGAATTACGAATACACATCCCCCTGGAACAATAATTTTGCCATCCACCTCGAAGCCGCGCCGTCGAAGTTCGGGAGGGAAGATGCGCACAAACTCCTCAGGGTTGCCATCAAGGGAATGGACCTGACTTCGAGCGAGCGCAAACCGGCTGTGCTTACGTTCGTCATCGACGTATCGCAGTCGATGAGCGAGGAAAACCGGCTGGTGCTTGTCAAGAAATCGCTCAAACTTCTTCTGGACCAGTTGATGGACGGCGACAAGGTCGGGATTGTTATTTACAGCACCGAGGCGACACTTATTACGGAACCGCTTCCGATATCCGAGCGCGAGAAGCTTGTGAGCGCGATCGAGAGCCTCCAGATCGACTACTGGACCAACCTCGATGCCGGGCTGATGCTGGGTTACGAAATCGCGGAAAGGCATTTCCAGAGGCATGCGACCAACCGCATAATCCTCTGCTCCGACGGTGTGCCCACCAGGGGGGAAACTTCTGCGGAAAAAATCCTGGAGAAGGCGAAAAAGTATATCGAAAAAGGAATCAACATCTCAACCATAGGTATCGGGACGGGCCACGACGACGAGTTTATGGAAAAACTTGCCGACAAGGGTAACGGAAACTACGTCTACCTGGATACCTGCAAAGAGGCAGAACGCCTCTTTGCCGACTGCGCGGTCGGCCTTCTGGAGGTTCTCGGCAGCGATATGAAAGTGCAGGTCGATTTCAATCCCGACGTTGTCGACTCTTACCGCCTGCTCGGTTACGAGAACCGGAAGATCGCGGACAAGGATTTCAGGAACGATAAAGTCGACGCGGGCGAGATCGGGCCCGGGCATTCCGTTACCGCGCTCTACGAGCTGAAGCTGCATGACGACGTTGCGGAAGGCATCGTCGCCACCGTTTTCGTCCGCTACAAAGACCCCGAATACCAGGATGAGGTAAAGGAAATCAAGCAGAGTTTTCCGCTTGCGAGCATAAGGGAGACATTCGAAGACGCCTCGGCCGATTTCCGCCTCGCCGCGGCGACCGCCGAGCTCGCCGAGGTCCTGAAAGACAGCTTCTTCGCGCGGGAATCCGACCTCGAGCCGGTGGTGGAGCTCACCGAATACCTTGCACACGAGATGTACGACAGGGAAGACGTTCAGGACCTGGCCAAGCTTGTCAAGAAAGCAAGAGAGGTCCGGACGGATAAGGTTCAAAAGCGCGTCGCTCTTGAGAGAAGCGAAGATAACGTCAGCAGAATACCACGCGACAAAAGCGCGATAATAGTCGGCATACCCCGATAATCAGCCGATTATCCGGCATACAGTCTATGCAGAACTGAAGATTGGACTCAGATTATGTTGTTATAAAAAGGAGAAGTGTTGTGAAAGAAGGAAAAAGGGAAATTGAAACCAACGCTCTCAGTCAATGTATTCAAAACCGGCTTGGATCGTCGGGTATATTCTTTTTCTCTCTCGGGCTCCATGGTTTTCTGATCCTCATTGCCACGGGAATCACTCTCTTTCTGGTTGAAAAGGAAAAAGACATAACACTGACGTTCAAACGCGAAGCCAGAGAAGAGCAATATGACCCAGAGATCGCGCGCTGGATTTTCAAAACGCCGAGAATCCTCGCAAACCGAATAATTGAAAAACCCATATTAATTTTCGAAGAAGAAGTCGAAATTTCAAGGGACATTACGCGAGGAACAAGTTTCGACAGTCTGGCAAATAAAAACATTAACGCCAGGTCAATTATTGACGCCTATGGAATGGGAGGAAAAGCAGCCGGCGTTTACGGCCAGCGCTGGGGTAAAGGAGGCGTTATATTATGCGAAGGAGGGTCTCCCGGCAGCTGCGCATGCTGCATAGGCGGTTGCACGGGTTCACTCGCGCATCCTGAAGACGAAGGGCGAAGCGCCATATTCTTTCTCGACAGCGGCGAAAACCCGTTTATCGATACCAGTTGGGACCACCTCTCCACTTTCGCTATAGACGTCGACACTGCCTCATACACGATGGCGAGAAGCTATATTGAAAAAGGCGAACTCCCACCCAAGAAATCCATCCGCATTGAAGAGTTCATTAACTACATGAACTATGAATACACTTCTCCCTGGAGCGACGTGATAGCGATCCACCTCGAGGCCGCGCCTTCGAAATTCGGCAGGGAAGACGCGCACAAGCTGATGCGAGTCGCCGTAAAAGGGCTGGAGGCGAATATGGCTGACCGCCGGAACGCTGTTCTCACATATGTTATTGACATTTCCGGCTCAATGTCCAGCGCAAACCGCCTGCCGTTAGTAAAGAAATCGCTCAAGCTGCTTCTTGAGCAGTTGACGGACGGCGACAAGGTCGGAATTATCGTATACAGTGACGATGCAAAAGTCGTCACCGAACCGCTGCCGATAGCGGAACGCGAGAAGCTAATCAAAACCATCGACAGCCTCGAGACTGAAGGGTCTACCAACGTAGAGGCTGGGTTGATGCTTGGTTATGAAATGGCGGACAGGCATTTCCGGAAACATGCAATAAACCGCATTATTCTGTGCTCCGACGGCATCGCCAACACGGGGGAAACGTCTGCGGAAAAAATCCTCCAAAAGGTGAAAACCTACAAGGAGAAAGGCATCTATATTTCAACAATAGGTTTTGGCATCGATCATAACGACGATCTGATGGAAAAACTGGCTGACAAGGCAGACGGTGTTTACGCGTATATCGATACACCGGACGAGGCAACACGCCTTTTCGTTAACAATACAATGGGCATTATGGGCGTCCTCGCGAAGGACATGAAAGTGCAGGTGGACTTCAATCCCGACGTTGTCGACTCTTACCGCCTGCTCGGTTACGAGAACCGGAAGATCGCGGACAAGGATTTCAGGAACGATAAAGTCGACGCGGGCGAGATCGGGCCCGGGCATTCCGTTACCGCGCTCTACGAGCTGAAGCTGCATGACGACGTTGCGGAAGGCATCGTCGCCACCGTTTTCGTCCGCTACAAAGACCCCGAATACCAGGATGAGGTAAAGGAAATCAAGCAGAGTTTTCCGCTTGCGAGCATAAGGGAGACATTCGAAGACGCCTCGGCCGATTTCCGCCTCGCCGCGGCGACCGCCGAGCTCGCCGAGGTTCTGAAGGACAGCTTCTTCGCGCGGGAATCCGATCTCGAGCCTGTGGTGGAGCTTACCGAATACCTTGCACACGAGATGTACGACCGGGAAGAAGTCAAGGAGCTTGCCGGGTTGGTAAAGAAAGCAAGGAATATCCGGCAGAAGACCATGCAAAAGCGCGTCGCTCTTGAGAGAAGCGAAGACAACGTCAGCAGAATACCGCGCGACAAAAGCGCGGTCATAGTCGGCCTGCCGAGATAAAGTATGAAGTATAAAGTATGAAGGATGAAAACAAGAAATACTGAAGTCATTTTGACTTCGGATTGCGGATTGAGAATTAATGTCAACAGGGGCGCGGCACGCCGCGCCCCTGCAATCCTATTTGTCAATTAATGGACAGCAGCTATCTCGGGCCGCCGCCTCCGCGGTCTCCGCCGCCGCCGCGGTTTCCACCGCCGCCGCGACCGCCACGGCTACTGCGACCGCGTCTGCCGCCGAACATTCCACCCATACCTCCACGACCGCCTTGATTCATTTCCTTGAATTTATCATACTGGTCCGGGGTAAGAATTTCCTGCATGGCCAGGTCCATATCCTCGCGTGCCTTCTCCATTAGCGCTCTTCTTTCTTCGCGGGTCATTTGCTCGTCCTGGTTTCTATTACTCCATATCTCCCGCATCTTCTTACTCATTTCATCCGTGATAGCCTTGACCTTTGCCTTCTGGTCATCGTCCAGTCCCAGGCGCTCCGCCATCCTGTCGGCGCTGCTGCTGCGATGCCTGTTCATCATGCCGCGCATCAGTTTCTCGGGATTCTTCTGAATCTCCTCTATCACTTTCTCAGCGAGAGAGGTGGAGCCTTCGCCGTCTCCCGAGTCTGATGCAAGGCCTGACCTTATGTCCTGAATTCCCTCCATCCTGTCTTCCAGACTCGCAACCCGCTCCTGGAGAGTGTCCACTTTGCCGCCCAGCTTACCGTCAATTTTCGCCAGCGGCCTGTCCGGCTTCATAAGCGCCTTTCTTTCCATCGCCTCGAACCTTGCCTGATAGTCGCTCTCGAGGTTCTTGATCTTGGCCTCCAGCTTGGCGATCTTCGCGGTATCGCCGGAAGTGCCGGCCTTCTCCTTGCCTGCAGTCGAGATAAAGGCAATGCCGCCTCCGACTACAGCTGCAATAATAAGGGTCAATACGATTTGTGATGCTTTCATTTCTCCTCCTTTGTTTTAGGAATATCGGTTTTCCCTTCTCCGTTTTTCTGCATTCCTTCCAGTCTGTTTCCGCGGTGCACCCCGGGCGGACGCCCGTGTCCGCGCCCGTCTCTGCGGCCCCACCTTCCTCCCCTGGGGGGAAACATCATACGACGAAAGTCCGGGATTTCCCTGAGGAATTCATCCGCCTCTTCGGGTGTCATATGTTCAAGAAGCTTCGTACGTGTATCCCCGAGCATTTCCTGGAGATTCTTACTTCTTTCCCGCCAGTCGTCGGGCGAGTTCTCCGATTGAAAACCCTGGCTGAACACCTTCTCGATACTTTTCACGTGTTCGCTGAAGACTGCTTTTGCAGCCTCGAGTTTTGTGGAATCCCAGTCGTTTTCCACGGCATACTCGACGATCCTGTCGTCGATTCTCCGGGCAAGCACCTTTATGCTTTCCATTATCATTTTGGAGCGTCTTTCACTTTCCTGCTGGCGTCTTTCGGCTTCGCGCTCTTTCAGCGTTTCATCCAAAAGCTGTTTCATCTCTTCTTTTTTCTTTTTGTCCGTCGTTTTATCGACAACGGGCTTCACGTTATTGAAGACGCTCATCAGGACAGATACCGCGATTACAATCAGTACAACCACGACCACGCTGACGGCGGCAATCCACGGGGCGGTTTTCCTGGACGGCTCGACCGGAATAAACTGCGGCACCGATTCCGGAGCGGGCCGTACCGGTTTGGGCACCTCCGGCACAAACATGTATTTTGCGAGCGCCTCCCTTTCGGCAAACGCGAGAAACACCTTTCTCATGTCCGCTATCAGTTCCGTAACGTCCGGGTAACGCTCGTCAGGATTCTTTTCCATCATCCTGTAGACGATACGGCATACTTCCGGCGGAATATTGTCGGCCAGCGAATCCAGCGGCGGCGGCGGCGCCTTGGAGTGCTTTTCATGAAGCTCGGTAAACGAGTCGCCGACAAACGGGGGCCTGCCCGCAAGCATGTGGTAGAAGGTCGCGCCCAGGGAATATATATCGCTCCTTGCGTCAAGGCGCTCCCCCTCGAACTGCTCGGGCGACATGTACGAAGGAGTCCCGAGCACCGTTCCGGCCGCCGTGACCGCCATATCGGGCGAGGCTTCCCCGCCTTCAGTATCCGCCTCCGGCAACTCCATCTCGCCCTTGGCGAGGCCGAAATCCGTAACCTTTATCTCGCCGGTCCCGGTAATCATTATGTTGTCGGGCTTCAGGTCGCGGTGAATCAGTTTCTTCGCGTGCGCCGCTTCGAGGCCCTTTGCGGCGCCCTCGATAATAAGCAGCGCCTGCTCCGAAGAAAACCTGCCTTCCTCTTTCAGGACTTCGCCGACGCTCTTGCCCTCGATCAGCTGCATTACGATGTAGGAATAGCCGTCTTCCTCACCGGCGTCGTGGACTACGACGACGTTCGGGTGCTCGAGGCTCGCGGCTGCGCGCGCCTCTCTGAGAAACCGCTGCTTATGGACCTCGCTTATAAGGGCGGGGGTCATAATCTTGACCGCCACCATCTTGCTCAGGGTAATGTGCCTTGCCCTGTAAACGGCGCCCATGCCGCCTTCGCCGATTTTCTCGATAACCTCGCATGGACCAATCTGCTTTCCGATAAAGCGGGCATCAAGGTCCGCCATCGCGTCGGCCATCTCCGGGCTGATGGTTCCCGCAGTCCCCGTGAGTGCCTGGCGGCGCGCCAGAATCTCCTTGAGCCTGCGGCCCAGGCCCTTGTTCTTTTCCCTCTCCTGCAGGTTCAGGGCGCCCCATACTTCCGCATAGGTAACCTGTTTCTTTTGGGCGGCGTCAAGGCCGAATGCCAGGTCCGCGAGCAGGTCTTTTTCGCCCTCACCGGACAGCGATTCTTTATAGAGTTTCAGCAGGTTGCCGAGCTGCCTGTCCCGCACGTATTTTCTTTTTGAAAACTCTACTGCCAGGGAATGCAGCACGCCCTCAAATTTTTGTGAATCAAGACATTCGAGCAATTGATCCTTGGATATCATTCCTTCCTGGACTGCCGTCGTCCTCAGGAAAACTTCGGACGTGGTCTCATTTTCCGGATCTTCCAGGCTTATGCCCTCCGAGAGGGCATGCTCCAGCATTTTATCGCTCGTGTCAGATGTAAAATAATCATCCTGCATTTGCCGCCTCAACTCTCTACCTCTATATAGCGAAAAAGGGGGGAACTCCGACAGGAAAAGAAGATTTTTCGGCTTTTATAACCCCTATCCCCGGCCCAACATACGCCAGAGGTCGCGGATTTCTTCCTCGATTTCGGACTGTTTTTCGACGTATGCGGCAACTTCTTCCCTAAGCAGAAACCGGTACCAGCGAAGCGCCTTCTTATAATGGCCTTCGACCTGGCGCACCGAAATGCCCATTTCCCGGGCAATACGATTATTTGCACCGTAGTCCGCAGCCCCGCCCCGTGCAAACCGCCGCCTGAAAACTTCAAAAGTATCCATGCAGTCACGGTCGGTACACATATCTTTCAGACGTGAAAAAATCGTATTAAGAAGCGAGATCGCCCACTGGCGGTTGAACTCTCTCTCAGGCGTGAGCTGATCGCTCGGTTCACAGGCGGGAAACTCCGAGCTTGCCATCTGTTCGATAAACTTCGTTCCTTTCGGGAAGTCGGTTTTTCCAGCGGCCTGCTGCCCCTCCCTGGACGAAAGGAACCTCGTGACGGACGTCAATAAATAACTTCTGAAACGTCCTTTTGCGGGATCGGCGCGGCCTACTATATCCACTTCCAGCATTTTCGCAAAAAAGGCCTGGGTGAGGTCCTTTGCCTCCTCGTTGTTTCTGCCCTTCCGGCGGATAAAGAAATACACGGGCCGCCAGTATCTTTCCAGCAGGAAATCCAGGCGTTTCAGGCGATCTTCGGACGACAGCTCTTTTACGCTCAGGATGTCGGTCCAGGGCGTCGACATGAAGGCGTATCCGTTTCCGCCGATGTCAGTATCCCGCTTCATCCGTCACTCCAATTGACGAGAGAAAGTTCCGCCCCGCCCTGCAATACGGGAAACGATATGGAAATGTTTAAATCACAGGCGGTCCATCCAACGGACCGCCGTCCTGAAACGCGACATTTTTCAAAACATTACTATGGAACTATTTCATAAGGTTCGGCGGTTTAAGCTGCTTTACTTCGCCGAAGTCCTCGAGCCTGTCCTTGTGCCGGCCGTCGCCTTTTTTCATTTCCTCGATCTTACCTACGACCACTACCTTCAAGCCGTCGGGGTTAAGGTATTTTTTCGCCACCTCGAGAACCTTTTCGCGCGTTACCTTCCTGTAGTTGTCCCGGTAATGCTCGTAGTAGTCAAGCGGGCGCTTATTGTACTCGTTTCCGGCAAGCACCTTCACCTTGGCGTATGCGGACGAGCCCCTGCCGCTGAAGATGCTCGGAAACCGCTCGATATAAAGGTCTTTTGCGCGCTTGAGCTCTTCCTCGCTGACGAGCTCGGTCCTGATCCTGTTTACCTCCTCCATCACGATGGAAACGGCAAATGCAACGCTTTTGGCCTTCGTCTGAAACGAACACAGGAACATACCGGTGTATTCCACCGGTATGTCGAACCAGGAGCCCACCGAATAAGCCAGTCCTTCGTCGTTGCGCACGCGGTTGGGAATCCGGGACATGAACCCGCCGCCGCCGAGAACGGCATTCATAATTCTGACCGTGTAGACGTCCGGGTTGTCTTCGCGGATTCCGACGTGCCCGATCCTGACGTATCCCTGGTTTATTTCTTTTTCGAGAAGGAAAACGCCTTTTTTGAACTTTATCTCCACGGCCGGCACTTCGGGGAAATCAACCTTTCCCTGTTTCCACCCGGAAAACAGTTTTTCAATCTTCTTTATCATCGCGCCGCGCTCGAAATCGCCCGCGACCGCGACGATGCAGTTGTTCGGGTAAAAATATTTCTTATGGAAAGCGAGAAGGTCATCGCGGGTAATCGAGTTTATCGTCGACTTCTTCGTCACGCGGCCGGCCGGATGGCCGCCGTACAGGAGCTTCCCGGACGTATCGCCAAGTATGCTGCGGGCCCGGTCGTAACGGTGCCGGAGGCCCTGCAGTGTCTTTTCCCTGTACCTGCGGATCTCGTCCTCAACAAACACCGGGTTCATCAGCACGTCGGCAAGGACTTTGAGGCCATTGTCGATATCCTCTTTCAGAACGGAAAGGCTCACGGTGCCCGACGTGAACCCGATACGGCTTTCGAGCCTGCCTGCGAGCTGGGCCATGTAATCGTCGATCTCCTCGCCCGTCATGCTTTTCGTGCCGCCCTTCTTCATAAGGTTCCCGCACGCGGAGGCCAGCCCCGTCTTCTCTTCGGGCTCGTAAAGCGAACCCGTGCGGACCGTGACTTCCATGTCGAAAGTGGGAAGCTCGCGGTCCTCCGCGATGTAAAGTATCATTCCGTTTGGCAGCTTTACGCGGTAATCCGACGCCTTCGGCGGATCGAACTTCAGCGGTTTGAACTTGAGCTTTAAAGGATGGTCGGCGATATCCCCCCCGGTTCTACCGGCTTTTTCAACGCCTTTTACGGCATCGGCCTTGCCCTTGACCGGCTCCGCGCTGGAACACGAAACAGGCGGAATCGCCAGAGTCACCAGAGCCAGTACTATCATGAAACGCTTCAGCATTGAATCCTCCCCTGTTGACGTATCTGAAGGTTCGGGTGCCGTGGTTCAATCCTCCCGGCGCCCGATTCTATCTATCATCATCCTCTTCGCCGGAGCCTTCTTCAGAATCACCGACTGTAACAATCCTGGGCCTGAAGGGCAGCATTCCGCCCATTTCATCCATCTTATCCTCTATCAGTTTCAGTCTTTCTTCGGCGACTTCACGCTCATCGAGTCCGAACCGTCCGACTTCGATATAGATATTTTCGTCATCCATACGGACGCTGACGCCCGCCTGCTGCGTGCTTATGAACTTTTCCATTCTTCCCATTTGAGTCTCCATCTCGGGCGTACGCGGTACTTCCATAAGCCGTATCGTAAGGTAAGTTTCCAGCACTTTTTCAGGCTGAGTGATTATGCCGACCGTCCGGTTGGTTTTCACGAAATACTTCTTCGCGACGCGCATTATGTCTTCCTCGGTGACTTTTGCGATCTTCGCGGGAGACTCGAGCAGGTTCCGCCAGCCGTGCATGCACTCGCCGCCGGCAAGCATGTACGCGAGAAAACCGTTCGAGGCCAGCATCCGTATCACCTGCGCCCTGATCTGTTTCTTCGCCCTCTCGAGGTCCTTTTTGGGAACGGGTTTGCTTTTTATCTCGTCAATAATTTCATAGATTGCCTCTTCAACCTCTTCGGGCGAGACTTCGCCCTTCGCCGTGCCGTAAAAGCTGAACGAGCTGGGGAATTTATCCCTGCCGGCGCTGCAGCTGCAGGACGTTGCAAGCTCCCGGTCCCGGACTATCTTCTTGTAAAGAGGTCCCGCGTTGCCCGAAAGGACTCTATCAAGCACCTGAAGCGGGTAAATGTCGGGATGTTTGATGGAAGGAGCATGATACGATATCATGACCTGGGGCTGGGTGTCGATTTCACCGTAAACGCGCTTCTCGTAGCGCTGGGGGTGTTCCATCGTCACGACCGGCGGCGGGTCCTCGCCGCGGGGTATGCGGCCGAAATATTTTTCCGCCAGTTCGAATGCTTCTTCGCTCTTCACGTCGCCGACCAGAACCACCACCGCGTTATTGGGCACGTAATAGGTCTTCTGGTATTTCAGGGCTTTCTCCAGAGTCATGTTTTCCAGGTCGACCATCCACCCCACTATCGGGTGGGAATAAGGATGAGCGTCATACATCACCGCTTCGAAGGTTTCATGGAAGAATCCCGTCGGCCTGTTCTCATGGAGCCTGCGCTCTTCCTTGATAACGCCGAGCTCGGCGTAGAACTCCCTGAACACCGAGTTCGCCATGCGGTCCGACTCGAGCCAGAAAAAAAGCTCCAGCTTGTTCGACGGCACACTAACGACGTAACCGGTATAGTCGGTGCCCGTCATTGCATTCAGTCTTGTGCCGCCTTTGCGCTGGTAATGCTCCCATATTTCCTCTGAAACAGTTATCTCCTTCTGGGCGACGCGAAGTTCATCCAGTTCCTTCTGAAGCTCTTTCAGCTTCGCGGCGTTTTTATCAGCGTCAGCTTCCAGGCCGCGCATCTCGAGGACGATTTCATTTATCCGCCTGTTGTACTCGGCGTCCTTTACGGGGTCTTTTGTGCCGATTATCCCGGTGCCTTTGAACATCATATGCTCGACCAGGTGCGACACGCCCGTAATACCCGGAACCTCGTTGGCCGAGCCCACCTTGAAGAAAACACGGCAGGCAATCTCCGGCGTCCCGGGGCGCTCCACAACGAGCACTGTCAACCCGTTGTCAAGAATCTTCTCCTTTACGTCAATCTTCAGAACCTCGTCCTCGGAGTGCGACGCGACGCAGAAAAGGGCTACTCCGATAACTGCAAGAAGAAGCTTTCTCATGTTATTTATCTCCCGAACAGCGGTTACCCGTGTTTATGGATATTTATACGTACGCGGCGCCCGGATGTTGACGTAAATCCCGGGTTAAACGATTTTTACGCACGCTGCGAAAATATACCCTTATGGCCCGAATATGTCACGTTAATTTCGAAAAAACATGGACACAAGGCGGGCATAACTTTAAACGTTACGCTCCTCGATCCGAAACAACGCCTGCCGCACGCGGAATAGAACGTGCTCGTCTTCATCCTCGAACAGCTTCCTCAGTTCGGTTTTTGCATTCTCCGCATCCTGTTCACCGGCAAGGGCGCCGACGGCCAGAGCGCCGGACGAGCGGACGCGTATCCTTTCATCTTTAAAAAGCTCCAGCAGCAGCGGAACAGCTTCCGAGCAACCGAGCAGTCTTAACGTATTCGCGGCGCGCCCCCTGCCTCCCTCCGAAAGTCTCGGCCATGCATGTATAATTCTCTGACCCGAATCGGGATTATGAAACTTCCCGAGTGCTTCGGCCGCGTTATCGCACACCAGCATGCTTGAGTCTTCCAGCGCGTTCCAGATATATGGAAGAGCTTCCTCGTCCCCCGTTTCCGCCAGCGCGGCAACGGCGACAGCGCGCGCATCCGGCTCATTTTCAGAAAGATAGGGAACAATTATTTCAATCGCTTCCGGCCCGCCTGCCTGCGCTATCGCATATAGCTGGTCTGCAAGATTAATTCCCTTGCGTCGCCAAAGAAGTTTTTTCATCGCAGGAAGCGCTGCCGGGTCGCCCAGTACCCCGAGTGCCCGATATGCAGCCGCATAGGTTTCATAATCACCGCTTTGAAGCAGTTTTTCCAGGATTGCCTTTGCATCGGGTGACTTCGTCGCCGCGATTGAAATCATCGCCTCGCCCGCGAGTGTGGGGTGCCTGTCAAGGAAAGGGGTCAGATATTTAATATCCTCCGGTTCCGAAATAATCTGAAATGCTCTGATCGATTCCCTGCCCTGCCAGTAGGAGGCCCCGTACTCATCATATAAAAACTGCTCTATGATTCTTGTCATCATTTCCCGGGTTCCAGCCTTATCAAGCACGTTTGCTGTTATAACCGCATCTTGACTCCACTCTCTTTCAAATCCACTGTAATTCTTTTCAATAAGTTCAAATGATGATTCACTTCCGATAAGCCGTAACGTTTTCATAATATCGTAAACAGAAAAAATTCTTACATCCTTTCTCCACAGCTCCAGGAGCGGTTGTTCATCTTTTTCATCCAGTAAACCGCCTATTGCATATATCGCCTCTTTGAAATGCCTGTGCGTGCCTCCCTCGAACAGCCCCGAACCTAGCAGAACTTCCAGCACGTCCAGTATTGCTGGCGTCGCATCTGACAAAGCCAAATTTCCCAGACCGCGGATAACGCCCAAGTGACCGAAATCAAGCACATCCTTATCCATTATGGAAACAAGCTTCGGCAGGTCTTCTTCGTCTCCCACAAGGCCGAGATAATAGGCCGCGCCCGCGCCGAGTCTGTCATTCGATGATTCCAGTTCCGCTCGGGCCGCTTTCTGCCCTTCACGGTGACGGTCGGGGTCACGATAAGTACGCAGAACTTCATTTACACTTTCGTCGTCCGGAGCATACAGCCTGGCTTTCTGATACGCCCAGCGCGCGCAGCAGTAACGGTGGCACAGCTCGAAGGGATGGTAAACTTCATCCCCCTGCGTGCATGAATATAAACCGGAACGCGACAGCAGCTGCCCCAGCCGCATGTATAACGCGGGATTGTGCGGGTCCAGGCGGATTGCTTCCCGCAGCTCGGATACATTGTTTATATCGGAAGCTGGTGTCATAAGAATTATTATACGCCTAATAATACAGACTGGCAAGGCTCGACATTCTTGGGCTCAAACATCTTGCATCGGCAGGTGCAGATGTTATAATGCCCCGCAATCGTCAATACCTTCCTAAAAGGAGAAAACCGATGATAAGCCGTATCCTTCTTCTCGGACTTGCGGGCTTCGTTCTGTTTTTCGGCACCGGCTGCACGGGCGAGGACGAAAACGTCATCGTCATAGGCTTTGCCGGCCCGCTTTCCGGTGGCTCGTCCGCGCAGGGACAGATAATAATCAAGGCCATCCGGATGCACGTCGAGGAAATCAACGCAAGGGGCGGCATCAACGGCAAAAAGGTAAAACTGATCGAAATGGACGACGCCTCCAACCAGACGCAGGCGGCCACCGTGGCGACAAAACTCGCCGGCAACCCCGCGGTTGTCGCCGTCCTCGGACACTTCAACTCCCGCTGCACAAACGCCGGGAAAAACGTCTACGAGCAGGCAAAGGTTCCGCAGTTCAGCTACGCGTCGACAAACCCGGAAATCTGCATCGGCCACCCGTGGACGTTCCGCAATATCTACAAGGACATCCAGCAGGGCATCAAGCTCGCGCAATATGCCAAGAAGAACCTCAAGCTCGAGAACGTCGTCGTATTTTTCCAGAAAGACGATTACGGCGAGGGGCTGAAGGATGCCTTCATGAACGAGGCAAAGAACCTGGACCTGGAAGTGGTCCACGTCGAGGGCTACACCGACAGGATAAAGAACTTCAAGCCGATTATCGACGCCATCAAGTCGAAGAACCCCAAGGGCATCGTCATAAGCGGGCTCTACAAGGAAGGCCAGGCAATCGCGATAGCGGCGCGCGACTCCGGGCTCTCGGTCCCCATCCTCGGGGGCGACGGTGTTTTTTCACAGAAGTACATTGAACTGGCCGGCCCTGCCGCGAAAAACACCTACGTCACCTGCCCGTTCGTCTTCGGCGAAAAGGGCGGCAAGGCGGACGAATTCTTCCAGAAGTTCAAGAAGAAATTCAAACAGGATCCCGACTGCTGGTCCGCGCAGGGTTACGACGCCATGGGTATCATCGCACGCACAATTGAAACCGTCGGAACCGATCAAAAGAAAGAACTTGAAGAGTATGACAAGGACGGTGACGGCAAGCTTTCAAAGGATGAAAGAACGGCTATGAACCGGGAACTGCGGAAAAAAATACGCGATTACCTTGCAGGCATGACCACTCCGGAAAAAGCCTATAACGGAATTACCGGGCTCACCTATTTCGATTCGGAAGGCGACGTGGCAGGCAAGCCGATTTTCGTTGCAGTGGTCAAGGATGGCAAGTTCGCGCCTACGGATTAACCTGGCAAGAGATGACGATATCCGGCGTATTAGCATCCACCGATCACGTCATCCACATCCCCGAAACAACGGCGGCGGACACCGTGCGGGCATGGATTGTGCTCGCGCTGCTCGTCGGTCTCGTTATCGCATACGTCGTCCTGCATTTCCGGCTGGGGCGCATACGGGTGCGAAAACTGCAGGCCCCGCTCGCCCTGGCGGGCGCCGTTATTCTGCTCATAGGCGGACTCTGGAACGAAAGTCTGTCAAGCCTCCTTTCCAGTTTTTTCAAAGGCCTTACCAACGGCGGACTGTTCGCGCTGATTGCCGTCGGCTACACGATGGTCTACGGCGTAGTGAAGATCATCAACTTCGCCCACGGCGAAATCTTCATGTTCGCCGGATTCTTCATGTTCGCATTCATGTCGGAAACAGCGGCATGGCCGGCCGTCGCTTCCGCGTTATTCATTTTATGCATCCTCCTCGGTTCCACCTGGGTTCTGGGAGGCAAAAGAAAACCGGCGCTAAAAGCCGGAATCTCGGCGGGAAGCGCTATCCCGCTTGCCATCGGTTGTTATTTCCTGTTTACGTCGTTTACGCTCCCGTTTTTTCTTGCCCTCATTCTGACGATCATCCTCACAGCGGGCCTGGGAGTCACGTGCGACCTCGTTGCCTACAAACCAATCAGAACCGCGCCGCGCCTGTCTGCGCTGCTGACCGCAATCGGACTGTCGATAGCGTTCCAGAATTTGGCGCTCCTCATCTGGGGCGGCGACGCCTTCCGCTTCCCGCTCGAGGAGATACCTGCGATACTCAAGCTCAAGACACTGCCCGAAGGCGGCGCGGCCGGAGTTTCCTTCTGGCAACTGCTCGTTGAATATAAAAGGCTGCGGGTCATGGGAACCGAGGTTCCCCTTCTCGACCTCATCACCATCATTGTCACGTTCGTCTCGATGGCTGCGCTATGGTACATAGTGGCCCGGACAAAAGTAGGTAAAGCCATGCGCGCCGCAGCGCTCGACAAGGTCACGGCCGCGCTGATGGGCGTCTCCGTCAACCGGACGGTTGCAGTCACGTTTGCAATCGGCTCCGCCTTCGCGGCCGTCGGAGCCGCATTTTACTGCCTTGTAAATCCAAGCGCGCTCGACAACCTCGTAGGATACCAGGTTGGCATCGTGGCGTTCGCCGCGGCCGTGCTCGGCGGCATCGGCTCCATTCCCGGAGCATGCTTCGGCGGTTTCCTCATCGGGTTCGCGATGACGCTTGCGCCGAAGCTGAACCTGGCAATGTTCTTCGCCGCGCTGGGGTTCAGCAGGGAATTCATCGCCAGCCTGCCCGAGCTCACCCTTGTCTCGTGGGAGTTCGGTTTCGCGTACATGATTATGATTCTGGTTATAATTTTCCGCCCATCCGGCATTCTCGGCAAAGAGGAGGCGGCGGCACGTGCCTGAAAAAAGCTCCTCCAGCATACTGAAGAGAGCGCTCGAGCGTACGGGCGGAGCTCGCAGCTTTATCGCGCGCACCATAATCGGCGTTGCCGTAATGTGGGCAATAGTGACTATCTTCCTGCCCAACCGTTTTGCGGCACAGCAGAACCTCGTCGTCCTGACAACCTATTTCGTCCTGATGTCGCTCGGCCTGAACGTGATGCAGGGATACACGGGCCTGCTCAACCTCGGCTTCGGCGGTTTTGTATGCATCGGCGGATATACCTACGCCATACTTTCAACGCACCCGGACATCCAGATGTCTTTCTGGTTCACGCTTCCGATGGCGTTCGCGGTCGCGGCGCTCGGCGGCATCCTGATTGGAATTCCGACGCTGCGGCTTTCCGGCGACTACTTTGCCATCGTCACGTTCGGCTTCTCAGAACTCGTACGACTGCTGGCAAATAACTGGCTGTCGCTCACGAACGCGGCCTACGGACTCTACCCGCGGGCGCCGGAGATAAATATTTTCGGCCTCCACTACAAATTCGCGATTTTTCCGCTCCGCCCGTTCGTCATTCTCGGCATCTGCCTGGTCATATTGACCGTGCTTTTCGTATATATCCTCTCGAAAAGCAAATGGGGCCGGGCATGGTACGCGCTGCGGGACGACCCCCTCGCCGCACAGGCATGCGGCATCAGCCAGACAAGATACCGCATGCTCGCGTTCGCGCTCTCGGCCGGCATCGGCGGAGTTGCGGGCGCATTTTTCATCTCGAGTCAGACTTATATACAACCCGAATACTTCACGCTTATCGACACGTCCATCATGCCGCTCTGCATGGTCGTTATCGGCGGCGAAGGCTCAATCGTCGGGGTCATGGCGGGAGCAATCCTGCTCGCCCCGCTCGGCGAGCTTCTGCGGAGCCTCATCCACTGGTTCAACAGGCAGGCGGTAGCAATAAAATACGGGATTTCGGTTCCGGATTTCGCAAGATTCATTTTCTTTGGAGCGGTCCTCGTAATCTGCATGAAATTTTTTCCAAAGGGCCTGTTTCCCATGAGGGTGAAAAAACCGAGGAAACTGAGCTGGGAGGAAAAAACCGACGAAAAACCGGAAGAGCTTTTCGCCGCTGCCGGGGAAGGTGAAGCATGACAGTCCTCCTCTCCTGCGAAAACGTCTCCAAGTTCTTCGGCGGCGTGAAAGCGGTAAAGAATATCTCGCTTGAAGTCAATCCCGGCGAGATCGTTTCCCTCATCGGTCCGAACGGCGCGGGAAAGACCACGCTCTTCAACGTCATCACCGGCATGTACGAGCCGACGGACGGGACGGTATACCTCGGCAGGGGAGATTCCCCGCTCGACATAACCGGCAAAAAATCGCACAAGGTCGCGGAAAAGGGGATCTCGCGCACCTATCAGAACATCCGGTTGTTCAACCAGCTCCCCTCGATCGAAAACGTCAGGGTCGGAATGCACACGCGGACCGAGCGGCCGTTCGCCCGCTCGATGGGAACATTCATTGTTTTCTGGATGAATACATACGGCGTATGGCTCTGCGGCGGCGCGCTCACCGCCATCCTCTACGTCTTCTGCATTGGCCTCGCCGGTTTTCTGGAATACGCATACATACGCCGCAGCCGGGGCAGGCCGATAACGCCTAAAGCCCGGCTGATCGTCGACCTGGTTATTTTCATCCTCGGCGCGGTTGCGTTTATCCTGCTCCTGCGGCACTTCATCGCCGGCGAGCCGCCCGCGCAGCACTGGTGGCCGTTCGTGCTGCCCCTCATATACACCTTCTACCTCTGCGGAAGGTCGTGGTCCGCCGGCATCCACGACGACGATGAGCAGACGCTCGCGCACCGCTACCTTGACTTCGTCGGCCTGGACGGGCTCGAGTACGAGCTCGCCGACAACCTGCCATACGGGCTCAAGCGCCGCCTCGAAATCGCAAGAGCGCTCGGCAGCAAACCGTTCCTGCTGCTCCTGGACGAGCCGGCCGCGGGGATGAACCCGGTCGAGACCGAGAACCTGATGAAACTCATACGCAAGATACGCGACGCCGGCCTGACCGTATTCCTGATAGAACACGACATGCGCGTCGTCATGGGGATTTCCGACCGCGTTTACGTGCTCGACAACGGAGAGCTCATCGCGCACGGTACGCCGGAAGAAGTGCAGGGCAACCCGCGCGTCGTCGAGGCATACCTCGGCAGGGAGACGTAACTCGATTGCGGATTGCAGATTTCGGATTGCAGATTGAGAATTGAAAATTGAGAATTAAAAACTGAAGAACCAAAGAACCGAATAACTGAATAACCGAATAACCGAATAACTGAATAACTGAATAACTGAATAACTGAATAACTGAATAACCGAATAACCGAATAACTGATTGGCGGATTGATGAGCCACTTACTGAAACTGGACAGCCTCGAAGCCGGTTACGGACACCTCCAGGTGCTGAGGCAGATTTCGCTCCACGTCGACGAGGGCGAAATCGTCGCCCTCATCGGCGCGAACGGCGCCGGAAAATCCACGACCCTTAACACGATCTGCGGCGTCGTCCCACCCACCGGCGGGCGTGTCCTTTTCAGAGGTGGGGAAATTACGAACCACCCGGTACAGGAAATCGTCGGACTCGGCATCACTCAAATACCGGAAGGACGCAAACTTTTCAACGAAATGACCGCGCGCGAAAACCTCGAGATGGGCGCGTTCCTGCGCAATGATAAAGAGGCCATCGAAAAAGATATCGACTCAATGTTCGAGCGCTTCCCCATCCTCGGCGAGCGCCGCTCGCAGCGCGCGGGCTCGCTCTCCGGCGGCGAGCAGCAGATGCTCGCTATCACACGCGGCCTCATGGCGCGCCCGAAACTCCTGCTCCTCGACGAGCCCTCCCTCGGCCTCGCCCCGATCCTCGTCTCCGAAATCTTCGAGATTATTCAGGAAATCAACAAACAGGGCACGACTATCCTGCTGGTCGAGCAGAACGCGCTGATGGCGCTTCGGATCGCACACCGCGGTTACGTAATCGCCACCGGCCGGCTCATGCTCGAGGGAACGGGCAAAGAACTCCTCGCCGACGAAAACGTCCGTAAAACATATCTTGGAGAAGAATGATTCAATTGCAGAGTTGGGATTGAGGATTCTTTACTTACCGCTAAGACAGATATTTTTTCATTTGGTTTTTTCTTTCTCCAGAGTCTTACAGAACGTATAAGTCATATCAATATAATCGCTCTCGCCGTCACCGTGGAAATGATTCGTGCAGTCGTCGCCCCATATGAACCAGTAATTCTTCTCTGAATCATTATAAAGTTCAGACCACGAAACCGGCGTAGTCTTTATGAGAATAGCATTGGACTGATCTCTGACTATAACGTACCATCTGCCCCCGTCGGAGTGGAATTCCGCAAGGTGAAAATCGGAAACCGTCGTTTTGACAAAAGGCTGACCTGGTCCGCCCGTGACCCATCTTGAATTTACCTGGTCCCACATCAGGCCCGGGTGGCCACTGCTGCTTACGTAGCCTACCTCCAACGCTCCGTTATGGTACGGGGGATATGGGGCTCGAAAATGAACGCAAATTAATTGCTGTTGCTGTATTGTTCTGAGATCGGCACATTGGGGATAACCCGTATTTTGCGCAATATAGAACAGATTCCATCCGTGCAAACCTCGTGAATCCAGAACCCGGGCTCGATGCCTGAACGTCATGGGCTTTGTTATATCAAGCGCGTCTTTCAAGTACACGATGCCTGCATCGCGGTCCGACGTTCCCATGTCGATCCTGAACACTCCTGCTTTTCTGTGCTCCTTAAACTCGCACGTTCCGCTGGAATCAGTGGCGAAGCGGCTGTTCAGTTTCCCGTCCCCGAAGTCGTCCCTTACGTGGATTTGACCTGTCCTCTGCCTCGATTCGAGCCAGGCCCGGCGGATTGGCTTGTACGCCAGCATTCCCACTATTAAAAGCGAAAACAGCACTACCACGAATATTCCGAGTTTCAGAGGCAAGGAAAGTCTCATGCCCATATTTTAACCTATCTCAGACCCGGCGCAAGCGCAATTCGGCACGGCGGTGACGGCGCCCGGACGCAAATTTTCTTGAATCATACTTCCCACCGTGGTATACATTTTAAATCCGCAATCCGAAATCTGCAATCCGAAATAGAGGAATTCCATGGGACTCACACTGCCCGAAATCGAAATCCACGAGCCCGAAAACCTTAAAGAAGCATGCGCGCTGCTCAAGAAACTCGGCAGGAACGCGCGCATCCTCGCCGGCGGCACAGACCTCATCGTCGATCTCAAGGAAAAACGCGCAAAAGTCAGTCACTTAGTCTCGCTCGCGGAAATCGTGGACATCGACAGGATAAAAAAGGACGGAAAAGCGCTTTCAATCGGCGCCGGCGCGACAGCGAACCGGATCGCCGCAAACAGCATGGTCGCGCGGTTCCTGCCGGCGCTGGTCGACGCATGCAACTCGATGGCCTCCTATCACATCAGAAACCTTGCGACCATCGGCGGCAACATCGCAAGCGCGGTCCCGTCCGCCGACCTGCCGCCGATCCTTATCGTCGCCGATGCAAAGGTCGAGCTTCAGGGCCCGCGGGGAAAACGAAAAGTAAAACTCGAAAACTTTTTTAAAGGCCCGCGCAGGACCGATATGAAACCCGGCGAAGTGCTGACCAGGATTATCATACCTGCACAGCCGAAAAAGAGCGGTTCATCGTATCACAAGTTCGCCCTGAGAAACGCGACCGCGCTCGCGGTCGCCGGCGTCGCGGCGCGCGTCGAAATGGAAAAAGGCCTTATAAAAAAAGCTGCCATAGCGCTCGGCGCCGTCGCACCGACGCCGAAACTGGCGAAACGCGCGGCCGCGGCGCTCAGGAAAAAGAAACCCTCGAGGGAACTGTTCGAGAAAGCGGCTGCAATCGCCGTCAGGGAATCGAAGCCGATTTCCGATATCCGCGGCTCTGCCGAGTATCGCCGCGACATCGTCGAAGTACTCACAAGGCGCGCACTCGAAGACGCCGTGGCACGCGCACGTGGAAAGAAACGTAAATAAATCCGAAGGATGTTGGAATTAAGGAGAAAGCCATGCATGTAAAGCCTGTTATTGCATTTATTCTGGTTTCGGCAGTGCTGCTTTGCGGATGTGATTCCGGCAAAGATAAAAAGGAACTGCCGGAAAACGATAAAGCCGCTCAGGAGGATGAAGCATCGAAGTCAGACAGTAAACAATCGCGCGAAAATAAAGCTGCTCAAGATAAAGAGCTTGAACTTGCGGGGGCGGCGTTCAGGGAAACTTTCGCGGAATACGCGGGCTTCAGCGGAGAAATTTCCATGAAGAATCTGGAGGACCTCTGCCTGTCTGTTTTCGGAAGAGCCCTGTACAAGGAAAAAGTCTATGCCTGGGGTTATAAATGCGGTCAGCTCGGGGCAAGAATAATGGCTGAAAAGAGAATAACCAAGGAGGAGGCCAAGCAGGAGGCACTCCGGAAAATCGTTTACGAAATCGCCGGGATCAAAATCAAATATGAAATATTCAAAACAACGAAGGTCGCCACGGCGAACTACTACGCCGTTCTAATTGACGCCCGGGAGAAACACAAGTTGAACAAAAACAAGGTGACTGTCTACCTCTTTAAAGACAGGAAATGGGAAAAAGCATCCGAGTACATGGCTACTGATGCCGAGGCGTATAAACTGGCCGCCGAATCATTCTAAAAAAACGGGAACGCAACATGCAACAGGTTATCACGCTCACGGTCAACGGCGAGGAACACTCGCTCGCCGTAAAACCGAACCAGACGCTCCGCGACGTCCTCCGGAACGACCTCGGTCTCACCGGAACCAAGCGCGGCTGCGACGTCGGCGCCTGCGGCGCGTGCACGGTAATCCTCGACGGCGAGCCAGTCGCATCGTGCCTTCTGCTCGCCGTCCTCTGCCACGGAAAATCGGTCGAGACGATCGAGGGCCTCGAGAAAAACGGAAAGCTCCATCCCGTCCAGAAGGCGTTCATCAACCACGGCGCAATCCAGTGCGGTTTCTGCACGCCGGGCATGATCGTGGGCGCAAAAGCGCTTGTCGACCGAAACCCCGACCCGAGCGACGACGAGATAAAAGAGGCGCTCGGCGGCAACCTCTGCCGCTGCACGGGATACACGAAAATAATGGAAGCCATACGCAACTGGAAGCGCTACGTCGACACCGACGAGCCGCCCGTACATGACTACGACCTCGATAAACACGAAACCGTCGGCCGCTCGATGCCGCGCGTCGATGCATACGACAAAGCAACCGGCAAGGCAAAATACATTGAAGACTACGGTTTTCAGAACATGCTTGTCGGCAAAATCCTGACAAGCACGATCCCGCACGGCATTATCAAAAAGATCGACACCTCGCAGGCGGAAAAGCTGCCCGGCGTGGCAGCGGTTATCACGGGCAAAGACGTGCCCGACCGGATGTACGGCGTCTCCCCCGCCCGTTATGACGAGTTCGTCCTGGCAAAGGACAAGGTGCGTTACATCGGCGACGAGGTCGCGGCCGTCGCGGCCGTCGACTTGGAAACTGCCGAGAAGGCGCTGGAGCTGATAAAAGTTACTTACAAACAACTTCCGGCCGTCTTCAACCCGGCGGACGCTGTAAAGAACGGAGCGCCCCAGCTCCACGAGCGCTACAAGAACAATATCAACACCCGCGTCAACCATCACTTCGGAAACGTCGAGCAGGGCTTTCTCGAGGCCGACCATATACGCGAGGAAGTTTTCGTCGGCAACCACGTCTACCAGTCGCCGATGGAGCCGCACGGCGCTATCGCGTACTGGGAAGGCGACGGAACGCTCGTCCTTTACTCGTCGACCCAGGTGCCGCACTACCTCCACTACATGATGGCGAACGTTCTCGACATCCCGCTCGGCTCTATCCGCATTATCCGTCCGACGGTCGGCGGCGGTTTCGGCGGCAAGGCAGAGACCACACCGCTTGACCTGTGTGCGACGATTCTTTCCAAAAAAACCGGCCGGCCCGTGAAGATGATGTACACGCGCAAGGAAATGTTCCAGCACGGCCGCGGACGCCATAAACAGTACATGAAAATGAAAATCGGCGTAAAGAACGACGGGCAAATTACGGCCTTCGACTATACGAACTACCTCGACGGAGGAGCCTACAGCTCCTTCGGCGTTATCACCGCCTACTACGCGGGCAGCATGCTGCCGACGTCGTACAGGTTTCCGAACTATAAATACGACGGCTACCGCGTGATGACGAACAAGCCGGCCTGCGGCGCCATGCGCGGACACGGCGTGCCGCAGCCGAGGTTCGCGCTCGAATGCCTGCTCAACATGCTCGCCGAAGACATCGGCGTCGACCCGTTCGAAATCCGAAAAATTAACGGCATGGACCCGGACACGCGGACGATAAACGACCTCGATATCCGCTCGTGCGAGTTCAAGGCGACGATTGACGCGGTACGCAAGGCATCGGGTTGGGACGAGAAATACGGGAAGCTGCCGCCGGGAAAAGGCATCGGGCTCGGCACGGGCGGCTTCGTCTCGGGCGCGGGATACGCGATCTACCGCGGACAGGTACAGCAGGCTTCGCAGAAACCGCGCGAGCACACGTTTATAAAGAAAGCTGTCTTCCCGCACGCGAACGCGGTCGTCAAAGTCACCGAGGACGGAACGGCGGCCGTGCTTTTCATCGGCGCGGCCGAAATCGGCCAGGGCTCGAGCACGGTGCTTACGCAGTGCTGCGCGGAAGGGCTCGGCATTCACCCGTCCCGCGTACGCATCCGCGCGGAAGATTCCGACATCAGCCCGATAGACCTCGGCGCGTATTCGTCCCGCGTTACGCTGATGGGCGGCAACGCGTCCATGCGCGCGGGAAAGGACGTGCTCGAAAAACTTCTCCCGATCGCGGCCGAGATGCTGAACACGGTGACGGGCGAGCTCGAAGCGAAGAGCGGCCGCATATACGTCAAGTCCGACCCGGAGAAATATGCCGACTGGGCCGAGTGCGCGCGGATTTATTTCAACAACAACGGACCGCTCGTCGGCACGGGGTGGTACAAACCGCCGGAAGGACTCGGCGGCGACTACAAGGGCGCGGCCGTCGGCACAAGCCCGGCCTATTCGTTCGGCTCGTCCGTGTGCGAGCTTTCCGTCGACCTCGAGACCGGCAAGGTCGATATCCAAAAATTCACCGACTACCACGACTGCGGCACGCCGATAAACCCGATGGCCGTCCACGGACAGGTCGAGGGCGCGATAGTGATGGGCGCGGGCGAGACGATTATGGAAGACGTCGTCTACAACAGCCGCGGCGAAATCGTCAACCCCAACCTGCACGAATATTTAATCATGACGATAAAGGACGCGCCCGAAATCTTCAGCGGTCTCGTCGACTCCTACGAGCCCGAAGGCCCGTACGGCGCGAAAGAGATCGGCGAAGGCTCGTCCCTCCCCGTCCTCGGCGCCGTCGCCCACGCGATAAAAAATGCCACCGGCATCTGGTTCACCGAACTCCCCATAACGCCGGAAAAAATCCTGAAAGCACTGAAAAAGAAAAAGGCAGCAGTTAAGGAGTGATATTGTGCCTTCATTTTCACAACGGCATGGGTACGAGCCAATAAAGAACATAATCCAAATTGACTCAATGAATCAAGAGTTGAAAACAGGTCTTTGGAATTGTTTCTTCAAGTTATTTTGGAATGACCCCATACAATCAGGCGGCGGACGAACAAAACAACAATATTCACTTGGAACAAGTTTATGGGAAGACTTCTTCAAATTAGAATTAGACACCTGTCCAGGCGGAGGAAATTTATTTAGAGAAATAAAAAACAGTTTCGCTTCCTTTTCTTGGAATAGAGTTTATGATTTTCTTGAATTTGTAATACCGGTATTTTTGAACAGCGCAAGCCGCGATAAATTCATTAATGGCTGCAATAGAGTACTAGAAAGAGAAAATTCGGCCTACCGTTTTATCGGAAACCAAATAACTCCCATATCAGATGATGCTGAAATTAATACAATTGAAGAAGGGCTATCAATTTCACAAAAAGGTGCAAGAAATCACTTAGGTCGTTCGCTTGAATTGTTATCAGACAGAGAGAACCCAGATTACAGAAACTCTATAAAAGAATCTATAAGCGCTGTTGAATCAATATGCCAAATAATTGCCAATGACAAAAACGCAACATTGGGGAAGGCACTTAAAGTCGTTGAAGATAGAATACCAATTCATGGTGCTTTGAAAAGCGCCTTCGATAAATTATATGGTTACACCAGTGATGAGAATGGAATACGTCACGCATTGCTAGATGAAAGCACTAGTGAATTTGAAGATGCAAAATTCATGTTAGTTTCTTGCTCTGCTTTTATAAATTATCTTGTGGCGAAATGCGCAAAAACAGGGATTACTTTAGACTCAAAACCTCAATAAGGAAGAAATAATGGCAAAGATTACCGATACCAAAATGAATCTGTCGGAGATATTTAACAGATATTCTGAATCCTTTCTTGCTGTAGCAAAACTTCAGAGAGAAAGCACGGACGACCCAAATGCCAAAGGATTCGGATTAGAGGAATTTGTCAGACGCGAATTGGAAAGTTTTCTGGGAACACAATTCTCTATTATTCCGCAAGCTACTCTTATCACAAAACATGGTGACCGATCTAACAAGATTGATATCACAATTGCAGATAAATCACTCATTCCTCACTTCCCTGTATCTCTTGGGGAAAGATATATCCCCGTCGAAGCTGTATCGGCAACAATTGAAATAACACAGGAATACTATCCAGATAAATTAAAAAATGACATTACGAGACATGCGATTGTAGGAGAATTGAGACAGAAGAATAAGATTGGGCCAAGTGTAAAAGTTAACGATTCCGACGAAAATCTAATAGTAGTGCCAAGAAGTTATTGCATATCGATATCATGGAAAGGTTCTAATTCTAATGAAGAAATAGCGAGAAAAATACCGGAAATTCTCAAAGAAATTATTAGCGATCATAGATTTGCGAACTTACATGGTCTGTTTATCATTGATATTGGTTATTTTATTAAAACTAATGCGGGTTATGTTTGCTTCAAGGACGCACCTGCATTTTGGATGTTTATGCATATTGCAGATGGAATTGTTACATTATTGCCCGAAAGTATTGCCAGAGATCACGCTAAAGCAGTAATAAGGTCTTACATGGAGGCTTTTCCAGATATCGCCAAAGTTATAATACCAACGAAAGCCGATAATGAAAAACAATAGAAAAATAACCTACCCCGAGGCGATGGAAGGCGACGTCGTCGACGACTACCACGGCACGAAGGTCGCCGACCCGTACCGCTGGATGGAAGACGCGGGCGCGCCCGAGACTATCGCGTGGGTCGAGAAGCAGAACGCAATCACGAAAGAGTTCCTCGACACCGCGGAGCGGGAAAAGATAAAGGAGCAGTTGACCAAACTCTGGGACTACCCGAAATATTCGGCGCCGTTCAGGAAAGGCGGACGGTACTTCTTCTTTAAAAACGACGGCCTCCAGAACCAGCCGGTCATGTACGTACAGGATACGCTCGGAAGCGAGCCGAAAGTCGTTCTCGACCCCAACACCTTTTCCGAAGACGGGACGGTCGCGCTGGGTGAGTTTTCAATCACGGAGGACGCGAAATATATCGGGTACGGAACTTCCAGCGGCGGCACGGACTGGCTCGAATTCCGCATACGCGAAGTCGACACCGGCAAAGAGCTCGACGACAGGATTGTTAATGTCCGCTTTACAAACCTTGCGTGGAAGCACGACAACAGCGGTTTCTACTACACCCGCTTCCCCGACCCGGCGACGGTCAAGCCCGGCGAATCGACGCTCGACAGCAAGGTATACTACCACGCACTCGGCACGGCGCAGGAAGAAGACGTCCTCGTCTACGAGCGCCCGGACAACAGGCGGCTCGGCTTCGGCGTCAGCATCACGGACGACGGGAAATATCTCGTCCTGAACGTCTGGCAGGGAACCGACAACAACAACTACCTGTATTACCGCGAAGTCGAATCCGACGGGGATTTCACAAGACTGCTCGACGACTTCGACGCGATGTACGCCTTTATCGACAATATCGGAAGCACCTTCTACATCCAGACCGACAAGGATGCGCCGCGCGGACGCGTGATTGCAATCGACCTCGAGAACCCGGAGCCTGAAAACTGGAAAACGATAATACCGGAATGCGACGACTCGCTCCACTTCGTCAGAATGGTTAACGACAAAATCGTCGTCGTATACATGCACCACGCCCACCACAGGCTCAAGACGTTCGAAAAAGACGGCACACCCGCCGGTGAAATAAAACTCCCCTCAATCGGCTCGGTAATGGAAATAACGGGCAACCGGAAAGACAGGGAAGCGTTTATCAGTTTCATCACTTTTACACACCCGGCGACAATTTTCAGGTACGATCTCGAGACTTCCATCTTCCTGACATACCGGGACGCGGAAATAGACCTGGACCCTTCAGCATATGAAACCAAACAGGTTTTTGCAGCGTCGAAGGATGGGACGAAAGTTCCGATCTTTATTTCTTACAGAAAAGGGATAAAACTCGACGGCTCGAACCCGGTCCAGCTTTACGGCTACGGCGGTTTCGGCGTCTCGAGAACGCCGGACTTTGCGATACCGCGCCCGGTCTGGCTCGATGCGGGCGGAATCTTCGCGCAGGCGATTCTCCGCGGCGGAAAGGAATACGGCGAGGAATGGCACAAGGCCGGGATGCTCGAGAAAAAGCAGAACGTCTTCGACGATTTCATCGCCGCGGCCGAGTGGCTGATTGAAAACAAATATACGTCAAGGGAAAAGCTGGCAATCCGGGGCGGCTCCAACGGCGGCCTGCTCGTCACCGCCTGCATGACACAGCGGCCCGACCTTTACGGCGCAGTAATCTGCGGCGTGCCCGTTATCGATATGCTGCGCTACCACAAGTATACGATTGGAAAATTCTGGGTCGGCGAGTACGGCAACGCGGAGGAAAATCCTGAACATTTCGAATTCATGTACAAATACTCACCGCTGCATAACGTAAAAGACGGCGAGACCTACCCGCCCATGCTTATCATGAGCGCGGACACCGACGACCGCGTCGCGCCCGCGCACGCAAAAAAATTCGCGGCCACCATCCAGAAAGCGGATTCGGGCAAAAACCCGCTCCTCTTAAGGATTGAAATGAAGGCCGGCCACGGCCACGGCAAACCGACGGGAAAACTAATCGAAGAATCATCCGACGTGATAGCATTTCTGTTTCGGATTTTTAAAATGCATTAAACTTTGTAGGGGCAAAGAACACGCGCGCGCTGTGCCCCTACAGGATTATTCCGCCAGGAGTTCCAGAAAATCCCGGACAGCCTTGGTGTCCAGCTTTTTTTTCGAAAGATAAAATTCCTCGTCCGTGTCCACGATGGCGTCGCCGTTGTTGAAGATTTCGATTTTATGCGTCAGGCCGCTGGCAAAATGCAGCTTGCCCTTGAACATGAAGTCGAGGGACGGGTTCTCATCTTTTGAATAACCGAAAAACGGCTTCTTGAGTTCGGCTTTTTCCAGCTCGAGGCGAAAGACATTGACGAGCGCCTCATTACTTGTATCGACCCGGACAGGTCTGGTTACGCCTTCGCCCCCCCACGGCTTGAAATAGCGCCCCTCGATGCGCGACAGGCTCTCCAGGTTGAGAGTGCAGCCGCAGCCCATAAGAGCGACCAGGGCAATGCCGATGAATTGAGCTTTCATCTATACTCTCCGAAATCAAATATGTAGGGGCGCAGCATGCTGCGCCCCTACATATTAATGATAAAACTTCCTGACGCCGGTGTGGACCATTGCGATGCCGTGCTCGTCGGCGGCGGCGATGACTTCTTCGTCGCGCATCGAGCCGCCGGGCTGGATAACGTATTTGACGCCGGTGGAGGCCGCGTTGTCGAGCCCGTCGCGGAACGGGAACATGGCGTCGGAGACGAGGACGACGTTATCGGCTGCGAGCACGGACCTGACGTACTCGTCCTTATTGCCGTCGAGTTTATTGTCCACGAACTCGCGCCCGATGTTGTCGGTCGCGCGCATGCCGGCCAGCATTACCGAATCCTTGCGGTTCGGCTGGCCGCACCCCATGCCGAGTACCTGGTATTTCCCCGGCTCGTATTCGCGGTAGATGCAGATCGCGTTCGACTTGACGTGCCGCACGTGCCGGAGCGCGAACTCGTAAAGCCCCATCCTGTCCTTCGGCGGCTGTGCCTTCGTGACAATCCCGATAGTCAGTTTCTTGCCGGAGTTTTCGCACTCGGCCTCGAACGCGGGTTTGAAAAGCTCTTCCATGTTTTCGGTGAGGTAAAACTTCTCGTCCCGCACCTGGGTGAGCATACCGCCGGGGATCGCGCGGTAATCCATGTGGACGACTTCAGGTTTCGTCTCGATATGACCATACTCGAACAGGCGGAAATTGGCCTTCGACTTGCCGAGGCTTTTTATGTATTCAAGCGTTTCGCCGGAAATCGACGGGGCAAGCAGGACTTCGACGAACTTGTCTTTAAGGAACTCGGCCGTCTCTTTGTCGAACGGCCTGGTAACCGCGATGACCGAGCCGAACGCGCTCACGGGGTCGCCCTGCCAGCCGCGCTCAATCGCCTCGCGGAGCGTTTCGCCGGTCGCGTATCCGCACGGGTTGTTGTGCTTGATAATCGAGACAGCGGTAACATCCCCCTGCTCGAGCACGCTTCGTAGCGCGCTCTCCGCGTCGAGGTAATTATTGTATCCGAGCGAGCCGCCGTGAACCTGTTTCGCATGCGGCACGGTCGGCTCGACCACGGTCGGCGACTGAAAGAGCCAGCCTTTCTGATGCCAGTTCTCGGCGTAGCGACCGAGCTGCTGACCGTTCCTGTAATTCAGGCGGAGAACAGCCTCGTCCAGAATCCTGTGGGAAAAGAACTGGTCAATCGTCGAATCATAACTGGCAGTCTTTTTAAACGCTTCTACCGCGAGGCGCGCCCTTATTTTTTTCGTGACGCAGCCGTCGTGCTCCTTCATCTCCGCCATGATTTCTGCATACATCCCGGGATTGGTCACAACGGCGACATGGTAGTAGTTCTTCGCGGCCGCGCGCACCATGCACGGCCCGCCGATGTCGATGTTCTCAATAGCCGTGTCAGTAGTACACTCCGGGTCGCATGTTACTTTCTCGAACGGATACAGGTTGCAGACGACCATGTCAATCTTCGGGACTCCGAGTTCCTTGGCCTGGGCAACGTGTTTGGCGTTGTCGCGTTTGTACAGGAGCGCGGACTCGTAGTTGAAAGAGAGTGTTTTCATGCGCCCGTCGAAGTAATCGTCGTGCTCGTTGCCGGTCACCTCGCGGATGGCGGTGACGCGGACGCCGTTCTCGAGGAGCAGTTTTCCGGTACCGCCGGTCGAAATTATGGTCACCCCCCGTTCCTGCATGAACTTCGCAAGCTCCACGATGCCGGACTTGTCCGAAACGCTCATCACGCAGGTCTCGATTTTCAGGTCGCTCATCGATATGCCTCCGGTTTGACTTATTATCAGGAAGTGAAGCGATACTATATCGCGGGCAGTTAAGCCGGTCAAGAGAAAAGGCAATCGGATTTGGCAATAAGCACAGGATTAAATATTTCTTGAGAAAATCAGCGTTTTTAAGTATAATAATTGCATCCGAAGCATGGTGCCGCATCCTCAATTCCGCAAATGCCCGAAAGTTTGCCCATGCGTTTCACAATCACGGATTTCGAAGCAATCCATCCCGTGGGGAATTATCCTGTCCCCCTGTATCCCACCCGCAAGCAGGCGAAAAAGCTTGGGATTGATCTTTACCGCATACCGGAGCCGGTCTGGAAGAAGTTCGGCCGAAAAGCGCTGATAGGAGCTGTCTTCCTGACTTTGGCAAACAGCAGATGCGGGACGCCCGGTTGCGTGCGACAGTTGCCACCTGGCCTGCAATTGGTTCCGAAATCCGAGAGATGTCTTGATGAAGCCGAGGCAAGGCAGATCATTCTCGACAGGTTCGCGGCCGAAGGTGTTACCTTTAACGAGGACATGCAGTACAAAGTGCCATTCGTCGAGTTTGAAGCAGACGGTTTCGACAGTTATACGGAGATTGGCTTTGAGTATACGTCAAGAGAAGACGCCGAGCTGTATGACGCTCTTATGGATAACGGTGAATGGGGTGAGTACAATCGGCTCTCTTTGAGTAATTACGAATTAAGCACGCTGTACTACAACATGATGGTCGGCAGTCACGCCGTAAAGAATTTCAAATCCGGGAGCAAGCAAACTCTGACAGAAGAGCGGGATTATCTGATCGAGCAGGTCGAGGAATTCATCAACTGGCTCAAAGCCCATGGGAAACTGTAATGCGATTCACACAAAAAGATTTTGAATCTGTCTGGCCGGTAGCGGATTACACGCTGCCGGTCTATCCGACGCGTGAACAGGCCGGAGAACTGGGAATCGATCTTTACCGTATTCCAGATACCGCGTGGAAGCGTTTCGGCCGGAAAGCTCTGGTCGGGGCAATTCTCATATCCATGTCAAATCTTGGCGCATGCCCCGGATGTGTCCGCAATCGGCATCCTTACTATATTCCTCCCCCCGAGGCGGAAAGATGCCTCACCGAAGCGGAGGCAAGACAGATTGTTCTCGACCGCTTCGCCGCCGAAGGCGTTACATTCAACCAGGACTACCAGTATAAGATCCCGTTCGTTGAATTCAATGCAGACGGTTTTGACAGTTATAGTGAAATTGGATTCGAATACTATTCGCAGGAAGACGCCGAGTTGTACGATACTCTTACAAAAGCATATGACTGGACGGAGCGCGAGCGGCTCTTTCTGGAAGGGGGAGAGACTGCAACACTCAATTACAATATGTCTGCCGGCAGCCATGCGGTGAAGAATTTCAAGGCTGGCACCAAGGGTACGCTGGCTGAAGAACGGCAGTATCTTATTGACCAGGTAGAAGAATTCATAAGCTGGCTCAAGGCGCACGGAAGGTTATAGCGCTTTGAATATCACTCTCCACATGACAAACAAGTGCAACCTCGCCTGCGATTACTGTTACGTCCCCAAGAACACAAACGAGATGAACGAGGAAATCATCGAGCAGTCCATCCGATACGCGATGTCGGACGGCAGCCCGACGATAAGCATAGTATTCTTCGGCGGCGAGCCGCTCATGGAAAAACCGCTCATCGAGCACGCGATCGGCATCTGCCGCTCGATAGAAAAGAAAGGCAGACATTTCTTCCACCTGAAGATAAGCACGAACGGCACGCTACTGGACGAAGAGACGCTGAAGTTCCTCAAGCGCGAGCAGGTGCTGCTCTCGATAAGCATGGATGGCAACCGGAGCGCGCACGATACCCACCGCAAGTTCCCGGACGGTAACGGAAGTTTCGACCTGGTCGACGAAAAAGCCTCGCTGGCGCTCGAGTATCACCCCTATGCGACCGCGCTCTCGGTCATTACTCCGCAAAACGCCGGGTACGTGTGCGAGTCAAGCGAATACCTTCTGAACAAAGGTTTCAAGTACATTATCTCCGCGCCCGACTTCGATTCAGTGTGGGACGAGAAGTCGATGTCGGTGCTGGAAAGGCAGTACAGGAAACTGTCCAAAATCTATATTGAGAAAACAAGGGACAAGAAGGATTTCTACCTCGCCCCGTTCGAGGAAAAACTCGCCTCCCATATCTGCGGGCCGTACAAAAAATACGAGCGCTGCGAGCTGGGAATAAAGAACGTCTCGATCGCGCCCGACGGCTCCATCTTTCCCTGTATCCAGTTCGTGTACGAGGACCCCGGGCGCTGGTGCATCGGCGACGTGTGGAAAGGCATAGACACTGCGAAGCGCGAGGCTATCTACACCGAAAGCGAAGAAGAAAAGGAAAGCTGCACGACCTGCGAAGTCAAGGGCAGGTGCCGCAACTGGTGCGGTTGCCTGAACTGGCACACGACCGGGAACGTGAACAAGGTCTCGCCCACCGTCTGCGCATACGAGCGGATGATTACCCCGATTGCCGACAGCATCGGCAACCGGTTGTTCAAGAAACGCACTCCCCTCTTCATCGACAAGTTCTACAACGCAGCGTACCCGTTCCTGGCGCTTTTCAGGGAAAAGAAAGATATTTAATTGTAGGGGCGGGTCTCAGACCCGCCCGATAATAAGAGGGCAGGTTTGAAACCTGCCCCTACAAAGAAAACGGGGCGATTCATGGAATCGCCCCGCCTGCTTATGCCTTTTCCGGTCTCGCCTGACAGATTAGAAAACTTCTTCCGGCGGCGTGTAGGGGATGCCGAACACGTCTGCGACCGGCTTGTATGTCAGCTTGCCTTCGACCGTGTTGAGGCCGGTGTAAATCATGCGGCTGTCTTTGCAGGCCTGCTTCCAGCCCTTGTTGGCGATTTCAAGCGCGTAGGGAATCGTCTCGTTCGTCAGCGCAAATGTGGACGTGCGGGGCACGCAGCCCGGCATGTTGGCCACGCAGTAGTGGATAACACCGTCGACCTCGTAGATCGGATCGGCGTGGGTCGTCGGCTTCGACGTCTCGCAACAGCCGCCCTGGTCGATCGACACATCGACGATAACTGCGCCCTTCTGCATGCCTTTGAGCATCTCGCGGCTGATGATCCACGGCGCCTTGTCGCCGGTCACGAGCACGCTGCCTATAACCAGGTCCGCCGTCTTCAGCTCTTCGCGGATGTTGATGGGGTTCAACTTCAGGGTTTTCATCCGGCCGCGGTAAATCTCGTCAATGGCGCGGAGGCGGTTCGGGTTACGGGTCATGATTGTGACGTCGGCGCCGAGACCGATCGCCATCTGCGCGGCATGCTTGCCGACAATACCCGCGCCCAGCACGACGACCTTGGCAGGGCTGGTGGCGGGGACGCCGCCGATGAAAATACCGCGTCCGCCGTAGGTTGCCTGGAGATACTTTGCGCCTTCGACGGTCGCGAGCCGGCCCGCGACTTCGCTCATCGGAATCAGAAGCGGCAGCGAGCCGTCTTCCGCTTCCATCGTTTCGTAAGCGATAGCAATAACCCCGGTTTCGAGGGTTTTTTTCGTCAACTCGACGTCACCGGCCAGATGGAAGTAGGTATACCATATCTGACCCTTCTTCATCATGGAGAATTCCGGGCCGACCGGCTCCTTGATTTTGATAATCATTTCAGCCTTGTCAAAAACGTCCTTGGCCTCTGGAAGGATCTCCGCCCCGGCGGCTTTGTAATCATCGTCAATGAACCCCGGTCCTTCACCGGCCCTGGTCTGCACGAAGCATGTATGACCGGCCTGAACCAGAAGCTCCACACCGGCCGGGGTCATTCCGATACGGTACTCGTGGTTCTTGATCTCCTTCGGTATACCGATAATCATTGCCTTCCCTCCTCAAAAAGGTTGATTGTGAGCACGAGAAGACCGATATATTACTCACCTGTGAAAAATATGTCAAGGATATTTCATTCGGGAAAGGTCATTCGGTCCTTCGGTCCCTCGGTCTTTATGTTATTAACGTCGCGCAAGCGCGACCGCTAACAGATTAACGCGCAGCAAGCTGCGCCGCTATATGTATTTTCTATTTCATAATTCATAATTTTGAATTCATAATTTCTTTCACCCCTCACCGTGTCTGAACTTACGCGATTGATGTTACATACTCCATTAAGAATCCGCAATCGATGTGACTTGGTACTTGGTACTTGGTACTTGGTACTTCTTTAGAACTTCAGGCGGGGTCTTTTTCTCTTGCCGGTCAGACCGTCAATCTCTTTTATGACCGCGGCCGGGGTCTGGTAGCGTTTCTTCCGGTCCTTCTGCGTCATGTTGTCGATTATATACTCGGTTGCAATCGAAAGGTCCGGCCTCACGTCGCGGGCGGGCGGGATCGCATCGCTGAGCTGCTTGGCGATGACGACCCCCATTGAATCGCCGTCGAACGGAGGGCCGCCCGTAACCATCTCGTAAAGCGAAATCCCGAGCGCGTAGATGTCGCTCCGGACGTCGATATCCTCTTCACCCCGCACCTGCTCGGGCGAGATGTAATGCGGCGTTCCAAGCGTAATCCCGGAAGCCGTAACCCTGGCGTCGCTGGCCGGGCCCTTCGCAAGCCCCAGGTCGGCGAGCTTGGCAACGCCGTCGCGGGTAATAAGGATGTTGTCCGGCTTGACGTCGCGGTGGACGATATTGTGCTCGGCGGCGTACTCGAGCCCCCGGCATATCTGGCGCACGATCTCGAGCGCGTCGCCCTCATCCATCAGTCCATAGCCGTCCAGTACATCCGCGACCGACTTGCCGTCGATGTATTCCATCGCGTAGTAATAGATGCCCTTGACGTTCCCGAGTTTCTTGCCCTGGACGATGTTGGGATGCGAAAGCGTAAGCGCGACCCGCGCCTCGCGGAGGAACCTTTCGAGATGGCTGTCCTCCTCCTTGGCGGAAGCGGGGGGAAGAATCTTGAGCGCGATGGTCTCGCCCGAATCAGTATCCACGGCCTTGAAGACCGCGCCCATGCCGCCGCGGCCGAGCTTGCCGTGAATTTCGTAATTCGCGAATCTTTTCTTCGCCGGGCTTACCTCGATGCTGCCGATATTCTGTAACTCCTCGAGCTTCTCACGGGAAAGCGCGCCCTTCGCCACCAGCACGTCGCCGAGAGAGCCCGGGGAGCGCCCCCCTGCTTTCTCGTGACGCTGGTATTCAACCGCTTCATGGAGCTGGTCAATCTCAACGAAACGGCGGGACAGCAAAAGCTGTGCAAGAATTACGTCTGCGTCCTCGGGCATGGCGTCTGTGCTTCGCTCCTCTACTTACCGCTTTTCCCGGATTTCTGTTTATCTATCGCCTTGATTTTGAGCCGTCCGTTATCCGGCTTTTCCTCGGGTTGCTCTTCTTTCTTTTCAGGTTTTTCGGGTTCTTTATTTTCCGGCTTCTCAGGCTCTTCGGATTTTTTCTTTTCTTCGTCCTGCCTGGACTTCAAATCCTCCAGGAATTTGCGGACCTCCTTCGCGTGAGGCCCGAGAGGAAACGCTTCGAGGTATGCGGCGCAAGCCTTCTCTAGCTCCTCATCATCCGCATTACTTTCGGCCAGCATGCGGGCTTTTTCAAAAATCAGCTTTTCATCGTTCGGACATGCCTCGATTCCGTCCTCGACAAGTTCGAGTGCGTCGTCCGTCATCCCCGCTTCTTCGCGGATCTGCGCGCGGCGGAGCCACGCAAGCCCGAGCGAAGAATCAAGCTCGCAGGCCCTGCGGAATAGCGCGTTGGCTCGGCGCAGTTCCCGCCGCCGATAGGCGTTCTCTGCCGCGGGCAAAATATATCGACCGCCAAGAGGGTCAAATTCCTGCGCTGTGATTACAACGTTATCCAATTCCGAAAGAATCCCATTATATTTAATCTTTGACAGAAGGTACTCGTAAAGCAAAGCTCCCAACTTATTCTGCGACTCCATCCATGAGGGATCCGACTCGCGCACGGCAACGACTCTTTTTTTTATATCCGCCAGAGCAGCGCTGTTATCTGTGTCTGCAATAATGGTTTTATAAAGCTCTTTACCCAAATTGTTATGCGCCTTCAGCCAGCCGGGGTCCGTGACCCTCACCTTTTCGAATGCTTCATTGATATTCTTCAGGCTGGTCGCACTGGGAACATTTTCCATAGCATGCTTATGCAGTGCCCATGCCAGCTTTTCGTACGCTTCCATCCATGCGGAATCATACTCAAGCGCCTTCCGATAGCAATAGGCGGCTGCAGCCCATTTCCTGTTCAAAAGTAAAATCTCGCCTTGCACCATCTCGATTTTCGGGTGTTTAATAGTCCGGGATATCTCTTGGAGAGCTCCCAACGGAGTCTTCCTACCAGATATAAACATCTTCCTGATTTTTTCAATTCTTTCTTCAGTCTCGGGCGTAAGGTCAGGCGGCAGGTCTTTGGGTAGTTTGTCTTTCAGCACCCAGCCGCCACCGTGTTCGACGTAGCCCGATATCCGCCTGACCGCGGGCGACTGCGGATACAGGATTTTCGCCACAGCCTTTATGTAACCTGCAAACTTAGCGTTCTTTTTCTTCTCGTACGCATCGGCTATGGCAATAAGGACTTCGGGGCTGATTTCGGGAGCAGGTTTAATCTCGCTGCGCCACGGTTTGAAAGTGAAAATAAACCTGGCGACGCGGGCGGTCCTTTCCGGGCGCGCCAGCATCGCCATGGTCTCGGTAAGGGGAAGCTCAACAAAGCATTCCTCGAGACCGGAGACGTTATCCAGGTGAACACGGTTCTCGTGCTCGCCCAGATTCTCAAGCATCTGGGACCACCGCTTTTTCGGGTCCACCATTTCGGCGCCGTTGTCGGGCGGATCGGGAACGGCCGGAGCATCGGGCTCAGCGGGACTATCGGGCTCAGCGGGAGCTTTGGGCTCCTGCCCGGGCGGGTCTTCCACCGGCTCACCGGCAAATGCGGCGCCGGCGTTCGATAAAACGAGGGCAAGTATAACCAGCGCAACCGGAATGACGGGATTAGTCAGGTGCGACATATAAGTCGCTCTCCCCCTCTCGCGTTACTTCTTTTTGCTCTTCAGTTTCTTCTCCACTTTCTTCAGCATGCTTTTGTAAAGCTTTGCGTTCTGGCCCTTGGGGTGTACGCTCAGGTATTTTTCTATCCAGATCTTTTCATTCTCGTAGTCTTTTTTCCCCTCGTACACGAGAATTATATAGGAGATCGCGTCATGGTGATTCGGATCTTTGGCGAGGGCCTTCTTAAGATAAGTCAGGGCTTCGTCCGGTTTTGCCTGGAGATGCAGCAACCGGCCCAGGCCGCAGTTCGCGTCCACGTCGTTGGGGTTACCATTCAGAATCTTTTCGTAAGACACTTTGGCCTCATCTAACTTATCTGCGCTGATCTGTGCTTTTGCGAGCAGCAGGAGCAGCGCCCTGTGGTTCTCATGCTCCTTCAGCGCCCCCTCGATCAGCTTGACCGCTTTTTCCGCTTTTTTCTTGTCAACGCCGTACTTGGCGCCGGGAAGCATACGGGCGGAAAGGTAGCATGCGCACAAAGCCTGGACGAGGGCCGGGTCGTGAGGCTTCACTTTCAGCGCTTTCTTCAGCAGCGACTCCGCCTTTGAGATCTTGTTCTGCCTGAGCGCAAACCACGCGGCGAGATGCATCATCTCGGTGTCTTTCTTGTGGCTTTTGATGTACTTCTCCGCGTGCTTCAAGCCTTTCTTGAGGGCGTTGGCGCCGACCTTCGTTCTTCTGGAGCCGAGCACTTTGCAGACTATGCAGAGCTCGCGCCGGGCCTCGTGAAAATTGGGCTCAATTTTCAGTGCCTTTTCATACTCGGAAGCGGACTTGCTCATAAGATCGAGGATGTCGAGAACGCTCGCGTTCTTGTTTTTCGCGACCTTACCCGCGCGCCTGTAATCGGCCCTCGCCGTCCTGTAGTGCTGCACAGCTTCGTCTTTATATTTGGAAAAATCCAGGTCCGGGTCATTCTTCCGGTCGCCTTTATCCAGCTTCTGCTTATCTTTGTTTTTCTTCGCTTCTTCTTTCTTTTCCTCCTCGGTTTCCTCATCGTAGCCGAGCTTGACCTTGGCCTTGTGGTGGTCCGGGTCGGCGGCGAGGCACTTCCTGTAATACTTCTCCGCTCTCTTATCGTCGCCCTGCGCCTCGAACAGTTCGCCGAAACGGTACAGATGATCGGGAGAATGCTTGATTACGGGTATCTTGATCGTGCCGGACCCGCTCGTGATCTCGACCGAGCCGTCCGGGCATTCCTTGATTTTCCCGGTCAGCAGATGCGGGTTGTCGGCGATCCTGCCGCCGGCAGTGGCCGGCGGCGTCGAAAACAATATTACGGCAAGGCTGATTGCGGCTATCAGGATAAGGCGGGGCATTGATCACCTCCCTCAATACGGCTTTTAACTTATATTTCTTTTATACTACCGGAATGGCTGAAAATCAAATGAAATCGGTCACTCGGTCCCTCGGTCCTTCGGTCGTTCAGTCATTCGGTCATTTTATTATTAATAAATAATATGACCGAGAGACCGGAGGACCAATGGACCGAACGACCTATATCTCGACTCCTTCGATTTCCAGTAACTTGTGCTTGAGTTCCATCCCCAGGCCGAAACCGCCCGGACCGCCGGTGGCCAATACACGGTGGCATGGAATAATTATCGGTATCGGGTTCGCGCCGCAGGCGTTGCCGACCGCGCGTGCCGCGTCCGGCTTCTCGATAGCTTCGGCAAGCTGCTTGTAGGTCCGCGTTTCCCCGTACGGTATTTTTCTCATCTCCGTAAGCACATTCCGCTGGAATTCGGTCATTGTGGAAAGGTCGACGTCGTAGGGCCATACCGGCACCTGGCCGAAAAGGTATACTTTAAAATCCCGCTGAAGGCTTCTTATCAGCGTGTCGTCGCGCTCGACCTCGCCGCCGTGGCGCTTTTTCAGCTCGGCGATCAACTCATCCTCGTCCGCGTCTATCGCGATCCGGCACAGACCGGCATCGGTAAACGCGGCGTAGATCGTGCCGATTTTCGTATCGAAAAAAGCGTATATTACGTCAGCCACGACAGGCTCCCCGGAAAGTATGAAGTATAAAGGCTGAAGTATGAATTATGAAGTATGAAAATTAATATTTCTTTATTTCATAATTCAGCCTTCATACTTCATACTTTCTTCCATCCTTCATACTTCATCCTTCATACTTTCTTTCCGTTTGATTTCCTCAACCTGATACTTCCACGGCGGCGTATACTCCCCCACCCCGCACCATGCCCTGGCCTTGTCCGAGAGCAGGTAGCGCCAGACTTCAAAAAGGATGTAAGTGGGTATCAGCAGAGCGAACAAGGGCAGGGCCATTCTGACAACGTCGCTGAACTCGATATTGTAGGAATACCTGATGCCCGCCCCGACCTCCCGTACGAATTCGACAATACTCCCCGCAAAACAGAGCGGCATCAGAAGCAGAACCAGCGCAGCCAGTGTTATCCGGGCCTTGTTGGATTTCCTTCTGAACCCGGCGCCGGCAAGCATGATTACGAGCCCAAGCAGAACAATAACAGATCCTGTGTCCGAAGACTTATAGTATTCAACAAAGCCCGGGTAACCAAAAGAGCTCCCCCCTTCCGCCCGGAGTATTTCGTAGCGCCAGATAATTCTTATATATATCAGCAGACCGATAACAAGCGCCACGCCGAGCGAGAAAACCCATACTCGAAAATCCTTCCACCTGATGAATACGGCACACGCCATTGCGGCAACGAGAACGCAGAGTTTCAGGACCTCTATCTTTGAAAAAGCATGTATGATCCGGTTTTCCCCGAACGGGCCCCAGCCGCGGACCGACATGGTTGACAGGAAACCGAAAAGCCCGATTATCAGGCCGAGAAGCAGCACCGCGCATCCGAAGACCGCGACGGAAGTCCCGAAATTCCTTGTCGTTTTCCACCGGTCGCGCTCGACTTCATCGTATCGCACATGGCTGAAATGATACCGCAGGTGGGGCGCGCTCCAGCATAAAAACAGTGGGAGCGAAACGCTGGAGAGCAACAGAGAATAGAAACCGGTGCGGGCGACAAGCCCGATCGGGCTGAGATAGCCGAAAAGATCGCTGTAAGTCTTTCTCGGCTCCCCCCAGCGGACCGCATCGTGAAAACTCTTGACGGCCAGAAGAAGAATCGCGATTGAAACCGCGAATACAACAAGCCTGAAGTACATTACCGCCCACTGGCGCCTGAAAAGCAGGCCGAACCCGACGCTCAACAGGAATGCCTCGAGGAAGAACAGGACTACTACCGCATACTTGACGGTAATTCCATGGCCTCTGCCGAGTTCAATGGCGGTGTTGAACGTCATGCTGCCAGTTTCCCAGAAGTCGGCCGCATACCAGAGCGAGCACGCCAGGCACAGAAAACCTGCCAGCAAAAACGCGCGCCCAATCGTATCACCGAAATCGAATGGCCCCCACCACGGCAAAGGCCGCGGCGGCTCGCCGATCATGGTTCCGTAAATACCGTTTGCCGTGCGCGGGAAAACTTTTCGCCTGCGTGCGCGGAACCTGCGCTTCGTTTTCCCGGTAACGGAAATTACGATTTCATCGCGGCGCGATTCTGAATCTGCCTTGCTATCAGGCTCAGCCATCTATTTTCCCTGCGGGAATGCAAACATGCGGTGCTTCGGACGGGAAAACCCTGAATAAAAAATATATTCTATCAAATTATTTGTAGGGGCACAGCGCGCTGTGCCTCTACATAATTAACGATATTAATCCACCGACGCAATCCGCTCTCTGAGTTCGTCGACGGAGGACGCGCCGAAGCGCTCGAGCGTCGCGCGGCAGAGCTCGAACGCGAGGACGTGCTCTCCGATAACGCTTGCCGCGGGTACGGCGCAGATGTCGTGCCGCTCGGTCTTGCGCTTCACGGCCTCGCCGGTCTCGAGGTTGACGCTGGTCATATCGCGCCCGGTCGTGGGAATCGGTTTCACCGCGCACCGGACGGTTATCGGTGTGCCGTCGGTCATGCCGCCGAGGATTCCTCCGTGGGTGCGCGTAGTATGCGCGGGCTCTCCCTCGGCATTCATCTCGATATTTCCATGATACTCCGAGCCGGTCAGCTCTATCCCCGCCGCGCCTGCGCCGAACTCCACGGCCTTTACCGCCTGGATGCTCATAAGCGAGCGTGCGATGCGGCCGTCAAGGTTCCCGGTCCATTGAACGGGGCGTCCGAGACCGGGCGGCGCGCCGACCGAGATAACTCCGAAAACGCCGCCGACGGTGTCGCCCTCCTTTTCTGCGCCCGAAAGGATGCGGTCCCATTGCCCGGTCGCCTGGACGGCATAATAGGGGTTTGAATTGCGCAGCGCCCTGAGCTCTTCAAGCGCAATGGCGGACTCCGGGATTTCAAACGCCTCGGCCCACTCGCTCCCGATGGCGATTGTGCAGCCGAAAACGTGAACGCCGAGCTCGGCAAGGAGCTGCGAGCATATCGCGCCGCCCGCGACGCGGCCCGCAGTCTCACGCGCGCTCGCACGCTCCGCGATATCGGTCGCGTCCTTTGTCCCGTAACGGATCATCCCCGGCAGCTCGGCATGCCCCGGGCGCGGAACCGGATTGGGCTTGCGTTTGTCAATCGTCGAATCGGCGTTGCGGATAAATATGGTTATCGGACTGCCGATAGTCCTGCCCTGCCGCATGCCGGAGAGCACTTCGACGGCGTTTTTCTCCAGATCCTTTCGGCTGGAGCGGCCTGCGCAGTTCTGACGGCGCGTCAGTTCCGCGCACACGGCCTCCAGGTCGATTTCGAAACCGGCTGGGAAACCGGAAAGGACGCACAGTATCCCCGCTCCGTGCGATTCACCTGCTGTAATGAGCTCGAGCACATGTCCTCCGGGCGTTTGTGATTGCCGACGTTACGCTTCCATTTTAAATGGCATAGCCGTGATTGCAACCAAAAAGGAGGTTGAACTCTCTGAAGATTTCATTTATATTAAGTCGTGTGTGGTGTGTCATATGCCGTTAGCGACCGCGCGTAACCAGACCGGTTTGCGCGGCGTTGATGAAATTATTACGAAAGGAGTATTCGAAAATGGCCAGAAGGAGTTTCAACGACTTCATGCAGAAGCGGGCCCCTCTTGCGAACTCGGCGGTCATGTCCGGTGCCGACGTCCGCGTCGCGTTCATGAAACGCGTGTTCTCGCTGGTCGGCTTTGCGGCATTCGCCTGCGCGGCCGGCGCGATATGGCCGTTCTTCGTCAACCCGAAGCTTTTCCCCGCCTTCATGATCGCCGGATTCGTCGGCTACATCGGGACGTGGATAACTTTCACGTGGGGGCGGAATATCAGGCGCAACGCGACCCCGGCCACCATCATGCTCGGCATCTTCGGGCTCAGCACGGGATTCATTACCGCACCGCTTCTGATGATAGCGCTTAAATACTTTGGCGTCGCGGAGGGCAGCAAAATCATCGCCCTTGCCGGCGGAATGACGCTTCTGACCGTAGTCAGCCTTTCGGGCTACGTCCTCGTCACAAAGAAAGACTTCAGCTACCTGGGCGGCGCCATTGCGATGATATCGATCGGGCTGATTGTCGCCATAATAGCAGGCTGGTTTATACACGCTCCAATGCTGCATATTCTAATCAGCATCGGTTTCGTTATTTTCGCATGCCTGCTGCTGCTTTACGAGACAACCGCCATAATGAAATACTATCCCATCGACGAGCCTTATTACGCCGCATTCCAGTTCTACTGGACGATGTGGATTCTTTTTATCTCCCTTCTCAGGATAATCATGTACATCGCCTCGTCGCGGGATTAGCGTTTAGTTGAAATAATAACAACGGGCCGTTTCGACTGCGGCCCGTTTTTCTATTTAAAACACAATTTCATTGTAGGGGCAAAGAACAAGGCATGCGCGTGTTCCTTGCCCCTACCTCTTCGGTTCGAGAAGCAGCATTACCCTGTTGTCGGAGATGGTTGCGTCGGTGATGTCGACGCTCATCCTGAGCTCGAGCGGCAGCCGGCGGAAGTACTTGTCGCGCATGAGCACGTATCCGGGCTTTGGCCTGGAAAGAAAGTCGCGAAGCGCAGACTCATTGACTTTCTTGAACCGTCCGAACTCGTCGAGGTCGGCGAGGCACGGAATCGGCTTCGGGCGGTTCAGATAAAACACCAGCTTCGGGCGGGCCGGGCGCATCGTCGCAAGCTCCGCGTCCCGGACGCGCGCGGCGATCCGCCGGGCGTCGGGCTTGATCGAGGAATGGTGGTAATCCATTTTCACCGCGATCCTGCCCGTCCACATGAAAAGCAGGACGAGGCAAACCACAAAGTAGGTCGAAACCGCAAGAGGCCGCCTGTCCTTGAAAACGGCGAATGCGAGTACCGCGGACCCTATAAGCGTCAGTGTACAGTAAATCAGGTATTCGGGAAAATACTGCGGCCATTCCCTGTAAAGGAACCACGAGCCCACCACCGCGAACGCGGCAAGGAAAACGGACATGAAAAGAAACGAGCCTTTGAAAAGAGTACCGAAGGGCACGCGCTCCTTCGACAGATAGTCTTCAAACATGAGCCCCACCAGTATCGCGAGCGCGGGGTACACGGGAAGGATGTAGACGTCGCGTTTGGCCGCGGACAAAAGGAAAAAACCCCATACGCCGACGACCCAGATCGCGGCAAAGAACCTCAGACCTCCCTGCTTTCGAGATTCCCTGCCGAAGCCGGCGGCGACGGCGGCGGGGAGGAATATGAAATGCGGGCCGAAGGTCGCGCAGATCTGGATCGGGTAATACCACAGCGGTCTCGCGTGGTCGAAAGCGCTCAGGTAACGCACCGCGTGATGTTTCCAGAAAAAGCCCTGCACAAACTCCCAGCCGGCGAGTATAAACCACGGCGCCGCGACCAGGGCCGCGACGGCCAGCCCGATAAAGGGCTTCGGCTCCCGGAAGCGTCCGAGCCCCCGCCTCATCACGAGATACAGCAGCACCACGAGCGCGGGAAGAACGATTGCGACAATTCCCTTCAGAAGAATCCCCGCGCCGAGCCCGGCATACGCAAGAACCAGGAGCACGTTGCCGCGCCTCGCCGGCACGGCTTTTTGCAGGACAACGAACGCGGCCGCAAGATACGCCGTAATAGTGAACGTGAGCGACATATCCATCGACGGCGAGCGCGCCGCGTTCGAGACTAGATAGTTCGATATAAAAAAGAAAACCGAAAACACGGCCGCGCGCCTCGAGGCCAATCCGGCGACAAAAAGATAAACTATCAGCGCCGTTGCCATGGCGGCGATAATCGACGGTATCCGCGCATTGATATCGTTGATTTTACCGCCGGTAATCCATCCCGCGACCGCGACCATATAAAAAACGAGCGGGGGTTTCGTATGCTCCCACTTGCCGTTTACATTGATTTTGACGGAGAACCCGTCGCGGAGCTGCTCGCGCCCGCCCTGGGCGCACCTTGCTTCGTCGTGCGTCCAGAAAGAGACATTGCGGATCGCGAGAGTAAAGCTTGCCCCGGCAGCGGCGGCAATCAAAAGAGCGGCGGGCAGGGCGCGCCTCAACGTCAGCGGCGCTGCAACTCTTCCAGGCTGGTTGTTTGAGGGTGGGAGGCTGTCGGCGTCGGACACGTTACTCGAACCCGACAAAGCTCAGGTTTGTCCGCGCTTCCACACTGTCGGGATTCTCATCCAGCATGGCAACATACAACTCGCGAGCCGCCACCAGATTCCCCAATGCGGCCTCACAGTTGGCAAGCATGAACTTGCACTCGACGTCATCTTCCGCGTGGAGGAGCGCACGGCGGCAGTAATCGCCCGCCTTTTTGAAGTTTTCCTTCTTGTAATAAATAGCGGCAATATTAAAAAGGACGTCGGCCGAATCAGGTCTGCATTTAAGAGCTTCCTCGTAGGCAACCAGCGCGACATTCAATTCGCCGCGCCGGGCAAGCAGCGAGCCCATGGCATTGTGAAGCTCGCAGCGGTCCGGCTCCACACTGAGCGCCTTTTTCAGAAGAGGCAGCGCTTCGTCGAACCGGTCGAGCGCGGCGTAACACTCGGCCATGCGTGCGATGACCGAGCCGTCGTCCGGCCCTGTGTCACCAATCATTTTATAAGTATTGAGCGCAAGATCATGCCGGGCGTGCAGGCGGTACTGATCGCCGATAAGTTTTCTGGCCCGTACGTGTCCGTTGTCCAATTTGAGGACCTGGTTCCACGTCAGCATCGCCTTGTCGGACTGGTCCATCAGGATGCATGCAATCCCGAGATCGCAGTACGCATCGAGCATGGCCGGGTCGTGGCGGACGGCGCGCTTGAGATGGGGCAATGCGCGCCTCCCGTCGCGGCCCGCAAGATAGGCCTTGCCGAGCTTCTGATGGAGCTCGGCGCTATCCTCCATTTCGGGCAGGCAGCGGCGGTAGGTTTCGGCCGCTTCCTTGTCAAGCCCGACTTTCAGGTACATATCGCCGAGCAGCAGAATCGCCTCGGTGAAATCAGGGAGAATGGTGAGAGCGTGCAGAAGCTTTTCGATAGCCTCGTCCGCGCGGTCCTTTTTCGCAAGCCTTCGCGCCGACTTGAAGTACGGCATTGCGGCCTTCAGGTCCTGCGGGTCTCTTTCCCCGGGTTTGCCTTTTGCCGCATCCTTTTCGTCGGCGACGGCCCGTCCCGTTTTCGCGTCCGGTTCTCCATCGGACCCGCGCTTCTTTTCAGGCAAAGACGAAGATTTCTTCTGCTTTATAAGCCCGAGAATGTAGTTCAGGGCAAGAACCTTCAGGGTAAGCGAACGCTCCAGGAAAGTCACATGTGCAATTCCGGACTTGGGAATCGACTTTGCCTTGAGGTCGGCCTCGTAACCGGCGCGCTGGCTTTCGAGCACCCCGATATGCGTTTCAACGTCGCCCGGTTCCGGCAGCCGGTTAAGGTCTTTTTCAAGCTCGTCAACCAGCCGTTTTATGGCTTCCTGGCCGAAGCGTCTGAAATTCCTGACCTGCTTTTCACTTTTTATCAGGAATCTGACAATCGCCTCGACCTTCCGCGGGTCGCGCGGGCCTTTGCTTTTCCTGCCGAAAATGCCGCTTTTCGCCATCAGTAGCTCCGAGCAACGGATATCAGCCGGGAAGCATTGCTTTCCGGTTGATAATAAAAAATTCTTATTCTTTCTTCGGCTCCTTCATATTCTTTGAATCAGACTTCGGCTTGCTTTTACCTTTGGAACCAGACTTGGGCTTACCTTTTTTCTCCCAGGTTTTTATCCACTTATAAAGCAAATACTTATCGAACAGGATTTCTTTCTTCGGCATGTCCTTGATTTTCGCGTTTTCTTTCCTCCATTTGGTCCATATCTCAGTAGACTTGGCGGGGTCGGCATCGAGTTTTTCTTTCAGCTTTTCCGCGCCAGTTAAAAGGAGCAGGCCGGCGTTTATCTCGCCAATCTTTTTATTACGTTTATCCTCCTGCGTAGCTTCGATCCTATCAGCAAACTCACTAATGGTTTTATCAATGTATTCATTTAGCCGCTCAATATCGTCCTTATTCCTGTTCCTTTCAAACCATGCGAGGGCAGCCTTCACAAGTTTGTCGAGGTCTGCCTTTTTCTGAACAGGCCTTGCAGGTCGGCTGTAATCGAAATTAACAAACTCAAGCGCTACAAGGACGGCCTTCTTCGCCCTGTCGCTCCCGCCAACAAGCAACCGCTCGTAGTAGGGAAAATACTTACGCCCACCATAGTAGCCAAGCAGAATCCCCATGTTCTGGATATGATACTTCTCGTCCGGACCGGCTTCTTCCATCCGGACAAGCGCCTGTTCTATCAGTTGCTCTTTTTTCAGAGCCATAATTGCGTAGCTTGCAAAGACCGGATACATCAGCCTTTCTTCAAAAAGGCACTTCAGAAGCACCTTGTCCAGATCTCCTTTATTCTCCTCAAGGGCCGGTAAATCCTTCAGGTGGCCATCTAGCCTTTTTTTGACCTCATTGAAAGAAGCGAATTCGTTCATAGTTGCGACATCGTTTGCAAAGCAGTTCTTTACCAACGTCTCAAGTTTTTCAACTGACGACGGTTTTTTCGGTTTCGGCTTTTCCCTGACATCCTTTTTCCCGTCTATCCAGACCAGCTCGACTGTCCCTGCGCCTTTTTTCGTATCCCTCGTAATCACAACTTCGCTGACTCCCCACATCGTGTTGTTGAAATCATGCTTAATATCTATGCTCAAAACAGGCTCGGCATCATCTTCGGCCGATTTCTCAAACCACCTTGCCGCGTAAGTTCCGGCCTTTTCGTCATTTTCCTCTTTCAGGTCCAGGTTGGATATATCCAGCTTTTCAGCGAAACATATTGCCAGGAGTTCATGGAAACTCCTGCATGGAATAACTATATCCGTATCCGGGCCGGGTATGATCAGCATGATTTTTACTTTGTAATTTCCATCTTCACTTATTTCTCTGACGTAAAAGACAAATTTTGTCTTAAAAGGTTGGGCAGTGGAACCTTCCTTTTTGATCGTAATCTGGAAAGCCGCCATGTCTTTACATTCGGGGTTTCCGCCGAAAGGGAAAAAATCGTTTTTACTTTCCTCGCCCGCTGTTGAAGTCGAGAGCATGACCAGGACCAGAACAAAAGAAATGCATTCCGGGAACTTCATCAGGACACCTCCCATTCGCAATGATTGCACGGGTTTGCGCTGAATCTCATTGCGAGCGGGTAAACGGTTGTAAACAGCAACATTACCCCAATATTGAGTTTTCCAGACAATAACCTATCCTAAGAAGCATGACCGCGACTGTCAAGTGAAATCAACCTCATGGCACACGGCACACGGCACACGACTCACGACACACGACTATTCCCGACATTCCGTATTGCTTTTACCCCGCGAGCAGTTAGAATATGAGAGTCAGTCTGGTTCGCCTCGGGTTCGCACGCTTTCGGCGCACGCGCCGGGAAAGAAAACCGTGGTTCTACAGGGCAGCCTGGAAACACTTTCTCTAACCAGCGTATTCCAGTTCGTGGCAGGCCCCGGAAGTACCGGGTCGGTCTGGCTGTCAGACGGGATGCGCGAGGATTTCATTTACTTCGAAAACGGCGACATCCGCATGATCGCCACGGGCCGTGAAGAGAACTACCACCTTGACGCCTACCTTATAAAGAACACGCTCGCCTCACCGCAGGATGTTAAAGCGGTAACGGCCGAAAGCAAAGCCGCGGGCAAGCGGCTCGAGAACGCGCTGCTCGAGGCAGGCCTTGCAACACAGGAAGACCTTGCGGCAGCCATAATCATCTGGATGGAAGAACGCCTGTTCAGGCTTTCCGAGCTCCGGGAAGGCCGGTTTAAATTCATGGTGGACTACCGGCCGCACGGTAAAACCGACCCGCTTCAGGAATCGTGTAACGTCCTCATTTCGGTAAACAATCTGCTGCTGACTCTTGCTGGGCGCCAGGAAGACTGGCGCGCGATGATGGAAAGGTTCCCCGACGAAAACGCGATTTTCGAGGCGACCCGAATCAACCCGGACGAAATCAGCTCGTACCCGGTGCCGGCCGGGTGGTTCGAGGAGATCGGGCTGCTTGACGGCACCCGCTCGATCGCGGAAATCCTTTCCGAGACCTTCCTGACGCGTTTCGAGTTTTACCAGTTCCTTTCCGAGCTTCGCTACCGCGGCCTTCTCGTCATGGCCGACAAGGAAAAGCTCATCGAGCTCGCCGAGCAGGCCAGGAAAGACGGCGACGTGGCTGCGGTCATCAAGTTCTTCGAAAACGCGCTTGCATGGGATTCCGGCGACATTGAGACACGTATCAACTACGCAGAAATCCTTCAGAACATGGATCTGACTCAGGAAGCGTTCGAGAAATTCCGCACCGTCGGCGACCTTCTCTACAAGGAAGGAAACTTCGAGGAGGCGATGCAGCATTACCGCACCGCGCTCGTTCTGAAAGACGATTCGCCCGAAGTCATATTCAATATCGCCGACATACACGAAATCTCAGGCAACATGGAAAAGGCACTTGAACTCCGCGGCAGCGTCGCCCACCTGTACGTGAAGGCCGGACGGTACAGGGACTCGGCCGATATATTCGGCTACCTGGCGGAAAAGCAGCCCGAAGAGATAGGCTGGTACCTTCTCGCCGCCGACTCGTTCGGAGAACTCGATATGCCGGACGATGCGACTGAGTTCTACGAAAAGGCCATAGCAACCGCGATAAAGACCGGTAGGAAGGACGAGGTTCAGAGAATCATCAATGTCGCGATGAACCGTTTCCCCCGCAACACCACGATGGAGCGGAGACTGCTGCAGTCGGTCCGCAAATACAGCCAGTCTTTCAAGCGCCAGGATGAGAAGGATGAAGAATGAAGGCTGTTTTGTTTTGAGCATCCTATTTACAAATCTTCCAGTTTGTGGTACTATATAGTAAGTAAAGCATAAACAGATTGATTGTTTGCAGGTGGAGCATGAAAAAATTTATCTGGACCTTACTGACTCTGATTGCAGTCGCACTGGGTGCGCTCCTCGGAGTTTATAAACACCAGAAGAACTCCGGGGTGCTTGGAAAAGACGTCGGTTTCATCCGCTTCCTGCTCATAAAGAGAAAACCCGGGACCGGTTCGAAAGAACCGGGAAATAAAGAACCCGCAACTACAGGCGGGCAGAAAACGGCGCCCGTCAAGAAAGCCGTATTCGACCGCGAAGCGTTTGGCAAACTCAGGATATCCGCCAAAAGCTCATACCGGGAGGCTGATTTTACCGCCGCCGAGCTGAGTTATACCAAAGCGCTGGAACTCCTGAACAGTGCGGAACCGGGCGACCCGGAGCTCGCTCTGAAACTCGACCGGATGAGGTTGCGCTCATGGTTCTTCGCCAGGATAGTTGAAAACATGTATCTGGATAACCTCGTCGACGGGGTCGACATCGTACAGGTAAAATTACAGGGCGGAAGAAAACCGTTTTTCGCAAGGCTCCTAGAAAAAACCGACTATCAGATCACAATTGAAAGGCAGTCGGGCATTACGGCAACCGTGCCGATAAGCGAAGTCGATCTGCTTGTCAACCTCACGCCCGAGCAGTACCGTAAAACCCTTGAGGCCATCCTCAACGAACGGACCAGGAAAGCCTACGGCGCCGTGAAACAGGATTACCAGAGTTTTTTCCTGTGTGCGGCTTTCGCGTTTCAGCACAAACTTACGGACCGTTTGACGGAACTGCTCGAAAAAACATTTGAACATGCCGAATCCGAACGCCTTGTCAACAGGTTTATTCCTTCAAACAACCTGGAGTTGAAGGTAGCCCTCCACTACTCCTTCAAACGCGACACCAAAGCCCACGTGTACGCGGAACGCCTGAAAGAAGAAAGGTCAATCGCAAAGAAAGATGAAGACAAAACCATAGATAAAACCACACCCGGGTCTACTGACCCGGTCCCGGCCGGCACTCCAGCACCGCAGGATAAACTGGATGAAGCCGACGAACTGTTCAAGGAAGGATATGCATACTACAGAAAGGCAATCCCCGGAACAACCGACCATGATATAAACCTTGAAAAGGCAGAGCCTTTCCTGCAAGAGGCTTCTGAAATCCTGATGGAAATTTTTAAACAACAGCCGGATAATAAAGAAATCGAAAACAACTTGAGTAGAATAAGAGAAATCCTTTTCGATATTTATGTACGTCTTCCTCTCAAACGCTGAAGCCAAAACAATTCCACATCGATGTTGTCCGAATCTACATGTGATTTTCTGTTTAATAACCGATTTTGCAGTCCTGGCAATGATAGAACAAATCTACCCGAATCTGCAATAATGCCGTAATACCCTTATTTATCGATAGATACACAGCTGGCCCTACAACTTGCACAAGGGCGCTCTTATGGAATAACGAGGGAATTGCCAAATAGGCAATATAATCCTATTTACACTTGACAAATACTCAATCCCGTGCTATAATTTATACGAACTGAGAGTCCCGCGCATTGCATGTTCTGGAAAAGGAGATGTAACTATGGTAAATGAAAGTAGATATGCAGATGACCCTTTCGAAGAAACTCATGAGTACCGGGAAGACGAATACATTGCATCCGACAGGCTTCCATGGTGGGCACGCAAAGCTCCGCCCTTACTTGTCTCAGGTTTATTACACGCTGTCCTGATTCTGATTTGTGCATATTTGATAACGTCCTACATTTCAACCGAGAAAAAAGCAGCGGTTTTGAATTTTTTCACAGAGCCTAAAAAAGAGCAATACAACCATGAAGCTGAGCGCGATATTTTCAAGAACCGGGAAATCATTGCGGAAATCATGGTAGAAGATCCGGTAATAATCCATGACGAGGAAAAGGAGTTGACGAAAAAAATCCCCAGAGGGAAATCGCCTGATAACCTGACCAATATCAATCTTAACGGCGACTCGATATCAGCAGTATTCGGAGTCGGCGGCACCCCGGCAGGCGCCTGCGGCGTCCCGTGGGGTAAAGGCTCTCTTAAAAGGGAAGGCGGGTCGAAAGAGACCGAGCGGGTAGTCGATGCCGCGCTCCGATGGCTGCACTTCCACCAGGACAAACCCGAAGGCAGGTGGGATATTGACGATTACCAGAGAAACTGCAAAGGGCCGGGCGCACCGTGCTCGCACATGAACGGCGGTCAGGCCCCCGCGTCCGGTTTCGACTCAGGCGTTTCCGGCCTCGCGCTTCTGGCCTTTCTCGGTTACGGCCAGACCCACCGCGTGGGCAGGTTCAAAAGGACTGTCCGCCGCGGACTGAAATTCCTTTTGAGTTGCCAGGATCCGGACACGGGCCGTTTCGGCGACGCGAAAGGGGAAAGCTGGATATACAACCAGGCGCTTGCGACCATGGCAATCTGCGAGGCGTACGCGGTAACGCGCGACAACATACTCAAGAAACCCGCGCAGAAAGCGATCAACTATATCATCTCCTCCCAGAATCCGGGATACGGCTGGAAGTACGAGCCGCGTGACCGCAAGAACGACACGTCCGTAACCGGCTGGATGGTGCTTGCCCTCAAGGCCGCGAAGATGGGGAAACTGGCCGTGTCTGACAGCGCTTTCAAGGGCGCTATCGAGTGGTTCGACCACGTAACCCGCGTATCCGACGGCAAGGTCGGGTACATGAGGCCGGGCGACCCGGGCGCGAAGCTCGCCGGCCGACCCGCCGACACTTTCAAAAGCCTGCCCACCATGACGGCCGTCTCGGTCCTCTGCCGGATCTTCTGCGGCCAGAAGCGCACCAACAAGAAAATCCAGCAGGGCGTGAAAATTCTCATGGACAACCTGCCCGATTACAACAAGCCGAAGAACGACAAGGTCAATTATTACTACTGGTATTACGCCACGTACGCGATGTTCCAGGTCGGCGGCCCGAAATGGAAGGCGTGGAACGATGCGATGAAAAAAGCCCTTATAAAAACCCAGCGCGCGGGACGGATCTGCCAGGACGGAAGCTGGGACCCGATCGGCGAATGGTGCGTCGTCGGCGGCCGCGTTTACGCCACCGCCATCAACGCGCTGACGCTCGAGATTTACTACCGCTACGCCCGCGTCCAGCGCGCGAAAAACCGCGGCTTCTAGGCCCGGGCTTTTAATCCAACCGTCAGGGGCGGGCCCGGGGGCCCCCCGGAGCGGCCATGGGGGTTTTG
>SOJX01000073.1 GCA_004376375.1 Planctomycetota bacterium
CCACGTGTATCTCTCTTGGCGGTCGTCCACATAGTAGCCAAGCGTCTCGCGCAGGACGTCGAAGTCGATCTTTCCCTCGGTAAAAACGTCGGGGAAAAGCTCTTTGAGTCTCTCGATATTCTGCCCGACGATGTCCGTTGATTTGCCGTTCATTTTTTCCATTTCAAACTCCGGGTCTAATTTGTTCTTCTAAAAAGTGTTGCATTTCTTCCTTCTTGGGCATTGCCAGAAGGTATTTTGAAACGAAGAGATGGTTATCCATGCCTGCCAGGGCGTATTCGACAAGCGCATGGTCCTTTCCGGTGCAGAGGAGAATGCCCACGGGCGGATTGTCGCCTTCCATCATCATATTCTTCCGATACCAGCTCACATAGGTATTGAGCTGGCCGATATTTTCATGGCTGAAGTCCGCAAGCTTGAGATCCACCAGTACGTGACATTTCAGAATCCGATGATAAAAGACAAGATCGACAAAGTTGTGGGTATCGCCGATAAGAATGCGTTTTTACCGGGCTTCAAAACAGAAGCCGTGCCCCAGTTCCAGGAGAAATTCCTGCAATTTGTCGAGCAGTTGATCTTCCAGGTGAGATTCGCTCATAACTTCTTTGGGTTTCAGGCCGTGAAATTCGAAGATGTACGGATCTCGGATGGAAAGCGACGGTTCGGCGGACTCGGCTCCGGCCTGGGCGAGTTCCTGGAGTTTTTTCTTGTTTTTGGATAGATCGGAGCGTTCGTAATAGAGGCTGTTGATCTGACGTTTGAGTTCCCTGACCGACCAGTTTCCCCGAATGCACTCGATTTCGTAGAACGCGCGCTTGAGCTCATCATCGAGATCAACGACCAGCTCCAGGTGGCTGTATGAGACCCGATGGATGAGTTGCGCCGGGGGGATCTGCAATTGTGGGGAAACCGTCCCCATTTTCTCAACCGCTTGCCTCCCTTCGGGTAACAGCTTTTTCAATTGTGGGGTCATTGTCCCCACAATCCCAGGATAAAGGCGGTAAAAGCGGAGATAGCGATAGAGTTGACGACGGTTGCAATTGCTAACCTTGAGTTCCACCAGACGCTTCGCAAGTTCGGTGAGGAGGCTGTCTCCATAAGTCGCACGGTCCGACCCGCATAACTCGTATTCGGCAATATAGCAGCCGATCAGCCAGTTGCGTAGCGTAAGACTGAGATTTACTGCCCGGCCGGCTTGGACTGTCAGTTGATCATCGACTTCTCTAATCGAACCGACCAGTTTCCCAAAATTCAATTCGTGCCTCTTGCCATTCATGTACGATTTCCTTTAAAGCTTTTTACTTATTTCCGCCAATTGACCTTCCAATTGTTTGATTTGGGTGCTTATTCTAACCTGGCGGTTGAACTGTGTTTCTTTCTTAATGGCAGGCCTGTAATCGGCAATCCGGCTCTCAAACTCGTGACAAGCCGCTATCCGGTCGCGCCGCAACTGGCTCTTTGTCGCCTTGGTTTCCACGCGACACTCGCCTGTCAGCCGAGCGCAATCCAGAGCAACGAGCCGGTCCGTGAGGACCGAGTATAATGCAAAGAAATGCGTATGCGGCAAGTCTGACACGGCCAGGCTGTCGAGGAATGCTTGCTGCGTTGGCGTCGGGGCAACGAGGTCAATCCAACCGGTGATGATAAAGTCCTCAGCAACTATGGCTCCCTTTTCCGCCTGGCTGAACCGCTTGTTAGCGAGACTCAAGGCACACATAGAATAGGTTTTCGCAAAAATGGG
>SOJX01000114.1 GCA_004376375.1 Planctomycetota bacterium
CCGAAACCCTGGGAATCGAGTGCCATTTTATTTTACACCGCATTGGCGCGGATTTCGCTGCGAAGCATGCGAAATCCGTGACAATGCGTGATGCACGAGGGCAAAATGACAAAAAAACTCCGACTCGCCGTCCTCGTTTCCGGGAGCGGGCGGACGATGCAGAACTTCATCGACCTGTCGGACAAGGGCGAGCTTCCGGTCGAGGTCGTCTGCTGCGTGTCGTCGGACCCGAAAGCCAAGGGCGTCGAGCGCGCGAAAAACCACGATATTCCGGTGGAGACTTTTCTCAGGCGGGATTACGGCTCGACCGTGCAATACTCCGATGCGATCTACAAGTGGATCGAGCAGTACGACCCCGATTACGTTGCCCTTGCCGGTTACCTGAAGCTTCTGCACATCCCGGAAGAGTATGAAAACAGGATAATAAACATCCACCCGGCGCTGCTGCCTTCCTTCGGCGGCGACCATTTCTACGGCCACCTCGTGCACGAGGCCGTCCTGAAGCGCGGGTGCAAGGTCTCCGGGTGCTCGGTCCATTTTGTCGATAAGGTCTACGACCACGGCCCGATTATCGTACAGCGGACCTGCCCGGTCCACGCGTTCGATACGCCGGACGATCTCGCCGACCGCGTTTTCGAGCAGGAGCTTATCGCGTTCCCCGAAGCACTCAAGCTGATCGCCGAGGGCCGCGTCGAGGTCAGGGACGGCAAAGTCTACATAGACGGTAAGTAGGGGCGGGCCCCCGCGCCCGCCCTTAATTCGGGCAACCGCAGGGGGTTGCCCCTACATGTGGGGCGTAAATATGCAAGTACTTCTACTAATCTGCCTGTCGTTTATTTTTCTCGAAGGCGCGCTGGTGATGCTTGCGCCGGATTCCGTAAAGAAGATGATAGAGGAAATCCCCCCGGGATGGCTGCGCGCGGCGGGGTTTGCCGAGCTCGCCCTGGCCGTCGGCGGATGGATGTGGTTTATAATGATAAAGTAGTGTAGAAGTGTAGAAGTGTTGAAGTTATGAAGTTAAGAAGTTCTGAAGTTAAGAAATATATTTTTTTATGCATGTGAATGAAATCATATGAAATATCCCACGGGAATAAATTCATTGGATATAATCACCAAGTCCTTAAGGAGAAAAAGAATGCAAATAAATCATTTCACAGATATTCAGGCCTGGCAGGAGGCAAGAATGCTGAATTCTGAAATACACAGACACACACAAAATGAACCGCTCGCGAAGAATTTCGGCCTGCGTGATCAAATGCAACGCTCATCAGTCTCAATTATGGCTAATATAGCAGAGGGATTCGGCCGAGGCGGGAAAAAGGAGTTTATCAGATTCCTGAGAATTTCCCATGGGTCTGCTTATGAACTATCAAGCCATCTTTACGTAGCGCTTGATCTGGGCTATATCAACCAGGAAGATTTTGATACTGCTCAGTCAAAGATTACCGACACAGTAAAGCTGATAGGTGGTTTTATCAGATATCTTCGAAAGAAAGACTAGAAAAATCCGACACTCATAACCTCTTAACTTCTTAACTTCAACACTTCTTAACTTCAACACTTCTTAACTTCAGCACTTCAACACTTCTTAACTTCCGCACTTACTTCTTTTTCCCGCCAAGTTCCTTGGCGTACCACCAGTCAACCCAGTCCTGGATATCGCCTGCGAACTCCCGGCCGGTGATTCGGCGGAGAGCCGCCAGGACGACGCGCGCGCCGATGCGGTCGACGCGGTTGAGCGTGCGGATGAGGACGCTTATCGTGCGGTCCGGGTCGGTGTCGGCGGCGAAGAGCGCGGAGTGAAAAAGCCGCTCGTAGACGTCTTTGGGATGGTCGCCGGCCGGGCTCGTGGCGATCGCAATGGCCTCGATGGACGCCCTGTCCAGGGCTTCGGCCGGTTTTTTTGAAATACCGGTATATTCTTTCGGAACAATCCTGATCTGAACGGGAGGGACCGGCAGGTAGCGCGAGAGGGATTTGCCGCCGGCCTCGATCGCGGAAGGGCGGAGCGTGCCGGAAAGCTCGAGGATGACGTGCACCCCGGGGCCGTGGGCGAAGACGTCCGTATCGACCAGTATCGGCGTGTTCCACTGCTGGCCTTTTTTCAGCGTGAAGGCTTTGGGGAGTCCGATTTTCGGGTGCGATTTCGTATACATGTTCATCTTGCCGTCGTAAAGGAGCTCGGTCACGTGCCGCCTGAACACGCCGAAGTTCGGGGTGGTTGTCGGCGGGTGGACGGTGATGGATTCGTTGGAAACGTTCCTGACGATGAGATTGAGGCTTATTGTATTGCCCTGTGGGACGGTAAGCGAATCCACCTCGAGGCTGCAGGCCAGAAGGTCGGCGCGGACTATCTGACCCTCGCAGCGGACGCGGAACATCTTGATCTCACGCTTGAAAGGCAGGTGCGGCTCGAGCAGGAGGATGGCGTCGACCATGGCGCGCGCCATGTGCGGCTGGCCGGAGTCGAGATATTCCTTGGCGGTCTCGAACTTCTCGCGGTAGTACTTTTCCACGACTTCACGGGTCCTGCCTTCCGACCCCTCGGATCGGGGGAGCGTCTTCTCTCTCTTTATCCGCTCGAGCACCGCGACCAGGGGCAGGATTCTGTCCCGCGTCCTGGCGATCTCGGCCTCGAGATACGGTATCGCTTCCGCGCCGGCCTTGAGGAGAAACTTCTCGGCCTCGCGTCTCAGGAATTTCGACGGCGAGTTGAGCCTTCGTATCATGCCGCTGATTTTTTCGGCGCGTTTGGCCGCTCCTTCGGGCGAAGTATCTTCCCGCGGCGTTTCCCCCGGTTTTTCCTTTACGGTGGCCGTGCCCGTTTTGCCCGTTTTCTTCGCAGGTTTTTTGCCCGCGGGATCGCTTACCGCGCTCCCCGCCGCAAGCAGGACGGCGATCAGCAAGGCGGTCACAAATCCGCAGTGCGTTCTGACTGAATTACCCATCTAAAAAAATCCCCAGTATCGGCAAAGAAAGTATGAAGTGTGAAGTATGAAGGATGAAACTTCAATCTTCACGATTCGTCCTTTACTTATCAAAGAGACACATTCGGTAGACTCGGTTACCAAATATATTATTAAGATATTTTTCACTTCATACTTTATACTTCATCCTTCATCCTTTGTTTCATTCCACGGTTACGGATTTTGCCAGGTTTCTCGGCTGGTCTACGCTGCAGCCGCGGACGACGGCCACGTGGTATGCGAAAAGCTGGAGCGGTATAACCGCGAGCAGCGGCGAAAGCTCTTCCGAGACCTCGGGTATCGGGAGCACGTGGTCGACGAGCGCTTTGATGGCGCGGTCATTTTCCGAGGCGACGCAGAGCACGATGCCGTTTCTGGCCTTTATTTCCTCGATGTTCGAAACCATCTTGGGATACATTTTCCCCCTGGGCGCGACGGCCATCGTCGGGTAGGTCCACTGCACGAGCGCGATCGGGCCGTGTTTCATCTCGCCCGCGCCGTATCCCTCGGCGTGGATGTACGATATTTCCTTCAGCTTGAGGGCGCCCTCGTAGGCGGTCGCGAAGTTGTAGCCGCGGCCGAGGTAGAGAAAAGTCGTGCAGTCGCGGTACTTCTGGGCGCATTGTTTGATTAATTTGGTTTTCTCGAGCGTCCGCTGCGCGAGGCGGGGGATTTCGGAAAGCTCCCTGAGCCATCGCTTGCGCGCTGCGGGCTTGATTTTCCCCTTCAACTCGCCGAGCGAGATTCCGAGGAGATAGATTGCGGCAAGCTGGGTCGCGTACGCCTTCGTCGACGCGACGCCGATTTCCGGGCCCGCGTGCGTGTAGATTGTGGCGTCGCTTTCACGCGTTATGGTCGATGCCTGGACGTTGCAGACGGCGAGCACTTTCGCGCCCAGCTTTTTTGCCTCCCGCACGGCGACGAGCGTGTCGATGGTCTCGCCCGACTGCGAGACGGCGACGACGAGGCTGTTTTTGTCGAGCTCGGGCGGGAAGTAGCGGAACTCGCTTGCGAACTCCACCTGCGCGTCAAGGCCGATTACGTCCCTGAGAAAGTACCTTCCGACGCAGCCGGCGTGGTAGGCCGTACCGCAGGCGACGAAGACGACCTTTTTGCATTTTTTCAGCCACGCGTCGGTAATCCCCAGCCTGCCGAACGTGACGCCTGCGAAGTTCTTCTTTATCCGGCCGGCGAGCGTGTCGGCGATGGCTTCCGGCTGCTGATAAATCTCCTTGAGCATGAAGTGCGGGTAACCGCCCTTCTCCGCTTCCGCGATGTCGTACGTCAGCGTGTGGGTCTTCCGGCGGACGCGTTTGCCGCCCTGTCTCGTGATGCTGATTTTGTCCGCGGTGAGGGAAGCGAAGTCTCCGTCCTCCAGGTAATGAACCTTGCGCGTGAACTTGATAATCGCCGGCGAATCGGATGCGATGAAGTTTTCGCCCTTACCGAGGCCGATAATGAGCGGGCTCATCAGGCGCGCGGCGACGATGCGGCCGGGCTCGTGGGTCGAGATTACGCCGATTGCGTACGAGCCTTCGACGCGTTTCATGGCGCCCGCGACGGCTTTTGCGAGGTCGCCCCTGTAAAGCTTGTGGATGAGGTGGATGAGGACTTCGGTGTCGGTGTCGGTCCTGAACCTAAAGCCCCTTTTCTTCAGCCATTTTTTCAGTTCCTGGTAGTTTTCAATTATTCCGTTGTGGATGAGGGCGAACTTTCCGTCAGACGAGAAGTGCGGGTGGGCGTTCGTGCGGTTGGGCTCGCCGTGGGTCGCCCAGCGGGTGTGGCCGATGCCGGTCGTGCCGTCGAATTTTTTCGCGTTGAGGGTGCTTGCGAAGTGCTTTACTTTTTCACCGCTGGTCATGGAGAGCGGGCTTTTTTCCCAGACGATTTTCCCGTTCTGCAGTACGCAGACGCCCGCGGAGTCGTAGCCCCGGTACTCGAGGCGCTCGAGCCCGCCGAGGAGTATCGGCAGGACTTTCCGCGCTCCCACGTATCCGATGATTCCACACATGTGTTCCCCGCTTTCCGCGTTGCAGGCCGAGCGCATCTGCAAGGAATATGCCGCGCACACGACCCGCTATACAGCCTAGATTATAGAACACAAAAGGCGTCTCTGCAAGCAGGACGTTGACGTTTTCTGGAGGGCCTGGAATGTTGAAGGGGGGTGCCGCACGCGGCTCGATAAAGGGAAAACGGCCGGGCCGCGTGCGGCAGGGGCGAAATTTTCTAAAAGGAGATGAGTGTCACACCACGTCCTGTTCGGCTCCCACGTATTGCGCAATCAGGGATTCCGCCAATGAGTTCATGTTTACGAACTGCAGCGCGACTTCATGACCCAGCATAGTCCGTACGGAACGGGTCACTACTCCGGTCAACTCCAGAGTCTGACCCTGTTTGTAAAAAGGGATCCATACACGGACCTGAATGCCGGGCGGGATTGAAATGGACGAAATTATCAGCATCCCTCCAAGCCCGATGTTGCGCGCAAATGCGTATCTGCGGAGCTGGGTAACCGGATTTTCCGTAAAACTTTTTGGCAGTTCAATCTGGATTTTGATGCGGAGGTTTCGCCTGGGGAAGGCTCGGCGCTCGACAAGTGGCCAGGTCATGTATGTGCCTCTTTGCAGTTGCACCTGTCGTTAAAAAAAACTATATTATTTATCAACACTTCAAAGCTATTATACCCCAATGTTCAATTCTTGACAATTCGGGAAAATCCCGATTTTTTATTAGGGAATTCCTAAGTGCAGGCTGGGGAATATCCCGCAAATTACCCCAAGAACAAATCCGACGATAAGGTCTTTTTTGAGAATCAGATGATGGAAACGCTTTGAATGCTGAATTCCCTGAACGTAATGCAGGTTATTCTAATGGTTTATAAGACTTGTGAAAACAGGCGCCTTTGTATTGAAGGCGCCTGTTGGTTTGCATAATATGTTGCCCGTCTATTCCGCCGTTGTATCGGCCGGCGGCTCTTCCGGCTTCGGCTCCTCAGCCGGCGCTTCGGCCTCTTCAGTCTTTGGTTCCTCGACCGGTTCGACTTCGGCGACCACTTCAGGCGCCACTTCTACGGGTGCTGGCTCTTCATCTTTCGGCTCCTCAACCGGCGCAGGCTCGGCCACCACTTCGGGCACCACTTCAACAGGTGCTGGCTCTTCAGCCGGCGCAGGCTCGGCCACCACTTCGGGCACCACTTCAACAGGTGCTGGCTCTTCAGCCGGCGCAGGCTCGGCCACCACTTCGGGCACCACTTCAACAGGTGCTGGCTCTTC
>SOJX01000070.1 GCA_004376375.1 Planctomycetota bacterium
ATCCTTTGCGCTGTTTAAAGAACGAGGAAGCGACTTCAATTTCGATGAGTAAATATACAATTAAAACAGGCCGAATAACCAGTCTGCAGCCGGTGTTCTGAGGTGATATATGAATTCCGCCTTCTAATGCGCACCTAATTCTTTTATGCCAAAGAGGTTGTGGAATTTACCCGGGAATCTGTATTTTTTTCAATTTCCGGCCGAAAAGCAAGGGAGGCGGCCGTGACAGCCGTGTTGCATTATCCCGGATTCCGTTGGAAAACGCTGAAATCCGGTATAGAATAATGTCGTGCGGCTCAGCCCGCCGCTTCAGTCCTGCATCTGCTCTTTTTAATAAAAAGGTGTTGGGTTTTAGGTGTTAGGTTTTAGGATATATTCTATTAATTTTTCTCCTGAAACCTAATACCTAAAACCTAAAACCTAAAAAGATGGAAAGCCGAAGACTGGAAATTGGAAGCCGTAGTATAGTATAATAGGTCAGAGCCGAAAGTTGCCAGGATTATAAATACGATGAAAACTCACCTGCCCCTGATACTCGGAATCTCGGTTATCGTCCTTTTTGCGCTGGTGATCGCGACGTGCCTCCTCTGGACGCCCGTGAAGGTGACATGGTACGTCTCGAAGCTTCGCTCGGTCAGTGCAGGCGAGAACGCGAAGGGGGTCGACGGGCTGCTCTCTCTCGGAGAGCGGGGGAAAAAAGCTTTCCAGGATACTCTCTCGTGCAAAAGCGATGAAGCCGAGTTTATCGCCGGATGCTGGAACAGCGTGAACGACAATGTCCCTGAGTGGAAAAATGATTCCGAAGCGGTAAGCATGATCTCGCCTCTGCACTATGCGGTAATAAGCGATTACGTCCATGCGGTACGGCTTTTCCTCGCAAAAGGCGCGGACGTGCATGCGATCGACCACAGAAAGCAGGCTCCCCTGCATTACGCGGTAAGATGGGAGCGCCCGGGTATTATGAGATTACTGCTCGAGGGAGGGGCGGATATCAACGTGAAAGACGTTGACGGGTCGACTCCGCTTCACCTCGCCTCGGGGATGGACGGCGCAAGAACCGTGAAATTCCTTCTCAGGAAAGACGCGGATATTAATGCGGTGAACAATATCGGCTTCACCCCGTTGTTCATGGCCGCCGGGAACGGCCGCATCGATAATGTAAAACTCCTGGTGGATGCGGGCGCCGGTGTTCGCGTCAAGGGCACCAACGGCGAGACGCCGCTGCACAGGGCCGGTTACAACGGCCGTACAGCCGTTATCAAGTACCTTATTTCCAAAGGCGCGGCTGTCAATGCAAGATGCAATAACAGCTATATGCCGTTATACAAGGCGGCCGGAAAGGGCCATCTTGAAGCTGTTAAATTACTGATTGATAAAGGCGCAGACGTCAATGCCACGAACTATTACGACAAGACTGCGCTATGGACCGCCGCGTCCAACGCTCATAAATCCGTCGTCGAGTTGCTTGTCAAAAAGGGCGCGGACATGGAAATGGCGGACAAGGGAGGAAGGACGCCTCTTGTTGAAGCGACCCATTATCATTCGAGTGAGCAGGAAACGGCAATCTGGCTCATAGAAAACGGCGCCGACATAAACGGTGTCTCCAATAACGGCTGGACGGCTGCGCAGGAAGCTGCGATGCATGACTGCAGGGACGTTCTGAACCTGCTCATCAAGAAAGGTGCGAAACTGAAAGGCACGGCCGGCGGCAATACCGCGCTGTACTGGGCCGTCGACTGCACCAATTACGAGATCGCGGAGCTGCTTATCGAAAAAGGCCTCGACGTGAACGCCGCAAACAGTGCCGCAAAGACACCGCTGGACATCGCAATCGCTCAAGACAAAACCAGGTTCGCCGACCTCCTCCGCAAGCACGGCGGCAAGACAGGCGAAGAACTGGGAGTAAAGCCCGAGATCAAAAAGGCCGGCGCTCTGAGCCAGGAAAAATGAAGTTTATTCCGGGTGGAGCAGGATTGTAGGGGCGGGTCTCAGACCCGCCCATTATATCGGGCCGGTTTGAAACCTGTCCATTTAGGTTTTAGGTTTCAGGAAATAAATTAATAGAATATAGCCTAAAACCTAACACCTTTTATTATTTGCAGGGAGCTTTTATGCATTTCCGAAAAAAACACCCCGCGATTGCACTCCCATTAGTTGCTGTTTTTCTGCTTGCAGCGCTTTTCCAGGGTTCGGCCGCCGCGGGCGAAAAAGTAAAACAGCCCGCAACCGGGAAGAAGCAATGGAAGGAAGTAAACTCCAAAAGCTACTGGTATTCCATGAGGATGATGAGGCAGAAGATCGGCTGGGCAAGGATCACGGAAAAAGAGATAAAATCCGGCGATGAGGTGCGCAAGGTCACCGAGGATGTTTTCTTTATGAAATTGAACCGCGGCGGCGGCGAGATACTGGAAGATACGAAGACATCAAGGGCCGTCTCCGACCCCGACGGGCGCCTGATAACGTATCACACCGAATCCAGCAGCCCCGGACAGGAATCGACCATTACCCGCATCATCAGGAAGGGCGAAAAACTGATAATCATCAATACGGTCGGCGCCACGTGCAAGGCGAAGGAAGTCGACGTGCCGGAAAAATTCTCGGGCGAGCTTTTCAGGGAATTCATGGCGAAGGAGTACAAGGTCGGCCTGAAGGTGAGCGGCAAGGTCTTCAACACCGGCTCACAGAGGGTAATCGACGAGAGTTATGAGATAATCGCCCGCGAAGACGTCGAGTGGATGGGCAGGACCGTCGAGGCGTGGGTGGTTAATATGACCGAAAAGTCCGGGCTCGAGGATATGACCATCACGGTCTATGTGACCGACGATGAGAAGGAAGCGCCTCTCAAGATGACGATCGCCGGAGGCATGATCGCGGTCATCAGGACTTCCGAGCAGGACGCGAAGGACCTGTCGGGCGATTTCGACGCCGGCATTGAGTTTTCGGTGAAAGTATCTCCGCCGGTGAGGGACCCCGAATCCGTGCGCGCGGCGAAGGTCGTCCTGAGCGGTGCGCCGGACGCGATATACGAGTTTGCGAACCAGAAGAAAACCAAAGACCTGGGCGGCGGCAGAACGGAGTGGCTGTTCACGTCGCCGGACTTCTCCGTGGACAATGCGCTGCAGATTCCCGTCGCGGCGGCCGAGGGCATTGAAAAGTTTCTCAAGCCCACCGTCTACATCCAGTCGGACAGCGGGAAAATAAAGGAGAAGGCGAAGGAAATAATCGGGGATGAGAAGAACGCGCTTCACGCGCTGAGGAAGATTTCGCAGTGGGTGTACTTCAATATCGGGGAAAAGAACTTTTCGGTCGGTTTCGCCTCTGCGGCCGAGACGCTGAAAAGCAGGACGGGTGACTGCACCGAGCATTCCGTGCTTACGATCGCGCTCGCCAGGGCCGTCGGGATACCGGCCCGCGGGGCCGACGGCTTCGGGTTCTCGGGCGACGCCTTCATATACCACATGTGGGTCGAGGGGTACGTCGGCAAGGACACGTGGGTGGCGGTGGACCCGGCGCTCGGGCAGCCGGTACCCGATGCGCTCCACATCAAGCTCTATCACGGCGACGTGTCCCCCGAAGCCTCGCTGGATTCGACCGTCAGAATCCTGAAAACGCTCGGCCGAATGAAAGTGGAAATCCTCGAGATAAAACGCGAGGGGATGACCGAGTGGAAAAAGACCGCGCCCCAAAAGAAAAAATAAGGTTCGGCCTGCCGCTCAAGCTCGGCGTCGGCGTCGTCCTGTTCTTCGCGGCGGTTCTCGCGACCTGCCTGCTGTGGCGGCCGGTGAGGGAGAGATGGAATGAATGGAAGCTGAATACGCTCAGGCCCACGGGCCGGCCGTCCTGGTTTCCGCTCGGCAAGGAAGTTTATAATGAGCGAGACAGGTTCCAGGCCCAGGAGTCGATCGTTTCCTTCCAGAACGGGCCGCGCTGGTTTCTGGCCTTTCCCGATCCCGACGCGAAAGACCTGGCAAACCAATGGATTGACGTTCCCGCCGGCTTTCATCATTATCCAAAAAGAATCGAAGACATCCCCCTTACGATGGAGGGCGCTTCGTTACACCTGACGGTCCGCGAGGCAGATACCCCTGAAACGATGCGGTTCGTCCTAAAGCTGAAGTCAAACTACAGAAACGTAAGGAGGGAGGTCGAGCAGGGAAGGACAAACCTTCTTCCGTTCCTCTTTGCGTTCTTTCCCGACGGCAAAGCCGTAAACAGATTAGCGAACAGTTGTGACAGGGAATGGGGGGCGGCCGGGCTGCGAACCTGCGTTGTGAAAAACGGAACAGGAAAATGGTACCTGGAAGTCAGAACCGAAAGCGTTGAGACTATCATATCAAATGAAAATGCCGAAGCGCTTCTTATCGTCGCCGCCTTTTCCGAGCGCAAGCACGAGGATTATCATACTGGAGTGATTGAAAGCGACTGGAGAGTCTGCTGGAACAGGAGCACATGCGAAATCCCACAGATCCTGATCCGAAGCAATATCGTAAGGCTGGTAAAACAGAAAGGCGTGTGGACGGTAAAGGACAAAGAGGAATGAAACTGTCTCTGTCTGTAAAACTCGGCATCTTCGTCGTCCTGCTTTTCGCGGCCGTTATCGCGGCGTGCCTCCTCTGGACGCCGGTCAGAATAATGTGGCATACGTCGCGATTGAATTCACCTGATATCAGCAAGTCTGTTGCAGCCGTGGACGGCCTGCTAGCGCTTGGAGAAAAAGGCAGGCGCGAGCTTATCAGGAACTACAATGACGGCAAAGAGGCTGCGACACTGCTTGTCGAGAACTGGCATGATGTGAATAAAGCCGAGATAGACTTTGACCGGACTCCCCTGCACATTGCAGCCATGAAAAGCTTCGCACATACCGCCGAACTTCTTATTTCCAAAGGCGCGGATCTCAATCTGAAAGATGAAAGCAATTGTACTCCACTGCACTCCGCCCTCAGATTCGAGAAGAAAAATATTTCCATATTGCTGATCGAGCGGGGCGCAGATGTAGATGTGCAAGGCTATTACTGTGAGACACCGCTGCACGTTGCGGCGGAAAATGGCTATCTTGACGTCGTGAAACTTCTCGTTTCTAAAGGTGCGGACCTGAACGCAAGAAACAACGCTCAGGAGACGCCCTTGTACAGCGCCGCCGGGTCCGGACAAAGGGATATAATCGCCTTTCTAATTGAGAAAGGCGCCGACGTCTATGTTCACTCCTCTGAAGGATGGATACCGCTCCACATTGCTGCGTTTAGGGGTCATAATGATGTTATCGAACTTTTGCTTGAAAACGGCCAGAACGTCAATTGCAGTAACAATTATGGTGATACACCGCTGCATTATGCGGTGGGAATGAGGCACCGGGAAACAGTGGAGCTTCTTATTAAGAAAGGAGCAGAAGTCAATGTAACAGATATATCCGGGAACACCCCCCTGCACGAGGCGGCGGACCATAATGTGAAGGGCATTGCTGAATTACTGATCAATAAAGATGCGAAACTGGATGCCAGAAACATTTATGGCGAGACCCCGCTCCACCTGGCAGCCGATGACAGGCAGATTGCCGGGCTTCTGATCGCAAATGGGGCCGACCTTGACGCGAAGGACAAGTGGGGCCGGACCCCTCTCCACATTGCGGTTGCCTTTGCAACAAAACCGGTTGTAAAGCATATGATCGTAAAAGGTGCGGATATTAATGTTGTTGATAATGATGCAAAAACGCCGCTGCTTGAAGCGGCTGGCTCCGTAAACAGCGGCATTATTCAGGTTCTTCTGGATTCAGGAGCCAGATTGAATGCAATTGATAACGAAGGCTGGACAGCGCTTCATTGGGCGGCGCACTGCGGGCCTGAAGAAGCTATTGAAGTCCTGATCGATAAAGGACTGGGAGTTAACGTAAGAAACGATAAGGGTGAGACACCCCTTCACGTGGCAGTGTCGGGCCATTACTGCGCAAATGTAGGAATTCTTATCAGGAAAGGCGCAGACGTAAACGCAAGAAACGTTGACGGAGAGACTCCACTGGATATAGCGTTGGAAGTGGATGTATTCCCTCTTGACAGTTTGCTCCGCAAGCACGGCGGCAAGACGGGGAAGGAACTCAAAGCGTCAAACGTCGAGGGTCAAGGGTCAAAAGTCAAGAATCAAAAGAAATGAAATTGTCTTTACCACTCAAACTCGGCATC
>SOJX01000001.1 GCA_004376375.1 Planctomycetota bacterium
GATCAGCACGCAGGGCCCGCACAGAAACGTGAAAATCCTCCGCCCGGCACTGGACCTCCGCGAAAGAGATTTCGTTTCAGCCAGGCTGTATTCCAGTTCACCTGCACAAGTTTCGGGGAGTCATTCCAGCAACAAACTCGTAGCCGTTTAAGACATTTAACGCTCGACGTTTTTCTATCTTCGCCTTTGCAGGCCTTCGACCCAGTATTCCCACGCGTCGTCTTTTGTCTCGCAGTCCGCCTGGCTCGCTATCGGGTCGTACTCGGACTCGACCTCCCCCTCCTTCGCGATGGTTTTGAGCTTTTCAAACGCGCGTTTCCTGTACAACCAGTTTGGATCGGTCAGACACTCGACAAGGTGCTTTTCATGCAGCCACCGCCGGATCTCGACCTTCCAGCTCTTGAACTCCTCCACTGCCTCGCTGCGCTTGTTGAGCTCCACCATTTCCGCCGACGCAAAACCGAACGTCTTGCCGACCAGCTTCTCGAGCGTCCGGCCCACATAATAGAAAGCGAATTCGTTCCTGGTGCTCAGAAGCTCGACAAGCCATTTGTGGTCGTTGAAAGCTCCAACCTCCGCGAGCACGTTCAGCGCCCAGACGCGCTCATTCTCCGGCTTGTCCTTGTCCTCGATAATTTCCCTGAGGACTTTCACGTGCGTGCGGTCGCCGAGCCTGCCGAGTGCGAGCACGGCCGCGAGGCGATGGGAAACAGATTTCGACGAGACCAGCGGCGCGAGGTGCTCTTTCGCCTTTTCATCACCCGACAGACCGAGCGCGGTTATCGCGCTCACCGTAACGCCCTCGTCTTTTGATTTCAGGTACGGAACTACTATTAGAACAACGTCCGCCGTCTTCTGCTTGCCGAGCGCAATCAGCAGCTTCTGCCTCAGTAAAGAATCCTTATGCTTGAGAAGAAGACTCCGAAGCGCGGCAACGGATTCCCTGTCCTGAACATACCCGAACGCGTCCGCAATACTGTAAAGCTCAATGTACTTACCTTTTGTTTTTATCTGCTCGAGAAGGTCCTTTATCCGGTCTTTTTTGAGTTCTTCAGCCTTCTTCGTCCTGTTTTTCTTCCACCAGTCCTGTATCCGCTGGATGTCGCGGCTGGTTGCGTGCGGCATGTACCAGCCTGTAACGCGGGCAATCGCACGCGCCATCACTGCACGGATGACAGGCGATTCCTCCATTACCTGGGGAAGTTGGAGGCACAGCACTTCAACGACTGGAAGACCCATCGACGCCAGTTCTTCCTTTTGGTCTGGAAGACCCATCGGCGCCAGTTCTTCCTCGAGAGGGATAAGGTCCAGAGGATCCCCCTTATGCTCTTTCATTATTTCGTTGACTATCAGGTTTACGCGGTTACGGACCTCGTCAGTGACAACAGGGCCGGGCGGAGGCTTGGGAATAGTCGCCGTTGCCGTCTTCGGCGCCGTAGATGTCCCGGTTCCCGTTGCCGTCGCGGTTGACGTTCCGGTACTGGTCCCGGTCGCCGTGCTCGCGGGCACCTCGGCGGTAGAGGTCCCCGTTGCCTTGGGGAGTTGCGCCGTTCCGGTCGATGTTGCCGGCGGGGCAGGTTCACCTCCGCCTGCCGTCTCACCCGCAAGTGCATCACAAGGCCGGCCAAAATCCACCGCCAGGCAAACGGAAAAAATGATAACCAGGCATGACACTGCAAGAAACCGGACACTCCCGGATCGCTTATTCGCTGCTTTCATGGCTGTTTTCCACCATAATTGGAATAAAAGAGATATTTACGAAAAGGCATGGTACAGCAAAGGCCCAAAAATGTCAAACGCATTTCAGCTTTTGGTCGTTTGGCCTTAAATAAGCAATTGACCAGGGGACTAATTGGCCAATAGACTGATTGATTTTTTTTCACACAGGCGTTACAGTAGCCGTGATTTCTGATATAATATCGCGAGCAGGTCCGGCGGGAATCAGCAGATGCGAAAATGGATATTCAGAATAATTCGACTTTTGATTATCGCCATGATAATCGGCGGCCTGGCGTACGCGGCCGCAAAAACAGTTGGACGCCCGGATCAGGCCGCAGAAACCGAGCGCGCGACCCGGGTTTTTCATAAAGCCCTGATTCTTGAAGCAGGCGCGGGAGACCACAAGGCGGCAATAGAAGCATACCGTAAATTCATATCTGAGTTTTCCACTTCGGATTATTGCCCCCGCGCCCAGTACCGGATCGGGCTTTGTCTCAAGCGGCTGGGAAAATACGAAGAAGCTGCACGCGCATTCGAGCTTGTAGGAAAACGTTACCCTGAAAAGGCCGATTATATAAACCGCGCACGCCGCGAAAAAGAGGCGGTAAGTCTGCTGATTATCACTTCCGAGCAGCGCACGCATCTGGACATGCTGGCAAAGGAGGCCGGCTCGGCCGACGCCACACGCAAGGAAAACATCGCCCACGAACTGAGCCACATGAAAATCGAGGCGGGGCTGCCGATTCTATATGCCATGCTCAACGACAGCGACGTGAAAGTCAGGCTCGCAGCCCTTTCGGCCATCGCGGACATCGGAAGCAGGAAAGCCCTCCCCGAGCTCCAGAAACACCTGAACGATCCGATAAGCCCGAAGTTTCGTTTCGAAGTCAAACGCACGGTCGCGCGCCTCAAGCTCCTGACTCCCTCCGAAATCATGGTCATGCTCTACGGGAAAAACGCTGAACGCCGCGAGCTTGCCCGAGCAAGCCTTCCCGAGTATAAAAAAAGTCCTCTCGTCGACATGCTCGTCCTGCGGCTGGGGGAATCCGCCCGCAGCGATGGTGACCGCTCTCTTACTCTAATCTATCTCGGTCTTACGGGTGACCGGCGAAAACGCTCTGTCTGCGCGGAATACATGAAACCCGAACAGCCCGAGCTTGTCCACCTGAGCGCGGCCTGCGCCGTCGCCATGCTGGGCGGCAAAAAAGACGCGCTACCGGTTCTGAAAAACGGGCTCGAATCCGACGACGATATGCTCAAGTCGCTTTCGGCGAATTACCTCGCAATGCTTTCGCTCGATGACGGCTGCAACGTCCTTATCCGCGATCTCCAGTCAGAAGACCTTACCCGCAGGAAAAAAGCGGTCCAGTCGCTGCGCTCGCTCTCCGGCAAAACCTTAGGATACGACCCCGTTGCATCTGAAGATGCCCGGAACACGGCAGCCAGGCGCTGGACCGATTGGTGGAAACGTAAAACTGAAGAATAACCGAACAACTGAATAACCGAATAACTGAATAACTGAATAACCAAACAACCAATGAACCCAAAATGCAACTACCATATGCAACCTTACAGAAACCGTTCGCCGGCGGCGTTATCCGCGCAAGGCCGGAAGATTTTGTCGTTGAGGAAATTCCGGCCTACGAATTTTCCGGCAAAGGCGACCACGTTTTCTTCCTCCTTGGAAAAAAGAACCTCACAACCTTCGATGCAATAGAGCGGGTCGCGGGAGCTCTCGGCCGCAAGGCACGCGATATCGGCACCGCAGGACTGAAAGACAAGAACGCCGTCACCCGCCAGTGGATGTCGCTGGAACACGTGTGCGAAGACGATATCCGCTCTCTCAGCATCCCCGGCATTACGATAGGCGAAATCACCCGCCACGGCAACAAACTGAAAAAAGGGCATCTTATCGGAAACAGGTTTAATATTCTCATAAGCGAGATCACCGGACTCGATGAAGGCGCGCTCGAAGAATGCCTTGATGAAATCCACAGGCGCGGCATGCCCAACTATTTCGGACCGCAGCGGCTCGGCGAATCGGGGAATAACGTTTCCCGCGGTAAAGACATCGTGCTGGAAAAGTGGCGCGGACCGTCCTCGAAAAACAAACGCAAGATGCTGATATCCGCCTACCGCTCCCACCTTTTCAATCAGGTACTTAAAGAGCGAATCGAAACCTATGACCGCTTCCTTCCCGGCGACCTTGCCTTCATCCACGGCAAGGGCGCGGTCTTTTCAGTGGAAGATCCGACGGACCTGGAAAAGCGCCGCGCCTCTTTCGAAATCTCGCCAAGCGGTCCCGAGTACGGTCACGGCGGCATCGCGCCCACCGGCGAGATGGGGAAAATCGAATGTGAAATTATTGAAGCTGAAAACATTCCAGTGAACGCGTGGAAAAAACTGAAAATGAAAGCATCGCGCAGGCCGTTGCGCGTAAAGGTTGAAAACCTGTCGTGGAAAAAAGTCGACCGCGGAGTCGAACTATCATTCGCCCTCCCCCGCGGCTCCTTCGCCACCAGCCTTTTGAGGGAAGTGATAAAATAATTCAGGCATTAAACGGACTGGTAAAAAACAGGACACTTTTCCGGCAAGATGATCTATTTTGCTGCAATCCTGGAATGGCAGAAAATCCACCTTTGACATATCTTACGTGTTTACGGGAAGATAAAACCGGCCCTTAATTTGGCATATCTTGTGCTATGTTGTAGAATACAATTGGATTCTTCTGTCAGAATGCGGGAGATCTGCAAATGAACGCAAAAAAAACATTATACTCATGCCTGCTTGTCGCAGCCCTCATAATCACAACGGGCTGCAGCAGGAAAAAAAGCTTTATATACATCCCGCTTGTGGTTGATAATCCCACATATGCGCTGGTACAGACACCATCGGGCCTCCAGTCCGGCAATGTCAGCATCACCTACACGCTGACCGACCTGGACGCAAATCCCTCCGATGTCATGGTCCAGTATTCAGTCGACGGCGGTGCCAACTGGAACTCTGCGACACGGGGCGATGGCGGTGAAGGGACGGTTGATCTTACGACTTCCAAAGGCGGCACGGATCACACCTTTATATGGAATTCTCTTATAGACCGCGTAGCGCTTGGAATGCAGGATGATAACGTCCGCATAAAAGTCACACCTTTCAGCAGTGCGCAGGGCTTCGCCGGCACCTCGAACGATTTTTCAGTAAACAACGTTCAGCCGCCGGGCAACAGGCCGCCCATGGCCGGCGTCACGACCCCGGCCGGTATCCAGAGCGGCAATGTTTCGATTATCTATAAACTATACGACGATGATAACGACAACTGCAGCATACTTGTCGAATACACTCTCGACACCGGTGGCAACTGGCAGATAGCGACCGAAGGCACCGGCGGCGAAGGAGTATCAGACCTCACGGCAAGCAGCGCCGGCATTGTTCATACGTTTGTCTGGGATTCGTTGACCGATGGCGTTGCAACTTCATCGCTCGAAAACTCCGTCCGCATCCGCATCACCCCATCCGACACCGCCCCCGGCGAACCGGGTTTTACAGACCTCTTTACCGTCGACAACCGCTCGCCAGAGACACCGGCAAATCCTTCGCCTTATGATGGAGAGATAAATGTTGCCCTGAATACAATCCTCGACTGGGACAACTCGGCAAGGGCAGATGGTTATTACGTCTTCTTCGGAAACAGTTCAGACCCGCCTTACGTTTCAACGGTAAGCGATTCTTCCTACGATCCCGGAGCGCTCGATTATCTGACCAGCTATTACTGGAAAGTAATCGCCTACAACGCCGCCGGCAACTCTTCGACGACCCTATGGAGCTTCTACACCGGTGAGCCCGGCTCGCTTGTCTGGGTAAAGGGCGCAGGCGGGATATCCGGAGATAAAGGCTGTTGTGTATCCGCCTTTCCAGACGGCTCGGCGGCAGTAGCCGGATATTTCTCGCGTACGGTAACCTTCGGCGCGGGAGATGACAACCAGACGGTACTGAGCAGCGCGGATAACAGCGCTGATATATTGGTCGCGAAATACAATCCCGACGGAACTCTCGGATGGGCAACGAGTGCGGGCGGCGGGGTGACCGATATCGCAATTGACATCGCCGCCCTTCCGGATGGCTCGGTGCTGGTGGTAGGCCATTTTGAGGAGTTGGGGTTCATGGCGCCCGTTGTTTTCGGCGAGGGCGAAGACAACGAGACCGTCCTTCACTCAAGCGGCTACTACGACATGTTTATCGCCAGATACAATCCAGGCGGCACGCTTGCATGGGCCACGAGCGCAGGCGGTCCGGAAGATGTCAAGGGCCGGGGCGTATCCGCTCTTTCGGACGGCTCGTCGCTTGTGACGGGATATTTTCGTGAAACCGTCACCCTGGGCGCGGGGGAAGACAATGAGGCGGTTCTTAATACGTCCGGCCCGGATCAAATAGACCTTTTTATAGCCAGGTACAATGCCGACGGAACTCTTGCCTGGGCCAGGCAGGCGAACGGGACAAAATATGTTTACAGCGAAGGCATAGCCGCACTTCCGGACGGTTCTGCCCTGATAACAGGGCGTTTCGGCGGGCCTTCGACAGGAAACGCAACCTTCGATAAAGGCGAGGCAAACGAGACCGTTCTCACATCGGCCGGCGCTCTCGACATCTTTGTCGCCCGTTACAATTCCGACGGAACGCTGGCCTGGGCGAAACGGGCCGGCGGGGTCGAGGTGTTTCCGTTCGGTGACAGTGCACATGATATCGCGTCGCTTCCCGATGGCTCGGCCTTTATTACAGGAAGTTTCTACGACAATGCGACTTTCGGCCTGGGCGAGACCAACGAAATTACCCTTTACTCCCCCAACAGATTAGATATATTTGTGGCCCGATATAATCCCGACGGCACACTCGCCTGGGCAAAACGGGCCGGCGGACGCTCCGAAGGATGGGGGCTAAGTATAGCCGCACTCGCCGACGGCTCCACGCTTGTGACGGGAGGTTTCTACGACAACGCAACTTTCGGCCAGGGTGAAAACAACGAAACCCTTATATATGCGGTCGGCCCATCTAATGAACAGGACATTTTCATAGCCAGGTACAATCCTGACGGCATGCTTGCATGGGCAAAGCGGGCGGGCGGAAGCGCTTCTGATCATGGCAAGGGCGTAGCCGCTCTTCCCGACGGCTCTGCGATGTTGACCGGAGTTTTCTGGAGCAGTGATGCAACCTTCGGCCCAGGCGAAGAGAACGAAACAATTCTCACCTCGGCTGGTGAAGGTGATTTCTTTATCGCGAAGTTTAATCCTTAGTTTGGTTAATAACGTAAGAGAATATTTTTTTGTGCCTGAATTCCTGTCAAAAACCCCAAATGGGAAGCCCCTGCCTGTTGTTATTAACTGGACTTTTCGTCGGTTCTCCTGGAGGTGACGAAACCTGGGAATATAAGTAAAGCCAAATATAATTTCATTATTATCAGCACCGCCGCCGGCGTATAGGATTTCAGCAGTTAGAAACATTATCAAAATTTTGAATGCATAGATAATTCATCCTCCTTCAACACTCCCTGGAAAGTTGCATGTATAATGAAAAATCCTCGAACACATATTAATTATAAATGGATTTATGATGCTATTAAGGAATATCTGACTTCTCACCCCACCAAGAGGAAAAGAAGTACCGAGTACCAAGTACCGGGTACCGGAAGAAGGAGACAAGAAAAAAATGGCCCGAAAGTGACGGAAAACACTGAATCATCTATAGCCGCAACAAATTCCATTCCAAAAAATTTCCGCGTTACATTTCCCGAAAGAATGTCACAAAATCGGAACCCTTTCTTTCCCGATACCACCTCATTGCGGCGCTTTACCCCCCGTTTGTTGGCCTGCAATGGGTGTTTGTTGGCCTTATCGGGGCGAAAAAAGACGGTATTTTACGCAAAATATTACAAAATTTTTACATGAAAATGGGTCGCGAGGAGTGGGTCGTGAGTCATGGGTCGTTAGTTAAGAATTTGAAATTGGAAATTGAGTATTGAAAATTGGGTATTGATAATTTGGAATTAATAATTAACAATCCTCAATTCTCAATTCGCAATTTTCGATTCACAATTCTCAATTCGCAATTCTCAATTCTCAATCCGCAATCCGAAATTTATTATTTCCCGTGCCATTCGGGGAGCGAGTATTTTGTTTTCGGTTTTCGGCCGAAGAAGAAGTCGTCGCCGATGAGGGCAAACCTTCGGGCGAGCGCGTTTCGGGCGGTGAGCCATCTTATCAGGTTGTGCATCACAGTCGTCGGTTTGGAATAGGGGCAGACCTTTACGCAGATTCCGCAGTCGGAGCCGCAGATCCGCCAGTAGCGGTAGCAGGTGTCCTGCTCGCTCCGCCATTTTTCCGCGCCGTTGTATTCCTGCTTATCATTTTTGTCGACGGAGCCGGACGGGCAGCAGGTCGCGCACTTCTTGCAGAACGTGCAGAAATCCTGCACGCCGAAAGCAACGGGCGGGTCGGGCGCAAGCGGCATGTTAGTCGTCACGACGGCAAGCCGCACCCGCGGCCCGAACTTCGGAGTCACAAGAAGCCCCAGCCTTCCGAGCTCGCCAAGCCCGGCGTCGGCCGCGACCGGCACGCACATCACGCGGTAGTTTCCGTCAACGTGCGCCCGCGCTTCATAGCCGAGAAGATTGATGTAACGCGCAAGCGTCATGGCGACCACGCCGACCTTGAGATACTTCCAAGCGGTCTCGGTCGTAACCGCGCTGTCGGGTGCGTGGCGCACCATGTCGTACGACATTTCAACCGCGAGCGCGATTGCGTTCTCGTGCTCGAGACTGACCAGCTCGCCCCATTTCCCAGGCGAGCGGCCGATATGGCTGTAGACGTATGCGGGGTTGAGCTTCGTGCATCCTGCCAGGTCGGCGCCGAGATAACGCGCGAACCCTTTAACACGTTTTGAGAATTCTTCCGGCGAAGCCTTGACGGGAGATTCTTCAACCGGCTGCGGCTCCCAGTCAATCTCGCGTGAGATTTCTTCGATTATGCTGAAGGACGCAATCTGGAACGGGGACGAAAGCGAACCATAAGTTTTTGCCCCCGGCCCGGCCAGAGGCGGGAGGGCGCGCACGGCTTCGTCGAATTCCGTTTTCTCGGGATGTTCTTTATAATATGCCTCGAACTCGGGCGTCCCCTCCTCCAGCCTGTAGAAGCGGTGGAAAACAGCGTCCCGTTCGTCAACGCGTTTCTCTTCACCTGTCACGCGCAAAGGCTCGTTGCGGCCTATCGGCAAAAGCAGTAAAAGAGCTGCAAAGATTGAGATACCGACTAGGGCCAGGGCAACCCATCTCCTGCCGGGGTAATCAACAAACAGCAGAACACTGTAGCCGGCAAAAACCGGGAGCAATATCGCCAGGGCCAGCCCGGTCGCGCGCCACTCACGTTCGCGGATAAAGGTAATCAGCATCCCGACCGACAGTATGGCGGCGATTTCAAGTATGAACGTGCCCATGACGTATATTACGTAGGTCAGCCAGTTCATTGTTTCCCGGCAGGTGTTTTCGGTTCCGGTTTTTCTTCCGGCGTGGGTTTTTCCGACGGCTCAGGCTCGGGAACCTTCTCGGCGCCGGGCCTGTCGCCCGCAGTCGCGCTTCTGCCGCTCCCGGGGTCCCTGATTTCCACCCAGTGGAGTTTAGCCGTCCCGAGCCGCCAGCCATTGAGCACCCAGTCAGCCGTTTCCTTCAAAACCTTTTCCCTGTCCTCTCCCGGCCCTTCCGTACAGGTGAAGATTACGCCGAACGGTCCTTTCGGGAAAACGATAACAGGCTCGACGGTTACGGATAAACCTTTATATTGCTTTATTTTACCCGCTAGTCTATGCGCGTGCCTGCGGAACTGGGTAATCGGCATAAATAATGCCGCGCCGTAAACCCGCTCCTTTGTCTCCATTTCCCCGGCTGCACATCCTCCCCCTTTCACGGGTTTTGCAATAACTTTGTACAAACCCGGCCGGAAAGTGCGCTTGCGTTTCCCGCGGGAAGATGCCCCAACCGGCTCATTTCGAAGCTTTCTATTTTCCTCATCAACTTTCCTGTTGTATTCCTCAAACACTTCCCACGTACGAAAGACTACATCGTTCATTTCGCGCTCGAGCCGCCCTTCATCTTTAAACACGTTGGTTTCGTAGCTTATGATAATCTGGGTAAGCTTGCCTTTTTCGCCCCACTCGGCGCCGAGGGCCGGGCGGTTTATATTGTGCTTCTCTGCAAGTTCGCCGCCCAGCTTGATTAGGACGTGCAGCGGTGTGGTCATGAAAAGATACGGGATGAGCAAGAGTATGAAAAGGACTGCCAGCCCGCCGAAGATCGCCATTCTTAATACAAACCTTCTATCCATCGCCGGGCTCTCCGGTAAAATCCGCTAAAAGCTTACGGAATAGATCGATAGGAAAGCCCACGACGTTGGAGAAACTCCCCTCGATTTTTTCTACAAACCTGTCTCCGGTCTCCTGGATGGCATATGCTCCGGCTTTGCCGGTCGCTTCGCCGGAATCCACATATGCTCTTATTTCCTCGTCGCTCATTTGCCGCATAACGATACCGGTGGTCTCGGCGGCTGTAACCTCCCGGCCGGTCGAGGGTTCGATAATTGCAATCCCCGTTACCACCTTATGGCGGGTGCCGGAAAGGGCTTGCAGAATGCTTATTGCATCTTTCTCGTCAACCGGTTTGCCTATAATCCGGCTGTCGTACGAGACAACGGTATCAGCCCCGACCACGAGGCCCGAGTCGTGCTGCCTTGCGACCCAACGTGCTTTCACAAGCGAGTTTGCGATAGCTGTTTTTTCGGGGTCGCCCGATTCGGGGAGTTGCTCTTCTATGTTTGCCGGTTGGACGGTGAACGTAAATCCTGCATCCTCAAGGAGTTTTCTTCGACGTGGTGAAGCCGAGGCCAGTATTAACTTATAAGCCACAGATCGCCCCCGAGGCATCCAAAGCATGTTGTTTTCTGAAGTTGCATGATTATACCGCACGGCATATAAATGGACAAGGCAATTCCTTGAGCGTCAGGAGTCGAGGGCCGCGCGTCAAGAGTCATTCTATTTTTTGGGGGAGATTAAGAATATATAATATAATGATTCCGGTAATTTAAATGTAAAAGTTTTGTCACGTTTTGCGGAAAATTCCCACTTTTTTCGTTCAGGTAAGGCCAACAAACACCCATTGCAGGCCAACAAACGGGTGTTAAAGTGCCGCAATCGCGTGGTATCAGTTTCGAAAAGACGTATACCGTCCCTTTTTTGTGACAGAATTCCCTGTTTTGTAACCCTAGAATTTTTCGGCATGGTTTTTGTCGGGAATTAAAAGTTTGAAGTGTAATCTCAGTTTACATCAACTCTTCGAACTTTTGACTTTCGACTTTTTATTTTAAACTTGATTTCAGGGTGAAAAATCGGATAAGACTTAATAACCTCATATATAATTTTAAAATCAGTATGTGTCCGGGGATTCATTTAATTGGAATCGCGGCAGGGAACACCTTGACATACTCGGTTATGGGTGTCCCTATTTCTTCTATTTCTTGAGAACTTACCTTCTAAATCCTATATTGCCCAATAATTCTTTAAGATTTGCTTTTTCATCGTCAGACGACTCCTTCTTCAACCTACTTTCGATAAGAACTCGGAGATCTTTTTGATCGTATGCATCATAAATATATCTTAGTACTAATACATATAGTTGTATTGTTTTCTTATCCAGTCTATCCATTCCGATATTTGCCCATATCCGCTCTGTAGAGGGAATGCCAATCTTGATTAGTGCTTCTACGGAGGGCAATCCATCATATTCAGAATCGTCCTCCATTAACGAGCCAGGAGTTGTAAATCCAATGTTGTCTACTAAAAATTTGACTGCTTCTTCTGCGCGTAGTTCTCCCAGCAAAAAAATGGCCGCTTCCCATCTGCCAAATACTTCTTTACTGCTATTGTTATTGTCAGATAACTTGGCAATTTCAAGAAGGTCAGAAATAGTTTTCGTTCTTCGTTCTATAAGAGACCCAGCTGCCCTCTCTCTTTCATCATAATCAGAGCTCTTTAATCTATCTATATCATTATTCATACTGGCAGTTTTCTTTTCTTGGTCCTTGGGGCAAACTGCATTAGTGTTGCATGAAGCCAGCATAACCACAGAGATTAATAATGGCAGACATTTAAGTTCCATTCCTCAAGCTCCTTCTTTTTTTTACTCTGCTTAAGGCCCACTTCCAATTGACTTATGGTCTTCGTCAATGTCATTTTCATCAGTTTCGTTATCATCAGTGTCGCTGGCATCACCCGTGGTTCTTGACCATTTCTCATTGACCTTATCAAATGTATGGCGTACATGCCATTTATATTTGGGCGAGCAGCGACTTCCAACGGTTTGTGGGGTTTTACCTGATCCCCCCTTTGGCCTAACATTATTGAAGCTAACTCTGATAAATTCATTAAAATTATAGCGCAACATCAATATATCGGAAAATGCTTCTAACTCTCTTGGGCCAGGAGGGTCGTGGGCAAAAATATGACCAGCACTATCCGGATCATTGCTTTCACCAAGGTTATTCTTTTTATCATCATTAGCAGCTTCATTTTTAGATGGAAAACTACGTGGTTTTAAAATCTTTGCATCTTTTGTGCCAGTTTTTTTCCATGTTTTGCCTTCAACCTGGCGAGCATCATCAAACTTGACAAAACTTGTGTCACCCCTACCGACACCAACAGGATGCACCTTGAACTTGAAGGCAATTACATTCCTCAAGCCGTATTTGCCTGAAGGTGCGGCAAGTCCGCATTTCCCTCCTCGTGCATCAATGGCTTTTTTTGTCTCATCCCCAATATCTGACCACAGAGTACTGCTATAATTGTGTAAAGCCTCAACAAATTCCACCCATATGCCCGTGGCCGCGACATTATCAGTTTCACCTTTGCATACGGCTTTTATCGTAATTCCATCCTTTCCAATCTTTGTACTGTACGTGCTAATTTCGACCCACCAATTATCAGGGGACACTCACTTTTTTCATTCCGCAACCTATTAGTATATAATAAGTTATGGAGTGCGAGCTCAATCGCCTGTTTTTCTCCTTTTTCGCGCATTTATTCTTCGCTTTGTTTTCTGTTTTTTCCTGCCACGCTTTTTCAGTCTGACAATCCCACCTACGGTTTGCGCGATACGCTCGAGAAAGCTTTCAGAGCCAAGCGGTCTTCCCGTCCGCTCGTGAAAACGGAGTTCCCCGAAATCATCTTCCAAGACGTCAGCATAAAGAAACGCATTCCAGTCGTCAATATAACATGAAATGCCTTGTTTTTCCACCAGTTCTTCGGCAAGGGGCTTCCGGGGACACGCACGAATTTCGCTGCGCGAAATTACGTGCATGTCCCCGGTCCGTTCGCTTCGCGAAATTCGTGCATGTCCCCGGTCCGCTTCTTTCAGATGCGCGTGGATGCTTGAGTAGGGCCATTCGTCAGCCTGATCGACGAGCTTTGCGCGAACCGGGTTCAGGAGAATGTAGCGCGCCGCTGCCAGCATGTGGGAATCATCCATCGGGAACGATGCAAACCGCCCCTGCCATAGATAGCCACGCCACTTTTCACGGAAGTTAATCATTCGGGTATATCTGCAATGGACCTGGCTTATACATTGCCTGAGGCTGTTGGCATCTTCCGGCACGACAAGAAGGTGGACGTGGTTGGGCATCAGGCAATAAGCCCAGACTGAAAGACTCGCCCTCCTGCTCCATTCACCGAGCAGATTCAAATACTCCTCGTAGTCTTCACTTGTGAAAAATGTCTGCTGTCTGCGGTTGCCACGCTGGGTCACGTGGTGCGGAACGCCTGGCATGACAATTCTGGCAAATCGTGGCATGTACTGTGCTTCCGGGGACACGAAACAATTTCGCTTCGCGAAATTCGTTTCATGTCCCCGATCCCTCGCATGTCCCCGCCACTGCTTTTTTTTCCCCTCTCCGTGCGACGACGTTTTGAAATGCTGCGCGTGATTCGCCGGCCGGGCGTGGCGGGTAATTCCTGGTGGAGCGGCCGATACTTTGACAATGTTAACATGTCTCGAAACAATTATCAATAAGATTTTTACCATTTTTAAAGGTAAGTCGTAACGGGCCGGGCGCGATATGGGCGGGTCTGGGACCCGCGCCTGTATTGTGGCATGGGCATCCTGCCCATGATAATCACGGGCGGGACGCCCGTGCTACGGAAGAAAATGAACAGACAAGAATGTCTGTTCTACCCAAAGGGCACAGCATGCTGTGCCCCTACAAATCGGGCGGGTCTGAGACCCGCCCCTACTTATCGTCAGGGTTTGCGGGGGGTGTACCGGGCAACGCGGGAGTTATAAGGTTGCTCTTGAAAATTCCTGTCGAATCGGGTAAAATATGATTCTGAGAACATTTACCGTGTTCCGTTTAGATACGTAACTCAAACAGACGATAAAACTCCGGAATATTAAAAAAGGATACCGATATGAAATCCCGGCCACTTGTTTTCCTTGCAATTATCGTTTCGGTAGCGGCTGCAAGCTGCAATATCCGGGGGTTCTCCGACGCGGCATACAAGACGCCGCGGGCGTTCGTTAATACGCCGAACTCGCCGGCGGATGAAAATGTCACGATAAGCTACCGGCTCGTCGATGTTCTTCCGCGGACGAGCGAGGTAACGGTCCAGTATACCGTCGACTCCGGCCAGAGCTGGGGCTATTGCACCCCGGCTGCGGGCGCGCAGACGTCGAACCTTGCAGCCGGAGCGTTCCCGGGGGTCGAACATACTTTCGTGTGGGACGCCGGCACGGACCTGACCACCCTCCAGGGACAGGAAGTATCGATCCGCATATCCCCGAATGCCGGCGGAACAGACGGCACGCGCGGCGCGACAAAAACTTTTATAATGTCGGGGGGAACGGGCACGGGAACGGGAACAGGCACCGGCACGGGAACCGGGACAGGTACGGGAACAGGCACGGGAACGGGAACAGGAACTGATTACGAGCAGGGAGTATTCACACTCGTCAACCAGGAGCGTGCCGATGTTGGCGTCGCACCGCTTCAATGGTGCGACGGGCTGCATGCATGCGCGAAAGCGCATGCGAACGACATGTGTGATCGCGGGTTTTTCGACCACATCAACCCCGACGGAAAGTCTCCGGACGACCGCGCCCGGGAAGGACGTGCAGGCAGCTATACTTTCCCGTCAATCATTCCCGACCTGTACGCCGGTATCGCGGAAAACATAGCCATGGGCCAGACTTCACCGACACAGGTCATGAACGGGTGGATGAACTCGGCGGGTCACAGGGCGAACATACTTAACAGCAGCTTTACCCACATCGGCGTCGGGCTCTGCGACGGATGCGCCACGCACTGGGTGCAGAACTTCGGCACAAGATAGTCATAATCAACGGCGGGCAGGAACGTCTGCCACTGCATTTTTTTGGGCAGGCGCGGGGGCCTGCCCCTGCATTCGCGGTTTCGCCGCGCGATTTGCAGGGGCACAGCATACTGTGCCCCTACACCCGCGCGGGTGAAATGGAAATGCACGTTCGGGCACCACGCCTTCCGGCGTGGTGCCTCCAGACTCCTGACTTTTAACTTATAACTTAGAACTGTTAACTTCCTTGACTGTCGGATGCTATTTTCATATCCTTGTTATAACCGCAAAAGACAAATAACAGCGGACAGGCAAGTGGACGAATCAACTCCTTTCTCACAATCAAAAGACAAAGTCATCGTGTACGGGTCGCAGTTCCTCAAGCAGATCCTGAAAGTGGTCAAGCATTCGAAGCTTTACCCTTTCGAGCATCCGTTCATAGAGGGCGGTCTCGAAGAGATGATGAAAACCCTCGGCGATACTTTTCTGTATGTTCCCGATTTCTTCGTCCACCTTGTCAGGGGTGAGCTGCTTATCGAGGGCATTCCGGCGGAGGTGAGCGAAAAGACCCGGAAGGACCTCGCCAAACTTTTCAAGAGGGCGCAGATGAAGAGCGTCAGGTTTATCAGCAAGCTGACGAAAACCGAGCTGCTGGAATTCGTGAAGATGTTCGCCATGAAGCCGGACGAACTCAAGGCCGCGGGCGGCCCGGAGCAGGTGCTTGCACAGAAAACCGAGAACATCAGGATCAATATCCGCGACGGCGAGCACCCGGAGACCGGAACGGTCGGGTTCGCGGCCGAAGAAAAAGACGAACTCCTGGATATCGAGAAGCAGGAATCGGTGCTGCGCGGCTACCTTGTACGCAAGCTGAAGGAAACGAAGAAACCGAAGAAAGGCGTTATCGACGACTTCCAGGAAGAAGCGGGCGACGAGACGCGCGCGATGGAGCGTATGCTCAACCCGACCGAAACCCATCCCGAACTCCTTGCATCATCCGTATCGGAGGCGGTCAGGGAAAAGCTCGGCGCGAAGGGCATAAGCGACAGGGCCGCGACAAGGGAAGCGACGCTCGAAAGCCTCGAGAGAATCGCCCGGATGTACACGCACGAGTCCACGTCGTGGCTGTCTTCCAAAGACCTGCTCGTCAAGGTCATCATGCTGCTTGACCCGGAGCTTCGGAAAACGGTCATGGACGAAGACGCCACCGGGGACGCGGGCGCGGACATACTCGTCGACCAGTTCTCGATGGACGTTCGCGGAGAACTCCTCGTGCGGGAACTGGCCGCGGGCCGGCTTCCCGGCGATCAGCTCAGGAAGGCGCTCGACAACCTTGCCAGAAGCGAAGACGACATGGAGAAACTTATCAGGCGCGTACACGATTCCGTCGAGCAGGGGAAATTTGAAAAAGACACCCGAACCCTTATTCTCGAAAACCTCGACAGCATCTCCGCCATCGCACGCGGAGAGGAGGAGATGGGGACGATCGCGCCGAGGCGTCCGCCGAAGAAGCTGTACGTCGCGGACCGGGACGAAGAAGTGCGCCGCAAAATAAAAGACCTCGTGAGCCAGGGCGGGCACGTCGTCAGCGCGACCGACAGCGGCGAAACCCTCATCAACCAGATCATGGAGGCGAAGCCGAACCTTGTCATAATGGACGTCAAGCTCGAGGACAGAAACGCCCTGGAGATACTCGAGAAAATGCTTCGCCGCGGAATCGACAGCATCCCCGTTATGATATATTCGGAGGCGGAAAAGCCCGCGTCCGACCCGATCGTGCAGCAATACCCGTTCCTGGAATGGATTACGAAGGATATTCCGGTCGACGAGTTCGCCGGACAGGTGAAGCTTTATCTGAATATCCCGAACATATGGCTGATGATGGCCTCGGACAGGCACCGCGCCGGACTCGCCGACGCACTCGCGGCTGAAAGCAACGTAATCGTCGATGAATTCGGATCGATGCTCGACCTTGTTTACGACCTCTCCAACGGCAGCCCGGACTGCATCGTCGTTTCAGCGGCCGATACGGGCGGAAAACTCGTGGAGTTCGTAAGGTTCCTGAGACGCAAATCCGCGCATGAAAAAACCCCGGTCTTTCTCGTCGATGCGGACCGGACGGCGTCCTCACTCCGGTCGCTGCTCAGTATCAAACACCTGCGCTTCGTGCCAGGCGGATTGCGCACCGAGGAAGTCGCGTCGCGTATCATCGAGTTCCTCGGCCGCTCTCAATCGGAATACAAGCTGCTTTAAGTCCCGCTTTTATGAAAGCAACCTATTGTCATCGGCCCGGCGGAATGTTAGAATATCCGTTTCGCACAACGCATCCGAAAGGCGCAAAGCCGGGCCCGGTTTTCCGGCGTTATAGAGCGAACACCGCTTCCGACGAAGGGGCAATAAATATGAAACGGCGTTATTCCCTTACAGGCCTGCTGCTGGTTTCGTTTTTGTTTGCCGCGCTTGCCGGCGGATGCGGCGCAGGCGTTACGGCCGCCATCATCGGCGGGGCGACAATCGACTTCGGAGGCGACGACAAGGACGAGCTCATCCCCTTCGACACCAGGCCGAAGGCGGCGGTCGAGCCTTTCAGCACGACCGAAAGCGGCGACATCCAGGTTTATTTCACGCTGAGGGACCCGGAGGGCGACCCGGTTAACGTCGCGGTCGATTTTTCGCTCGACAGCGGCATAACCTGGCAGGCGGCGACGCCGGGAAACGGAAGCGCGAGCCTGATCGGCCTCGCCACTTCATCTGCGGGCACCCAGCACCTGTTTATCTGGGACAGCCTCGCCGACCTGGGGCCGAAAAACGTGCCCAACGTCCGCATCCGCATAACGCCCGCGACCGCATCGCCCGGCGGCGCGGCAACATCGAACGCTTTCACCGCGGCGAACAACGAGGCGCCGGTGGTGGAATTCACGGGCACGCCTTCGGGCCACCGCGAAGGCGTGGTTATACCTTACCGCCTGACCGACTCGAACTCCGACCCGGTCGATATCATTGTCGAATACCAGTCCGGTAACTCCGGTTACCTCACCGCCGACAAGACCGCAATCAGCGAGGGCACGGCCGGCCTTGCAAGCTCGCAGGCCGGGACCGACCACACCTTCATATGGGACATCGCGGCCCAGCTCGGCATCGCAAATTACGACAACCTCAGCATACGCATCACGCCGGGCGATGCTTTTGACAACGGAAGCCCGGTCGAAACGCCGCCCTTTTCGATCTCGCTGAACAACGCGCCCTCGGCATCCATTTCAACCGCGCCGCTTGCACAGCGAAGCGGCGTGAGAATTATCTACAACCTCTTCGACGACGACCGCGATTCCGTTGACATAATAATTCTCTACTCATTCGACAACTTCACTTTCCTCCCGCTGCTGGAAGCTGCGGGGCAGGGAAGCGAAGGCAACAGCGGTCTGCTCGGCGCGCCCGGAGGCGTCTCGCACGTCTACGTCTGGGATTATGCCGGACAGTTCGGGCTGGTAAACGCGCCGCAGGTCTGGCTGCGGATTACGCCGTTGGACCCGTACGCAGGCGGGTCGGAGTATAACTACGGCCCGTTCGCCGTAAACGTGAACACAGCGCCCACCGCGTCCGCCGTCCAGCCCGCGGTACCGCAGAGCGGGCCGATTCCGATAAGATACGCGCTGATGGACCCTGAAAGCGATACGGCAGGCATTGACGTCGAATACTCAACCGACGGCGGCGCGACCTGGCAATCGGCGACCGAGTTCGAGCACGGCGCCACGGAAGGAAAAGACGGCCTCGCGACCGGCCCGGCGGGCGTTTCTCATGCCTTCATATGGGACTCGGCCCACGACATCGGCGAGGCCGATTTCAGCCAGGTCCGCGTGCGAATCGTTCCAGGCGACAGCGAGACGGGCGCCGCTTTCGAGCTTTCTCCGATATCGGTTCAGAATCATTACCGCTTCAGCAGGCCATCCTCTGTCGGCCTCGGCGCGGCATTATCGACAAAAGTCGAAATTGCCATCGGCGACGTTTCCGGCGACGGCCGCCCGGACATCGTTACCACGCACACCGGCGAAACCGGACTGCGCGTCGTCCGGCAGAGCGGCATGATGAACTGGACCGCGCCCGGCGTTTACGGGGGAACCAACAGTTTCATCCTTCCCGTCATTGCCGACGTAACCGGCGACGGCCTCAGCGACATCGTCGCGGCCGCGGACCAGGGTGGAACATGGTTCGTGTGCGTCCTCGAGGGACAGGCCGGAGGCGCGCCTGCCGCGCCCGTTTATTCCACGATACTCTCGGGCGTCACGCTCGCGGCACGCGACATGACCGGCGACAACGCCGCGGAAATCGTTTCGCTCGAACCGGGCGGTATCCTTACAATCGCGACGTGGGACGGGTCGAACCTTATACCGCTCTCGCTGATGGCGTCCCTGTCAAGCGGTGGGAAAGCCCACATCGGCGACTTCGACGACAATCCCTCTACCCTGGAGATTCTGCTGGGCAAGTACTACTACACGCAGACGGGCGGCTCTCTCAACGGCGAAGTGCTCTACTCGTCCGACCCGGGATGGAATACCATGGGCGTAGGCGTCCTGGATATCGACCTCGACGGACGGCCCGACGTTCTCCACTCATACGAATTCACGCCCGGAGGCGGACTGGGCGAAACCGCAATACATATGAACCCGGTCACCGGCATCAGTATGGCTTCAACCGCCGTCTTCACCGACTGGTTCTGCTCAGGTTTCACCACCGCCGACGTCGACGCCGACGGGTGGAGCGACCTCCTTCCCGGCTTCGGCCAGTTCGTCCGCATGGACGGCCTCGGGCGCTGGAGCAGGTTCGCTCCGCTGAAAACGGACAACATAGGCTGGGCCGCGGGCGACCTCGACGGCGACGGGCGCGACGACCTCGTCAGCGCGGTCTATGACACGGGGCTCTCGAGCATGCGGCTCGACATCGCCGCGTCGAACAGGGCCGCCGGGTTCCTGCCCGGTTATTTCATCACGCTCGGGACCGCGTCCGGCGACGCGTCGCCGATGGACGTAAACGGGGACGGCCTCACCGACCTCGTCGTCGGTCTGCCGGCAACCGAGAACGGTTTTACCGTACTGACCCAGACGGCCGCCGGCGGGCTGCTGGTCGGCAGCGTTTCACCGGAAATATCCGGTACCGCGCGGCTCGGAATGAAGCTCGCCGACATCGACGGTGACGGCCGGGAAGAAATGATACGCCTTTCATATAATGCGACCGCGGGCGAATTCGAGCTTGCCGCATTCGAGTTGGACTCGGGCGGTGCTCCGGCCCTGATATCCGCCTTCACCGTACCTTCGACGCTCTCAAGCCGTCTCGAGGCCGGCGACGTTTCCGGCGACGGTTTGACGGACGCGGTCTTTATCGGCAAATCCGCAAACGCCGGCGTTTACGTCGCCGCCGGAAACGGCCTGGGCTTTGACGCGCCCGTGTTCTACGACCTCGGAGTTCCCCAGCTCGACTCTATCGCAATCGGCGAATTCACGGGAGACAACCTGAACGACGTGGCAGTCGGCATAGCCGCCGCGCCTTCGATCATAGTGGTTCAGCAAAACTCCGACGGCATGCTCGACCCGGCCGGCGTCGTCGTGCTGGACCCCGGCACCGCGTTTGTCGCCGACATCGCCGCGGCCGATATCGACGGCGACGGCAGGACCGACCTCGTGGCCTCGTCCGGGGGCGCGTCCGTTGTCTCGGTCTTTCTGCACAGCGGTCCGGGCAGCCTTGCCGGCCCGCTGCTTTTTAACGCGGGCTGCAACGCAAGCTCGCTTTCGTGCGCAGACCTTTCCGGCGACGGGCGCGAAGACCTGATTATCACCGACCCGCTCTCCGATTCGTTCACCGTTCTGCCGTACGACCGCGCGCTGCTCCTCGGTCCGCCGGCAAAGTTCGACGCGCAGCATCCCGGCTCGCCGCTTCCGAGGTTCGGCATTGCCGACCTGAACGGCGACGGCCTCTGCGACGTTGTTATCCCCGAAAACGGCATGCCGCTAACCGTCCGGCACAACCGCGGCTTCCTCGCGACGAGGCGGTCGGCGCTGATGACGGCCGCGGGCGGAGGCTCGCTCAGGATCCATTCCGGCATGCCGTCCGACATCCCCGGCGCGCGGATAGACGCAAGCCCGGGCGACCTGTCGAAAGACACGGTAATCACAATCAGGCAACACGCCGATATCATTCCCCCGGGCAGGCTGCGCGGCGGTTACGCGGTCGCGTTCGGGCCGGGCAGCGTGCCGGTTACGACCAATTCGACTTTCTCCGTCGCCGTGCCCTACCATCCGAACCTCTCGCCGATAGGGCTCATGTCGCGCGGCCTCGAGCTTTACGAACTCGACCCGCAGACCGGAAACACGACCTGCCTCGGCAACAGCTTCACGCTCGACATCGGCTCCTGCATCGCGTGGCTCCCGGTATCGAAGCCCGGCGTTTACCAGTTCGCGCTCGACACCAACACCCTCGTCAGCGCGTCCTTTTTCGGCATCGGCGGCAACTCGGGCGACGTGCCGCTCTACTTCTGGCTGACCGACGTGGAAAGCGATTACGCGGACGTGACGGTCGCCTGGTCGACCGACGGCGGCGCGACCTTCCGCCCGTGCACGCGCTCGGCGAAAGACGTCTACGGCGGTGTGCGGCTCATGACGTCGGAGTTCGGCGTGATCGCGGAGTTTGTGTGGGATTCACCCGCCGACCTCGGCAGCGGGGCCTTCACGGTCATTATCAGGATTTACCCGCGCGACATCGAGGCGGGGTTCTGCGGCGACTCGGGCCCGATCGATATTTCGAACCCGTAGGAGACGGGGTACGGGATAAAGCAAAAGGCAAAAGGCAAAAAAGATTTGGAAGCACCACGCCGGAAGGCGTGGTGAAGAGGGGAAAAGGGGAAGCGGCGAGCAAGCTCGCCGGCTAATTATTTTTAATAACGCGCAGCAAGCTGCGCCGCTAAATATATTATTAAATTATTCTTTTTAACTTCAGCACTTCAACACTTCAGCACTTCAACACTTCAACACTTCAACACTTCAACACTTCAA
>SOJX01000113.1 GCA_004376375.1 Planctomycetota bacterium
TCATCGGCTGTGTTTTATCAAACCTCAGGACTCGGGTCTCGAGCTTTTTCCTCAAGCCTTTTTTCCCTCGAAGCGGCGAAGAAGTACAGGCTGAAGGTTATCGCCATCGCTCCGAGGGCGTCGGCGGCCAGGTCCCAGGCGTCGGAGGACCGTCCCGGAACGTATGACTGGTGAATTTCGTCTATCCCCCCGTAGACCACCGCCAGCAAAATCGTTGTAGCAATCAGGGCCGCGGACGGCGACAGCTCGAAGCTGCCCCTGAGCGCACGCCATACGAGCGCGGCAAGCACCCCGAACATCAGCGCGTGCCCCACCTTGTCGCCAAATGGAAAGGTGAAAAACGAACTCCCGGGCACTATTGAACGGGAGGACATATACCAAATCAGGCCGGCGTAAAGTACCAGCGGCGCCCACAACCAGGTCTGTCGCAGCACGGGCCGCATCATTTGAACACCGCTTTCCTGTTCCCCGTCGGCTCAGAGGCCGGGCGTGAGCCGCACAGCGGATTATCATTTACCTGAAACCCGTACCGCCGGTACAGGGCAGATTGAATTGCACAAAGAGATTATGTTGGGGCAAAATGAACAGGAAGCCGCAATGCCGCGCAAGCGTGCTGCGCCTGCCGGTTATTTCTCCTGCTTTCTGAGTTCAATATATTCCCGTGCGAGCTGGTCAACAAGCTCCGGAGAAGTATATGCTTCATCCGGGTCAAGGTAAAGTTCCGCCTGTGTTTCGTGTACGCTGACGTGCTTCTGGCAGATTTTCCATGCCAGTTCTCTGTCACGCCTTAGAAAAATAGCGGCGCTGACATCGGGGTCTATTTGCCGTGCGCGTTCAAGTACCGTTTGTATCCGTTGTTCTTTCTGTGGTTGCGAAGACATGGCAACTCCCGTTGTGAGCGTACCATTTTAACCTGTCGGAAAAACCGAGTCAAGGAAAACCGGATATTGAATCAATAATTGCCGCATGATGCGCCGCACCATAAGGAGCTGAAATTAAAAAGGAGGGCGAATAACCCTCCTTTCTTTTACTTATATATTCGCTGCTCTAACTCTTGCTTTTAGTGTTACTGACCGGGTACCTTGACAGAAAAGCCTCCTCGATCGCTTCCGCCACATCGGAGCCTTTGGCCGAACCGCCCTGGTCGTAGGTCACCGCTTTCTGCAAAGCCCATACTTCCGCGACAGACTCATCGAGTCTCTTCGACGCTTCAGTCAGGGCCGGGTCCCCGTGCTTATCGCCAAGCCACTCGAGCATCATGTTGCATGCGAGGATGCACGCCGTCGGGTTGACCTTGTTCATCCCCGTATATTTGGGCGCACTGCCGTGGATGGGCTCAAACATGGCCCTGTCATTCCCGATATTCCCGCCGGCCGCGAAACCGAGCCCGCCCTGTGCGATAGCTCCGTTGTCGGAGATGACGTCGCCTACAAGGTTCGTAGTCACAACGACGTCGTAGTTTTCGGGCGAGCGGAGCTGCCATTGACAGAAGGCGTCGAAATATGCGTAGTCGCGCTCGATATCTGGAAATTCATTCGAGGCGATCTCCGTAAAAATTTCTCTGAAGAAGCTGTGCGCGCCGATTACGTTTGCCTTGTCGCAGCAGGTGACGCGCTTCTCTTGGTTTCTATCACGAGCGAGGTTGCATGCAAAACGCACGATTCGCTCCGTTGCCTTGCGGGTGGCCCGGATCATTGTTCCGCGGCCGACGAACTTGCCGTTTTCTTCAAGGTCAACGGTCTCGCTGGTGTAGGCGCCCTCGGTGTTTTCACGCACAATCACGTAATCGATCATGTCCGCGTTCCACACTTCCTTGAACTGGTTTGAAATCTTCGTTTTTACGGACGGATACAGGCGAATGGGACGCACGTTCGCATACAAATCAAGGTTTTGCCGGTTGCCGATAACCTGGGCATATCCCGCCAGCCGCGAGGTCGGGTATGGTCTTCCAGGCTTCGTGAAAACATCCTTGCCGTCAACCTGGTGGCCGACGGCGCCCAGAAGAATCGCATCAGCCGCTCTGCACCGGTCAAGCGAACCGTCCGGCCATTCTTTCTCGTGTTTAAGGTAATAGTGACCGCCGCAGGGAATTTCTTCAAAATCGAAATTGACCCCCGAGGCTGACTCAACCGCACGCAGGATCCTTTGTGCGTGACTGATAACCTCCGGTCCGATTCCGTCGCCAGGGAGAACTACGATGTGGTAACTATCCTTTGGCATGCTCCCTCCTTGAAACTATGCTGGTGTTGTACGTTTCGAGCAACTCCTGACCGGTCCCCTTTCCGGAGTTAAACACATGTTATTCTCTTATCAGGCAGTCGGCTGGGTCCGTGCCGCCTGTATCCTGTTGAGTAAACCGCCGGCCTGGAATATGGCGAGAATCTCGTCCGGATATGCCGCGGGTTTGCATTTCCTGCCCCTGGTCTTGTTCTCGATGGTCCAGGCGTCCAGGTCGACGATGATGACGTCGCCCGTCTCGCTGACATCCACAATCTCGGGGCACTCGAACACCGGAAAGCCCATATTGATTGCGTTCCTGAAAAAGATGCGCGCAAAATCCTTTGCGATAATGCACGAAACTCCAGCGCCTTTCAGCGTAACCGGAGCCACTTCGCGCGAGGAACCGCAGCCGAAATTCTCCTCCGCTATTATAACATCGCCCGGTTGCACCCGTCCTACGAAATCCGGGTCAAGGTCTTCAAGCGCATGTTTAGCCAACTCGGCTGCGTCCGCGGTGGTGCAGTGCCGTGCGGGAATGATGCGGTCGGTATCGATATTCGCTCCGTAACGGTGTGCACTGCCTTGAATCATAATCCGATTCTCCTCTTCGTCTGCTAATCAAGGTCCCTTGGGTCAGTTATCCGTCCCGTTATCGCCGTTGCGGCCGCGACCGCCGGCGATCCGAGGTAAACCTCGCTTTCAGGCGCCCCCATCCGGCCGCGGAAATTGCGATTCGTCGTCGACAGGCATTTCTCGCCCGCCGCCAGTACCCCCATGTGCCCGCCGATGCACGGCCCGCAGGTCGGCGTGGAAACAGCACACCCGGCCGCCACGAGAGTGTCGAACGTACTGTCGGCAATTATTTCCCTCACAACGTCCTGCGAACCCGGCAGCACAATACAGCGTACGTTTTCGTGGACGCTTTTTCCGCGCATGAGGTCCGCCGCGATGCGTAAATCCGCGGCGCGGCCGTTGGTGCAGGAGCCGATAACCACCTGCTGGACCTCAACGTCTTTGAACCCGCGCGCAGGACTGACTTTGGATGGCAGATACGGCGCCGCGACGACGGGCTCGAGATCCGTCACGTCGATTTCGACGACTTCGGCATACTGCGCGTCCGGGTCCGATTCAATACGCGGATATTTTTCTTTCACGCGCCCGGCGAGGTAGCTTTCCGTTGTTTTGTCGACCGCGATGATACCGTTTTTTGCGCCCATTTCCGCGGCCATGTTGCACATGGTGAAGCGGTCGTTCATCGGCAGGCTTTCGATGACGGGTCCCGCGAATTCGGCTGTGCGGTAGCGGCAGCCATCGACGCCGGCTCGCCTTATCGTTTCGAGAATCAGGTCTTTCCCGCAGACATGTTCCGTCAACTCGCCCATATATACGAACTTCATCTGCTCCGGTACTTTAAACCACAACTCGCCGGTCACCCATGCGGCGACAAGATCGGTTGAACCGACTCCGCATGCGACAGCGCCGAGAGCTCCGTAGGTGGTCGTATGTGAATCACCGCCGATGACGAGGTCGCCCGGCCGCACATAACCCTTGTCGGGGATCAGGATATGGCAGATACCGCCTCTGCCCACCTCGTGATATTTCTCAACTTTCATCTTCCGCGCGAATTCACGCAGTTTTTTCGTCATTTCAGCCGATTTGATATCTTTGGCAGGTGTAAGATGGTCCGAAAGAAGCACCATTTTTTCCTGATTCTTCACGGAATCGAAACCCCGCTCGTCGAATATTTCAAGCGAGAGTATGCCGGAGAGCTCGTGGGCGAATGTAAGGTCCAGTTCCGCGATGACAATCTCGCCCGTTTTGACAGTTTTTTTCCCGGCGCGTGAAGCAAAGATTTTTTCGGTAATCGTCATTCCCATGTGAGTGGTTCTCTAGGTTGTTGCGGTTGTCGAGCTCTCGGTTCCCGCTTTACGTCCCAGGCTGAAAGCCTTGAGATTGATCTCAAGTATTTTGGCCGGAAACCTGTGACGGAGCGCTTTATCCCATACCTCGTCGCCGAAATCAAGAAACGTGGCGAGTGCACCGCACAGGATAGTGTTGGCGGTGCGGATATTTCCAAGCTGAATCGCCTGCCGCGTGGCGTCGATAACGATCGGCTGTACATTCCTTTTCTCTATCAGCTTCAGAAGCCCTTTTGGGTATTTGGTCTTGCGGTCAAACACGGTCGGCATTATCTCGTTGTCGTCGACAATCAGTTTTCCCTCCGGGCGGAGGTGGTGGGCCCACCGCACGGCCTCGAGTTTTTCACATGCGAGAACGAAATCGCTTTCACCAGTTTTGATAAGCGGTGAGTAAACCTTCTTTCCGTACCGCACGTGCGAAACGACCGCCCCGCCGCGCTGCGCGACCCCGTGCACTTCGGACTGCTTCACTTCGAGGCCGGCAAAAACGGCCACCTGGGCGATGATTTCGCTTATCAGTATAACGCCCTGGCCGCCGACGCCGCAGATGAGGATGTTGGTTGTTTTTTCCATGCCGGGTCCTCGAATTGTAGGGGCAAGGCATGCCTTGCCCCTACATTTATTTACCTTTGAACTCGGGCTTCCTCTTTTCCAGAAAAGCTTTCGTGCCTTCCTTCATGTCCTCGGTGGCGCACGCCTGCGCGAACCGGTCGGCCTCGAGTGCAAGGCCGTCCGCAAGCGGCAGCGAAAGTCCCTGGTGCAGCGCTTCGATGCAAAGGCGGATAGCTTCCGGGCCTTTTTTCGCAATCAGCTTCAGCGTGTCCCGGGCGGCGGCGAGCATCGCCTCCGCGTCATCAAACAACGTATTCACAAGACCTATGCGATGCGCCTCGTCCGCGTTGATGTGGTTGCCGGAAAGGCACATCTCCATCGCGCGCCCCTCGCCGACCAGCCGCGCGAGCCGTTGCGTGCCGCCGTAGCCCGGAATAACGCCCAGGTTGACTTCCGGCTGACCGAATTTCGCCTTCACTGTCGCGTAGCGGAACGTGCAGGCCATCGAGATTTCGCAGCCGCCGCCGAGCGCAAAGCCGTTCACGCACGCGATAACGGGCTTGCCGCAGTTCTCGATAAGGTTCAGGACTCCCTGGCCGAATTCGGCGAACGCGAGGCCCATCTTCCCGTTCAGTTCGTGTATCTCGCCGATGTCGGCCCCGGCTACAAAGGCTTTTTCACCCGCGCCGGTTAGAATAACGCCGGTTATAGAAGCGTCTTCACGCACCCGGTTAAACACGGCCGCGAGCTCCTCCATGGTTTTCCGGTTCAGCGCGTTGAGCGCCTTCGGGCGGTTCACGGTAACGGTCGCTACCCCGTCCTCGACTTCAACGAGAATATTTTCATATTCAGCCATGGTGTTCCCTTCATTCCATGTGGGTTGCCTGCGTCCTGTATAAAGCTAGCGTTCCTCGATAGTGATGTCAGTGAAATATACTTTCTCCTGCGGAAGGCTCGGCTCCGGGTTCCGCGGACTTCTTGCAACGCAAGGCGTATCCGCGATTTTATTAACAATATCCATTCCGTCGATTACCTGGCCGTATATCGAATACCTGCCGTCAAGACCGGCATTTGCAGCGTGCATTAAAAAGAACTGACAGCCCGAAGAATGGGGCTGGCCGGTTGAAGCAGCGGAAAGGATTCCCGGAACATGCTTCCGCGTCCTGGAGAACTCATCCAGTATGCAATAGCCGGGACCTCCGCTGCCGTCGTCGTTCGGGTCTGCGTTTTTTGTATTAGGGTCGCCGCCCTGAATCATGAAACCCTTCATGATGCGGTGCGAATACCCGCCGTCGTAGAAATCGTCCTGTGCCAGCTTCACGAAATTTGCAGCGTGCTGGGGCGCTTCCTTATGGAAGAGCTCGACTGATATCTTGCCCTTCGAAGTGTCAAAAACCGCGACAAGTTTTTTGCCCTTGGCGGGCGCCGGAACAGCAGTATACGTCCTGAGCGTACTCAGTTGCCCGCGCGACCGGGCCTTGAGCGGGTGGTCGGACTCGACGTATTCAACCTTGTACTTGCCGTCATCGCCGCGGAGAACCCATTTTTTGGCGGGCGCCGGAGGCGGTGTAGCCGGAGTTTCCGGCTTCGCAGGCCCGGCGGCCTTTTCCCCGGTTGCTGACGGTGCCGGGCCCTTGGGCTTGGGCGTTTCTTCCGTGCAGCAGCACGTGAACGCAGCTATGGAAATCATCACAAGAGAAAGTATCATGTAGCGCATCTTGCCCCCTTACGGTGTTACGATCGCGCGCAGGCCCTTGCCTTCGCGCAGGAGATCGAAAGCCTTGTTGATATCCTCGAGCTTGTGTCTCGAGGTGACGAAATCCCTGACGTTTATACGGCCGGTGCGGGCAAGCTCGATAATGCGCGGATAGTCGACCGGCCTGCAGCCGAGAGAGCCCATGACTTCCATCTCGAAGAACATTACCTTGCCGCCCGAGATCGAGAGCTTCTCCGTCGAGAAGCCGATGACGACGAGCCTGCCGCCCATCTTGAGCGTATTGAACGCAAAGTTCTGCGTCGCGGCCTTACCGATGACTTCCATCGCGATGTCCGCGCCCACGCCCTTGGTAATCTTTTTGATTTCCTTTATGGCGGCCTTGTTCGCATCCCTGTCGGTACCGGGATTGATGACGTACGAAGCGCCGAACTTCTTGGCAAGCTCGAGCTTTTCCGCCGAGATGTCACATGCGATAACCGTTCCGCCCGCGGCGGCCGCGACCTGGACGGTATTCATGCCTACGCCGCCGCAGCCGACGACGACGACGTAATCGCCGGGCCTCACCTGCCCGCGGTTCTTGACGGCATGGTACGGGGTCGATACCGCGTCCGCGATAATGCACGACTCCTCGAGCGGCAACTCTTCCGGCAGCGCGAAAATGTCTTTCGCCGGGGCCTTGACGTACTCGGCGTACGCGCCGTCGACGTGGTTGCCGAACATCACCATCTTGTAGCAGATGTTCTCGCGGCCGATGCGGCAGTTCTCGCAGACGCCGCAGGAGAGAACGGCCGGGAGAAGGATCCGGTCGTTCTCTTTGAAGTTGTCCACGTTCGCGCCGACCGCTGCGATGGTTCCTGACGGCTCATGGCCGAGGATGAACGGGGGTTTCTTGAAAGTCGGCGTACCATGGTCCATGTAATGCAGGTCTGTATGGCAGACGCCGCAACCGGCCACCTTTACAAGCACCTCATCCGGTCCGATTTCAGGCACCGGCACATCCTGGATCTCGAGCGGTTTCTCCGGCCCAAGGAACATCGCCGCTTTCATCGTTGCCATCGGTCACCTCCGGTATTCATAAGTCAATAAGTTGACAAGTTTTGTAGGGGCGGGTTTCAAACCCGCCCATTATTCGGACGGGTCTGAGACCCGCCCCTACATTTTATTTTTACGCACGTAAATCGTTTTGTACTTTTCCGGCTCCTCTTCCATGCATGTCGTGCAATCGGTTTCCTCGTCCGGGTGCAGCGGTTCCAGATGCACCTCAAAGCCGAGTTCTTTGTATTCCTCGACAAGCTCGGACAGCCTGGGCTCGTCCATAGTGGTCATCCGCTCCCAGCCCTCCGTTTCCAGTTGCTGCTGTTTTGTCGCGCGCTTATCCATCAGGCGAACCTATTTCTTGAAGCCAAAGGGCTTCTCAAACACATTAATCTGGACGTAATATTTTTCAGCGTCAACATACTTCTCGGTCATGTCCAGTTTAACGTCTTCCAGTTTTTCTATGCGCCTGTAAACGCGCTGGTCTTTGTATCGGGCCTCGATCCTGCACGGTTCTCCCGTAATAATCCTCACAAGGCCGAGCCCCGGGATGTACTTGTCGGACGGCTTTTCTCCCAACAGGATGCTCACGTCAATCTGGTCGTTCCTGCCCACGGTAATGGCTATCGTGTCATGTGTCTCCCGAACGCTGTAGATCGTGATCTGAATTACATAAAGAACAACAAAAATCACAACCACGGGAACGATAACACGTCTGACCATTTTCATGTCCGGTTGCTTCACTCCTTGGGATTTATATCCAGTTCAAACAACTCCTTGGCGCCTTTGATCATTACGTATACATAGAGCTTCTGCGCATCCGAATGAACCACCACGCTTTCCAGGTCCGCGTCTTTCTGCTCCTTTATGGTTTTCCACTCGGTCTGGTCCTTGTACGCGACTTCGACCCTGCAGGGTCCGCTCATGACCAGCCTGGCGCCGCCGAGGCCGGGGATGTACTTGTCCGAGGGCTTGGCGCCCAGCATTATCCGTACCTCAAGGCCTTCCAGGCCCTGCCCCCCCATGTTCTTGCTGCCCAGTTTTTCCAGCGAGTGGAAGGCCGCAATCTGGATCGCATAGAAGATTATGAAAATGAGCACAAATACCATAATAATATTCTTGACCATATTTACATCCGATCATCAAAAAAGATCGTCCAGGTCGTCGTCACCGCCTTGCTCCTGGCAATGACTCAAGCCTCAGGCCTCAAGTCTCAAGCCTATTTATGTTTCCAGACTGGGTCGCGTTTTTCGAGAAAAGCCTTAAGGCCTTCGTTTGCGTCCTCGGTCTTCATAAGCTCGTTCAGGTATAACTCCTCAATCGGCCTGAGCGCCAGCTTGAAATCCTCGATACCAGTAAGACCCTGAAGCAGTGCGCGCTTTGTGATCTTAAGCACGGGAGCGGAAAGGGAAGCAAACTTGCCGACAAATGCCTTTGCTGCGTCCGCGAAGCTGTCAAGCGGTACGACTTCGTTGTAGAGGCCGAGGTCTTTCGCTTCCTGGGCCGGGATAACGTCGCCCGCGAGCACAAGCTCCATTGCCTTCATGCGTCCGACCTTGCGCGGGAGAAGCACGAGCGCGATGGGCGGGTAGACGCCGACCTTTATTTCGGGCTGGCCCCACTTCGATTTTTCGTGTGCGAACGCCATGTCGCATCCAAGTACCACCTCTGCGCCGCCGCCGAGCGCCTGGCCGTTTACGAGGGCGATAAGCGGCTGCGGAACCTCGTTCATCTTGTGGAACAGGCCGTGGAAGACTTTTATCATCTCGGTGGCCATGTCGCCCATGTGCTCGCCGACGTCGACGCCTGCGCTGAAAAACTTGCCTTCGCCGGTCAGGGCTATAACGCGTACACTATCGTCTTTTGCGAGCCCGTCGAGAATTCCTGTAAGCTCTTTCATGAGCGCCATATTGAAAAAGTTCACCGGCGGCCGGTTCCACGTCACGGTCGCCACGCCGTCTGCGATTTCAACTTTATGAAATTCATAATCCGCCATATCAACTCTCCCGTTTTATCACGATGGCACTCGTTACGCCTGTGCCGCCGCAGATGCCCGCGACGAGAATTTCTCCGTCAAGCGACTTCAGGGCGTAATAACCCGTAATCGCGATGCGGCAGCCCGAAATCCCCGTCGGGTGGCCGAGTGCGATGGCGCCGCCGTGAACGTTCAGCTTTTCGGGATCAAGGTTCAACTCCTGCACGTTCGAGAGTACCTGTATTGCAAAAGCCTCGTTGATTTCGAAAAGGTCTACCGAATCGAGCGACATGCCCGCGGCTTCGAGCGCCATCGGAATTGACTTCGATGGACCGATTCCCATGATGGAGTTATCGACCGCGGTCTGAGCGTAACTCACGATTGAGAACAGCGGCGTTGCGCCGACGGCGTTTGCGTTTTCGCGCGTGGTCAGGACGACCGCGCACGCGCCGTCTGAAAGGCCGCACGCGTTGCCGGCCGTGACGCATCCGTCTTTTCTGAACGACGGCTTGAGCTTCGCCATTTTCTCGCCTGAGATTTCGTGGCGGATGGTCTCGTCCTTATCGAAAATCTTCTCCGGCTGTTTCCGCTTTGCCGGGATAGTAACCGATGTGATCTCGGCGTCGTACAACCCTTCCTTTTGGGCACGGGAAGCCTTGATATGGCTCCCCGCGGCGAACTCGTCCTGCATTTCCCGGGTTATGTTCGGATACTTGTCGGCAAGGTTTTCAGCCGTGCCGCCCATGCCGACGCCGACGATCGGGTCGATCGAATCGGTCCAGCCGTCTTCCAGGATATCCTTTCCCATGAAAGGCAGACCGTCGAAACGGCAGCCCCGAATCAGAAACGGAATCGTCGACATCGAATCGAAACCGCCTGCGACGGCGAACTCCGCGTTGCCGAGCCGAAGCTGGTTCGCCGCATGGTTCATCGAAACCATGCCGGACGGGCATGCCATGTTGATCGTCTGCGCGGAGACGTGGTCTGCGAGTCCGCCTTTCAGCACCGCCGAACGTGCCGGGTTGGGTCCGTTGCCGGCCTGGCGGCACATCCCGAGAACAGCCTCAGAGATCTGGTCGCCGGTAAGACCCGCGCGCTCAACGGCGGCCTTGATTGCCGCACCCCCCAGGTCGTAAGACGGCATGTCCTTCAGCGAACCGCCGAAGCGACCCATCGGCGTCCGTACCGCGCCGATACAAACGATATCAGTAAGCGGAAGAGTCATATGTTTCTGCTCCTGTATTTAAATGTACTGTCCGCCGTCGACCTTAATGACTTCGCCGGTGATATGGCGGCTGTTGTCGCTTGCGAGGAACGTTACGAGATGCGCAACGTCCTTGGGTTGTCCGATGTGCGGGAGCGCCATCTCGCCGAGCGCGAGCTTCTCGACTTTTTCCTTGTCCTCCGGCTTAAGGCCCATGAGCATCGCCGTCTCGATAAGACCGGGCGCGACCGCGTTGACGGTTATCCCCGCCCTTCCGAGTTCCTTTGCGAGCGCCTTGGTATACCCGATAATCCCGGCCTTGGACGCGGAATAGTTCGTCTGGCCGAACTTGCCGCGAAGGCCGTTTATCGAAGTCACGTTGATAATCCGTCCGCCGGTCTTTTCCGCCTTGGCGCGGTCGCGCATGCCCGGGACGACGTGGCGGACCATGTTGAAATAACCTTTCAGGTTGACCTCGATAACCCTGTCCCACTGCTCTTCCGACATTTTCCAGGAGACGCCGTCCCAGTTCATGCCGGCGTTGTTGACGAGGATGTCAATATGACCAAATTTTTCCATGCATGCTTCGACGGCCTTGCCTGCGGCCTCGAAACTCGAGAGGTCGCAGTGGACGGCAAGCGCCTTGCGGCCCATCTTTTCGATTTCGGAGGCGATTTCCATTGCCTCGGCTTCGTGCTTGCGGTAGGTGAGGCAGACGTCGGCGCCGTTCTCGGCAAGGTCGAGCGAGATCGCGGTTCCGATTCCCTGCGAGCCGCCGGTGACGAGGGCGACTTTATCCTTTACAAGAGTTTCGCACATGAATCACCTCGGTTATTCCTTGGGTTTTCCCAATACTTTCGCGTATAGCTCCTCGTTCCACTCTGCGCCGGCGGCGAGCTGTTTGCGGAACTCGACGAAGTCGATAACGTCCCGGCCGGTGATTTTCTTCGTGTTAAAGGCGCCGAAGCCGAGGAATGCCTCGCCCGTCATGTTCGCGGCGAGCCAGTGGCGGTTCGGGACCTTCATCTGGTCCCAGAAGAACTTTTTCTTCAGGCGGACGGAATCGATCGACTTCATCAGGCAGCCGGGGAAGAGGTTCGTAAAGGTCCAGCCGATTTTATTCACTTCCCCATCGAGACGCGTAAAATCGGTCTTGGCTTCCTTCACGAAAGCGCGCGCCTTTTTGAACTCTTCGCCGCTCCTGAACTCGCCGTAGACGATTTCGCCGTCGTCGACGTATTTGTCGAGAATAATCTGCGGGTTGCGGACCCAGTCGTCTCCGTCCTTTATGACGGGCGCGACTTTCGAGATCAGGCCGATGCGCTTCATCTTGTATGCGGACCACATCTCGCAGGAGACGCAGTTCCACATCGCGTCCTCGATGCCGAGGAACCACGGCAGGAAGTCTGACGAGCCGCCGTCGGGCGCGGAGCCGTGGCGCGGACCGGCCTGCCCGAAAATAGCGAGGTCGCTTGAGACGGTAAGGTCGCAGGCCATGCCGATTTCCTGCCCGCCGGCGACGCGCATGCCGTTTACGCGGCAGATGACCGGCTTCTTGCACATGAGGATCGAATCGACCATGGCGTTGAAGAGGTCCATGTATGCCGCGTACTCGGGCGGGCGCATCGAGTAGTATTCGCTGTACTCCTTGACGTTGCCGCCGGTGCAGAAGGCCTTGTCGCCGACCGCGGTGAACACCACCATGACGACGGTGTTGTCCATTGAGGCGCGGCTCATTCCGGCGATAACGCCTTTCACCATTTCAGTCGTATACGAGTTGTACTGTCGGGGGTTGTTGAGGTGAACCCATGCGGTGTAAAGGCCGTCGATTTCATTGCCTTTGGGGTCTACGATCGGCCTTTTTTCGTAGACAACGTTCGGGGGGCTGTCGAAACTTCCGAAATGCTCGTCACCCCAGAGGTCGTGGTTCTTCAGTTCATTGTCTCGAGGCATCCAGCTGAGATCTGCCATGATGGTTCTCCTCTTAATCGTCAGGCCGATTGGGGAGGTTCTGGCCTGTTTGCCGCAGATGGTTTAAAAGAGCTGGCGAAGCTTCCGCAGGTTCTTGATGCGGATATTTTTCCGCCCGATCGCTATAAGTCCCTGTCGTTCGTAATCCTTCAGCGTGCGCGAGACGGTTTCGCGCGTCGAGCCGATGATGTCGGCCAGTTCCTGGTGGGTGAAACGCACGGCCTCGTTTCCCTCGTCGCCGGATTTTGTCGAGTAATGCACGAGGACGCGGGCAAGGCGCGCCCCCACGCGCTCGAAAGTGCGGTCCTTAGTAGACACAAGGTAATCATGAAAGTGGCTCGAAACCCGCTCGAGTATCTGGAGTACGATGCTCGAGTTGCCGAGTATCACCTTCAGGAAATTCGGTTTCGAGAAGAGCAGGGCCTCCGTTTCCTGTATGGCGCGCGCCGAGGCGCCGTAGTACAGGCCGGTAGAGAGCCCGACCTGGCCGAAAAAGTCGCCCTTGGTGTAGATTGCCAGAGTCTTTTCGCGGCCGTCCTCGGACATCTGCGAAATCTTGACGTGACCGCGCAGAAGCACGTACCAGGTGTTTCCGAACTGGCCTTCGCTGAAAATGACTTCGTTGGGCGAGAATTTTCTGAAAGATGAGGCGCGGGCAACCTTGTCAAGCTCCTCACCTGACAATCCCTCGAACAGGGAGAGGGTTTGAAGATGTTCGGAAGTCGTCTTCATCTGCAACCTTCCGTGTGTCAAAGAGAAAACTGATCACCATCTTCAGGAAAGTTAATTTTAGCAATGATCACGTGTTTAATATGTGACCAATGTCACATCAACGAAGAATTATTTCAGATTGTTTGTAAAGCTGCTGAAGCGCGCCAAGAGTATCATAGACGGCCCAGACCTGCAAGAAAAAACGTATAAGAAAATATGTGGGTGTGAGGGAGGTGACAGTTCGGTCACGGGCGGCGGAATATTAATAATCCCTCTGGATATCCAATAATCCCGGAATGTATCAAATAATATCAATCAGGCTCCGAAAGATCAAACGTATCCTTCGTGATAAGCGCTTCGCCGAATTACAGTGGAAATCCGCGGTCATTAGGTTATTATGTAAAGGCCGTACAGCCGGTATCGGAGGAATATATGGCTGGCAGGTTAACAGTTTTGTTTCTGGCCGCGGTCATGCTGTTTGCGCCCGGGTGCGCTTTTCTGCGCCAGCGCGGCGCCGACGCGGCCGATATTTTCAGCGCAGACGTCGGCCTGGGCTATGGGCTCGGGGCAAGCGTCTCGGTTACAGAATACGTTGGATTCAACATAGGTATGGCGCATGCGGAGAAATACGGCATTATCGGGCGAAAAGCGGGCACCTGGCATGAAATGATAATCGGTTTTCCCGCCAGCTGGTTCTATCTTTACAGGGATGCGGATATTAACTTGTGCTTGGGATGCGCTGTCAGCGCTTTCGTGAACGTGTACGGGCGGGACCGAAGCATAAAAAAGACCAAAGATATATATGAGCTTCGTTATGCCCTGATCGTGCTTGCCGAGGATGAAGGTTCGGATTCACCCTTTAAAATGACGCCGGGCACGATTGCGCTCGGGGTTCACCCTTTGTTCTTCGGTATAAGGGTGGGTATCGACCCCGTTGAATTCGCCGACTTTCTTGCCGGGTGGCTTACGATCGATTTCATGGATGACGATGAGGTTATAGAGGAAGACGAAGAAGAGGGAGATTATACGCCTGATGTGAAGCCGCCGACCGTCCCCGGCGAAGACCCGAAAGACGAATTCGGCGAGTAAGAAAAGGACTAATGGACCGAATTAAGGAGCGTTTGATGGCGAAGCCGATTGCAGGTATCGTGATGGGTTCGGACAGCGACCTCGAGGTAATGAAAAAGGCTGCGGATAAATTGAAGGAGTTTGGTGTGCCTTTCGAGGTTCGTGTGATTTCCGCACACCGGACGCCTGACGTTGCAGCCAAATACGCTTCCACCGCGAAGGGGCGCGGTCTGAAAGTCATTATCGCGGGTGCCGGAGCCGCCGCGCACCTTGCGGGGAACCTTGCCGCGCACACGACATTACCGATTATAGGAGTACCGCTGTCCGCAACCGACCTGAAGGGACTGGACGCACTCTATGCGACAGTCCAGATGCCGGGCGGAATCCCGGTCGCCACGATGGCGATTGGAAAAGCGGGCGCGACGAATGCCGCTATCCTGGCGGTGCAGATGCTTGCCCTGTCGGACGAAGGGCTGGCGATGCGTCTGGAAGCCAGCCGAAAAGACATGAAGAAGAAAGTTGCGGCCAGGGACGAGAAGGTTCGCAAACAGTTCGATTAGCAGCGGTCTGTCCGGTTCTGTATAATCGGAGAAACAATGCCTGTAAAACCGATAAAATGGGTTGGAAACGCTGCCGACGGACATATCTGGATTATAGACCAGACGCGCCTGCCGCTCGAACACGTTGAGCTCGAGCTTCGCGAAACCAGCGAAATGTATGATGCGATAAAAAGGCTTGCCGTTCGCGGCGCGCCCCTGCTTGGAGTATCCGCTGGCTACGGCGTCATGCTGGGTATTCAGAAGGCAAAAGATACGCCTGAACTGATGAATGCTCTTGAAAAGACGGCCGATTACCTCGCAGGCAGCCGCCCGACCGCGGTAAATCTCTTCTGGGGCCTCAAGCGCATGAGGGCTGCGGCGAGAGAAAATTCCGAATTACCCGCCGATGAGCTGAGAAACCGCCTCCTCGAAGAGGCAATAAAGATACAGGAAGAGGATATTCAACTTTCACGCGAGATGGGTAAGAACGGCGTTCAATTCATAAACGACGGCGATGCCGTAATGACGCACTGCAACGCGGGCGCGCTTGCCACCGGCGGTTACGGCACGGCGCTGGGCGTGTTCTTCGCCGCGAAGGAAGCGGGCAAGGATTTTTCCGTCTACTCCTGCGAGACCCGGCCCCTGCTTCAGGGCGCGCGCCTGACCACCTGGGAACTGATGCAGGAGGGGATTCCTGTAACTCTTATTACCGACAGCATGGCGGCCGCGCTTATGAAGGCCGGTAAGATAAATGCGGTGATGACGGGTGCCGACAGGGTCGCAGCCAACGGCGATGCGGCCAACAAGATCGGAACGTACAGCCACGCCATCAATGCCAGAGTACACGATGTTCCTTTCTTTATCGTGGCTCCGCTGTCGACAATTGATCTTGCGACACCTTCCGGCGACCAGATCCCGATCGAGGAGCGCGACCCGTCCGAAGTCGCCGGGTTCCGGGACGTGCGAGTCGCGCCGGAAGGCGTCGATGTCTACAACCCCGCGTTCGACGTGACGCCTGCGCAACTAATACAGGCGCTCATTACGGATGCCGGCGTGGCAGAGCCCCCTAATCTCGAAACCGTCGCAGCACTTTTCGGGTAGTAACAATTGAGCGGTGAGTGACCTTGACCCTGCCATAGTGGAGCGCGCGCGCGGCGGCGACGAGCATTCATTCAGAGTCGTCGTAGAAACATATTCCCGGGCCATTTATCATATTGCCTTCCGTTATACCGCGAGCAGGGACGCCGCCTACGACCTGTCTCAGGAAATATTCCTTCACGTATACAATACCCTCGGCAAATATGACTCCGAGCGGCCGTTCGAGCCGTGGTTTTTCCGCGTCGCCACCAATTTCGCGATTAATTGGATAAGGAAAAAACGCCTTCCCGAGGTCTCGCTGGACGCGTTCGAGGCAGATATCACCCCCGCCGTGGATGAGACCCCGCCGGGCGAGCCTCTGGAGCGGGAGGAGGAAGCGGAGAAAATAAGGGCGGCCGTGGCCACGCTGGAGGAAAAATACCGCGTGGTTGTGACGTTGCGGTATCTCGAAGAAATGTCGCTTGAAGAGGTTGGGGAAATCCTCGACCTGCCTGCCGGAACTGTGAAAAACCGCCTTTACCGGGCGCGTGAAATACTCAAGAGACGGCTTGAGAAGGCCGTTAGAGCGGAAAATCCTGATAATCCCGATAATCCGGATGGTGAAAAAAAACCGCACAAAGGCGAAACCTCGCCACCGCCTGTGCGGTAGTAAATAGTGGCGAAGGAGTGGATTGATAATGGACTGCACGTGGATACAGGAAAACCTGGATACATACCTGTTCGGCGCTATGGAAGCCGGAGACTGTGAGCGTTTCGACGCTCACCTGGCTGAGTGCTCTACCTGTCGCGCGGACGTAGCCGGCCAGGAATCTGTGCACAAGGCTTTGCTTGCCGATTCCGTCGAGGCACCGGGCGGGCTTGTCGACGCCGTGATGGGCCGTATTCGCAGGATGGGCGCGGGCAGGCGGATGGCGCGGGTATGGCGATGGGCGGTCGCTGCGATGCTGGTTGTATCGCTGGTCGGCGGGATGCTTATTTTCCAGCTGACCGATTTTCAGGCCGCGCCCGTGAAAGTCGTGCAGGCGCTCGACCTGGACCGCGCGAGGCTGAGCCGCGATTCCGTAAAGGAGCATTTCAACGCGGTCAAATCGATTGAAATAACCCGGGTGCAGGGCGCGACGGCCGAGATTGTGACCGATATCGCGGAGCAGTCCTGGACCGCGGTGCGGGGGTTCAAGCTTCCGCTCGGTACTATCGGGCTTATCGGCCTTATCGTGGTCGGGCTTGCTGCCTGCCTGCTTAACGCGCTTTTCGTAGGCGGCGCTCTCAGGCGGGGGCGAAAGCCGGAAGGTCTCGACGACGGGAAAGGAGGTGCGGTATGATACGCAAAGCAGGAGTTGCGATCATCGTTGCCGCGCTTTTCCTCCTTTCGACCGCGGACGCGGCGTATGCCGACAACCTGTCCAAGCAGGACAAAATCAATGCGGTTTTCACCCTCTCAGTCGGTGGTGCGATCCTGGTTGCTGTCTTCGTGGTTTCGCTGGGAATTCTTGCTTTTCAGTTTCTGTTTATGACCGCGTTTCCAACGTACTCGCATCGGCTTGCACTTGCGGCCCGTAAAACGCCCGGCAGGGCCGTTCTGCTCGGGTTTGTGAACCTGATGTTCCTTTTTCTGTGTTTTGCAGCTACCTCGGAGAATGTGCCGTTCCTTGCGGGGTTGTTCTTTATAGCTTTTGTTCTTGTTGTATCAATCGGCCTCCTGGGCCAGGCCCGTAACCTCGGTCGAAGCATTCTTCGCAAAGAAGGAGACGAAGGTGGCGACGTCGGCGCGGTTGCAATTGGTTTTTTTGTAATCGCTTTTTTGAACGTGATTCCTGTTTTTGGATTACTTTTTACATTGTATAATGTCCTTACGGGCGCGGGTGCCGTTGTGCTGGCGTTTGCGAGAAAAGATTCAATACCGTCTGGAAGCTGACGTAATTGCCGGGAACAGCCATGGCTTCAAAAGAGGATCGTAACCCCGCACTCGCCGCGGCGAGGTGGATATTTTTCATATCGCTGGCGATTGGTGCAATTATCTTTGCCATCCCGGAGTCACGGTCGCCGCGGGAATCGCAGCGGAAGAAGAACTATTTTGCCGATCCCACGTTCGTTAAGTCCAATCCGGCCAGAGGCATCGGCCCCTGGAAACTGCACAGCGGCAGCACAGGTGTTCATGTCCGCCCTCTCCCGGCAAGCAGCGACAAAAAAAGGGAAACAAAGGACCGGATAATCCGCGTCCTCTTCTCTCCCCAGAAGACGGGGGTGTTCAGGCTGACCCAGACCTGCCGTAATGAAGAATTGAAGGGAGAGCAGGTTCGTTTCAACTGCGAAATAGCTGCAGAGCGCTTTACCGGCCAGGTTGTGCTCCGCCTGGTGGCAGGGGGAGAGACCCTGGTTGCACAGGTGCATGATGTCGGGCAAGGCGAGAAGCCCGTAACGCTTTCAGCCGACGCGGTGGTTCCGGAGTACGCTTCGCGACTGATTACGATTATCGAGGCTGAATCCATGGGGGGAGTGCTCTGGCTGCACCGTGTCGGTCTGAATGTGATTGAGAAAGCCGGTTCGAGCCCCCGGTCCGGTAAAGCCGTCTACCGCGGCCCGCGCCGCAAGTCGTTTTTCAAACGTCTCTTCCATATCGCACAGGATATTGTGAAAAAGTTCTAGGCTTTGCCGCCGCGCCTGCGCGGGCAGGCTGAAAGCAAAACCGTTCTTCCGAAGGAAATTCAAATGGCGAGGACAACCGTCTGTCGGGCAGCGCTTATGGCCGCGGCGCTCATCGTGCTTGCAGTATTACAGGTCTCCGGGTGCCGCTCGAAAAGAAAAAAGTACTTCTTCCCCCCGGTAACTGAATACCAGTTTACCGACATCGCCCCGCCCGGCGGATATGTTTCCAGTTTCGCGTTCCACCCGATAGACCCGAACGTAGTCTATGCCGGCATGGACGACTCGGGCGGGTTGTACGTCAGCCGCGACAGGGGCGCGACGTGGAAAATGGTTTCTCTTGGCCGCCAGAACTGGTCTACATGGGAAGTAGTAATAAATCCCGACGACCCGAATGTGATTACCGTAAGCGATGGCTACGGGCACGGAATATTAAGGAGCGAAGACGGCGGCGCCACCTGGGCGGAGCGAAACAACGGGCTTCCAAACCAGGACCTCCATCGGCTTATAAAGGCCATGGCCCTTGATCCGCAGAACTCTTCCGTGCTATACATCGGAACCGCGGACGGCGTTTACAAAAGCACCGACGGCGCACAGTCGTGGCAGAGGAAATCGCAGGGGCTTCCGGCGGGAAAGCAGGTGTTCCGCCTGGCCATTGACCCGGCGGATACCTCGCGCGTCTTCGCCGGTCTGGACGGTGGCGAAATATACGTCAGCACGGACGCCGCCCAGAACTGGAACTGCGCGTTCGACCTGTTTCCGGCCGAGGACTTCGGTGAATTCTGGGACCTGGTCGTGGCGCCCTCCGACCCCAATCGCATCATAGCGGGCGCCGGTTACCGAGTAGTCCTGAGCGCCGACGGCGGCGGGAACTGGAGCGACATCGCCTCCGCGGAGCTGAGCGGTCTCGGCGGTGCCCCCATCGGCGTTACTGCGGCCTTTGATCCCTCGAACGCCGACGTGATTTACATCGGAACCTTTATAATCTATGGTCAATATATAATTGGCAATAACATGCGGCTGCGTTCCGATGATGGCGGCAACTCCTTCACGGATATCACGGCCGGGCTCGAGCATGAAGGCGTATTCCGCATACGTGTAAGCCCGCACGACTCACAGATGGTGCTGGCGGGACTTGGCGGTGACGCGATTGAGCGCAGTTTTGACAGAGGCGGGACATGGCAGTCACATACGGGGCGTCCGTCCGTACCCACTGGCCCCGGTGATTTCGCCGTGGCCCCCTCGAATTCCTCGCGAATCTACCTGGCGTGCAGCCCCCCGATCTTCCGCTCTGACGACGGAGGAAAAAACTGGCAAAGAACGATGGTTCCCGAATACTTGTTCTGGAAGATTGCCGTACATCCCCAGGACCCGGATTTTGTCCTGCTGGCGCCGCTTTTCATTGTAACCCCCGGCCTCTACCGCAGCACGGATGGGGCCGGTAACTGGGAATACCTGAATTCGATTAATAATATGAGCGTCATGTGCATCCTCTTCAGCAGCACAAACTCGGACACGGTTTATGTCGGAACATATAGTCCGGGCGGCGGCGAGTTCGGTGTTTACCGGTCCGACGACCGCGGAGACAGCTTCGTCCGGCTCACGCCGACTTCATGGTTCGACACGCTTGCCGCGTCGGTCGTACTCGAGCATCCAGGGGGAAACGGCGCGCTGCTGGTCGCAACGGTCAACGGAATTTATACAAGCAATGCGAACCAGAGCGTGTTCACCCAGTTCGCGCTGGCCGGCAAAAATTTGATGTCTCTTGATGTCCTTGAGGACGGCCTCTGGGTGGCCGGCGGAGAAAACGCGGCATATGTCAGCCGGGATGCAGGGCTGACGTGGCAAACACACCTCCATCCGGGAAGCCAAGTCACGGCCGTGCTTATCGACCCGGACCGCCCAGGGCGAATCCTGCTTGGCGTCAGCGCCGAAGACTTTGCATTCACAGCAGAATCGCAGCCAGGCCTTTACGTGAGCAACGACAGCGGTGAAACCTTCAGGGAAATCTCGGCTAAACTGCATCCCTGCGACCATATTTACCGGCTCGCAAAAGATTACTCCCTGCCCAATACATACCTTTTCTCAGTTTATTCCGCCGCCGGCGGCCTTTACCGCGTCCGCATTCCGTAAGCGCATATTGGAACGGTATAAGAAAATAAGCAGGATAACCGCCCCGATAATACTGAGCGCCGAAATGACAAGCCCGATATAAAATACAGGCGGATTGTAGCTGAATTCCACCGTGCGGGCGCCGGATGGAATTTGCACTGCCCGGAACAGGAGGTTCGCGCGGTAGACCGGGGTATCTTTGCCGTCCACCTTTGCGGACCAGCCGTGGGCATAGCTGTCGGTAAGGACCAGGTACGCGGCCTGTGTGGTGTTTTTCAATTTAATTTTTACCCGCCTCGGTTTGCACTCGACCAGTTCGGCCTCCGGCGGTGTTTCTTTTCCGTCCAGTTTCAGATTCTCATCTTCGGCCAAAAGTATTATTTCGCGTCTCGGATCGAAATCTTTGCTGAATAAGATGGACCCTGCTTCGCGGTTTTCATTTTCCAGTCTTGCCTTTGTGACGCAATATGCTCTGGGTAGCGCATCCAGGTTTTCCCAGATGACCAGTTCGTTATCGTAAGGTTCACCGGCCCGGCGGGATCTGAAGAGTCTTACAGGGAAAGAATTATCTTTATGAGACAGGATATATCCGGCTGAGTAGCAGTTGATGGCCCTGTTATCCAGGTTTCTTTCGCGTGCTATCTCCCAGTAAATTCTTTCCTCAGGCCGTTTGAAGGTTGTCAGGCCGTGCACTGTACGAACGCCGAATCTTGCCCCTATGTTTCCACGGTAGGTCCGTATCCAGCCCTCGGTCTCTATCCTTACTTTGGAAAAGCGCGCCTCTTCGCGTTTCTTTTGGTAGGTTTCATTGACGATATAGGATGAAGCCGGATAGCGGAGCAGGCGCGCGTAAGGGTTTTTGGAGAAGATTTCCAGCCCGACCGGTCTGGTGTGCGAGTACATTGTCATTGAAACAAGGTCGGGCGTTTGCGCCCGCCACTGCACCGTGAAAAGTTCAACAATACACATGGCGGCAAGGATAGGAACCAGCCACCTTACCCGTACAACACGCTGTACGGCAAGGGCTGCAAGTGCGATAAAGCAGGCTGTAATCCCCCCGGCGTAGAACAGCCCGGTCGTCCATATGGCGCGAGTGACGCCCCTTGGCTGCGGCATGAATTCGAGAACCAGTCCCGGCCGGCCAAGTCCCAACAGCATGAAAATTACGATTGTGACAAATATCAGAGGCGTCCATCCCGTCCAGCGGTGATGTTGTTTGGCCTCTTTTCTCTGGAAGCGGTCGAGGCCGAGCGCCGCGCCTGCGGCAAAAAAGAACGTGAAGAAACCGAGCCACTTCTCAGGGTAGCGGAAAATACTGAAACCGGGCAGCAGGTACCATAGGCCCTGGAAAATACCACCGTATCGCCCGAGCGATAAGGTCAATGTCAACGCCAGGCCCCCAATGATGAGGATTGTGCGTTTGCTCAGTTTGCGCAGGCCGAAGCTTAGCAGGAAAAGCGGTACAATGCCCAGAAATATCCGTCTGACAAAGGGTTCTTCATACGTCTCCCTAAATGCAGAGGCCTTCGAGATGATCTGCGGGTCATTCAGTTCGTTGTGACGGGCATAATGCACCAGTTCAGGCAGGCGGCGAACTGACAGAGATTTTTTCGTTGCATGTGAGAGCTCGAGCCCGCTTCCCCGGTCGGAGGAAAAAAACGTGGGTAAGGCGGGAAGGAACTGCGCAGCGGAGAGGCACAGGGCGATCCCTCCAAGGAGCAGGTAAGAGCGCCAGAAGAAACGGTAGTATGTCCTTACGGTTACGTCGCCGCGAATGCCGCGGCGCAGTACGGCGCCGTAGATCAGGATGAGGAACACCAGGCCGTAGGTCGTCTGCAGGTCGCCCTGGCAAAAAGCGAAAGCTATGGATACTCCTGTAAGGCCGGCCATGAAGTAATTCAGGTGAACGAGTGCTCGATGGTAAAAGAAAAGGACCAGCGGCACCCACCCGAGGGACGGGATAAAGTAGTCGGTCTGCGAGAGCATAAAGCCGGAAAGCGCAAAGACGACAGCCCCGGCTGCCCGCGCAAGCGGGTGCAGCCGCCACGCGCTCAGGAAGAGGAACATGAAGAGCGCCGCCAGGATATGATGGGACACAATGATGTATTTGAATGCCCATTCGAAAGGCATGATTAAATACAGGAGGTGAAGCGGCGAGAAGACTCCGGGAGCGTATGAGCCGATGAAGGGATAACCTCCCTGAGGGTAGGGGTTCCACAGTGGGAATTCGCCGTGCTTGAAGGACTCGACCATGAAATGCTTCATGGGGTGGAGGTATGCGTGACAGTCCGAGACGTAATATGTCGTGGGGGTGAAAAGAATCCGGCCGAAAAAAACAGTCAGCACAACCAGAACCAGTACCACGGCAAAGCGCGTGCTTCGCAGGAAAGGTCGAGGCTCGATATGGTTTTCGTTTTTGCCGCGCTCTATGGTGTTATCCTATAATCGCTTGCCCCGGGGAAAGGTTACCAGCCATTGTTTGCAGATTTGGATTATAGCTCTATCGGTAGCCGGTGTCAACGGGAGGATTCAGTAATTCGATTCGGCCTGCAAGGTGAGGGATGCTTCTGCTGAGCAGTCAGGCAGAAAAACAAAGCCGCCGGGAGGATCTCCCGGCGGCAGTATTATCGGGCAATGCGGCAGAGTTAATTCTGCCGTTTGACTTTTTTGGTTTCGTGGTAGTAGTACTTGTAGTATACGGACCGTTTGCCGCGCCGGCTCTTATTCAGGAGTACGCCGATCAAGTCGGTTTGTATGTTGTTAAACAGGTGTTTGGTCCAGGTTGCCTCACTATGCTCGATTTGCCCGGATGCGAGCACCAGGAGGCATGCATCGCAGAAAGTTGCGAGGCTCAAGGCATCGGCAACCCTCATGACCGGTGGAGTATCAAATATAATCAGATCGGACTCGCGCTTGAGACGCTCGATGAGTCCGTTCATGCTTCCGGATTCGATGATATGGATGGGGTTCTGTGTCAAAGGCCCCGACGGCAGGACCCGGAGGTTCGGCAGTTGAGGAATGCTGGTCTGCAGCAGATAGTCCCGCAGGTTGTATCTGACGGTTTCCTCTATATCAAGGACGTCGTTCAGTATCTGTTTTTCTTCCAGTTTCTGTTCAAGGATAGTGGAAAGGCCGACATTGTTTGGAAGGCCCAGCAGGTTGTGAATGTGCGGGCGGCGGAGGTCGGTGTCGACCAGCAGGATGTTCTGGCCTTTGCGGGCAAGTGCGATAGCCAGATTGAGAGCTACCGTTGTTTTACCCTCGCGCGGCAGTGCGCTGCAAACCGCCAGGTTCTTGTAGTGTTTTTCGTCGACTAGCGAGCGCAACAGCGTGGCCGTAGTATTGAATATTTCCGCCATCTCAGCCGTCGGCATGGTTTCAGTGAGGAGCACGTTGCCGCGGGAAACGTGCGGAACAACGCCGAGTACGGGCACGTTCAGGTAGCGCCGCACGTCGTATTCAGTGGTAACTCTGGTGTCGATGTACTCGAGGAAGTAAACGACGAATACGCCGATAAGGAGCGCGACCAGAGCACAGAGCCCCCATCCCTTGCCTGTTATCGGGAGCGGCTTTTCCGTTATGACCGAGCTTTTTGATGCAACGTCGTTTACGACCATTAAGCCCTGAATGGAGGCGGCCCTGTCACTCAGTTCTTCATTTTGCTTCTTAAGCAGGTTGTTTTCCGATCTTAAAAGAGACGCGATCACCTCATGCCGGGAATATACCTTATGGAAGTCCTTGAGAATACCGAGTTCCTTGCTGATTTCCTTGATTGCATTCTTGTAGACATCCTGGCTGACCGTAATGAGGTCGGTATCCATATAAAACTGCTGGAGGTTCTGGTACTTCATGTCGCGGTAGTTCAAGACTTCCTTTTGACGGACCTCGACGATGATATCCTTGAGCAGCGCCATTTTTTCGACAATCGCGCGTATTCTCGGGTGCGCTGAGGTGAAGTTATACTCACCGGACTGCAGGTCGGTTTTCAGTTGCACGAGCGCCTCAAGCTGGTGCTCGTATCTTGAGAGCCTCGCGGTTGTTTTCCAGCCTTTTTCGAGCGCGGTAGTGTAGAAGTCGGCGTCACGGTCGGCCTTGTATCCGAGCGTAGGCAGCATTGACTTGTTAATTTGGAGCTTTTCCTCAAAACTTTTGACTTTTCTGCGATAGAAGGATTTTGAAGAGCGGAGTTCGCTCACGCGTGAAAGGAAGTCTTCTTCGAAATGCTTCGATTCCTCCTGTAAACCCAGGGCCTTGTATGCGTCCTGGGCCTTTTTCTTCGCTTCTTCAATTATTCCTTCCGCGCCGTCGATTTCTTCACTATTCACGTTCATCTTGTCTTTCAGAGCCACGATCGCCCTTTTGATCTCCGCCTGAGGCTGATTGCTGTGGTATTCTTCCGCAGACAGCGCGAGGGCGTTCACCAGTGAAATGGCCGCGATTTTGTCCGGTTGTTCAGAAATGATATTAACCAGGCGGCTGGGAAGTTGAGTTGTCGGATCCCTCAGTTCCTCAATCTTTACGTGTCCACGAATAAACTTCTCGAACTTGGTCTGGATGAATGTTTCTTTTTTCTTGACTATATTATAGTTGATCTTTACGTAGTCGCCCTGCTCCTGGATGAACTTATCATATTCCTCTGCTGCGCTCTTTTGAATTTCTCTGTAAACCGGCGTGCTCCTGAAGGGTTTAAAGTCCAGGTCTTCTTCCTCGTTGACCAGGCCTTCATTGCGTAGTTTCTGGGCAGCATATTTGACGATGCGGTCATTCAATATGTTTATTCTGATCTGAAACCATTCTATAAGCGTGGCAGCCTGGGCAGGGTTAAGCATGCGCCCTCGGGAAACAACGGAGGAATATGATTGTTTTAGAATTTTCACCTGAGCGGTCGCCATGTAGGTCGGCTCGAGCCAATAGTGTGCGTATAAGCCGTTGGCGACGCACACCAGGGCTACAACCAGGATAAACATGACGACGCGCCTTTTTATAATGCCTAAATAGTCTTTCAGTTCCATAACACCCCTGGCCTTCCCGGTCCTTGGCGCACTATAATAGAGGGCAAGCTGACTATATCCCTTTTTCTAATCGACACAACAATCAGCAATACTTTAACTTAAATAGTGTTGAAAACAGGTGATAAAACGCAAATTCATAGTTGCTGTTGGGACATAACCCCCCGGTGCCGAAACAACTTATACATTCCTTAAGACATATTACTTCTTTCTACCGCATCCTTAATCACTATATAATACAATAGAATTCTATTCGGGTCAATTTATTTCTCGAAATTTCCTGTTTGCAGCCATTTATGCTTCACGGTAAAGAACTTGTTGCATAAATCGCCTGTTTTGGCTATAATCCTCCAAGCTTTACAAGGTCTTCTGCCGCTGTGAGTTCATGCAGACGGAGTATTGCTATGGTTTCACTCGCCAAGCTGCTGGATGAAAACCGGATCATATATCTGACCCATGCTGATAAAAAAGAAGCGATCCGGGAACTGGTTAATGCCTACTGCAATTCGGTAGACCTGGAAGACAGGGATTCCTTGTTCGAAGCCATTATGAAACGCGAAGATTTGCTGCCCACGGGTATCGGGTATGGTCTTGCCATACCGCATGCCAAAGTGTCGTATATCAAGGACTTCGGTCTGGCAATCGGAATCTCACGCGAGGGGATAGCGTATGGCTCTCCGGTTGATGAATTGCCTGCGCAGATTCTTTTCCTGATTGTCGGCCCGGAAGGCGCGCAGGAGGAGTATTTGCGTCTTCTGGCCAGGGTAAATCAATTCCTGAAACGCGAGCGCGAAGAAATCCTGAATGCGAAAAGCATTGAAACCATATGTCAGCTTACCCAGGAATATTGACGTGGTGGAGGGCCTGTGCTGTCGTCCCAAACTGGCGGTAGCAAGGGATAATTTTCACTAAGGCCCGGGGCTGACCTTCCTTTAAAGTTTTGACATCTTTTGTGACGAAGTTATAATGCATAAAGAAATATCTATTAATCCAGCCGGAGGTGAGATATTGCTTTCGGGTGGGGAAGATTTCTCAATTGGGGCTTTATGACGTCTCCTTCCAGACGAAAACCCGGGCGCCACGGTCGACGGGACGGGCGGAGAGACCGCGACCCACGCAGGCAAATGTCGCCGCGCATGAGGCAGCTTGCTTCTGCAATATCGAAGCAGCGCGAAAAAGAACCTGACGCGCTGGCACCTGCCAGCAAGATACAATTCTCCATCCTTCCCGAGAAGATTCCGAACATTCCCAATTACGATATGAAGGTTTTTTACCAGCCCGCCATGGAACTGGGAGGCGATTTCTACGATTTTATTGCCATAGACCGCGAAAACCTCGGCATCGTAATTGCCGACGTGTCGGGAAAGGGCGTGCCCGGTGCGATGATTATGACCATGGCGCGCGCCGTCATTCGGTTGCTTGCGCTCCGCAATCCCAACGCAGCCGAGACGATTATAAATGCCAACAGGTTTATCAGCCGCGATATCAAGAACGTGATGTTCCTTACCATTCTTTACATGGTCCTTAACGTGAGGACACGCGAGCTTCAGGTTGTCAACGCCGGACACAACCCGTTGATACTTTTTCGTGATGACTCTTATCGCCTGATAAACCCCTCCGGTATCGCGGTGGGCTTTGACCTTGGACCGATTTTCGACAAAAAGCTGAAGGATGATGTAATCCAGATTAAAAAAGGGGACAGGATCCTTGTCTACACCGACGGGGTTGTCGAGGCTATGAGCGAGGATGGAGAGGAATTCGGGGAGGAGCGCTTTCTCGATATCGTCATGAATCACGGTAGCAAAAGGTCGGGCGAATTTATAAACGTGCTCGTTAACGCCTTGACCGAGCATCAGGGGGAAGCCGAGCAGCACGACGATATTACAATTCTCACCTTTATGCATACCTGATTTCAAGCCTCCGGGAGTTTCTATGGTTCGGCGCATCATTGGTATTGCCCGCGGCGAATGCACCAAAATGATGCGCCATCGCCTGTTTTACATACTGATCGCCCTTGCCGCCCTGTTGCCGTTTTCTTTTCCGCTCCTGCATAGTTTCGAGACGAAACTGGAGGTTATTGGAAGCACTTCGCAGGAATCTATTGTTTCAGAAATATCCGGGCAGGAGGCTTTATGCTGCTCGGCCTCCCGGACGTTGATGGTCCTGATCCCGCTTCTCCTGATCTATGCAAGCCTGAGCATGACTTCCGAAACAGAAAACAGGACCCTGAAGACTCTGCTGGTGAGGCCGATTCGTAGGATCGACCTGCTTGCGGGAAAGCTTCTCGTTCTCTGGCTCTTTACTTTGCTGCTGATAGTGATTGTGGTTTTCGCGTCGCTTTCCGTGTCCGCGATGTTTTTCGACTGGTACGACCGTATTGAAGAACTCAATCCGGAAATCATCGAGGAAAAAATCCGGACTTTGAAAACCCTCATGATCTGGATGTTTCCGCTGGTCTTTTTCGCTCTTGTGGCTTTCGTTACAATGGCGTTTTCCATCTCAACGATTGCGAAGGGTTCCGGAACCGCTGTCGGCTTAACGATGACAATTTTCATCCTTGGACCGTTGCTTCTGATTTTCTCGACAGCCGAAATCCTGGAGAAGGTTAAACCTTTCATTCTGAATTCGTATACCAGCAGACCGATAGACTTGGCGCTGAAGGCGGGCGAAGGTTATTTTACCGTGAAGGTGCGGCCCGATGATTATTTTTTCGCCGTTGTGGTGCCGGCGGCGTATATCCTTTTTTTCGGCGCACTCTCGGTCGGTTTCTTTTTCAGGCGCCGTATTGCAACCTCTTAGCGAATAATGCCCCGACGCATATTTTTATTTGCCGGTTTTATCCTGCTCGTACTCGTATTCGAGTTCGCCATCGATATCTGTGCGGCTCCCGCCGGGTTCGGCATGCAGGAGCTTGACCTCGGTGCGCCCGTCAAGGCGGTGGCATGGGGCGACATCGACAAGGACGGCGACGATGACCTGGTCGTTATCACGGTAAAAGTTGAAAATAAAGATTATGTCCGGCGTTTGCACCTCTACTGGAACAAAGGCAAAGCCGGGTTCAGCAAGGATGCGGCCGAGCTTGCGGTTCCGGATAATGCCTGCTGTTTCACAGTGGCGGACCTGCATCCCGCGGCGGGTGATGAAGTTGTTTTTCTGATGCCTGATGGACTTCACGCATACCGCTGGGAGAAGGATTCCTTCAAGGGGCCGGACAAGTTATACGAAAAAAAACTGTTTTTCAGGTTCCCCGCTCCGAAGAGCCTTCCGGTCTGGGATTTCGTGCGCGACTTTAATAATGACGGCAAAGACGATATCCTGGTTCCCGTCGAGAAAGGGTTTGAAGTTCTCCTCAACGTATCCGATAAAGTCCTTTCGAGTTCTTCGCTTATCCCCGCCAGGACCCACGAGACCTATCCCAGCGCCGCGGGCGAGCGGGAGTTTCGAAACCGGTTCTTTACCGTGCGGTTCTGGAAGCGCATGCCGTACATCGTTGACGAGAACGGGGACGGCAGGCTCGACGTCGTCATTCTGAGAAAGCTCAAACTTGTCGTGCACCGGCAGGACAAGGACGGGAAGTTCTCGAGCAAGCCGACGAGAGAGCAGCACCTTTATTTTCTCGACAAGGCCTGGAGCACAGGGTCGCGCCTGGAAAATGTCCAGTTCATATTTGAGGACATCAACGACGATCGCCGGGTCGATATTATCTATACCCATGTGCTGGGGGAATTCGGGGTATTCTCCAGCAACAAGACGGAGCAGAGCATTTTCTTTCAGAAAAAGGATGGGTCTTTCCCGAAGCACACTCCCGATCAGAAGGTGAACGTGCCGGGGATTTCCATTTTGCCGCAACTGGTCGACTTCGACGGCGACGGAGACAAGGATTTTCTCGTTTCCAGCCTGAGAACGGATGTGCTTTCCAAACTGACCAGCGTCGTGCGGTCAAACATGAAGATTTCCTATTTCGTGTATTTCTTCGATAAGCCGAAACAGGTTTTTTCCGTTTCGCCCGACGTAACCAAAACCGTCAGCGTTCCGCTCGCCGCGGTCGAGCAACTGGGAACGGTCCCGTTCGCTTATTTTACGGGCGACTTCGACGGCGACGGTCGAAAAGACCTGCTTACTATGGGCCAGGCGAATCAGATCGCGGTTTACCAGGGCACTTACGTGAAGCCGTGGTTTGGAGACCCATATTACTCATTTGCGAAAAAACCGATGCTCAAGGCGAAGGTTAAGACTTCCAACTGGGTAAAGCTTGTCGATTTGAATAAAGACGGACGTACGGACGTCGTGCTGACTTATCCTTTCGCCCAGAAACACAAAAATCTTGTAAGCATTGTATACTCGAAGTAGTACGGAAGAAAAGGCCTGAGGCTTGAGGCCTGAAAAGATAAAACCGAAGAACCGAACAACCGAGGAACCGGGTAACCGACCGGAGGACCGTTTAAATGTTTCGCTACGCGGCAGGATTTGCAGTCGTTTCATTAATCGCATTCGCGCTTGTGATGGGTTTTGCGCAGGCCGGGAATGTTGAATTCAAAGAATACAAGATCGAGGCGCCGGGATGGATATCGTCGCACGCGGTTCACGACTTTAACGGGGATAATAGAACGGACCTTGTCCTGGTTTCCGGGCGCGAGATACGTTTCTGGGTGCAGAAGAGTGACGGCGGCTTCGACTCCGACTATGCTCAGAAGTTTGCCTTTGACAACGAGGCGATATTTTACGATATAGGCGACGTTGACGGCGATAACCGTCTGGAAATCGTTGTCCTGCACCCCGGCGGCGTGTCCGCCTTTTCGCTGGAAAACGAAAATTATTTTAATCCTGTGGCGAAAAGCATTCTCGCCGCTGAGAGCCTTCTCAAAGTTCCCGCTGAAGGCGAGGTCGCGCGAAAGCCTTTCTTCCAGGACCTGACCGGCGACGGCGAACCAGACATACTTCTTCCGCGCCCGGGCCGCTACGCGATTCATTCGAGAGGTGAAGCCGGGCGGTTCAAGCTCGCATGCGAAGTTCGCGTTACCATGTCTTCCTCAATCAGGGTGAATCCCAAAGACCTTCGTCGCGAGATCAGAGCGGAGTACTGGTTTCCAACTCCCGTCTGCGGCGATTTTGACGGTGACAACCGCTCTGACCTTCTGCTACAGGAAGGCGAGTTTCTTGCCATCTTCCCCGGGCGCGGGGATGGGGTATATGCGGTTGAACCCGCAAGACTCGTGAAGTTGGATTTCCTGAAAGACAGTCCTGAAAAGCAGCGAATGCAGCGCGGGTTCAGGTTCGATTTTACACTGCCGATGACTGCAACGGATATTAATAATGACCGGATCGTTGACCTGGTGTGGACCGAAGTCGCGACCGGGACTATTCGCATATTTCTTGGAGCCAGGGGCGGTGTTTCTTATGAAAAACCGACCATGATTATTCGCGTCGACGGATATGCGTTCCATGCGCGCTTCCTTGACGTCAACGGCGATGGCAGGCCGGATTTGAACGTTCTGGCGACGGACAAGTTTGGCCTCTGGGACGTTGTAAAGATGCTTATTACCAAAAGCGTGCCCGTAAAGGCATTCGTTTATCTGAACAGGGAAAAACGCCTGTTCGGCGTATCTCCCGACTTTGTTCAGACTACCTCGGTGCCGCTTCTGGTTCGCCAGGTCAAGGGAAGCGTGAAGATCGGGAGCCCCGTCGTTGCTGACTATTCCGGCGACTACAACAGCGACGCAAGAGTGGATCTTCTGCTCAGGACCGGCGATGAAGACCTGTCCATCTATTTCGGCCAACCCGACTCCGTTCTTGCCGAAGCACCGGGGCAGACGATCAAGATCCCATCCACCTCTGACCACAAGCTCGTTACGCCGGTGGTCTCGGACTTCAACGGCGACGGCGTCTCGGATATTTTTCTCCACTACTGGTCGTGGGACGGCAAGACTGACCGGGTTTATTTTTTCCTTTCGCAATCCTGATTCGGCATCTTGCGAAAAATTCTGAGTGCGTGATGTCGCTGAATTATGCTTCAGGTCCAAGGAATTAATTTTTCCCGCGGTTGTTAAGGTTACGGCGGAGCACATCACCGGTTTTCCCCGGAAAAAAAACTTTAAAATTTTTTTATCTAACCTTGCATGAAGCCGAATGCTCATGTATTATGTGGAAAGTAGATTGCACTTTGACCTGACAGTTTTGAAGGCTTTGCCGCTGATACCGACGCGCTTTTCGTGCGGCGCTGAATCATGTTCGCCGCCGGCGCGACGGGAAAAGATGCATGGCGAGATAGGCATTAAGTTTTCAGCGGTGGATGACGATATGGAAGGAGAGCGTTCCATGGTGGGGCGCTGCTTATAGCCTGGGCTAAACAAGGAGATGAGGTATGGCGAAAAAGAAAAAAGCGAAAAAGAAACCGGCAAAGAAGAAAGCCAAAAAGAAACCGGCCAAGAAGAAAAAACCTGCAAAGAGGAAGAAAGCCAAGAAGAAACCGGCAAAGAAGAAAGCCAAGAAGAAACCCGCAAAGAGGAGAAAGAAAAAGAAATAGCTTTCTCGAATTGTCCGAAGCGACAATCGGATTAGATGCTTTGCGCCCGGCCAAAAGCCGGGCGCTGGCATTTTAATTCGGTCCGGCGTTTCAATGATCGCCCGAATCGACAAAAAGAGAGCATTTTTCAGTATCGCTTTCTCTTATTAAATTTTTTGCTCGCAATTTTACTGCTGATATTGATAAAATTATTGATGTTATACGTACGCAGCAATACTTTTTCAGGGGTCTGGCTATGGCGGCAAGCGGCTCTGAAAGGCTCAGCACCGTGCTGTTGATCGGGCGCGACTATGCGATCGAGAAGGAACTGGGCGCGCTGAAACTTGAGAGGCGGGGAGAGCAGAAACGCCGCGAGTCATGGTACGTCAGCTCGCATAAGCCCACCGGCAACCCGGAGGAGGACCGCTACTACCGCGTCGTGTGGGAGCGGGGAGACGTTATCCAGAGGCTGACCTTCGACCGCGATTTCTTCGCCGTCGGCGACCTCATGAACCTTGTTACAATCTATGGCGGCAGGATCTTCACCGCTTCCGATCTCGCCGCTTTCAAGGACGGCAAGGACCCTCTCTTCGAGAAGCGCAAACAATCCTACGAAACCCCATTCTAATAATTTCGGATTGCAGATTGAGGATTTGGCTCTACCTTCGGCTGGTGACCTGGGTCAGTGGGAGGATGATCGATATTACGATGAAGCCGACGATGCTGGCCATGAAGATTATGATAAGCGGTTCGAGCAGCGAAACCATTTTCTGAATCGTCATCTCGATCTCTTCATCATACGCTTCGCTTATTCGTTCGAGTATCTCGCCGAGCTGTCCCGACTGCTCGCCCACCTCGATCATGTAGCCGATGACAGGGGGGAAGACCCCGGAGCGCTGCAGCGGCGTGGAAATGTCGGCGCCCTGGATGACTTTTTCATGCACATCGGCGATGACATTGGCGAGCACCCGGTTGCCCACCACATCCTCGACGATTTTGAGCGCCTCGTGCGCGGCGATCCCGGACCTGAGCAGCGCGGAGAAGGTAACGGAAAAGCGCGAGATCGCCTGCTTGCGGAACACCTCGCCGACAATCGGTATCTTCAGCTTGAGCGTGTCGAAAATCAACCGTCCTTTATCGGTGCGGATGAACAGGATGAAGTTTATGCTCAGGAAGAGGATTATGAGAATAATCAGCCACCACTGGGTCCGAATAAAGTTGGTGATTCCAAGAAGTATCTGTGTCGGGAGCGGCAGCGCCTTGCCCTGCTTCTCGAGGATCTTGGTCACCTTCGGCACGACGAAAGTTACGAGGAATATTACGACGCCGATGGAGAGGAATATCATCACAATCGGGTATGCGAGCGCAGCGGATATGCGGTTGCGCAGCCGCGACTGCGCCTGCAGGTAGTCGGCCAGACGCGTGAGGATTTCTGGAAGGTTTCCCGCTAGCTCTCCCGCGTGGATCATGTTGATGTAGAGGTCGTTGAAGACGTCGCGGTGGAACTCCAGCGCTTCCTTGAGGGAAAGACCACCCGTAATTTTCTCTCGGATGTCGCGCAGTATGGTCTGCAGTTTTCGCGAGCGCACCTGCTCGATGAGCGGGCCGAGGGCTTTTTCCTGTGGAATGCCGCTTCTTAGAAGCGTGGCGAACTGCCGGGTGAGGAGCGTGAGTTCGTAATCGTACCGTGCGCTGAAGAAGGGAATCTTGATTTTCCTGGCATTTTTGTCTTCTTTTTTTACTTCGATGATTCTTGTGACGTGGATCTGCTGCTGTCGCAGTTTTTCGGCGGCATCGCGCGAGGTGTCGGCGTCCATAACGCCTGTAATCTTGCGCCCTTCAACCGTTATCGCTTCATATTCGAATATGGGCATAATAATCAGCTGTCAGCCGTCAGCTATCAGCGGTCAGCATATTAATTAAGCTGATGGCTGACTGCTGAGGGCTGAGTGCTTATTAGGATACGTCCATCTGTGTTACGCGCAGCACTTCCTCGATAGTGGTAATCCCCCGCACTACTTTCTTGGCGCCGTCCATCCTCAGGGTTTCAAAATTGTCGTAGTTGACGGCGTCCTGCTTTAATTTAGTCGACGATGTCCTCTCGATAACCTGGTCGCGGATGCGCTCGTTCATCTCCAGAACTTCGTAAATAGCCGTCCGGTCCAGGTATCCGGTCTGGACGCAGTGGAAGCAACCTTCGCCGCGGTAGAGCTTGTTGTCGGGGATATCGTTTCTATCAATGGCGATGTGCTTGAGCTCCTCGTCGGACGGCGTGTACGAGGTCTTGCACTTTTCGCAGACGAGCCGGACGAGCCGTTGCGCGATGCTGCCGATGAGCGAGCTTGCCACGAGGTACGGCTCGATGGCGAAGTGGAGCAGCCTCGCGATTGCGCCGGCTGCATCGTTGGTATGGAGCGTTGAAAGCACGAGGTGGCCGGTCAGTGCGGCCTGGGTCGCCATCTTCGCAGTTTCCTCGTCGCGAACTTCGCCGACCATTATAATGTCCGGGTCCTGGCGCAGAAAGTGCCTGAGCGCGACCGCGAACGTGAGCCCCTTGGCCGGTATGACCTGGATCTGGGAGACGTCTTTGAGCTGGTATTCGATCGGGTCTTCGATCGTGAGCGTGTTCAATTCCTGCGTGTTGATTTTCGCAAGGGCCGCGTACAGGGTCGTCGTTTTGCCGGAGCCGGTCGGGCCGGTAACGAACACCATGCCGTGGCTTTTCGTGATGAAGTTCTTGACCTGTTCCAGCTTTTTGCCGACGAGACCTATTTCCGCGAGCTCATAGAACCGCGCTGTCTTATCGAGCAGCCTGAGTACGAGCCTTTCGCCATGCGACGTGGGAACGTCGGAGATGCGGATGTCGACCTCGCTGTCGCCCACCTTGATGCTCGTACCGCCGTCCTGCGCCTTTCGCCGGTCGGCGATATCCATGCCTCCCATAACCTTGACGCGGCTGATGACTGCTTCCTGCGCCCGTCTCGGGATGGCTTTTACGTCGCGGAGGATGCCGTCAACCCGGTAGCGGACCTGCAAACGCTCCTCGTAGGGCTGGAAATGGATGTCGGTTGCGCGGCTTTTAAGCGCGTCGAAAAGGATGTCGTTTACGAGCTTGATAATCGGGGGCGCGGCGTGGGACTGGAGGATATCGGTCTTCTGCATGAGTATGTCCTCGGACATTATATCCTCGTCCTGCACGTCCTTGAGGAACTCGTCCACGTCCTTTGTGGAGGACTGGTAGAATTTGTTTATCAGCGCGGTAATCTCGCCCCTCGGCGCGAGCGCAAGGTCAACCGGCTCGCCAAGCATTGATTCCATTTCGTCTATCGCGTAGACGTCGAGCGGGTTGGCCGTTACGACGATCAAGAGACCGTCTTTCTCGTCGATGCCGGCGAGGTTATATTTGCGGGAGAAGTGGACCGGTACGCGCTCCATGAACTTTTGGGGAATTTCGTAGTCGGTAAGGGTTTCATATTTTTCCATGCCGAGGGTGTTGGCCAGAAACTTCAGGAGTTCTTCCTCAGACAGGATGTTTTTTGAGAGGAGGAAATGGTCGAACGGCTCGTTGGCGGCTGCGGCCGCGGATTCGTACTCTTCCAGTTGGTGCCGGTCCATGATTCCCTTTTCAACCAGCCCTATGAAAATGTTGCTTGTGTTTTCGGCTTGCGCGTCCATGTGAAGATGCTCCACGGCAGCCTTTTGTAGGCGCGGCACTCTTGCCGCGCAATCCATTATGCCCGACAGGAGTGTCAGGCCTACTCGGTGACTTTCTTGAAATAACCTCCGAAAAGGCCGGCGGCCGTTTCGCGCAGCTCCTTGTAGGCGTGCGAGGTCTTATGCTTGTGCGTTTCCTCGAGGTCCCATTTCTGGAGGATGGAAATCTCGTCCGCCTTGGCACCCTTCGATTCCGCATCCCTCATAAAGCGCTGCGATATCTCCGTCAGGCCCTGGTCATCTATAAGGATATGCGGAGTAATGAAGATGTAAAGGTTTTTCTTGCGCTTTGATATCGAGCGGCTGCGGAAAAGCCAGCCGATAATCGGGATGTCGCCGAAAAACGGGACCTTGGAGACGGACTCGTCTTCCTTTGTCGAGGTCAGGCCGCCGATTATAATCATCTGCCGGTTCGGCACGTTGACCTCGCCCTTGATGGAGCGGCTGTTCTTTTCCGGCGGAATGCTTCCTCCGCTGACCGCGCCTACGAAATCCTCGATCGTAAGGTTGACTTCGAGGCGCAGGTAGTTGCCTTCGTTGATATGGGGAGTGATGGTGAGCGTGATTCCCGCTTCCTGGTAACCGCCGAAGGTCGTGCGCGTCTGGTTGGTGGACGTGTCCGTCGTCGTTACGACCGGCACCTGGTCCGTTACTTTTATTTCCCCCTCGTGGTTGTTATTCGTCAGGAGCCGGGGGGACGAAAGAATGTTGACGTCGGAGTTGGTCCTGAAAAACTGCAGCAGGAGCGGCATGCGGAGGATTTCTTCCTTGAACAGCCATATCGTACCGCCGCCTTCCGCCGGCAATGCCGGTGTCTTTGTCAACTCCTCGAAGTCGGGTGCGCTGAGGCCGAACAGGGACGCGCCCGCCGCCCTGAAGCCTTCGGATGCGAGATCGATGGTCGAGAGCTCGACGGCGGCGTTGAACTTTGATTCGGCCGAGACTTCGATGATTGCGGCTTCAATAAGCACCTGCGGGCGGCGTATGTCGAGCTGCTCGATTATGTGGACAATCTCCGCGTATTGCTGCCTGCCTGCCTCGATGATAAGTGAGTTGGTTTCCGGCTCGGCGACGACGCGCACCTGTACGTTTTGTGCGCCCTGGGCGCCCGGCCGGGCGGGTGTGCGTGCGCGGCCGCCGCGGCTCGCACCCGGCACCGTTCCTATTACCGAGCCGGAAAGTATCTGCTGCAGGGCCTGGCCCAGCTTCTGGGCGTCCTGGTGCTTCAGCGGATAGACGTGGATCAGGCCTCCCTTGATCTCAAGTTCCACGTCGAGTTCTTTAATAATACGTTCTACTTCAACGTACTTTTCCTCTATCGCCATAATAATCAGCTTGTTTGTGCGCATGTCGGCCACGATTTGCGCGTCGGGCAGCAGCGCCTTTCCGCCGGCCTGCACGCCCCCGCGTGTCATTGAGGCCCGGCGGCGCTGTATCAGGTTTGTGAGCGTATTCGCCATTTCCGAGGCGTCGGCATGTATCAGTTGAACAGTGTACAGCTTGACGTCCTCTGGCGGGATGTCCATCGCCTTGATGATCTTGCGGTAATACTTAAGGTTGGGCGCGAAGTCGCGAAGGATAAGTATGGGGTGTCCCCGTACGGCCAGAACCGAACCGGCGCCCGCCCGGTCGATTATGCGGGTGTTCAGTGCGCGGTCGATTTCCTGCGGGTTGGCGTACTTGACGTGCACGACCTGTGTATAAATGAAGTTTCTATCCGGAATTTCCTCGTCTTCATCTACAATCGGCGTCGGCCCTACCCGCAGCGGTCGAAGGTTTCTCTGGTCGAATATTTTGATGACTTCCCGGCCGTCGATAATCTTGTGCTCGAGGGTGAATCCGTTGACATCGAGTATGGCCACCAGTACGCCATAGGTCGCTTCCACGTCGGAAACGAACTCGATGGTCTTGGCCATGGCTGCGCCGGAGTGGGGCAGAACAGGTTTGCCGGTCAGCTTCGAGAGATGAGAGAATATCGCCTGAATCGTAAGCCTGGTGCCCGGCGTTATTCTGATGGTTGGCGGCTCTTCTGGCTTGGCCGGCTCCCCGGCGTTTGTTGGCGCTGCCAGAATACCGATAATCGCCACGATTAGCGGTATAAGCATGATCCGTTTTAGCATTGGGCGCTGCCTTTCAGTATCACCAGATGGGCGCTGCCGCCCTCCGGATACAAAATGCTCGAACCCTTATTCCCACAATAAATTGCGACACAAATTCCCCTCTGGGAGCTCCGTGTGCTATCTTTTGTACCGTTCAGAGGTTATCGAGGTTCAATAAAAATCCGCCTTTTCGGGAGGCTGTTTTATAGCGCTCCCGGAGCAAGAAATATACAGGAAAATGGAAATTTATCCTTTTCGGGAACCCTGTGAATTTGGTAGCGTCTAAGGTCTCAGGGCAGGCAAAACCGCCTTTGAAACACGAATTGACAATTATGGTGGAGACAGTCATGAGACGATACTCGTTACTTTTAGCCGTGTTTGCCATGCTGATAGGAATCGTATCCAGCGATTCTCCGGTCCTGGCCGACGCCGGGCTTGTTACGATTCCCAAACGCGGCTCTGTCCAGCTTACGATTTACAACAGCGAAGACATAACGCTGGTCAGGGAGCGCCGCAAGATAACGTTGAAAAAGGGCGTCAACATAATAGAATTCGCGTGGGCGGGCACGCTGATCGACCCGACCTCCGCCGAGTTCAAGGTATTAAACAAGTCCGACAAGGTTGAGGTGTTGGACGTATCGTATCCGCCCAACCGTCACGACGCTTTGCGCTGGACGGTGAATGCGGACGTGTCGGACGAATACCTTGTCCAGACCGAGTATTTCACTTCAGGCATAACCTGGCGCAGCGACTATGTTCTTATTGCGGACCCGGATGAGGAGAAACTCTATTTCCGTAACAACGTGACCGTAGTAAACAATTGTGGTGAGGATTATCCTGATGCCCAGACGCGCCTCGTCGTCGGCACGATAAATCTGGTTGAAAAAATCCGCGCCCTTGCCCAACCTTACCCCAAGCCGGGGAAACCGACGCCAAAGAGAGAATATAAACGGAAACTCAGGAAAGCCGAAGAATTGATGGATAAGGCGCCGACGGGTCGGGCAGGGGGTGCCTTCAGAGCTCAGAAAGCGAAAAAGATTGTCAAGGAAGGCCTTTCGGAATACTTTATTTACACGATCGAAGGAACCGAGACCATTCCAAACAGGTGGTCGAAAAAACTCAAGAGCCTCGAAGGGAAAGATATTCCTTTCGAGCTTTTTTACCGCTTCGATACCCGCAAGTACGGCAACAAACCCGTCAAGTGCTATAAGCTGAAAAACGACAAAAAACACAAGCTCGGCGAAACGCCGCTCCCGGACGGCTCGATAAGAGTGTTTAAAAAAGTCAAGGATTCGGACGATCTGTCTTATCTCGGCCAGGCGACGACGAAATACGTCCCCATCGACAGCGAGATCGAGGTCAACCTCGGCGCCGACGATATCGTCACCACCGACTTCAAGAAAACGAATTACCGTGTAGAGAACCTGAACTTCGATCGCTGGGGAAGGGTCGCTGGTTACGACACGGCCGATGAGTATACCGTAAAGGTGAAAAATTTCGGGAAGAAAGCGACCCGGCTCGAGATGATGCGCTACTTCAGCGGCGATTTCGATCTCAAGACGGATGCGAAGATCGAGAAGATGAATGCGAACGAATACAAGTTCCACATTGATATACCCGCCGGCGGCGAGGTGAAGTTCGACTACAAAATCACCACCCGCCACGGCACGAACCGGAAGAAGAAATAAGGACAAAACGAACAAATTTGATCGATTTGATCAAAAACCTCTATGAAAGGAGAAGCCATGAAACGGAAAATTCTAATCGGCTGTGTGCTGGCGGGAGCGATGATGTTCACGCTCCTGGTTCCAGTGGACGCGCGCATTAAGCTCGTAACGAAGCCGGGCCGCGACAGCGTCAGCATACGCCTCGACAACAAGCGCTACACGCTTGTGGAAGAGGAGCGGACGGTGCCGCTCCAGACCGGGACCAACCGCCTCGATTTCTCGTGGGCCAACATCAGGATCGACAAGGAATCCATCCTCATCCGGGTGGTCGAAAAACCGAAAGGCGCGAAAGAGGTCAACGTCCTCTCGCAGTCGTACCCGCCGGGCGAGAACGCGCTCGTCTGGGACGTCTCGACCGACGCGCCCGGACCTTGCCGCATCCGCATCAGCTATCTCCTCTTTAACCTGAACCGCGTGGTTTCGTACCGCGCCATTGCCGAGAAGGACGAGAAGAAAATGGTCTTCAAGACCTACCTCAAGCTGCGTAACTTCTCTGGAGAGGATTTCGAGCAGGCCGTGATCCACGTCGGGTACGGCGAGAATTTCAAGAAATCCATGAAAAACGGCGAATCGAAGCAGATGCTTTCCGCGAAGCATGCCGATGTGCCAATCGTGAAGACCTACACCTATGATTACAGCAAGTACGGCGGCAAGACGCCGATGCACTACAAGATCGTAAACGACGGAAAGAACCAGCTCGGAAAGTATGCGCTCCAGGTCGGCAAGGCGCGGATCTTCATCATCAAGGACCCGAAGTCCCGCGACACCGCTTTCCTCGGCGAGGACTGGTTGAGGGGCGAGACCGGAGATATCTGCCCGATCGGCGGCGAGGCGAAGCTGTTCCTCGGCCTCGCGCAGGACATCAAGGTCAACGCCGACGAGCTTACGCCCGTCCGCGCGCCCCAGCGCATGTTCTACGAGGAGGTAAACAAGCGCGGCAACGCCTACAACCTCCGCGAGCGCTACAAGCTCGAGATAAAGAACTTCAAGAAGGAAGACATCGTCCTGGATTGCATCGTCCACATCGATAACATGGGCCGCGACTGCTACTGGGAAATGGAGGAGAAGACTCACGAGTACGAGAAGAAGGACTACCGCACCCTCATTTTCCACGTGAAGGTCCCCAAGGGCGGAAAGCCCGTCGAAGTCGTGTACCAGTACCTTAAAAAGAACCTCTGGCGATAACCCGGAAAACCAGAAAAAATCAAAAGGAGGTTCCTATGTACGGCAGAATGATAAAACGAATTCTCGTGCTTTTCGTCCTCGGCGCGATTATCGTGCCCGCCTTCGGCGACGCCGGACTCGTGACGATACCCAAGCGCGACAAAGTACAACTTACTATCTACAACAGCGAGGACATTACGTTTGTAAAGGAGTCCCGCTACATTACCTTCAAGAAGGGCATCAACCGCATCGAGTTCGCCTGGACGAACACGCTTATCGATCCGACCTCGGCCAGCCTGCGCGCGGTTAATAAGCCCGACAAGCTGGAGATTCTCGACACCTCGTATCCCCCGAGACGGAACGACGCGCTGGTCTGGCACGTCCAGTGCGACGACCCCGGCCAGTACCTCGTTGAAGTGGAATACTTCACAAGCGGCCTGACCTGGACCTCGGATTACGTGCTCGTGGCGAACCCTCTCGAGACCGAGGTGCACTTCAAGAACAACATCACCATCACCAACCGCTCCGGCGAGGATTATGCCGACGCCGAGACCCGCGTGGTCGTCGGCACGATAAACCTCGTCGAGAAGATACGCCAGCTCGCCCAGGGAATCATGAAGGGCGCGCCGCAGGAAGAGATTCGCAAGGAAGCGGCAAGACGGTGGGTTGGAAGAAGGGCCCGTAAAACCGCCGCCCCCGCGGCAAGACCGAAAAAGGTTATCAAGGAGGGGCTCTCGGAGTATTTCATCTACACCATCGAAGGCAAGGAGACCGTAAAGAACAACTGGTCGAAAAAGCTCAGGAGCCTGGAGCAGCATCCCGTGCCGATAAAGGTTACCTACCGCTACGACCAGCGCAAGTACGGCGCAAAACCGGTAAAGGTCTACAACCTGAAGAACGACGGCAAGTCGAAGCTCGGCGAAACGCCGCTGCCCGACGGCTCGATAAGGGTCTTCAGAAAGGTGAAAGGCTCCGACGACCTGAGCTATCTCGGCCAGGCCACGACCAAGTACGTGCCCATCGATTCCGAGTTCGAGATCAACCTCGGCGCGGACGACATGATAACGCTCGAGCGCAAAAAGCTGGAGCACCAGATCCTCAACCTCAACTTCGACCGGTGGAGCCGGGTCAACGGCTGGGACCAGGTTGAGAAGTTCAGCACCGAGATTACCAATTTCGACAAACAGACCCGCACCGTGCTCGTCCGCAGGTATTTCAGCGGCGATTACGACATCAAGTTTCCGCGCAACTTCCCGGGCAAGATAAAAAAGGAAAATGCAAATACATATCTCCTTACTTTTGAAATCAAGCCCGGCGAGAAGTTCAAGTATGAGTATCGCCTTACCACCCGCATGGGAGCGAACGCGAAGAAGCGGTAGCCCCGGACTTATCCGCTCCCGGCTGCAGGCCGGCCGCGGTAAGAGTTTTCCGCACGGCCGGACGATCAAACCGATTCGTCCGGCCGGGTGCTTTAAGGGGGATAAGGGATACGGGATAGGGGATAAAGGAATACAGGCCAATAGCGCACGAAGCTCAATTCAAGCGAAAAACCGGAGAGGCACTATTTATATCTCACCTTTTCTTGACACGCTTTCGTGCATCTGTTATAGTTTCCTGGTTCTGGAATCTGTCCGGGGATGTAAAAGTGAAGGACAGTGTCCATGGAAATCCGGCCTCTTTGGGTTACGGACGTCTTTAGATGGAAAAACTCGAAGGACAACTCACCATAAGACTGCTGGAGGATATATTCACCAGGCTCCAGCAGAAAGAGATTGTGGCGAATCTCCACATTTCCGACGGTGAGTCCGAGCGGGTCGCCTATATCTCCGTCGGTGCGCTCAGGATGCTTGTTTTCGGACCGCGCCGCGGCCTGCGTTTCGGGGAGATTCTCGTTGAGGCGAAAATGGCCACGGAAGAAGACGTGAATACCGCGCTCGAAGACCAGAAAAACCTCGACAAGCCCCCCAGGCTGCTCGGAGAGATACTCGTTGAAATGGGCAAGCTGACAGAGAAAAAGGTCAACCGTGTCCTGGGGGTCCAGGTAAAGAGGGAATTCCTCGATTGCTTTACCTGGCGCGACGCCATGGTGCGTTTTGTGGGCGGTGATCCGTCGCCGAAACTTTTTGACCCGGAGCGCCAGGTTATCAAGTACTCGGAAAACCTGCCGGAGTTTTTCTCCTCCCTTTCCCAGGCCCTTGCCGAGCATCGCGAGGTTCAGGGCACTTTTCGGAGCGTTGTCGACATTCCGACGCTTTCCGAGGAGTGGCGGCGTGAAGACGTGCTCAAGAAACACAAGGGCATGACGAAAAAAATTCTCGACCTGGTGGACGGAACAAGCAAGATCAGAGACATCGCCCGCGCCACGCACATCACGGAGCACGAGTGCATGGTCGCGCTTCACAGGCGGGTCGCGGCCGGAGAGGTTACGATTGATTGGTCGCGCGACCCCGCCACCGTGAAGCGCGAGCGGAGTGTGGTCATCGCCGAGTGCGAGCGCCTTGAGCGCGCGGTCAGTGAGATGGTTGAGGACCGCCTCGCGCGGCAAAGGCTTGCCCTTGACTATGAGTATCTCGGCGAGCACGAGAAGTCGGCGGAGCAGTGGAGCATCCTGATAGACAAAGAGATCGAGCTCGGACACGTGGACAACGCGCTCACCGCCCTCGAAAAAAAGATAAAGATATACCCGACCGATTTCGAGGCGCACGAGAAGCGCATCCAGGTTGCCGCAAGAGGCCTTCGGGGCGATATCGCTATCAAGTATGGGGTTGAGCTCGCAAGGTTGTACGCCAAGTACGGTTTCACCAACCGCGCTTTCGGGCTTTACGAAAAGATCATCGAATGGGCGCCCTCCAACGTGGAGGCGAGGCGCGGCTTTGCCGAGCTCGCCCGGGAGACGGGCAACCGCAAGGCAGCGCTGGAGCACCTGAGGGAAGTTGCCACCGAGCTGGAGAAGGACGGTGCCGGGGAAATCCTGGAAGAGGTTTACTCCGAGCTTATCAAGCTTGACACAACGGACAGCGCGGCCCGCTCGTTCCTTCGCGACCGCGCGGCTGCGCAACTGTCATGGTTCAGGCGGCGGGGGCCGTTCGCGCTATGCCTGCTCCTCATTCTGCTGTCAATCGGTCTCGTTGTAACGGATACGCACTCGCGGATCGAGCTTCAGGCCGCGGCCCAAAAGGCCCGCGAGATGTTTTATGCCGGGTCCCCGGAGGCGTCCAGGCCTCTGGAGCTGTTCAAGGAAAAAATCATATATTCATTCACTCCGGCCGCCAGGCATGCAACCAAGTTGATTGGAGAGCTTGAGACTGCACGCAAGCAGGCGGGAAGTATCCAACTGTCCGACCTGATGTGGCGCGTCAGGAATCTTGACCTCCCGGCGAATGACGTTGCATCCGCGGAAAAGCATCTGAAGATGATTATCGCCGCCGGCAGCGGCACCCCCTTGGGCGCCGAGGCGAATGATGAATTACAACTCATTCTCGACAATAGAGCCGAAGTGCGGCACCGATGGACGCTTGAAGTGGAGAGCGTTCTTAAAAGAGAATCGTTTGGCCCCGAGCGGGGCGAGGAAGCCTACACAAACGCGCGCAGGATATTGAAAACAGCACCGAGCTGGGCCTACCCGATAGAGCCTTTCATCCCCCGTTTCGTGCGAAGCGACCCACCGGGCGCAATGATTTTTCTTGACGGCAGGCCAAAAGGGCACACTCCCCAGATTGTCCGGATGCCGGCCAATGCCCCCGCCAGACTGGAATTGTCTCTCCCGGGCGGGTACGAGAACGCCTCCCGCATGGTTTCGGCGGACGCGCCGTTTGAAGTGAATATGTCGCTTGGACGTCCGATACGATGGCGGCTGGAACTGGACGGCTGCGTGAGCGCGCCCATCACCGTCGTTGACGGCGTCGCATACTGCTGCGCCGAGAACGGCCTGGTCGCCGCGGTGGATACGAAGAACGGCAAGCTTCTCTGGTCGACCCATCCGGTGCGCCCGGATAAAACACCGCTTTTTTCTCCGATTCCGTACGCGCCTGCGGTGTCGGCCCGGCACGTCGTTGCAGCTACCGTTCATAATGGCGCGTTCGTCCTTGACCGTAACACCGGCGCCGTTATCCGTCACCTGAGGGACGTTCAGGAAATATCCGCGCCCCCGGTTTTTTCAACCGACGGCTCGCTCTGTTTTGTGACCGGCGACGACGGTTACCTTTATACCTACGAGACGACGCGTTTCGCGCAGCGCGGCGGTTATCTCGACCTCGACTCGAAAGTGCTCGGCACCCCCGTTTTCGACGGTTCTTATCTTCTGGTCTGCACGTTCGAGGGCAAATGCCTGGTGGTGGACACGGAACTGAGTACTATCGTGAAAAGCGTCGACCTCAATAGCCCGATTACGTTCGGTCCGATCAATCTGCGCGACAGGATACTTGCCGTTTCCCACAAGGCGGATACTCCGATCCTGTATACGGTCAAGCTCGTACAGGAAGACCCGCGCCGCCCCAGTTCTCCCGAGGGTGTGATTGTTACCGGGAAGCATGAGCGGATGGGGCGGACTTCAGCCACTCCGACCTACATCCCGGATGCGCTGTATATCCCATCATCTGCGGGAAGAGTGGCGGCGATGAGCGTGGGCGGTCCCAAAGTGGACTTGCTCTGGGTCGAGACGCTCGGGGCCGGGCCCCTCTCGGCGATCGCTGTTGCAGACGTCGAGGACCTCTGCTACGCGGTGGACGGCTCGGGCCGGCTGCACGCGTTTAGCCGGACCAGGGGGGAGGTGCAGTGGAGCACTTCCGCGCCGACCGGCTTTACCTCGCCGCCAGCCGTGGCGCCGAACGGGGTGCTCGTCTGCGGCACCGACGCCGTGCTTTACATGCTTGAGTTCAAATAAGTCACAAGTCGCAGGTCACAGGTCACAAGTCATAATAAATAAACGTTTATTCGTTACGACTTGTGACATGCAACATGGATTAGGTTATGCGCATAGGAGCTTACGCAACTTTTGGCCGGCTCGACGATCTGGACGAGCGCTTTGAAGGCGTGGATTTTCCGGTAGAGCTTGCGCTGCCGCACCGGCCGGAGCGTTTCGAGCTTATTCTCAGCCACCTCGACGCGGTGGCCGCGTTTGTTGAGAGCCGCGGGATTGAAGTACTGACCATCCAGGCGCCCGAGGTCAGCATCAGCGACCCCAACGCGCTCACGTGGCTTCTGCCCGTCTGCAAGTTCGCCGACGGCCTCGGGGTGGGAAATGTGACCGTCCATCCCGAAAAGTGCAAAGATGACAAAGAGAAAGAATCCAAAAGGGAATCATTTCTCCGCAATCTGGGCGTCGCGGCCGATACGTACGGCGGAACGCTTTCGGTCGAGACTTTTGCCGAAGATTTCTGGCTCCCGTCGAGGCAGGAAATCGTTGAAAGCGAACTGCCGATGACGCTTGACGTGCCGCTTGTGGGCTCTGCCGAGGAAACGCGGGGACTTATTCGTAATTACCTTCCGAGAATCGCGACCGTCCACCTTTCATCATGGAGCGAGGATGAACGCCACCTTCCCCTCGATGAAGAGAGCGCCGTGCTTGCGCTTCTCCTGAAGGGAATCGGCTTCGAAGGCAACGTAATTCTCGAATACAAGCCATGGCACTGGTACAGGGTCAGGGGCGACATTACCCGCCTCACTAATATAATCGAGACAGGCGAAGTCCGGCCCTTCCCGCCGATTGACGACAAATACCGCGAAGACAAGTCGATGTGGAAATTTAAATAGCCTGGCTTTAAAAGTATGAAGTATGAAAGTTGAAGTGTGAAATACATTATTAATGTATTCCGCTTTTCATCCTTTATACTTCATCCTTCATCCTTAAAAGAAGACATCCCCGGGCGGTTCCCCCACCCGGGGACATTTTCTTTTACGCATTCGACCACCGGAGTGGAACCCCCCTAAACTCCGGCCCCGTACAGCCGAATCCGTTCATAATTGCGTCCGGGACCGCCGCGCGATGCCGCGACCTGCGTTCCCCCAATCCCTGCACTGCCTGGTGCACAGGATGCCGGGCCTGTCCGCGATAGATTCCTCAAGGGCTTTGCGCCTGCTGCCAGGTCACGCCCTGGGGTTATTTTAGTGGTTAGTCGTTAGTGGTTAGCAGTTAGTCTGTAGTAAACATACAACAACCGACTGACAACTATTCGACTATCGTACCGCCGCGGAAAGACCGCACACCCCGTTTTACCTTCGAGGGCTGCAAATGAGCGAGAGGTGCTGCCGCGAAACAGCTCCCCTCTCTCGCCGTTAATATAACCTGTCAATTTGGCAAAAGTAGGTAAGGTTTGTGAAAATACGGTGAACATCCACATTTTTAAAATGGTAGGCCCGGCTCTCCAGCCGGGCATTAAGGATTGCGCGGCAGGAGTGCCGCGCCTGCCAATTATCGGACGTTATTTTGCGATTGCAATCCGCGCGTCGACTACCATTGTGCGGTCTTTTTCCGGAAAAGCCATTACAGGATTAAAATCGAGTTCTGAAATCTCAGGGTTTTCCATAAGCATCTGCGAAAGGCGGGTCATGATCTCGGCAAGCGCGTCTATATCGACGCCTTCCTGTCCGCGTACGCCCTTGAGAAGCGGGTAACCCTTAATGGATTTAATTGCATCAAGCGCTTCATTCATGCTGATGGGAGCAAGTTTGAATACGACGTCTTTGAAGACCTCGACGTGTATGCCGCCGAGGCCGAACATTATCGTGTGCCCGACTTCGGACCGGGATGCGCCCGCAATTACCTCTTTTCCTTCGCCCAGATATCTCTGAACGAGAAACTTCGGTTTGTAGGACGCGAATTTTTCGGAAAGCTCCCTGAACGCATCGGCAAGTTCGTCGGGGCCGGTCAGGTTCAGGCGCACGCCGCCTACATCGGTCTTGTGGACGATGTTCTTCGCCTCCACCTTCAGTGCAACCGGATAACCGATTGTATCAGCCGTGAGGAGCGCCTCGTCGTCCGTTGAGACTATGGTATGGCCGGCGCGTGGGATTCGATATGCATCAAGCAGCCCGGCTGTGCCGCCGGAAGGAAGAAACCCGTCTGATGCATTGTCGATAATTTTCCGCGCCTTATCGCCGTCAACGTCATATTTCGGCGGCGTTCCCAGGTCGCGCGCCTGGTATTCGCTGTACTTCACCATCGCGTGGAGCGCGCGTGCCGCCGACTCCGGGAAATAATAACTCGGCAAGCCGCCTTTCTTGATAATGTCGAGCGTAGGCTGCCAGGTCTCGTTGGTCATTACGCACATGATGAACGTCTTGTCGGTCTTTTTCGATTCGGCCACGATGGATTTCGCGATGCCTTCGCAGTCGGCGAAGAACGGGGTGATGAAGCACACGATAAGCGAATCGTTGTTCGGGTCGTCGAGCATCGCCTTGACCGAGACGCCGAAATCCTCCGGTGACGCGGTCGCCATCATGTCGATCGGGTTATGGACGGAAGACGTGCCGAACAGTGCCTCGCGGAGCGTGTTCTGCGTTTCCTCGGTCGGGGTCGGGATTTCGAGCCCGCGCTTGACAAGTTCATCCACGGCGAGAATCGCAGGGCTGCCCGCGTTGGTGACCAGCCCGACCCGGCGGCCCTTCGGCGCGGGCTGGCATGAGAATGCGATTGCGGCTTCGCAAAGGTCCTGGACGCTGTCGAACGACGGGATGCCCGCCTTTTCGAAAATCACCTCGGTCGTCGTGTCTTCCTTAATGAGACCGCCGGTGTGCGACGCGACCGCTTTGGCGCCCGCCAGAGTCTTTCCCGACTTGAAACCGATGATAGGTTTCTTCTTCGACACTTTCGCGCACACGTCGAGGAACTCCTGCGGCTTCGCGAGGCTCTCGACGTGGACGATGATTACGCGGCAGCCGTCGTCATCGCCCATGTACTCGATAAGCTCGGGGATGGAAATGTCGCACGCGTTGCCGTTCGAAGCGTACATCCGTATGCCGATTCCGAGCTCACTTATGTAATTGTTTATAACCTCGGCGACCCCGCCGCCCTGCGCCATGATTGAAATATGCCCCGGCTTGATGCGGCTGTAGGTGAAGTTCGAGAACATCGACGCCTTCGGGTCCGTGTTCATCACGCCCTGGCAGTTGGGGCCGAAAAGGCGCACGCCGAGGCGCTTGCCCGCGGCGACGAGCTCGTCTTCCATCTTCTGTCCTTCGGGGCCGATTTCCTTGAAGCCAGAGGTGTTGACTATCGCCACCTTGACGCCTTTTTCCGCGCACTGCTCGAGTATGGGGATGGTGAGCGTGTTCTTCACGATGATGTGCGCAAGGTCGACCTCGTCCGGCACCTCGAGAATGGATTTGTATGCCTTGAGTCCGCAGACCTCGTCGAGCTTCGGGTGCACAGGAAACAGTTTCCCAGTGAACTTATAGTTCTGCAGGTTGGTGCAGATACGGTGGCCGATGGTCAGCGGGTTGTTGTTTGCGCCTATGAGCGCCGTCGCCCGGGGGTAGAACAGTGCGTCGAGGTCGGACATTTTGTTCTCCGGTTAAGTATGATGGTCTTCGTTACTCATCAAGTCTGAGGAAGCCGCCGCCCCAGAGGCCGGCGTAAAAGCGTTTCGGGCCTGACGCGCTCTGGATAAAATCCCATATAAGACGCGAGGAGCCGATGCCGTCCGAGAGAAACGTCCACGTCTCTCCCTCATCGGTCGAGCGCATAAGGCCCGGTGTCGAGGCCGGCGTAACCCACGAATCGCCGGCCCAGCACGCGACGTACCAGGCGGTCTTACCGCCGCCCGATGCAATAACGATCCTGCGCATATGCACGTCGGTTGCGATGTTCGGGACTTCCCGCCACGTAACGCCGGAGCCCGAAGGATTGTAGTTGTTCGTGACGTAGGTTTCGCCGGTGGTTGTCCCGACAAGCAGGATCGCCGGGTCTTCCGGGTCGAACGCGATGCACGAAAATTCTTTTCCCGGCGCAAACGCGGCAAGGCCGAGACTTACGGGCGCGCTCTGGAAACTGTCGGTCGTGGCGTAGGCATCGGGGTAGACCGCAACCGCCTCGCCCGGGTTATTCGGGTGCGCCGCGACATCGGCGACCGGGAACGCCGTCCTCGGGCTCCATGTCGCGCCGTTGTCCGGCGAGAAGTAGAGCACAACGTCGGAGAAGTTCGCGGGAGATGCGTAATCGGTTGCGGTCACGTAAATCCGCTGCGGGTCCACTCTGTCGCGGACGAACCTGTCTATCTGCACGGTCGTTGAAAGAACAACCGTCCACGGTCCGCCCGAGCCGGAGGTCGTGCGGTATATCCCGGGATTATCTTTAAACGTCCCGGCGAGTATTATATCCGGATTGTCCGGGTCAATATCCAGCGCAATAGCGTCAACGGGAAGCGACGTCACCTCCGCCCAGGTTGCTCCGCCGTCGAATGTCTCATACAGGCCGGGCGTCCCGTCGTAGCCCTCGGTCGAGCTGAACATCAGGTGGTCGGGGCTCGAGGGGTCTTCCGCGAAGCCGAGGCTGTCGGTGGCGATAATCCCTTTGTCGGAGCGGAACCATGTGTCGCCGCTGTTCGTGGTGAGATACAAACCACCGCCCACGGTTCCGCAGGCTATGTGCGAACTGTTGAATGGGTCTGCGGCGAGGCAGAAGACGGAGTTGCCATCGAGGCCGCTCACTTTTTTTACAAACGTCGCGCCGCCGTCCGCGCTTCTGAAAAACCCCCATTTCGAACTGCCCGCCTTGTACTGCGTCCCGACGTAAAGGATATCCTCATTCGCCGACGCGCCGGAAACCGCCGCGAGCGCGGTCCACATCCCGCTCTCAATCGTCCCGGGACCGCCCGCGTCGTTCAGCAGCGTAAGTCCCGCGTTTGTGAAGGTGTCGGTCCTCGTGATGTATCCCAGCACGTAGCCGATATAAAGTGCGTTCGCGGTAAGCGCGAGGTCGCTGACGGGAAGGAAGGAAGTGTCCGTAATTTCCGTCCATGCGCTGCCGCCGTTTGTGCTGCGGTAAACGCGGCCGGTGTTCGTGCCGGAGAAGAGGCCTGCTGCCTCCGATATTGCAAGCGCGCGGAAATCGGATTCGTTTCCGAGCGAGGGGGGCGTGAGGCGGGTAAATGTATCGCCGTAATCCGCGCTTTTGAAAAGTCCGCCTGCAGTAGCGCAGAACACGATCGAGGTGTTGGCCGTGTCAATCGCCACGTCCCAGACGCGGTGTTCCGGGTCGAGAAGCGGAAGTCCGGTCCCTGCCATCATCCACGTTGCGCCCGCATTTTCCGTCTTCAGGAAACCTCGGCCGAAATGGTTAGGCGCGTAGACCCTCGACGGGTTCGACGGGTCGAACACGAGGCTGTATGTGGACTGGTCGAGCGGTGTCGTCTCGAACCTGACCCAAGTGGCGCCGTCGTCGTCGGAGCGGTAAATTCCGCCCGCGTCGTCGCCGGAAAGCCAGATTTCGCCCGGCGTCGCGGGGTGGAACGCCACGCTCGATATGAAGCCGCCGTCCGGGCTGATGTTCGTCCAGGTGTAATCGGAATCGGGCGCCGCAAAGAAGAAGGGTTTATTTTTTTTGCGGCTGCACGACGGCAGAAACAACGCCAGTACAAGGAGGACTGCCGCTGGTTTCAGCGCTACGCCCTGGAATCGCTGCATCATGGGAACTCCTTCCGGTATTTTTTCAGTCCCGCGGCTCATCCCGTGCGAACAGTGCGGCGCCCAAGGCGCCGGTAAGCTGAGGCTCCGGCGGCACGACGACGGACCCCTCAACGCGCTTTGCGATCATTTTAACAAGAAACGGGTTGTGTGCGACGACGCCGCCGGTCAGCACGACTTTGCCCTCGAGCGGGGCCATTTCGAGAATGCGGTTGACGACCGATGAGAATACGCCGCGGACGATGCTCGCAAGGTCTGCGCCCGCACGGATGCGCGCCAGTATTTCGGTCGCGGCAAAAACGGTGCAATAACTGCCGATGGTGGTCTCTGAATCCGCGGCGGCTGCGTGTCCGTTCAGTTCGTCAAGCGACATGTCGAGGCGGGAGGCGATTTCCTCAAGGAAGGCTCCGGTGCCGGCCGCGCATTTGCGGTTCATCTTGAAGTGCAGCCGGCGGCCCGAAGCATCGAGCCTGATGACTTTGGAATCCTGCCCGCCGATATCGACGACCGTTATCGCCTCTGGATAGAACGAGTAACAGCCGCGCGCGTGACATGCGATTTCGGTTTTCGACGCGTCGGCCCGGGAAACGTTCTTGCGGCCGAAGCCGGTGCTTACGATGCGAATCCCTTCTGCATCTTTGTCTTTTACGCCGGCGGCGGCGAGTGCGTCTGAAATCGCCGTCTGGGTGGCCGAGGGAAGGTCAATGCCGGTGCGCACCACCGACGAGCCCAGAATTTCCCCGTCGCTATCGAGCATCACGGCCTTCGTGGCGCAGCTTCCAACGTCGACACCGATTGTGTTGCCGGTTTGAGATGTCAAGTCGTCACCATTTTGTATTGCTCGGTCCGTACGGCTGCCTAGGCGGTCACTTCAGCAAGCTGTTCCACGAAAGCTTCGATCTGCGTCTGGACCTGCTCGTCGGATACGCAGCGCATGTCGTTCAGGTCGCCGTCGATTGTGAGCGTACGCATCCCCGTCTCGGCGGCAAGCCTCTGCGGCATGCCGTAGCGGCTGTTCGAGTTGTTCGGGCAGGTTTTAGCGTCGTGGAATATGATTCCGTCGCACTTGAAGTCTTCCATCATTTTCGTGATGTATTTTTCTTTTTGCCGGTCGTCGCGGACGATGAAGAGTTCAATGTAGGCGCGCGCCATCGAGCGGAAGGGGTCGTCCGGATCGAGCGCCGTGAATATCCAGCTGTTGCAGTACGTCGATGCGACGACGTTTGTCTTGAGCTCGAAGAACTGGGTCGAGAACTCGCGCAGCTTTCCCCATATCGGCATGCCTTCCCAGTAGAGCCTGTACCGCTCGTCGGGTACGGCCTGGACGCCGCCTTCCACGCGTTTCTCAAGTTCCGGCAGGAGCAGGTTGTAGTAGTCCACCGCCTCCTGCGTGCCTCGGGCGACAACCGCAGGGCCCATGTGTATCGTGCCGTCGAAAAACGTAATCGGCGCGGGAACGGCCTGCGCGGTGTCGAGAACTTTTTTCCACAGCTCGGAACATTCGCGTGAAAGGCGTACGGCCTCCTTTAAGCGGTCCATGTCGAGTTTTTCGCCAGAAACTTCTTCGAGCGTCGGCACGAGCTCCTCTATCTGGTACGCGATGCCTTCGACGTGGGTGCCGGTGACTTCGCCGACGCCGCGGTAAGTCTCGACGCCGATGAGCGGAACTTTCCACTCGCGCGCGTAACAGGCGAGCCAGTCCTTGACGTCGCGGCACTGGTTCGTGTTGTAAACGAGCACGTCCGCTTTCGGAACTGATTCGATTCCCTTGTAGATTTTTGACAGTGGGGTCTCGCCCTTCAGAAACGCGCCCCAGTCGCTCGTGAGGTAGGAGCAGATTTCGGGCGAATAACCGGCCGCGTTTGCAACGGGGATGTAGTCCATCGCCGCGCGCGTCGCGCCGAGGACGGCGCCGTGGTTTTCCGGAAAGTAGACCAGAAATCCCATGCCTCTGAGAAGCTCGGCCGGCCCTACGCTCGTGCACCAGGCGACTTTCCGCTTGCCGGTCCTGGCCGCTTCGTCCAACTCGTAGAAGTGGTCGGCCATGAGCTTTTTCATCTGTTTCCCGGCCTCGATCCTGATACGCCCTTCTTTTTTCTCAGCCACCCCGGGCTCCTTTCACGAATATGTGTCTAACTGGTAACTGCCTTGACCAGCGTTGTAATGGTTTCGTTGTACGGCGTCGGGATGCCGTGTTTACGGCCGAGCTCGGCCATTATGCCGCAAATAAGGTCGATTTCCGTCTTTCGCCCGGCTTCGACGTCGACGAGCATAGACGGCTTGTGCGCGCCGGCTTTGCGGATAAATTGCCGGCATTTTTCGAAAAACCCCGGCTCCCATTCGAAACCCTCGGCGCGGGCGACTTCGATGCATTCGCGCAGCAGGCCGTCGGAAAGCTCGGGCACGCCTTCGCAGGCAAGGGTGTCTTTCATCGTCTTGCCGACGATAGCGCATATGGGGCCGAGGATAACATTGAGGATAACCTTCTCCCAGTCGTATTTGTGAATGTCGTCAACCGCTTCCGTATTCATTCCGGCCGCGGTCAGGCGCCCGGCAAGCGCTTCGGCGGCCGGCTTTCCGGCCTCGGTAATTGCGCCGAGGTGATTTGCCTTCTGAAAGAACGTGAATTTCAATTTACCGGGCTCTTCGTAAAAGCCGGCGTAATTAATAACCGTGCGCAATGTACGGTCCGGGCCGAAAGCTTCGGCAATCGGTTCTTCAGCGTATAGTCCGTTCTGGTGGCTGATAACGATAGTTTCGGGCGCGATTACTTTACACAGCTCCGGAAGAATTTTGTCAGTTACCGTCACCTTCACGGCGATGAAAAGGTACTCGAGGTCGTAGTCCGCAAGCCTGCCGACTTCGTTTACAGCATCCGGCACGACTACCTGGAAGTCCCTTACCCCGGTAACCGTAAGGCCTTTTGTCTTTATCGCTTCGAGGTGGTCTTCGAGTATGTCGGCGATTACAATTTTTTCGCCCGCGGCTGCGAGGTAGGCGCAGAGGATGCCGCCTATGGGTCCCGCTCCGACGATGCCGATGTATGGTTTTGCCATGGGGCTTCCTCTGCAGCGCGTGTTTCGGGTGTTTTCAGCGTGTTTTCACTGCATTAAATCCCCTCGGGAGCGGTCAAGTATAGCGATTTGAATTCTGCGTGTCAACGGGAATGCGGCGGCGAAAAAGATTTCGGATAGCAGATTAAATACTTAGCGGCGCCGCTTGCGGCGCGTTAATAATAATAAAACATATTACCTACGAACCTACAAACCTACGAACCTTTGAACCTATTCCCCCTCGATTTCTTTAAGGAACTCGTCAAGGGCGATGTGAAAGACTTCTTTAGCATGATTTTCCTGGCTGTGAATATTTTCGATTTCGTCCAATTGATCCGATTGGCTGCCGCCGGTATGGCGGGTGATTATGATATTTGTCGCCGCACGGGACTGGGTGACATCATGATGTTCTTTATATATCTCTTTGAGGGTCTTGCCGGTGGTTTCCGCTTCCAGTTTGAACAACTCCAGCTGTTTCGCGAAGAGGCCCTTGTATTCCTCGATGAGCTTCTTTCTGTCTTCCTTTTTCTTTCCGAACATCTAAAGCCTCCTCGCGCCTTCAGCGGCGGTGGAAATGTTTTTTCAGTTCATCAAGCGTAAGCGAGAGCGTTGTCGGCCGGCCGTGCGGGCAGGCGTATGAGTCATCGAGGGCTACGCGGTCGGTTAGAAGCGCGATAATCTCGCCGCGCGTAAGTCGCTGGCCCGCCTTTATCGCGCCCTTGCATGCAATCGTGGCGAGAAGTTTATCCGGGTCGACGGGGCCTTTGGCCGCGCCCGATTCTACAAGCTCGTCGAGCAGGTCGCGGAAAAAACCGACCGGTTCGGTGCGCCTGAGCGCGACCGGCACCGAGCGGATGAGAATCGTGTTCTCGCCGAAAAGCTCGATATCGAACCCGAAGCTGCGGAACGCGTCATCGTTGTCGAGTGCGATCGCCGCACGGCCGGGAGGAAGCTCCACCGCTTCCGGCACCAGGAGCTGCTGCGACTGGACCGCCCTTTCCTCGTGCTGGCGCCTGAGTTTTTCGTAGATTATCCGCTCGTGCAGCGCGTGCTGGTCGATTACCTCGAAACCGCCACCCGTCTCGACGACGATGAACGAATCGTGGACTTGGAGGAACGAATCACCCGACGGAAGGACTTCCGGTTCCGAGACCGGTTGTCGGGTTGCCGACTCATACGTGGCCGGGGGAATTTCGTCTGCCCGTGCTTCGGAGGCCGCCGGAGGACCATCCGTCCGTTCGGTCCTTACCCCGGTCTGGGGCGCCGCGCCGGACACGGCGGGCGACATGCGTTCCCGCAGGGACGGGATGTCCCGCTGGCGCGGCGTGTGCTGCTCGACCGCCTGCGGCGGTTTCTGCAACCGTTGCACGTTGAACGGCACCGCAAGTCCGGCGGACTGGAGCGCGTCGCGTATCGCGCCGCGGACGAAGTTGAATATCTGGTTGGGGCGGGAATAACGGACCTCGATTTTCGTCGGGTGCACGTTGACGTCGACGTCACCGGGCGGCATATCGATAAAGCAGAACACGATGGCGTGGCGCCGCGGCTCGAGGAACTCCCTGTACGCTTCCGCGATGGCGGCGAGCATCACCCGGTCGCGCAGGAAGCGGTTGTTCACGTATATGTACTGGTTCTGGTTCGAACTCCTCGTCTCGTGCGGCGATGCAAGGAGCGCTTCCAGGCGCAGGTTGCCCGCTTCCTCGCAGGTGGGGATGAGGTTTTCGGAAAACTTCTGGCCGAAGAACTGCCCGACCCGCTCGCGAAGGTCGTCGGCCCCAGGCGCGCGGAAGACTTTCTTGTCGTTATGGTAAAGCGTGAAAGAGACGCCGGGGTGGGCGAGGGCAAGCCGCGTCACCGCTTCGCCGATATGCCCGATTTCGGTCGAAGAGCCCTTCAGGAATTTCCTGCGCGCGGGCACGTTGAAAAAGATATTTTCTACGTGGGCGTAAGTCCCGGCCTTTGCGGCGCATTCGCGCACTTCGCCGAGCTTGCCGCCTTCCATGCTGATTGTGCGGCCCGTCTCTGCGCCGCGCACCATGCTCGTCAGCGTTACGTTGGCGACCGAGCCGATCGAGGCCAGCGCTTCTCCCCGGAAACCGAAAGTTCCGATACGGAAAAGGTCGTCGGGCTTTAAAAGCTTGCTTGTGGCGTGCGAGGCGAGCGCGAGCGGCATGTCGTTCGGCGCGATACCCTCGCCGTCGTCGCGCACCTCGATTAAACGCTTGCCGCCGTCGCGAACGAGGACTTCGATATGCATCGCGCCCGCATCGAGCGAGTTTTCGATAAGCTCCTTGACGACCGACGCCGGCCGGGCGATGACCTCGCCTGCGGCTATCTGGTCGACGATGTTGGATTCGAGTACGTGGATTCTGCCCATTTCAGCGATCTTGTCCAGGCTGGTTCCCCCGCGAAGGATACGGGAGATATTTTACATTTCATCCGCCGTGAAGTCAACGCCTGAACCGCATATGCAAAAACCTTGAAAAGAAACGGCGTGTTGGTAGAATGGGACGTACTTTATCTTTAAGGTGAATGCCCAGATGTCAACGCCCATGTTCAAGCAGTACCATGCCATCAAGTCGGAATACGCCGACTCGATATTGCTTTTCAGGATGGGCGATTTTTACGAGACGTTTTACGAGGACGCGAAAATCGCGTCCGAGGTGCTCGGCATCGCGCTCACGGCCCGCAACAAAGGGCCGGACGCGGTTCCGCTTGCGGGCATTCCGTATCACTCGCTCGAAGGTTATCTTGCAAAACTTCTCCGCGCCGGCTACCGCGTCGCCATCTGCGAGCAGGTGGAGGACCCGAAGCTCGCAAAGGGCCTTGTCAGGCGCGAGGTCGTGCGGATCGTAACGCCGGGAACGCTTACCGCCGACGGCCTGCTCGAGGAAAAGGAAAACAACTTCCTCGCAGGCATCAATCCCGGCCAGAAGGGCTGGGCCGGATTGGCGTGGGTCGACCTTTCGACCGGAACGTTTCTTGTCCGCGACGTCCCGCACGGGCGGGTGATTGACGAGCTCACCCGCCTGAAGCCTGCGGAGATTCTGCTTCCCGAAACGTATTACCGCGAAAACGAAATGCGGGTATCGGAGTTTCAGACCGCGCTCGGCGGCGCTTCAATCACGCCGCGGCCGGACTGGCGCTTTGACCGCGAAACCGCGTACCGCGATATTGTCTCGCATTTCCGCATTCACAACCTCGAAGGGTTCGGAATCGAGGAGCACGGGCCGTCAATCGGCGCGGCAGGCGCCGCGCTCGACTATCTTCGGGAAACGCAGAAAAGCGGGCTCGAGCATATCCGCCTTATCAGTCCCGATGCCAGGACCGGCAGGATGCATCTCGACCGCTCGACGCAGAAATCGCTCGAGCTTACCGAAACGTTGCGCGAAGGCGAGCGCCAGGGCACGCTCCTTTACGTTCTCGACCGGACGAGAACACCGATGGGCGCGCGGCTGCTTCGCAGCTGGCTGCTTGCGCCGCTTGTGAACGTCGAGGAGATTGAAAGGCGCCTGAACGCGGTTTCCGAGCTTTTCGAAAACGCCGGTGCCCGCGATGAACTTGCGCCGTCCCTGAAGAGAATTTCAGACCTCGAGCGGCTTACGACGAAGATGGTCAGCGGCAGTGCGAACGGGCGCGACCTGCTCGCGCTTGGGAGGTCGCTCGGGGAGCTGCCGGGCCTGAAAAAACTTCTTTCTGGAAGGCGGGCGGAGCTTCTCTGGCGGGGCGCAGAGCGTATCGACACCCTGAAGCCGCTTGCGGACGAGATAGAGCGCGCGATTGTCGGCGACCCGCCGTTTTCGATCCGCGAAGGCGGTATTATAAAACAGGGCTACTCCGAGGAGCTTGACGGGATACGCGTCGTACGCACCGACGGAAAGTCGTGGATCGCATCCTACCAGCAGAGAATGCTGAAAGAGACCGGCATCCCGACGCTCAAGGTCGGCTTCAACCGCGTTTTCGGCTACTATATCGAAGTAACGAAGATGCACGAGGCAAAGGTGCCGGAGACTTTCATTCGGAAGCAGACCCTGAAAAACGCCGAGCGCTACATAACGCCTGAGCTGAAGGAATACGAGGACAAGGTCCTGCACGCGGAGGAGCGGGCGAACGAACTCGAGTACAGGCTTTTTGTAAAACTACGCGACCGCGCGGCTGCTGCAACGGCTGCGCTTCAGGAGAACGCGGCCGTCGTTTCCGAGGTCGACGTGATTGCGTCGTTTGTCGATATCGCGGTCGAGCGCGGCTATGCCCGGCCCGAGGTGAACGAGGGGGAGTTGATTACAATCCGCGACGGGCGCCATCCCGTGCTCGACGCAAGCCCGATGGGCGAGCCCTTCATTCCGAACGACGCGCTTCTCGACCGGGGCGAGAACCGGATAATTATTATTACCGGACCGAACATGGCGGGGAAATCGACCTATATCCGCCAGGTTGCGCTTCTCGTCCTGATGGCGCAGACAGGCAGTTTCATTCCGGCGGGAGAAGCGACAATCGGAGTAGTTGACGCGATTTTTACCCGCGTCGGCGCGGCCGACGAGCTCCACCGCGGCCGCTCCACGTTCATGGTCGAGATGACCGAGACGGCGAACATTCTCAACAACGCGACCGAGCGGTCGCTGATAGTCCTCGACGAGGTCGGCCGCGGCACGTCAACGTTTGACGGCGTTTCGCTCGCGTGGGCGATTACGGAATACATATCCCGCAAGTCGGGCGCGCGCACATTGTTCGCCACCCATTATCACGAACTGACCGAGCTTGCCGAGACAGAACCGGGAGTGAAGAACGCAAACATCGCCGTCAAGGAATGGGGTGATGAAATTATTTTTCTGCGCAAGATACTGCCCGGCGGGACCGACAAGTCGTACGGCCTGCATGTGGCCCGCCTTGCGGGGATACCGCAGGAGGTTGTAAAGCGCGCGGCGGCGGTCCTTGCGAACCTCGAGGCTTTGAACATCGACGGCGAAGGAAAGCCTTCTTTTGCGCCACCGCTGGAGCAGGAGGAGAAACGCGAACTACAGCTTTCGCTTTTCAAATCGTCGGCCGAAAAAGTTATTGAAATTCTTCAAAAACTCGAGATTGGAAACCTGACGCCGCTTGAAGCGCTCACAAAACTGGCAGAACTGCAGGATCTGCTCAGGCCAGAATAAATTCATGCTTAAACTCGATGACCTGAAAGAAAAAGTTTCCGAATTCCCAACGGAGCCTGGGATCTATCTGTGGAAAGATTCCAAAGACCGCGTTTTATATATAGGTAAGGCCAAGAATATTCGCTCACGTGTCCGTTCCTATTTTACCGGCGTTACCGATTCTGCAAAAAAAGAAATGATGCGCAAGGTCGCGGACGTGGAGTATATGGAAACGGAAAGCGAGGTCGACGCGCTCCTGCTCGAGAACCGGCTCATCAAGGACATCCAGCCCAAGTACAACGTCGCGCTCAAGGATTCGAAAAGTTTTCTATGCATCGCAATCGAAAAAAGCGTGGATTATCCGCGCGTGTTCCTGACGCGCGACCTTACGCTGAAGGCGACCTTAGTCGGCCCGTTCATGGATGCGCGCGGGCTGCGCCGCTCGATGAAAATTCTGCAGAAGGTCTTCCGGTTCAGGACGTGCACGCAGGAAATCGACGCCGAAGACAGGAAGCGCCGCTTCCATCGCCCCTGCCTGCTCTATAGCCTCAAGTTCTGCACCGGCCCGTGCGGGCATAAAATTTCAAAAAAGAATTACCGCGAAAACGTCCGCAACATGAAGCGGTTCCTGAACGGCAAAAAATCAAGACTCCTGCGCGACCTTGACAAGAAAATGCAGGCGGCCTCCGACGAAAGGCGCTACGAAACCGCGGCCTTCTATCGCGACCAGATACACGCCATAAAATCACTCGCAAAGTACAGCAAGTACGGGGATTTCGCCGAGCAGGAAAGTTTTTATATCGACCCGACCGGTGGCCTCAGGGAGTTGAAGAAGATATTCAAAATGATAAAAGAGCCGCGCATGATAGACGGGCTCGATATCGCGACCATTCACGGCTCGGAATCGGTCGGGAGCATCGTCACATTCGTCGACGCGCAGCCGTTCAAGAGCGGCTACCGGCGCTACCGCATCCGGGAAGTGAAGGGCGTAGACGATTACGCGATGATGCGTGAGGTCGTAACGCGGCGGTTCAACCGCATCCTCGCGGGCGAGGAGTCGATGCCTGACATACTTCTTGTCGACGGCGGTAAAGGCCAACTCGGCGCGGTGAAGGGCGTGCTTGATTCAATTGAGCTGCCGAAGAAAGAACGGCCTCTCCTGCTCGGGCTTGCGAAAAGGGAAGAACTGATTTACGCGGAAGGCCGCGGCGAGCCGGTAAAGCTCCCGAAACGCTCCGACGCCCTGCGGGTCCTGATGTACGTCCGCGACGAGGCCCACCGCTTCGCGCAGCATTACCATCATCTTTTGAGGAAAAAGAAACAAAGGCCAAAGAAATCGAAGAAAAAACACGATTGATATATTCAAGATATCCAGCGCCCTTTTTCATTGACAAGCTTGTTATCTTTTATTTTATAAGTCCATCCTCTGCCGTAACGAGGTCCCCAGTGGTAATCTATTGTCACTTTGCGGTTTTCTTCATCAATCCAGAACATTACGATGGGTACGGCATGAAAAGGGCCGACGCGGTTCCACAAATGGTACGGCAGCATGGAACAGGGGGAGATTGGCTTTATACTTTCTGCATCGATGCGCCATGCGTTAATATAGAACGTGTCGAGGACAAAGCCTCGCTCCGAATCGTAGTCGCGGCATTGAAAGACTTGAAGATATGGCCGTCTTTGGTCTTCGAACTCGCTGTTCAGGTATGCCTGCCGAATTTTTTTGAGAATGTGAATAATCAGCTCTGAATTCATGGATAAAAGCCCTAATCGTCATCCCACGTCCACAGCATGCCGATATGCTTTGAATCGGCCGCGACGATGCCGGTGTCGAGTGTCGCCTTCGTGATGGCGGAGAATCCGGGAACCGTCCTGCCGTCCACTGTCTTGACCGAGCCGACCACGCAGTCGCCGTTGGTGAAGAAGCGCAGTCCCTCCTCGAACAGCGCGAAGTATTTTTCCGCAAGGGAAGCGGCTCTATCCCCGTCCATCAGTATGGTCCCGTATGCAAGGCCTTTTGAAAGCGCGTGGATGAGAATCCTCGCCGCCGTGTCGCGGTCCACTTCTATCCATGCCTCGCCGATATCCTTGAAGCCGTGCTCGGAGGTGAAGGCATCCAGCACCGGCGCGAATTCCCCGGGCTCCCCGGGCATGCTGAGGGGGATTTTCCTGAACTCGAGGATGAAAAACTTGTTCTTTCGCGATTCGCGTATTTCGGACTCGAGCTCATTGAGGGCCGCAGTTACCGCTACTTCGAAATTGAGATCCGCCATTGGATATCGCCTCCGTGATCTGTTCTGACAGCAGGTAAATATTCCAGAATATTATAAACTCCGCTCCGCTGCGTTACAAGTCAAGAAAGTGGAAACGTCTTGACTTGCTTTATAGCGCGTGTTAACATGCCGATTACGGTTTTTTCAGGGAGAAATGCAGAAGGAGTATGTCTGCATGAAACCGATTGAGATGCACAACCTGATGAGCGGCCGCAGGCGGGGTTTTGGAGCTTTAATCGTCCGCGCCTGACTCCGCAATATCTCGTGGTTGTACCGCGCCGGTCTGGCGTTTCGCAGAGCATTCTACGCCGTCGGATTGATTCGAAGTCACCGCCCGCAGGTGCCCGTCGTTTCGATTGGAAACATAACCGCGGGCGGCACGGGCAAGACTCCGCTGGTCGAGTGGGTATTGAAGGCGTTGCCGGAAAGCCTTCGGAACAGCGGCGTGGTTCTTACACGCGGCTACGGTGGGAAAAAAGGCAAAAACGACGAGACGGCGCAGTTGTCGGAAAACATGCCGGAAGTGAAGCAGCTTGTCGGAAGCAACCGGGTGCAGAATGCAAAAGACGCGGTCCGTAAACACAAGGCGCGTTTCCTCGTACTCGACGACGGCTTCCAGCACCGCAGACTGGTGCGCGAGCTTGATATCGTGCTGATCGATGCGCTTGCCCCGTTCGGATACGGCTGTCTTGTTCCGCGCGGACTATTGCGCGAGCCGCTTTCGGCGCTAAGGCGGGCAAATGCGTTTGTCATCACCCGGAGCGACCAGGTTGACGGGGAGAAGCTGAAGGAGATCGGGGAAAAGCTTCGATCTTATAATCCCGAAGCCGTTATCGCGCACGCGCGTCACGCACCAACGGTTTTACTTGTGGATGGAAAGAAAGAGGAGCCGCAGTCGCTTTCATCCAGAAAAGTTTTTGCGTTCTGCGGAATAGGCAACCCGGAAGGTTTCAGGAAAACGCTTGAAGCTCTCGGCGCCGAAATCGCCGCCTTTGAAGCTCTTGGTGACCATGAACCGTATCTCCAGCCGGTACGTGAACGGCTTTCTGCCGCGGCGGGGGAATCCGGCGCGGAGATGATTGTCACGACCCAGAAGGACGCCGTAAAGCTGCGCGGGTTCGACTGGCCGCTGCCGTTTGGCGAGCTTCGGGTCGAAATCGAAGTGACAAAAAATGAAAACGCGCTACGAAGGACGGTGCTTGATATTTTCGGCGTTGAGGATTCGCGGGTCAATTCCGCCGGAGAGCCGACGAAGGCGGATTCGCCGTGACCGGTAACCGCGGTTTCCTGTGGAAAGCGCTCTGTTTCGTACAGTACGCCATTGTCCGGACGGTTGCGCTTATCGTAATGATATCGCCGGACGAACTGGCGGTATATATCGGCAGGCTCTTTGGATATATAACGTTTCGCGTCGACCGCCGCCACCGCGAGCGGGCGATTGATAACCTGCGCCATGCGTTCGGGCGCGCGATGAACGAGTATCAGATTCGGCGCCTTGCGCTTCGGTCGATCATGCATGTGATTTCCTGCATGGTCGAGGTGCTCAAGTTTCCGCGCGTTTTTTCGGACGCGGGCTGGCGCAGTCACGTTCGATTTCGGCGCTTCAGCGGGGTCGCGAAAAGCCGCGACGAGGGAGCGGGAATCATTTTCGTGACCGGCCACCTCGGGAACTGGGAGGCGTCGGCACAGGCGATGGCGAGGATTGGCTTTCCGGCCCACTCCGTCTATCGCAAGCTCGACAACCCGTTCTTTGACCGGTTCGTACGGAAGTCGCGTGAGCGGGGCGGGGTACGGATGATTTCCCGGCGCGGCGGGCTTCGCGCCATGATGAAAGTGCTCAGGAACTGCGGTTACCTCGGACTGCTCGTCGACCAGGACACGAAAGAGGACCCGGTTTTCGTCGATTTTTTCGGGCGCAAGGCCGCGATGGTGAAAACGCCGGCCGCACTGGCGCTGCACACCGGCGCGCCCATCGTGCCCGGTTTTGCGCTTCGTACGGCGCAGCCGTTCCTGTACGAGATATTTGCCGGACCACCGATAGCGGTCGAGCGCACCGGCGATTACGAGCACGATATCGCAGCGACGTCGCAGAATATATCTGACGCGTTTGAAAATTGGATAAAGAGGTATCCCGAGCAGTGGCTCTGGGCGCATAACAGGTGGAAGACTCAGCCGGACGGCGTCGAAAGTCAAACGTCGAACGTCTAACGTCATTGGGAATAAACGTTTACCCATTAAAACCTGCGACTTGTGACCTGTGACTTGGGACTGAATTCGAGGATATCATGATTGACTCGCTGATCAGGATTGTCGACCGGCTTGGCGAGCCGAATATACTCGTTCTCGGCGACCTGATTCTCGACAAGTATGTCTGGGGGAGCGTGGACCGCGTCTCGCCCGAGGCGCCCATTCCCGTGCTCGAGGTCGAGGAGGAGGAGACCCGCCCGGGGGGCGCGGGGTGCGTCGCGGTCAACCTTGCCGTGCTCGGGGCAAAGGTCCGCCTGTGCGGGCTGCTCGGCCGGGACGGTGCGGGGAATGAATATCTACGCCGCCTCAGTTCGACGGGGATCGACGTCTCCGGAGTCGTGCAGGCCGAAGGTTTCCAGACGACCCAGAAAACCCGCATGGTCGGCACGGTACAAAGCCACCGCCGCGCCGCCCAGCACATCCTGCGCGTTGACCGCGAATCAACCCTTGAAATCCCCGCGGAGGCTGTCGAGCTGGTCGGCAGATACCTCGGCTCGCTCGAAGACAATATCGATGCAATCCTCATTTCCGATTACTTCAAGGGGTTCGTCACTTCTGAAACGGTGCAGGCCGCGGTCGAAATCGGCAGGCGGCTCGGCGCTCCCGTAATTGTCGACCCGAGGAGGTCGAAGGACTATTCGCTTTACCGCGGGGTCACGGGAATCACGCCCAACCGGTACGAAGCGCAGCTCGTAACCGACGTCTCCGCTGTGGGCGACAACCTCGCCACCTGCGGGGAGAAGCTCGTCCGCATGCTCGACCTTGACTTCTGCGCGATTACGGTCGACAAGGACGGCATATACCTCGTGCGCGGCGACGGAACGGACGAGTATTTCAGCACCGAGCCCAAGGCCGTCTACGACGTCACCGGCGCGGGCGACATGGTCCTTGCTGCGGTCGGAATCGCCCTTGCCTCGGGCGAGAATATCGAGGACGCTTTACGGCTCGCAAACGTCGCGGCGGGAATCGAGGTGTCGAAGCTGGGCGCTGCAAGCGTTTCGCGGGACGAGGTCCGCACCGCGCTTATCAGGCGGCATCCTTTCCGCTCGACGAAAATCATCAGGCGGGATGAGCTCGAGGTGACCCTCCGCCCGCACCGCGACAGGCGCGAGCAAATCGTATTTACCAATGGCTGCTTCGACGTGCTTCACGCGGGGCACATACATTTCCTGCGTTTCTGCAAGGGGCAGGGCGATACGGTGGTGGTCGGGCTGAATTCCGACGGAAGCGTCCGCGAAATAAAAGGCGAAGGCCGACCCGTGTTTCCCGAGCAGGAGCGCGCCCAGGTGCTTTCCGCCCTCGAGTATGTGAATTACATCGTGCTTTTCGACGAGCCGACGCCCGCGGCTCTGGTTGAGGAGGTTGCGCCCGATGTGATTGTCAAGGGCGAGGAGTGGCGGGAGAAAGGCGTCGTCGGGCGCGAGTTTGTCGAGGCCCGCGGCGGCGAGGTCGTTTTTGCGCCCATGGTCGAAGGGCTTTCGTCAACAGATATTATCGATCGCATCCGCGGCGCACTCAGGGGATAGTGTAACAAGGAAACAAGAAAACAAGGGAAACAGGGAAGAGGAGAAGAAGCTGCGCATGCCTTCGAAGATTGAACAGGGAAACAAGGGAGACAGTAAACCATGGCCAGCGAAGCTGACAGGCTTTTCGGGAAAATCGCCATAACGAACAAGATGATCACCGAGAAGGACTTTGACAAGGCCTGCAAGGTGAAGGAGAAAAAGGCTCCGGAGAAACCTATCGGCCTTGTCCTCGTCGGAATGAAGCTGATCACGAAGGAGCAGTACGGCAAGATAGCGGGAAAGCACAAGGAAATATGCGAGAAGAAAGGCATCCCGCTTGAATCTCCGGGCGACAGCGGACGGGTCCCGGACGTCAAGAGCAAGCGCGTCAAGAGCCCCGCTTCCGCGCCCGCGGCCTCGAAGGAGGTGACGCAGGATGCAAGCCACCTTGCCGGAGGAGGCCTTGACGGTTACCTGCGTTATTCAATCGACATAGGGGCAAACGACCTTCACCTCCAGGCTGGGAGCCCGCCCTTCGTTCGGTTGAACGGGATCATAACCATACTGAAGCATCCCGTGCTTACTGCGGAGGCAGCGGCGAAGCTGGTGAACGAGACCGTACCGGACAGTCAAGAGGACGAGTATAAGCAGGAATTTGACGCCGACTTCTGCATCGCGCGGGAAGGCATCGGGCGTTTCCGCGCAAACGTGTTCCGCCAAAGGCTCGGCCCGGGCGTTTCATTCCGGATAATAGAGCCCCACATCCGCTCGATCGAGGAGTTGGGGCTTCCAGAGGAGCTCAGGAAATTCACGGTCCACCACCAGGGCATCGTCCTGATTACCGGCCCCGCCGGTTGCGGCAAGACGGCCACCCTGGCGGCGCTCGTCGACATCATCAACCGCGAGCGCAAGGAGCACATTATCTCGATCGAGGACCCGATCGAGTACGAACACGAGTCGGACAGGTGCAACGTCACCCAGCGCGAGGTCGGGCGCGACACCAACAGCTACGAGATATCTCTCAGGGCTTCGCTTCGCGAAGACCCGGATATAATCGTGGTCGGCGAACTGCGCGACCTTGAAACGACCCGCATGGCCATTACAGCCGCCGAGACCGGGCACCTTGTCTTCGGCACGCTTCACACCACCGGCGCGACCCGCTCCGTCGACCGCATTCTCGACATCTTTCCCCCGAAGGAGCAGAACCAGATTCGCGCGATGGTTTCGGAGTCGCTTCGCGGCGTTATCTAGCAGCCGCTCGTGCCCCGCGCCGCCGGGCGCGGGCG
>SOJX01000030.1 GCA_004376375.1 Planctomycetota bacterium
TGGTCCTCTGCATGGGCGCCTGCGCGTGCAGCGGCGCTTTCTATAACGCCTATCACGTCGTCCAGGGCGCGGACCAGATTGTTCCCGTGGACATCTATATTCCCGGCTGCCCTCCGCGGCCGGAAACGCTTTTACAGGCGATTGTGATGCTTCAGAAGAAGGTCAGAAATCAGACCTTCATGGACCTGCGGGAGGAGAAAAAGAAGCTCTACGACATGGCTACCGGCGAGTATTTCGACCAGCCGGCGGTGGACGGCGAGTACGATTTCCTCCGCTTTACCAAAGGGTTATAACCTTTACTCGGATAGAGCATGTCCGGCGAAGACAAACCGGTTTTCAGAAAAGTCAAAAACAGGTTCGCCGACGAGATCCTCGGCGTCGACGACTATCGCGGCGACCTTGCGATAACACTCAAGGGCGGCCGGATTGTCGATATCTGCCGCTTCCTGAAAAACGAGCCCGACCTCGATTTCAAACTCTTTGTGGACCTGTGCGGGGTAGACCGCTCGCGACTGCCCGAGGCCGAGGGCGAGTCCCGTTTCATGGTCGTCTACCACCTGTATTCCGTGACGAAGAAACACCGCGTACGGCTGCGCGTACCGGTCGAGGAGGACAATCCCGTCCTCGACTCGGTCACCGGCGTCTGGCTGGGTGCGGACTGGTTCGAGCGCGAAGCGTACGACATGTTCGGGATAAAGTTCCGCGGTCACCCGAACCTCCGACGCCTCCTCTGCCACGAGGAATTTGTCGGCCACCCGCTTCGAAAGGATTATCCGGTCCGCCGCCGGCACGACTGCACCCGCCCCGCGGATTTGCTGATTGACCGGCAGGCCGCGATTGCGGAGTCGACCGACCGCATGTTCATCAACGTCGGCCCCGCCCACCCCGCGACGCACGGCGCGCTCCGCTTCGGGATGGAGATAGAAGGCGAGACCATCGTCGACCTTGAAACCGAAATCGGCTATCTTCACCGCTGCATGGAGAAGCTTTCCGAGACCGTCACCTGGAACAAGGTTATCCCTTATACCGACCGGCTGGCTTATATTTCCAGCGGTCTGAACGAGGTCGGTTACTGCATGGCGGTCGAAAAGCTGTGGGGAGTCGAGGTAAACCGCAAGTGCCAGCTCCAGCGTATTATAGTATCTGAGCTTTCACGCATAATCGACCATATCGTCGTGCTGGCTGCGGCGCTGGTGGATTTGGGCGCGCTTACGAATTACTGGTATCTTTTCCGCATCCGCGAAGACGTGTACGAGTTCCTCGAGGCTGCGTACGGCGGCCGGATGATGATAAACTGCTGCCGCGTGGGCGGGATGTACCGCGATTTCCCGGACGGGTGGGAAAAGAAAATAAATATAGCGATGCGCAATATCGAGGAATTCGTCGGAGACGTTCACGGACTGATTACGAATAACCGTATTTTCATCGACCGCACCCGCGACATCGGCTGCATCTCCGGCGAAGAGGCGCTCGACTGGGGCTGGACCGGTCCCTGCCTGCGCGCAGCCGGTGTTGCCTACGACATCCGCAAGGACAAGCCCTATTACGGATACGACCAGTTCGAATGGCAGGTTCCGGTCGGCACGAAAGGCGACTGTTACGACCGCTATCTCGTCCGGATGGAGGAGATGATCCAGTCCAAGCGGATTGTCGAGCAGGCGTTGATCGAGCTCAGGGAATACGAAAACGAGCCCGTAAACCTCGACGACCGCCGAATCTGCCTTCCGCCCCGCGATCAGATCGAGGTCGATCAGAGCGACGGCGAAGGAAAGAAAACCCGGGTCAAAGACCCGATGAGAAACCAGCCTTACGATAAAATCGAGGACCTGATCACGCACTTCCGCCTGGTGTCGGAGGGAACAAAGCCTCCTCCGGGCGAGGTGTATTCGTATATCGAAGGCGCCTCCGGCGAGGTCGGATTCTACGCGATATCGGACGGGACCGGTTATCCGTACCGCGTGCACGTCAGGCCGCCGTGCTACGCGATATTCCAGGCTTTTGGAAAACTCATGCGCGGGCACATGATACCGGACATCGCGGCCGTGCTTGCGAGCATCAACATCGAGGCCGGGGAGTTGGATAGATAATATAGTAGGGGCAAGGCATGCCTTGCCCCTACATTCGACGGAAGAGTCAATAGAACGATGGCACTGGTATTCTCGGAAAAAGCACAAGCGAGTTACGAAAAGCTGCTCAAGCGATATGTCGACAAGCAGGCCGTTCTGCTGCCTGTGCTTTATATCGCGCAGGACGAGTTCGGCTGGCTCTCCGACGACGCGCTCAAGGCGACCGCCGAACTGACGGGTACTCCCGAAGCCGTGGTGCGTGCGACCGCGACCTTCTATACGATGTTCGACAAGAAGCAGGTCGGAAAGCACCACATTCAGGTCTGCACTAACGTTTCATGTGATATCGTCGGTTCGGAAGCGATTCTCCGTCACCTGGAGGAAAAGCTGGGTATAAAAGCCGGTGAGACCTCGGTTGACAAGAAATACACGTTGAGCGAAGTCGAATGCCTCGGGGCGTGCGGCTACGGTCCGATGATGGAAATCACGTCGCGCGGTGCGCCCGGCGAAGAGATAAAGGACGAGTATTACGAAAACCTCACGGTAGAGAAAGTCGACGAAATACTGGGAACGCTCTTGTAGGGGCGGCCCCCCGCGGCCGCCCGGATAACGGGCAGGCGCAGGGGCCTGCCCCTACAACTGACGCATTACACAACGGTAATCGGAAATGGCTGAAAAAAGCGAATACTGCGAGCATATTCTTCTGAGCCGCGTCGATCTCGAGAACTCGACGTCAATCGACGTCTATCTTAAAAGCGGCGGATACGAGACGCTGAAGAAAACCGTTTCCGGGAGACAGCCGCAGGAAATCGTGGACGTCGTGAGGGAATCGGGCCTTCGTGGCCGCGGCGGCGCGGGATTTCCGGCGGGCGTGAAATGGGGATTTCTGCCCAAAGACTCGAAGCTGCCGATTTACCTCATAGGCAACGCCGACGAAGGCGAGCCCGGAACTTTCAAGGACCGCGTCCTTATCGAGAAAGACCCGCACCAGCTTATCGAGGGCATGGCGATAACCGCGTTCGCCATCAAGTGCCACACGGCCTATATTTACATCCGGGGCGAATTCGCAAAGGGCGCGAAAATACTGAACAAGGCCATCGACGAGGCGTATGAAAAAGGCTTCCTCGGCGACAAGGTTTGCGGGACCGACTTCAAGTTCGACATCTATGTCCACCGCGGCGCGGGTGCCTATGTATGCGGCGAGGAAACCGCGCTTATCGAATCCATCGAGGGCAAGAAAGGCCAGCCGCGCCTGAAACCGCCGTTCCCCGCAAACGTCGGCGTCTTCCAGGGCCCGACGATTGTAAATAACGTCGAGACACTCTCCTCCGTCCCGTGGATAGTCAAAAACGGGGCCGAGGCGTATAGGAAATACGGCACGGAAAAAAGCGCCGGCACCAAGCTTTTCTGCGTTTCCGGGCATGTCGAGAAGCCGGGCGTTTACGAGCTTCCGTTGGGCTTCCCGCTCATGCAGCTTGTGAACGAGGTCTGCGGTGGAGTGAAGGACGGCAAGAAGCTCAAGGGCGTTATCCCCGGCGGTTCCTCCACCCCGATTCTGACGCCGGAGGAGTGCGAGAACGTAAACCTCGATTACGAGAGCCTTATGGAAGCCGGGTCGATGCTCGGCTCGGGGGCCGTAATCGTTCTTGATGAGACGGTTGACATAGTGAGGGTCGCCGCGAGGCTTGGCAAGTTTTACTCGCACGAGTCCTGCGGCCAGTGCACGCCCTGCCGCGAGGGCTCGGGTTATATCTCCGGGCTTCTGCAGAGACTCAATGAAGGCAAAGGCGAAGAGGGCGACCTCGAACTCATCGAAAGCCTTTGCGATAACATGGCCGGGAAGACCGTCTGCCCGCTTGCGGACGCGATGGTGATGCCGGTGAAGGGATTTCTCAAGAAGTTCCGAAGCGAGTTTGAGGCTCGCATACGAAAGAAAGCGTACCAGAAGGCGGATAAGGGATAAGGAAATATATAGCGGCGCAGCTTGCTGCGCGATGATAATAACCGATTACGACAAACTGAATCACCGATTCACTGAATCACTGAATGACTGAAACCATGGACGAAACGGCCCAGAAAACCGATACCGTAACCCTGACCATCGACGGCCGGGAAGTCACGGTCCCGAAGGGCACGAATATTATCGATGCCGCCGATACAGTCGGTATCGAGGTACCGCATTTCTGCTACCATCCCGAACTTTCAATCGCGGGCAATTGCCGCATGTGCCTCGTCGAGATAGAAGGCCCGCGCGGAAAGGCTCTGGTCATCGCCTGCAACACGCAGGTCGGCGACGGCATGAAAGTTGAAACGGCCAGCGAGAAAGCCCTGGCCGCACGCAGGGGCGTGATGGAGTTCCTGCTCCTCAACCACCCGACCGACTGCCCGATCTGCGACCAGGTGGGCGAGTGCAGGCTGCACGAATACTACATGAAGTACGACCGCAAGCCGTCGCGCATGAAACTTGAGAAAGTCCACAAGGGTAAGCGTATAATCGCGGGACCTGCGCTCGTCCATGACCAGGAGCGGTGCATCTGCTGTGCGCGCTGCGTCAGGTTTACGGCTGAAATAACGAAAACATTTGATACTTCCATTGAATACCGGGGCGACCATTCGAAGCTCTGCGTCCCGCCGGGCCATGAGATCACGCACGATTATTCGGAGTGCCTCGCGGACGTGTGCCCGGTGGGGGCATGGACGTCGGGGAAGTTCCGTTTCAAGAAGCGGGTGTATTTCCTTCAGAGCGCGGAATCGATCTGCCCCGGCTGCGCGCGCGGCTGCAACGTTCTTGCTCAGTTCGATCCGCTGGAGAACAGGCTCTATCGTTTGAAGCCGCGGTTCAATCCTGAAGTGAACGGGCACTGGCTCTGCGACACCGGGCGCTGGAGTTTCGAGAATATCCAGGCCGAAGAGCGGCTCGCATCACCCGCGGCTGACGGCGGCAAGCAGGCGATTGAATGGGAGGGCGCAGTCAACCTGGCCGCGAAAGGGCTGGCCGGGTTTCGGGCAGCGGGCAAGTGCTTTGTAATCGGCTCACCCGCCCTTTCAAATGAAGACGTTTACATGCTGGTTCGTCTCGGCCAGGCGGCGGAGGCTGGCGAATTCGCCCACCATCCGAAGCCGGGCGACTCGGATTGGGATAAACTGGAAGACGAGCTGCTGATAAGGCGGGAGAAATCGCCGAACGCCCGCGGCGCCGAGCTGCTCGGCCTCGGCGAGGCCGACTACGGGAAAACGCTTGCGAGCGTGTTCGACGACTTGAAGGACGGGATGTTTGAAGGCGGCATTATCGTCGGCTGCGATCCGGCCTCGCTGGATCACGAGATCGAGGACGCATTGAGTCGGCTCAAGTTCCTGCTCGTTGTCGACACGACGCTGACCAAAACGGGAAAACTCGCTACCGTGCTTCTGCCCATGGCCACCTGTTTCGAGCGGGCGGGCACGTATGTAAATGGAGACGGGCGCCTGCAGCAGTTCGAAGGGTCTGTAGCTTCACCCGCGCAGGCCTGCGCGCCGTTCGGCATTTTCGGCGCCATACTTGAAACGATGGGCAGGGCGGATAAGGAGAGCAGGGCCGCATCGCTGATGGCTGAAATCCTGAAAGCGATGGGGATGGAGCCGCCAGAAGATACTGAGGAACCGGAGCCCGTGGAGTGGACGGCCTCGGGCGTTTTTGATTTGATTCGGAGCGAAGTGTCCGCGTTTGCCAGTGTTGCCGATGAGGAACTGGGGGCGTTCGGCGTCACCATGGATAGGTTTTAGGTGTCAGGTTTTAGGTGTCAGGTGTCAGGTTTTAGGTGTTAGGTTAAAGTAGTAAGTATATATGTTTAAAGACTAAAGAAATAATAATAAAAAAAATAATAATGAAACAT
>SOJX01000094.1 GCA_004376375.1 Planctomycetota bacterium
CAGGCGGAAGTTTATAAATAACACCGCGGCGGCGCCGGCAATATCCCCGAATGCCGTTCCGCCGACGCTCATCAAAGAGTTTGGAATGGAAGTCTCTTCCGCCGGGAACACGGGCGTTAAAGTTACCGGAATCATGGGAAATTCTTACGCTTCGAAGGCGGGATTCAGGGCCGGCGATATTATCATTAAATGCAACCGTACAAAGGTGCATAGCGTCGAGCAGTTTCAACAACAGGTTTTCCGGGCGGCCCCCGAGACGGACGCGCAGATTACGGTTCTAAGAAACGGCAGGACCAGGGATCTAGCAATCATGGTCGGCGAAGGTGAAATGGAAGGTTTTACACCTATTCGGTAATGCGTCAAGCGTCGAGGATCATATATTATTATCTTTTTTGACGCACGACCCCCTGCCCTCGACGCGTAACGGAACAGCATCATGTGGAAAAAGCCTGGATACAGAGTTCTGGCCTTCTTTTTCATTGTCGACTGCGTGGCACTCGCCGCCTTCGCAGTCTTTACCACCGGCACCGGCCCTTCCACATTTAAGGACATCGAGGATACAACGCTGCTGTCACTCTGCTGGCCTGATAACTGGAGAGCGCAGGTCTCCACGGTACTAAAGACTTACGCCTGCCCGGAATGCGGTATGCAGATCAATTGGGGAAACAAAGCCTGCCCGCTGTGCGGCTGGCGTCCGATTCGCCTTATGCCTGAAGCGGCTACGCCCCCTGCCCCGGCGAATCGTCCCGCAGAGGAAACAAAAGCGAATGCTGCACCCAAAGCGTCGAGCGTTATAAATGACAATAAAACAAATATGACGCCTGACGCTCAACCCTCGACGCTCGACGCTGCAGCCGCAGCCGCCTCCCTGGCGGCAATTACTCCCGCGGCCATGCTGTCTTCGCCCCGGGAGCAGAACGCAGCGGGAAAGGAGTTTATCGAAGGGCACTGGCTCGGGCTCGAGGTCATCCCGCTTGCCCCGGAGCTGGCGAAAGAGTACGGGGTGCCGGAAGGGGAGACCGGAGTGCTGGTCGACGAGATAACGCTCGAGGCTGCGGAGTCCGGCATCCTGGCCGGGGACATGGTCCAATCCGTGGACGAGTGTCCGACGACCGACCTGAAGGCGTTTTTTCTTGCCACGCAGCACGTGCAGGACCAGAAGCAAGCCCTGGTCGCAATCAGTCGCCGGGGCACCAGGATGACATTCGTCATGAAGGCCCGCAACACGAAGAAACTGGGCTTCGCGCAGATGGAAGCGGCACAGCCTATCCAGCCCGGCGCAATCAGACCCCATCGTTCGAGGGGAAGGGCCTGTACCGATTGCCACATTATCATGCGCGCCGGCGGACAACTGCCGACGGACGCGGGGGACATACTTCCGAATCCGCCGCCAATAGCGAAAGACGCAAAGGCCCCTCATCGTTACCGGGGCCGATGCTCCGCCTGTCACGTTATCAAATAGTCGTGAGTGGTGAGTCGTTAGTGAATAAGAAATCGAAAATCGAAATGACCCGAGGCTCGGAACCGGGACGTGAATCATGGTAAAACTCTTATTGGCCGTCATTTTAGTCGCTGTGATGACCGTCTTTGCCATGAATAACATGCACCGCGTGGAGCTGGGTCTTATCATTGGCAGGCCGGTGCACGTGCGGCTTTTCTTTCTACTTATGACTTCGTACCTGCTTGGATGTTTTTCGGCAATACTTGTAAGGCTTTTCCTTAATACAAGAACCAAAAAGAAAGGAAAAGCGGTACAGGAAACTGAAACTGAAGGTTTCTTTTTCGAGTAAGGAGGATCGACAATGGAAAAAGGATTGACAGGACTGCTGGTCGGCGCGTTTGTCGGCGTCTTCGTGGGCGCTCTGGCGTATGAGCTGGTCAGGAAGACCGAGGTTGGACAGGCGATAGGCCGCAAAGTCTCAGGAGGCTTGAAGTCGGCCAAAAAAGCGTTCAAGGAAGGATACAAGTCCTCAAAGCCGGCGCCGCAGGAGAACGCATAAAAGTGTCAAACGTCGTGCGTCGAGCGTCAAGAGTCATATAGTTATCTTTTATGGCGCGCGACGCTTGGCGCGCGACCCTCGGCGCAAGGAGATTCTTTGGACACGGTGAGTTCAAAGGCGGGCTCATCCGAAAAACAGCAGAAGCGCTGCTCTCGTTGCGGCAAGATAGTCATCTATATCGGCATCGTCGAAGCGATGATTTTCGTTGTGCTGAAGGTGACTTTCGGCCTGGCTTCCGGCAGCCGCGCCCTGGTCGCGGCCAGCCTGTATTCCATGCAGGACCTTATCTCGTCGCTGGTCGCTGCCATCGGGCTGAAAATTTCCGGCAGGCCGCCCGACCATAATCATCCCTACGGCCATGGAAAAGTCGAATACCTGGTCGTGGTCCTTATGAGCGTGATGATCCTGCTGGGAGTCATTGCCCTGGCCGTAACATCGCTCGCCGGATTATTCGGAGGGGTGTCGGCCGCGGAAGCGCCGACGATGATGGCGTTATGGCTGGCGCTCGTCTGCGGCATGGCCTGCTGGCTGCTTGCGCACTTCCAGGGATGTGCCGGAAAGCGGCTCAACAGCCCCGCGCTCAAAAGCTGTGCCACCCACATGCACAGCGACTACATTGCATCCATAGCGGTGGTGGTAAGCGTGATCGGGGCCAGGCTCGGCTATCCCGCCCTGGACCATATCGTGGCAATCGTTGAGGCCGTACACGTGGTGTTCGTAAGCGGCCGAATGCTGGGGTCCGCCGTTAATGGACTCATGGATGCCGCGGCGGAACCCAATCTCATTGAGAAACTGAAACGCCTCATCGGAGAAATCAAATCCGTGCGCGTACGCAAGGCTACTGCGGGATGGGCCGGTCAAACCCTCATGGCGCGATTAGATGTGGAAGTGCCCGGAAATATGGGCGTGAAGGATGCGGACGAACTCCGCACGCGCATTCAGCAGACCGTGAAAACACGACTCTGCGAGCACAGCGAGACGCTCGTGCGAATATTGCCGGCACAGTGATGATTTCGGATTTGTTCGTAGGGGCGGGTCTGAGACCCGCCCCTACAACTGAAGAACAGAATAACTGATGAACCAAAGCACCAGACAAGAGGACGAGACAAAATGCGTCAGGTGCGGCAGAAGGGTTCCCTTCATAACCCTTGCGGGCAACCTCAGCCTGGGCGCCATTAAGACAATCGCCGGGCTCTTGAGCGGAAGCGTGGGCCTGACCGTTGACGGTTTCCACTCGATGGCCGACGGCATCGGAACGATTTTCGTTCTGGCCAGCCTCAGAATCTCCGAAAAACCGAGAGATGTCACTCACCCCTTCGGTCACGGCAAGGTTGAATTCATGGCTTCCCTTGCCGTTTTCACGGTGCTCTTCGGAGTCGGCGTAATCTTTTTCATCGAGTCGACTGCTTTCTTGATTATAGGGAGGGATCAGGCCCCCAACATGCTGGCGTTTCTGGTTGCGATGGTGTCCGTTATCGCCAACTACATAATGCTCAACTTCAACCTTTGCTCCGGGAAGAGACTCAACAGCCCGGCGCTGATCGCCAACGGACACGAGAACCTGACGGACCTCGTTTCTTCCATCCCCGTAGGCTTTGGCGTCCTGGCCGCGCAATTCGGATATTATTTCTGCGACCCACTCGCCGGAGCGCTGGTAGCCATTTTCATCATGGTCAACGCCACCAGGGAATGGTGGCAGAGTCTCAACAACCTTATGGACCGGGCCGCGCCGTTCGCCACCCGGAAAAAAATTCATGCCGCGGCCGCGTCCGTGGACGGCGTGTCCGGAACGGGCCGTATCCGAACGAGGCGCGTCGGCAGTAACCTGTGGATCGACCTGGACATTCTCGTTTCCCCCCGGTGCTCGGTGAAAGCGGCGAGCCGAATTGCGGACGAAGTGCGGGGACTCCTGCTTAGAAAATCAAAGCACGTGGAGGATGTACTGGTTTACTACTACGCAAACATTGTCAGTTAGGAGAAACATGAAATGACCATGGAAACACCGATTCAGGACAGACCGGCAGGCGGGAGCGATGACAGCCCTTATATTGAGGCGGGCGTCGGCCAGGGCTCGCTGGCCATACCGATTAAGTTCGCCATGCATGCCCTCTTCTATTGCGCAGGAAGAGCTGCAGACAAGATCGTATCGCTTTACAGCGGGGCGTTCAAGCTCGATAAAGCGTACGTCGCGGACTTCAACAAGTCGTCGGGCATCGCATGCGCCAAGAACGGCCATTGGGAGAAAGCCATTCCTCTGCTGGAAAAGGCGCTTACAGTTACTCCCGGCGATACGGATATCCGGATGCAACTGGCCGAGGCCTACGGTACGACAAACCAGCCCGAGAAAGCCGGGCAGCACCTCAAGATAATTCTGGAAGCAAACCCGAACTCGGCGCAGACCTTACGCGCCCTGGGCACCCTTTACATGCGCCGGCAGGATTACGACCATGCGGTCGAATACCTGGAAAAGGCAGTAGAACTCGATCCGGACCACCCGCAGGCCTATTATCGTCTCGGCTCGGCCTACGACAACAAGAAGCAGTACGACCGGGCCGTCGAATCATTCAGGAAAACCATCAGTCTGGATCCAAGGTTCGCCAAAGCCTACCAGGCGCTGGGATTCACCTATGAAAGCATGGGCGAGCGGCAATCGGCCATCGAATGCTTCAAGAAAGCACTCGAGCTTGAATAAGAAGTATCGAGTATCGAGTGCCGAGTGAAGAATTCCGGATTGTTTTTTACTCGAAACTTGTAACTTGAAACTTGATGTCGAAGTATGAAGCATAAATTTTCAGCCTTCATACTTTATCCTTCATACTTTTTTTGGTTCCGCTAATGAATATCCCTATACGGAAAATTCTCGGCGTATTATATTCCAAACGGTCTTTCATCGAGAAGCTGAAAAAGTACGTCCTGCGGTTCGGCTGGAAACGGCTTGTTATCATCCTCGTACTGACGTTTATAATTTTTCACATCGTGCTTCTCTTTTACTACAACAACTTCCTTTCCCTGCAGTACGACGTGGAGGAATCCAAGGCGCAGATAGATACTCAGTCCCAGCGCCGCAAAAACATTATTTTGAACCTGGGCATCATGGTAAAGGAGTATGCAAAACACGAAAAGGAGCTTTTCAAGTACACGGCGGACACCAGGAAGGAAATGCTGGAACTGGACAACTTGCTCGGCAAGATCGTAAAGCCGGCGGAAAAGAAATCCTCGTCCACACCCAAAGCGCCGGAAGGCCTGGAAAACCTGCTCGCAAAGATTTTCGCCATAGCCGAGCGCTATCCGGACCTTCGGCTGAGCGAAAACTTCCAGCGCTTCATGGACGCACTGGTGGACGCCGAAAACACGATCGCCGAGCAGCGAATGATCTTTAACAAGCGCGTCAACATCATGTCAACGGCGACGGGCAAGTTTCCCGGATTAATATTTGCCAAGCTTTACGGGTTCAAGGCACCTTCGTACTTTGAACCTGAATCCGAAGCAAGAAAACCGCCGAAAGTGAAATACTAAGAAAGGCTTGAGGCTTGAGGCTTGAGAATTGCGGATTGCGGATTGTCGTACTCGATAATCGATACTCGGTACTCGGTACTTCTTTCAGCGCCATAGAACGAATATGAGCAACCACCATTTCACAACGAAGTTTCAGCGGACAGCCGCCGCCGCGTCTGGAGCCGTGATCTGCCTCGTGATTATCCTGGGTATGTTCCACAAGCCCGCCAGGGAGCGCAACCCTATATCATTTTCCCCGGGCATAACAAAGGCGCAACCGGCAGCGAAAAGTCCCGGTTTTCACTTCACGGCGGAAAACATCCTCGGCCTGTTCGTCATCGGCCTGAGTTCCGGGACCTTCGGCGGAATGCTCGGGATGGGGGGCGGCGTACTCAAGATGTCCTTTCTTCTGTTCTTTTTCGGTTTTCATCCCGGGGTCTCGAGGTTTGCGGCGCTTCTCGCGTATTTTGTGGTTGCGGCCGGCGCCACCTACAGGTATCTGAAATTCAAATTCGTGATGAGAAATGTCGTAAAGATTCTTATCCCTTCGGGCATCGCCGGTATCATTTTCGGCGCATTTATCGGCCACTACCTTCCAAGAGACATTATGGCTCTCATACTGGGCATTTTTCTCCTCTTTATCTCCGTGGTCATGGTGAGAAGGATACTTACCCATTACGAAAGTGTTTTACTATCGGCCAGCTGCACCGCAGAGGAGCAGGAGCACGCCTTCAAGTCCTCGTCCGACCACCCCGCGCCGGACACCACGGGTTGGAAAATAGCGCTATGCGGTTTTCCCGGCGGGTTTCTGTCCGCCATGCTCGGGATAAGCGGAGGAGTGGTAGCCAACCCGCTTCAGCAGGTGCTTGCCCGCATCCCTACAAAAAACGCTATCGCCAACACGCTGGCCAAGGCCAGCGTCACCGTGCCAATCGCCTGCCTGATGATAATGTTCATGGGCATCCGGGAGGGGCATTTCGACTTCTGGACGCCCATCCTGGTAGCCCTGTGCCTTATCCCCGGATCGGTTATCGGGAGCCAGCTCGGCCCGGCGCTGACAAGCAGACTGTCTCCGGTCGCCACGCACGCGCTTTTCGGCGTTGTGGCCCTCTTCATGGGAATCAACATGCTCTTTTTCAGCAAATGAGTCGTGTGTCGTGCGTAAATGAATTGACACAGCAGACAGAAATATGCAAGAGGATAAAACTATGTCACGCATTATTCCAATTGTGCTTCTAATCGGTTCCAACCTGTTCATGACGTACGCCTGGTATGGCCACCTGAAGGACATGAGGAACAAATCCCTGCTTGTGGTAATCCTCGCAAGCTGGAGCGTGGCCTTTCTTGAATACTGCCTTCAAGTGCCTGCCAACCGGTTGGGCTTCCAAGTTTATTCCCTGGGCCAGTTGAAGGTTGTCCAAGAGATCATCACGATGGTGGTCTTCGCCGTATTTGCCATGTTATACATGGGGCAGCGTTTGACTGTGAATTATCTATGGGCGGGAATCTGCCTGGCCGGCGCCGCTTTCTTTATCTTTCGAGAGGTCGCAATACAGCCTCACTAGATGGAAGGCGCCCCGAGCTAGCCCGGCGGCTAAACGGATTTTGGATTTACGATTGAAGGAATTCTCACATTTCAAAGGGGAAAATGTTAACACGCGCGGCAAGCGCGCCGCTGGATGTTTTTTATGACTAACCACTAACAACTAACCACTAACCACTTTTCAAATTCCGTACTTGTCCATTCGGTACCTCAAGGCTCCCCGCTTGAGGCCGAGGAGGCGCGCCGCCCTGACCACGTTGCCGCCGGTGCGATCGAGAGCCTGCACAATGCATTTCCTTTCAACGTCGTCCAGAGGCGAACCGCCCGGGAGGCCGCCGTCCGGGGCAAGGCGTGTCTCAGGCGGGGTCGAGTTCAGAATTTCGTCGGGGAGGTGTTCCGGCAGTATTGTGCAGCCGTCCTCCATGAGTACGATGCGCTCCATGACGTTGCGCAATTCTCTGACGTTTCCCGGCCAGGCGTAGTTTTCAAGAAGCTTTCTCGCCGGTTGCGAGATGGCGGCGAACTTCCTGCTGAAACGCGCACTGAACTCCTGCATGAAGCTTTCGGCCAATATTGCGACGTCTCCGGGGTGTTCCCTCAGCGGAGGCAAGGTCATTAGCACGACGTTAAGGCGATAGTAGACGTCGGCCCTGAAACGCCCCTCCTTCACTTCCCGTTTCAAATCCCGGTTGGTGGCGGCGATGATGCGGGCCCGAAGCGGAATGCTCTTCAGGCCGCCGACGCGGCAGAACTCCCTCGCTTCGAGAACGCGCAGGAGCTTGACCTGCAAGGCAAGCTCCAGTTCCCCGATTTCGTCCAGGAAGACGGTCCCGTTGCCGGCCCTCTCGAAGACTCCCGGTTTCCCGCCGGGCCGCGCACCGGTGAAGGCTCCGCCCTCGTACCCGAACAGCTCGCTCTCCATCAGGTCACGTGGTATGGCCGCACAGCTTACGGCTACAAATGGCTCGGCAGCCCGTCCGCTTGTTTCATGAATGGCGCGCGCCGCCAGTTCCTTTCCGGTGCCGGTCTCGCCTTCGGCCAGCACATTCGAAACACTGTTGGCGGGAAGTCGATGGATAATGTCCAACACCCTCTTCATAGCGGGACTCTTGCCTATCAGGCGGTCGCACGCGGACCCCTGCCATTGCACGGGGCGCCGCGGCCCTCCCGCTTTTTCGACATACCTGTTTGCAAGCGCCCTCTTGATAAGAAGCCTTATCGCGTCGATATTGAAAGGCTTGCCCAGGTAATCGTATGCGCCTATCTTAATCGCCTGAACTGCGTCCGCCACGCTCTCATAGGCCGTCATTGCAATGACCTCAATACGATCATTAATCTCTTTGAGCTGCCTGAGGACGTCAAGCCCGCTCGTGTCCGGCAGACATATATCGAGCAGCACCAGGTCCGGATGTTCCTTGCGCACTTTGCCCAGCGCCGCCCGGGCACAATCGGCCACCCGAACGGAATAACCGTTGCCCGTAAGCAGGCGGGCAAGCGAGTTCCTCATCGAAGCCTCGTCGTCTACTACGAGAATATTGAAGCTCATATCGCACCTCAGACAGTCGGTAGAACGACTGCGAAACTCGTTCCCTCCCCCAACTTACTTTGCACGTCTATTTTCCCCCCGTGGCGTTCGACGATCTTTTTTGATATCGCCAGACCCAGGCCGGTGCCCTCATGATGCATCGAGAAAAACGGATCAAAGATGCGGCCCAGGTATTCCCCGGCAATGCCGATCCCCGTATCCTCAACCGCCACGCGGACGTGCCCGTTGCCCGCCGGTTGATGGGCAGTGCTCACGCGCAATTCACCGCCTTCGGGCATCGCGTCGCAGGCGTTCCGAACAATGTTGAAAAACACCTGCTTCATTTGCGAAACGTCCATTTTCACCGGGACGCGCGATTTATTATAACTGGTCCGCAAGCGTATGCCTTGACGCCGAAGCGTCATCTTCGACAACCTCAACACCTCCTCCACGACGTCTTCAATCGGCGCCTCCCGAACCTCCGACTTGTCGGGATGGGCGAAGTCGAGCACCATGCTAACGATGCCTTCGATGCTTTTCACGTCCGCAAGGATATCCCGCATCTCCTCGTAGAAAGGGTCCGAGCGGCCGATCTTTTCCATCATGTACTGGGCGTTGGTCGAAATGCTCGCGAGCGGATTCCGAATTTCGTGGACAATGCCGGCGGCAAACTCGTCCAGGGACTGCAGGCGGTCCAGATGCCGGAGGTGATTTTCCATCTTCTCCAGTTCCCGCGCGTCCTGAAAGACAAGGATGAAGTTATCAAGGCCCGCGGGGCTGCCGTTGCCCGGCGTTACATAGGGAGTTGCAAGCAGCGGGATAATCCGTCCATCCTTGTGGCGGGCATTTGTCTTCAACTGCATTTCCGGTTGGTTTCGGGTCCGCTTGCCGAGGCCGGCGAGCAGATTCGTCAAGCCGGTAAATATCTCTTCGCACGGTTTCCCTTGCACCTCCCGTGCGCGGTAACCCAGGATCTGCTCGGCCGTCGCGTTCAGCATTGCTATCTGGCCCCGCCTGTCCAATGTCAGAAGTCCGGTCTGCATGCCTCACCAATCCAATTGCGTCAAGCGTCATGCGTCGAGCGTCATATATTTTACTTTTTATGACGCATGACGCTCGACCCTTGACTCTCGACGCATTATGTGGCTCCTTGCCCGTTCATCCACTGAACGGCATATCGCATCAGCTCTGAAGCATCGTTAAGCTGCAGTTTCTCCTTGATATGCGCCCGGTGATACTCGACCGTCGACACGCTTACTTTCAGGCTTTTCGCAACCTCGCCCGTCTTGAAGCCTCGGCCGATCAGTTGAAATACCTCCAGTTCGCGGTCGGTGAGCGATTTTATCGGATGGCCGGATGCTTCGGATCTGCCCCCGATAAACATGTGCACCATTCTTGATGACATTTCCTCACTCAGGTAGATTTCTCCCGTCAGGACGCGACGAATCGCCGCCACTACTTTGGTGGCGACTTCCTTCTTCATGATGTAACCGGCAGCCCCCGCCCGGAGCACGCGCTCGGCATATATGGACTCGTCATGTACTGAAAGTACCAGCATACGGATCTTGGGATACCTGCCCTTTATGTCCTTTACCAGATCGAGTCCGCTCGTGTTTTTCAGGGAAAGGTCGATAACAACCATGTCGGGCATTTTCGACTCAACGATCTCGAGGGCCTCGGGCGCGTCTTCTGCCTCGCCGCAAACCGCGAGGTCCGGTTGATGCTGGATCAGCATCCTGAGCCCGTTACGGACGATAGGATGGTCATCAACCAGGAGAACCTTGGTTTTCTTCCCCACGGGCTCCTTAGCCCTGGTTTGTTTCTTTTTCGCCATTGGTTTTCCCGACACTTCTTAAGTTTTGAGTTTCGAGTAGAAAATAATCCGGGATTCTTCACTCGGTACTCGATACTCGTTACTCGGTACTCTTCTTCCTGATCGTACATTTCACAATGGTACCGCCGCTGGATTTCCGTCCGACATCCAGGGATGCGCCGATTTCCCGGGCACGATATTCCATTATATTCAAGCCCAAACCCTCGACAGTCCCGGATAATTCCGGAAAGTCAAGACCGTCGTTTTCCACTGCAAGAGTGATTCCATTATTATGAGCGGCAAGAGTGATTGACACCTGCTCCGCGTTGCCGTGTTTAATGGCGTTATTCACGGCTTCCTGGACAATACGATAGAGGTGTGTCGCTATGGTTTTGTCTTGAACGCGAATGTCTCCATCGCATTTGAACGGGCATGAAACGCCGTACATTTCCTCCGTGTTGCGGGCCAGCTCTTTCAGTGCCGTAACAAGGCCTTCCGCCTTCTCTGGAACGGGAAGAAGGCCTTTTGACAGCCCGTGAACCTGCTCTATCGCCTGCTCTATGAGTTCCGTGACAGCTTTCACGTCGCGGGCAAGGGATGATGATTCCGCATCCAACTTCTCCTCGATCAGCTTGCTCATCAGGGTTATCCCGATGAGAAGCTGGCAAATACCGTCATGCAGATCCTGCCCGATGCGGCATTGTTCCCTCGAGCTGATTTCGAGAATTTCTTTTTCCAACCGCCTGTGCTGGGTGATGTCGGAAAAAATTATTGTTGCAGCGGCAACCTTTCCGCCCAGTACGACCGGCCCAAGTCTAGTTTCGTACAATGCGGCATCCGGACCCAGGAGCCCCGCTCCCAATACTTCATAACTTACCGGTTCCCCCGTGCGAAAGACCTTTTCAATAGCTTCCTGCAGAGTATTATGCCCGTTACCGGATACGTAATCATAAACACTTGTCCCGATTATGTTCCCCGGAGTATATTCCCCCGCGGCGCGATTGAGGAGTTGAATATTTCCATTCTGCTCTTCGTAATCCAGGAGCGTGCATGCGGCGTTGTTTACGGTTTGAATAATGCCTTCCGGTGAAACGACAAAGAGCGCATCGGGCATGGATGTAATAACATTGTCCATATAGTTCCGTTGCATTTCAATTTCTCTAATGCTGTTCCTGACGTCGTCAATCATCATATTAAAACCCATGGCAAGGGAATCAAGGGCATCATTATTACCAGAAAGCCCGATTCGGCAGGAGTAGTTTCCCTTTGCCGCTTCTATGATGGCCCCGAACATTTCGACAATTCGGTCTTTTTCGAGAGTTTTCCCCATTGTCTGCCTGTAAAAGCGTTAAAAGGTCAAGCGCCAAGTGTCGAGCGTTATAAGAAATGAAACATATGACATCTGACGCTCGACGCATAGACACCCGTGTAATCCACGGGCGACCGTACGGGGGGATGAGGGGCGGAAGAGTTTCGAAGACGGTTGCTTCCGCCCCTCATCCAGGGGCGATTCTTGTTTATCAAAGTCGGAAAAATCAGCGCGCAGCAAGCTGCGTTGCGAGTTCCTGGTTCCGCGTTGCGGGTTAAATTTTCAATCCGCAATGAAATCCAGCAAGCGCGTTCATTGTGAAATCCCTTTCAATATCTCCTGTATCTTCGCAACGAACGCATCCTAGTGCGCGCGTCAGGATCTTGCGCATAACTGCGGAATAATCGACCACCAGCGCCTTCATCTAAGGTTTCTGCAACCTTTGGGCCATCCTCAATTAGCGACCATGCGGGGAGGATGAGGGGCGGAAGGTAACCGACTGCGTAATCCTTCCGCCCCTCACCCAGGGGCGATTGCCGATTTATCAAAGTCTGATAAGTCAGCGCGCAGCAGGCTGCGCCACTAAACGGATTTGCGATTTTCGATTTCTCACAAGTCTCAGGCCTTTCTTACCGCGGTTTCCCCGGGCTGGGATTCTCCGCACAGGGTTGGCCTTTTAAAATAGTTTTTCAATGTTAATGAAACATTACAATATTACCATCTAGCAATAAAAAGCACAATAAGCCAATTCCTGAATTGCACCATCGAAAAGCCTTGAAAAACGGCTGAGCGACGGGGATTCGTGGGCTTAATATTGGATGCGAATATCCTGATTGGTTACAGACTTAACCTAGAGAGGCCGTATGATTTGGATGATTATGCAATAAATATTGCCAAAATGGCACAGGAGAACAATGTGCATCTGCTAAATGTGGGTAGAATTTACGTAATTATGTCAACGACTTATCACAGTTCAAGAGAGGTTAGCCCGGCGCGTATGGCGTACTTGGTGAGTTCGGCGATGCTGTGGATACCAAGCTTCTCCATGATCTGCCTTCTGTGGCTTTCGACGGTCTTGGGGCTGAGGTGAAGGCTTGCTGCAATTTGTTTCGTTGTCTTGCCCTCGGCCAGGAGCTGCAGCACTTCGCATTCCCTGGGGGATAGAACGGGGCGCGCCCCGGAGTCTGCCCCTGTCAATTGCTTCACATAGTCTTTGACTAAGACATCTGCTATTTTAATGCTAAGGTATGTCTGGTCTTCGCATACCGTCTGAATTGCGAGCATCAATTCATCGATGGCGCAATTCTTGAGCAGGTAGCCGGAGGCGCCGGCTGCAAGCGCATTCGCTACAAAACGCTTGTCGGAATGCACTGAAAGAACAAGGACCTTTGCCGAGGGAGTGGCGCTCATAATCTGCCGCGTTGCCTCGATTCCGTTCAGTTCGGGCATGGAGATGTCCATGACGATAATGTCCGGACTCAGTTCCCGGCTGAGCTTCACCGCTTCCCTGCCGTTCCCGGCCTCGCCGACCACTTCCACACCCGATTGCCTTTCGAGCAGGTTTCGAAGACCAGCGCGCACAATCGTGTGGTCGTCGGCCAAAAGAACTCTTTTACTCATGATGTAATCCTCCCTGCGTTCCGAGTTCCGCGTCTACGTGCCTCAGGCCTTGGTGGGAGCTATCAAAGTCGCCACAGTTCCCCGTCCGTCCCCAGATTCTATTTCAAGGCGACCTCCGATATGGGAGAGCCGTTCGCGGATGCTGAAGAGACCGAACCCGCCGTTCCCGTTGACACGTGAGTTAACCGGGCCGGGGTCGAATCCGATGCCGTCATCTTCAATGGTGATTAACATGTTCCGGTCCTGTCTGGAAACAGACACCTTCGCGCTGCGGGCGGCCGCATGCTTGACAACGTTGAGCAGCAGCTCCCGCGCAGCCTGGAAGAGCAACACCCGGACGTCGTCCTCGACCGGTTTCGCCTGCCCGTTGTCAATGAAAAGGCACTTCACGCCGTGCTGCGATTCGACCTGCTCGCAAAGCCACTCCACCGCGGCCTCCAGCCCTACATCATACAGGATTGGCGGGCTGATTTCAAATATAAGTGAGCGCGTGTCCTGAATTGCCTGATCGATCAGCTCGTTGACCTCGACCAGGTCCGCTGCAGGCTCGTCTGCAATAAAACTGCCCAGCTTGATTTTGGCAATGGCAAGGGTCTGTGCAATACTGTCGTGCAGCTCGGTCGCGATGCGGTGCCGCTCCCGCTCCTCCGCCAGCAAAAGCGCGGATGCAAGATTCTTAAGCTTCTTCTGGTACTCGAGAAGTTTCTTTTCCGCCCGCTTGCGCTCGGTGATGTCCGTGTGGACTGAAATGAAAACCTTACCGAAATCAGGATGATCAAACGTTGAAACATTTACCTGGCACCAAAAAAGTGAGCCATCTTTTTTAATATTGTTTATTTCGCCATGCCATTCACCTGCTTTATTCAGGATTTCCTTGACTTCCGCAGTAGTCTCTTCAGGTTTCTTATCAGTGGGAGCATTGACCGTAGAAATATGCTTTCCAAGAATTTCCCCCGAATCATATCCGAAGATCTGTTCAAATATTGGATTTGCATAGACAATTTTCGTATCGCTGGCTCGCACAAGACAAATGCCCTCAGTTATATTAGAGAACATTTCACTTTGAAAACGCAGTTCCTCCTCCGCCTGCTTGCGCTCGGTAATGTCGAGGGAAAAACCTATTACGCCGATTATATTCCCATCTTCATCCACGTAAGGTATTTTGTCCGTCTGCACCCATCTTGTTCCCCTGGAAGTCTCGACCGGTTCGATTATATTTCCCTTCGGCCGGCCTGATACCATTACTTCCTTGTCGTCTTTCCAGTATTCCTCGGCCCGCTCGGGAAGAAGGTCAAACAGCGAAGAGCCTTCCAGTTCTTCCCTGGGCATGCCGAACAGGTCAACGAAAGCCTTATTTACCCGGACAAGCCGATTCTCTCTGTCTTTGTAGAAGATAATCGCAGGCACGGAATCGAGAATAATCTGCAGTTCCTCGCGATGATTTTTCAGCCCCACGCTCGTCCCCTTACATCGAATTCTATGGTGCATAATGCAATTAATTATCAGCTTTCAATTTCTGCTTTCGGATCTTATTTGTTTAACCAATAACCAACATCCAATTGCTGGAAACCAGCATCCTGATATACCCGTTTCGCTATGCCTCTCCGTTTCCGTGTCTAAACGCTGCGGCACGGTCTGATTAAAACACGCAATAACGGGAATTCTACCCGCATTCTACAAGTGCGCCCTCCCGATTGTCCAATAAACATCATCGCGGCAAGTTGTACTTTCCCGTCTTCTATTGCGGTCGGACAGGCAGGCAGGAAAAGGCCGGACGATGCATACAGGTCCAGCCCAAGTAGTTAAAAACAGCAAGCCAAGATTGTTTGGTTACTTATAATTTCTATTCTGACATAAATTTAATATCTTTAAATACTGCCAACTACACAATTATATCATATTCTTATTTGACTTGTCAAGATATTACATAATAATAATTACTTACATTTAATTGAAATTATTTAATACTTGAGTCTCGATATTAAAGCTTATCTGCGCGTTTTTTCATAAAAGCTTAGTCTGCATTTCACTAGTCGTGTGTGGTTATCAGGGAATTTTTCGGGGGGACACGTGCATTATGCTTATCATAACATATCGTTTGAAGAAGAAGATGGATTTTCTTCAACAGATATTGCGGAAGCCGGTTTTTTCAACTGAATGTATGCCTGTATAATAAGAAGAATACAAATAAACAGGAGTAATTATTCTATTACACAATTAGGAGTTACGGAAAACGCAACTTCAATTGTCAACATATATACCAAACCAAAATGGCATTCTATGGCATCAAATGGCACCACTACTACGGTGTGCAGCTTTTTTAAACAATCCTGTCCGCTTGGGACTTATTCACCATGATACAGGCAAGTTCCTCGTCACTCACTCCTTTAACTGGAGGAATCAAGTTGAAGTTCAGGTTCCCGTTCTGATTGCGAATCCAATCGAAAATCCTAATGCCAAGGGAATCGAGAGAAGTGGTTTCCCTCAGGTCAAGCGTGATCTTCCGCCTTCCCTGTTCGACTGCCAGTTGCAGAAGTGCCAGCCCTTCCCTTGCGGCATGACCGGTGAGCTTGCCCGAAACTCCTATTTGAAGTCGGCCGTCATCTCTGAATGCTATAGAGAACGCCGTTCTCATCTCTTTAACCTCCCAATGCGGCTTCTATTCTTATTGCCGCGTTTTCCCCAGGAAAAACGAAAGCGCTGCTTCCAGCTGCGGTATGGCGCCATGCTGGGTTGAGCCGGGACCGCTGTAAGGTGCGTCCGACGGCAAACGGTATCCTGCGTCGCGCATGGCGGCGACCAACTGCCCGGCAACGCCCATCTGTCCACCCGGCCCCACGTTGCCCCATGGTGCAAAGCCGAGCTCGGATGCAGTTTTACTCGGCCCATAACCTGACATGGATGACACTATGTCGTTCGCCCAGTAAGCAGCAAAGTACGATTGCCCGATATTGAAACCGAGTTCCGCCGCGCCCGTCGAGCCGGCGGACTCACCGAGCAGGTAGGTTCGATCATTGTCGATGTTATACTTGGCGCGGACGTCACCAAGCACATCAGCACCCGCCTGCCCGTTACCCCTGTAGGTCGGGCCGTCGAGTACGGCAAATATGAAGGAGCTTACGCCCGTGCGGCTGCGCATGCTGACCAGGTTATTGGTCATGACGCTTCCGCCCTCGCTTCCACTGTACACGATAAGGAATTCATTCGGGGTGCTCTCACCGTATGAGCTCGGGACGATAACGTTGTAGTTTACTCCGCTCGAGGTGGTCAGGGAATTCACGCCGGTATCTCCCCCCGTCCCGTTGGAGGACTGGCCGAACGGGATGGAAACGTTTCCGCCGCCTCCACCACCGGTTCCACCTCCTCCTCCGCCGGTACCTCCAGTGCTTCCACCGCCGCCTGAGGAACTGCGGCTCGATTTGCTTCCGCCTCCGCATCCCGGCGACCACAACATCAGGCTCAGAACCATCAGGATTATCAGTGGGATGAGTTTCTTACCGGCCATGACTGTTTGCTCCTTCTTGACTGTTGAGTTTTTAATGTAGGGGCAAGGCATGCCTTGCCCCTACTTAATTATGGTCCGAACTGCAGAACCCACCAGGTAATAGTTCCGTTATAACTCGTGCCTATACCGATCTTGGTGATGGCGGGGCCGTCGCCGCCGAAGTCGTGGTAGAAAAGGCCCTGCCGTGCGGAACCGTTGGAGCTGTTGAGTGCGAACGGTTTGTAACCCGAGTACTTCCACGCCTCAGGCACTTCCCAGTCGCCCGGAGACTCGGAGCAGGAAAGCATCCAGTCGGCAGTGTTGAGCCCGTCGACCCAGAAATGATGATGGGGATCGCCCTGCCCCTTGACATCGGTTCCCTTTGGTGAACTACCACCGGCAAGGCTGTCTGCCTCAGTCTGGGCGCGCGCTGCCAGTCCGTCGTCCCACGTGAATTGAACCGCGAAGGTATCGTTGTTATGGTATCCGCCTTTCCAGGGAATGCCTTTGTAGCGGTCGTGGTACCCGTGACCGCCCAGGCCTGCATAGTTACTGCGTTTCTCATTTATGTAGCCAAGAAATCCCTGCGGTGTCTGGTACTTGCAGTACTCACCCAGGCTCCAGCCGCCGGAACCGGTAATGGTTCCGGTTCCACCGGTACTGTTTCCGCCGCCGGTGCCTGTACCTGTGCCGGTACCACCGCCGCCTGTACTGCCACCGCCTCCTGCACCACCACCACCCGGTGTGGAACTGCGGCTGGATTTATGCCCGCCTCCGCAACCCGGAGTAGCGAAAACCAGACCCATTGCCGTCAAGATAAGGGCGAGAATAGTAAACCGTTTCATGTTCTTTTCCTCCCTGGCTAATGGTTTTTGAAGGTTGGTTTCGTCATTCTACCGGGATACTACACAACATTCGTGCCCGAAAGATGGCCTGAATGGAGACCCGCGTTACTTAGTGTAATTCAAGGAGTTATGTAAGCGCTGGTGGCGGGGTGGTTAAAAGATGAGCAAATTTATCGTGTCTGATTTTCTGACAGATGTAAAGTTTGTCAGAATTTCAGACGTTACCTGGGCCGGGGTAAATCCCAGCTTTTTCGCTTCCGCCAGAGTGTGTCGCGGGTAATGCCAAGCAAACCTGCGAGTTCTGTTTCATTATGATAACTCTGATGCGCGAGAATGAATTCCTTCATGTAATCGTCCAGCGAGAGCTTGCGTGAGACTGCGCTTTCCGGCTCGGGCTGGTGTTCCTGGCCGGTTATTACTTTCTCAATGTCATTGGGGGTGATACTGCCGCCTGCTCTCACGAACGCCTGCTGGAGTATATTGCGCAGTTGACGCACGTTGCCGGGATAGTTCAGGGCAAGCAGTTTGGCCAGCGCTCCGTCATCAATTGACTTTTCCCCGGTTTTCAGTTCTTTTGCGAACTCTTTTATGAAATGCCGGGCAAGAACCGGTATGTCTTCCCGCCGCGTAGAAAGAGGCGGCAACTCGATTCTCACGACGTTCAACCTGTAGAAAAGATCTTCGCGGAAAAGCTCTTTTTCAACCAACTCCTCGAGCGAAGTATTGGTCGAGCACACCAGGCGAATGTCGACCGGTGAGGACGTTGTCGCGCCTATCGGTCGGATTTCACGTTCTTCCAGAACACGGAGAAATTTCGCCTGCATCTCAAGCGGCATAGAGCCCACTTCATCCAGATAGAGCGTTCCTTCGTCTGCAGCCTCAATGAGTCCGGTTTTATCGCTGTTTGCGCCCGTGAAGGCGCCCTTGACATGGCCGAACAGCTCGCTTTCGAGAAGCGATTCCGGCATCGCGGCGCAGTTTATGGCGATGAACGGAGCGTCTCTGCGACTGCTGTTGCTGTGGAGCGCCTTGGCGATCAGTTCTTTCCCCGTTCCGGTCTCGCCGTAAATGTAGACGCTGAGGTCCGTGTCGGTAACTTTATCGAGAAGCTGGATCACCTCGCGCATCGGCTTGGACCCGGCAACAATATTGGAGTAGGAAAAGGTTGTTTTTAACGTTTCGCCCAGGTTCTCAATTTTCCTCTGGTCCTCTTCGTGCCGAAGCAGGAGCTTCAAAGGACCGGAGCATTTCTCCGCAAACGCTTCCAGCAGCGCCTGTTCGTTTTCGGTAAACCGTTTCTCGATGCTGGTGCTGTCGACGTAAACGACGCCTATAATTTCGCTCTCGGCCACTATCGGCACGCAGAGGACGGAGCGCAGTTGCAGATTGACGACGCTCTGCGCCCCGCCGAGCTCCCTATCCGAAAGCGCGTCTTCGACGAGCCGGGGTTTCCCCGACTTTATGACCTGCTGCACCATGGTGAAGCTGGTCTCATACTCGGGCGAAGTGATTTCCTTGTCCTCGATGTTCCGGGCGCTTTTATGGTGGAGCTTTCCCCGCGAATCGAGGAGTATCACGAAGCCTCTTTCCGCATCGGTGACATCCAGTACCATACCGAGCATCAGGTCCAGCATGTTCTGCGGCTCCAGGTCCGCGCTGAACAACCGCGACGTCATACTCAGAAGCGCAATTCCGTCGCGGGTCAGCAGCCTGGAATCCACGCCCGCTTCGGTAAGGAACGACCTGTTCACCGTCAGATCGTCCTGCGGGTCCGGGCTGCTATCCGCCGCCCTTTCGGCAGGCCGCTCAACAGCTTTCCCGGGCGGTCGTTTGCCCTCGAGTTTCTTCACGATATTTACTATTTCCTCGTATGCAGGTGAATCCATAACCTGCTCCTTATTGATTCCTTCAGGCAGTGTATCGAGAATCTCACCAACGATTTCAACAGCGCGTTTCATTTCGGAGCGCGCATCCGGAACCAGGCCGTGTGCGAGCAAGAGCTCGGCAGAGGCAGCCGCTGTCCGCCACTCCATAACCTTGTCCGCCGCGCGCTCAGCGGTTTTCGCAGCGGTCCTGACGAAGGTCCGGACGTCATCTTCCCCATCCTCATCAGCGGTATGCAGAATTACCTTCTGGTTGAGAGTATGAAGATACAGCTCGGCCTGTTCGCGCGGTAATAGTTTATCACGGACTTTTCCGAGAGCTTTCAGCGCCTTCGATGCGCGCTTCACTTGACCCGATGCCTGGAAAATCGGAATTTCGGCAAGCTGTATAGATTGTTCTATCTTCAGGGAATGTTGACGGGACAGTTTCCTCGCATTCTTCAGGTCCTCCAGCGCGCCGTCATGCTCCCCGTCTGCGGCCTTTATCGTTGCCCGGACCTTCAGGGCTTCGGCAAGCCAGTTGGGGAACTCTTTGTCCATGGCAATATCAGCGGCTTGCTGCACGTATTTGCGCGCTTTTTCTACGTCTCCAGTAAGCTTGATTATTGCGGATGCGTATTGGCAGGATAGGCTCGCTAAATCGCTAGCCAGACCGAGTTCGGAGCAGAGTGATATTACCTGCCCAAACGCATTGAAGCACTCGCTCATCCTCCCGGCCCGGGAACAGGCATTCGCCAGCTCCCACATGGAAAAAACACGGAGGCGGCTGTTTTGCTCCCGCTCGGCGATGGCGATCGCCTCACGGTAGGCCGATATTGCATCTTCGATTCTGCCGACGGAGCCGTCGATATTGCCTATATTGAGCAGCGTGCCGCCAAGGTTGATATTATCGCCCACGGACTCGAAGAAACGCCTGGCCTCGACGTAGTAATCCAGAGCTTTGTCAAATTCCCGAAGCTCGAAGTGAATGTTGCCGATGTTCAGTTTCGTGGCAATGGTGTTTACGAGGTCGCCGCTTTTTTCGGTAATGGCCGCGGAGCGCGTGAGGCATTGCAGCGATCTGGCATACTTTCCTTTCCCGTGCCAGACGAGACCGAGCACGTTCAGGATCGCATAATGAAGCCTGCGGGCCGTTTTGTCTCTCAGCGCTTCGGCGCACCATGAAACAGCCTCGTCGAAGCGCTCCTCGTGCATGTTCAGCTTGCTGATCTCGAAACGGATCAGATGCAGATCATCAACCTCGCGGTGAGATGCTGCGACGGATTCGGCCTTTTCAAGCAGCTTCCTTGCCTCCCCGGAGTCGCCTGATTCACCGTAAATCGCAGCCAGCTCGACCTGGAGCATGGCGCGGGCATATTCATTTTTTTTGCCCTTCAGCCGCGACAGCCTTGATTCGAGAATTTTCTTCAGCTCGTCGCGCTGTCCGATTGCTCTGTAGACTACCGAAAGCGTAGAAATCAACTTGCCAGCAGGTTTGGGGTAGCGCCATGCGATATCCGAATCCGCCTTCAGCGCAAGGCATTCCGCAGCTTCATAATTCCCCATTTTGCAGTACAGGGTTGCAAGCCCGGAGACGGCCTCGAAGTATTCTTCTTCATCGGCGAGCAGGCCTTCGATCAGCATTTCGTAGAGCCGGGCGGCTTTTGTCACGGCATTTGCCTTCTCCAGCTTCCTGACTGCCTTC
>SOJX01000015.1 GCA_004376375.1 Planctomycetota bacterium
GCAACGGCTGGGAGGGCATAGACCACGCGTTCACCCGCGGCTACGAAAAGGACGATGCGCTCAGGCTCGGCGTGAACGCCATCGTATACGCGCAGACGCATTAAGATAAGTCATGCGTTGTGCGTTTCAGATGTTTGACCCGTTTACCAGGCCCCGGGTCGACGTAAGCGCCCCGGGGTTTTGACTTAGAATAAATAAGGAGAGTGTGGCAATGAGCAAGCTAGTGGTGAAAAAAGGGCTGAACGCGGGAGTCGAGTACCATCTTTCGCGCCACCGTATGACTATCGGGCGCGCCCAGTCGGCCGACATTCGACTGAGGGATACCGATATCTCCCGCCAGCACGCGGCTATTGAGAAATCCGGGGACGGGTGGTCGATAAACGACCTCGGCAGCTCCAACGGAATAACGGTCAACGGGAAAAAGATGGACAAGCACCCGCTGGCCAGCCGGGATGAGATCAAGATGGGCAAGGTCACGCTGGTCTATCTCGACAGCGAGGACACCGGCATGAACGTCGCCGTCGAGGTTATGCCGGAGGGCATGGCGACCGATGCCGAGACGGACGACGAGTCAAAAAAAACGTCCGTCGGCGTTGCGCCGGCCAGGAAACGGAAGAAAGCTCCCAAGGCGCTTATTGCAAGCGGGGCCGACCTCAAGGTGATCGACAAGATCAAGGAGGCCCGCACGCGGATTATAAGCGAAATCCACAAGATCATCATCGGCCAGGACGAGGTTATCGAGCAGCTCGTTATCGCCCTGTTTTCCCGCGGCCACTGCATGATCGAGGGTGTGCCCGGCCTTGCGAAAACCCTGATGGTTTCCACGTTGGCCCAGATCCTCGATCTCGACTTCAAGCGCATCCAGTTCACGCCCGACCTCATGCCCGCCGACATCACCGGCACCGACGTGCTCGAGGAAGATCCGACGACCCGCGAGCGCTCGTTCAAATTCATCAAAGGCCCCGTTTTCACGAACGTTCTGCTCGCCGACGAGATCAACCGCACGCCGCCGAAGACGCAGGCCGCGTTGCTCGAGGCGATGCAGGAGTACAGGGTCACGGCCTCCGGCTACACCTATAAGCTCGAGGAGCCCTTCTTCGTCCTCGCGACCATGAACCCGATTGAACAGGAGGGGACTTACCCGCTTCCCGAGGCCCAGCTCGACCGCTTCATGTTCAAGATTCTTATCCGTTACCCGACGGCAAAAGAAGAGGTCGCAATCGTTGAGGAAACCACAAAGGTTCAGGAGGCCGAGCCGGGCGTGGTCCTTTCCGGCACCGACATTATGAACCTCCAGATCATCGTTAGAAAGGTCCCCGTTTCCCGGCACGTGGTGGCCTATGCGACCAGCCTCGCCCGGGCGACGCGGCCGGGCGAGCCCGAGGCCCCGGGATTCGTAAACGAGTACGTGGCGTGGGGCGCGGGTCCGCGCGCCGCGCAGTACCTCGTTATCGGCGCGAAGGCGCGCGCCGTCTTCCAGGGCCGCTACAACGTCTCGTGCGCCGACGTGCGCGCCATGGCCCATCCGGTGATGAGGCACCGCGTATTCGTGAACTTCAACGCCGAGTCGATGGGCAAGACGCCCGAAGATATAGTCCAGCAGCTTCTCGAAGAGATACCGGAGCCGGAAGAAGAATAGCAGAAAGGATGAAGTATGAAGGATGAATTAAGAATTATATAGAATGGCATCTTATACTTCATACTTCAGCTTTCATACTTCATACTTTCTTTAGCGGAACAGGATACAGATGGTAGTTCAAAAGAAGTTTTACGATCCCGACGCTTTCCAGAAGCTTGCGAACATGAAGCTGATCGCGCGGGCCATTGTGGAGGGATTCATCTCGGGCCTGCACAGGAGCCCCTACCACGGCTCATCGGTCGAGTTCGCGGAGTATCGCAAGTACGTGCCCGGCGACGACCTCAAGCATTTCGACTGGAAAGTCTACGCCAAGAGCGAGCGCCACTACATTAAGCAGTACCAGGAGGAGACGAACCTCCGCGCCTACATCCTTCTCGATTCCTCGAAATCGATGGATTTCAAGTCGGACTCCGCGAAGCTGACCAAGTTCGAGTATTCCTGCTACCTTGCCTCGGCGCTCACGTTTCTCATGACGCGCCAGAAAGACTCCGTCGGGCTGGTGACCTTTTCGGACGAGGTGCGGGATTTCGTGCCGCCGAAGTCCGGGCCCGTGCACTTCCAGAATATTCTTACCGTTCTGGAAAACACGGCTGCCGAGGGCGAGACGGTAATCGCGAAAAATTTCCATTCGCTTGCGGAGACAGTAAAGAAGCGCGGCCTCATCATCGTAATCTCGGACCTTCTCGAAGACCCGGGCGAGATCCTCCGTGCACTTCACCACTTCAGGCACAAGCGGCACGAAGTGCTGATTTTTCACGTTTTCGACCCGGCAGAGCTCACGTTCCCGTTCAACCAGCTCGCGACCTTCCGCGACATGGAGACGGGCGAGCAGCTGCAGGTCTTTCCCAGGGCGTACCAGAAGGAATACCTCGACAAGCTCGAGGAGTTCATACAGACATACAGGCGCGAATGCACCGAGAACCTGATGGAGTACGTCGTCGTCGATACGACGGCGCCGTACGACCTGTTCCTTGCGGCATATCTCTCGAAACGTGCTCTTTTAGGATGATATGTAGGGGCAAGGAACATGCGCATGCCTTGCCCCTACGGTATAATCATGTTTGGAATTACGCTGCTCAATCCTGTATTTCTTGCTGGCCTGGTTACGGTCGCGATACCGATTATCGTGCATCTCATACAGATGCGCCGCAGCCGTATTGTCGATTTCCCCTCGCTCCGCCTTCTGCGCCTTATCGACATGAAGCTATCCCGCCGCGAGAAGCTGAAAGATATTATCCTTCTGATCGTGCGGTGTTCGATCCTGTTTTTCCTCGTGCTCGGCCTTGCCCAGCCGGTATTCAAGGCGCCGAAGGGTACGGGTGGACGTGGCGCGACGAGCATGGTCATCATTGTCGAAAACTCGTTTTCCATGGATACGCGCGAGGCGAATATCTCGAGAATCGACACCGCCCGCAATGCCGCACGCAATGCGTTCGAATCGCTCGGTCCGGCCGACAGTGTGCTGGTCCTGAATGCGACAGAAGAGCCGAAGGGAAAGATACTCCGAAACCACGCCCTCGCCGGGAACACCCTCGAGTCGCTTCGCACTTCGCCGCGCCCAAGCCGCCTCTCCGGCGCAATCGAGCATGCGGTAAAAGAGCTTCTGGCAAGCACGACGGTCAACCGCGAGATAGTGCTTGTTACAGATATGCAGGCTGCCGACTTCGGAGGCGTCCGTGAAAAGCTGGCGAAGGTGCAGGAAAAAGGCGTGAGGGTCATCCTCGTCGACCTCGGCAGGCAGGAGACTCCCAACCTTGCGGTGACCGGTGTGAGCTTTCCCCGTGGCGCGATCATGCCCGACCAGGAAACGGTGCTCGCCGTTACCGTCAGGAACATGGGGGCCGATCCGACCGGCACGACTGCAAGCTGTTTTCGCGGCGGTGAAAAATGCGGCGAAACCGCAGTAGCCGCAATCGACCCCGGTGAAACCACGACCATCCAGTTCCCGATGAAGTTTCAGAAAATCGGGCCTGCGCAGGGGCGCGTCGTCTTGGCCGCGGACTCGCTCGAGACCGATAACACCCGCTATTTTGCCGTAAACGTTGTGAAGGAAATTCCGGTCCTGATTGTCGATGAAAACCCGACTGCCGTCCCGCACGAGGCCGAGAGCTTTTACCTTCGCCGCGCGCTCCGCCCGCTCACGGCGCTGGGCGAGGCGCTCCTGCTTTCACCCATCAAACCGAAGGTTGTTTCGCCGGATGCGTTCGGGCGTACGGACGTTGACAAATATGCGGCAGTTATTTTTACAGGTGTGGGCCGTATCAACCGCGCGCACGGAGACAAGCTGCGCAGGTATCTGGAGTCCGGCGGCGGCGTCCTCATCTTCGCCGGCGAGCGGATCAATCCGAAGCAGTTCAACTTCGCTTTTTACGACCGTGCTTCACGCACGTCCATGCTGCCCGCGGAAATCAGGGAGGTCGAGGGCGACGTCGAGCGCCCCAAGGAAATCTGGAACCTTCGGGTCAGACAGCCCGGCCACCCGCTGCTTGCGCCGCTTCGCGGCGTCAGCGATTCGCTTTTCGGACCGGTCCAGGTCTATCGCAGGTTCAGCGTCGACCTGTCGACGATGGCGCCCGGTGCGTCCCTTATCGACTATTCCGACGGCAAGCCCGCCGTCCTCGAGAAGCGCGTCGGCGCAGGCCGGCTGATTCTGGTGACTACGTCCGCTTATTCTTCGTGGACCGATTTTCCGTTGAGGGCGGCTTTTATTCCCTTTACCCACCTTGCAATTTATCACATGGCCCGCATCGAGTCGGGCGCTCTATCGCATATCGTGGATTCGGCCGTGATATTCCGTAATATCGCCAGGCTTGACGTAACTTCCCCGGACGGCCAGAAGACGAGCGTGGAAGCGGAAACTTCATCACATGGCCGGGACGGGTTTTTCCGCTCGACGGGTTTACCGGGTGTCTATAAAGCTTTGCTGGAGCGTCCCGACGGCTCGAAAAGCGAGGAAGCCTTTTCCGTAAACGTCAACCCCGATGAAAGCAGTCAGACGCGTTTGCCCGAAGATGAAGTTGCAGACGTTTTCGAGCCCGTCCAGCTGGTCCGCGTGGACGAGGTTGACCGGGTGAAGAGCGCGATACTGACTGCACGGCGCGGGACAAAACTCTGGGACCTGTGTTTCTACCTGGTGATTCTGCTCCTTATCGCGGAATCCATCCTTGCCAATCGCGTTTTTCATCGTGAAACCCGCACCGGGATCGAGGCCGATACTGCCGATGTCCGCAAGATAGAGGCCGCGCGTCAGCGCGCAAGGAGCGCGTCCGCTTCGCCGCAGGAAGCGGAGGTGGCCTCATGATGCTGCTCCCGCTGGCAAAAATCCGACTCCATAACGACCTTGCATGGTACTGGGTCCTGCTGTTTGCGATTGCCTGCCTCGGAATCGCGATCTATTATTACCTGGGCGCGGTAAGGCGGCTACCCCGCCGCAATGCGGTGATCCTGGTTTCGCTCCGCGCCGCGGCGATTCTGCTGGTACTGCTCTTTCTTTTCCGACCGGCGATAAGTTACACGGGTCGGTCGAAGAGAAACTATCGCGTCGCCGTGCTGGTAGACGCTTCGAAATCGATGGAGGTCGCCGATTCGATAGGCGGCAGGAAGCGGCTGGATGCCGCTCGAAACCTGCTCTTTAATGGTGAGTTGCTGGAAGAGCTGGAAGACCGGTTTTCAGTTACGCCTGTAATCTTCGGCGGGAAGACGGACCTTACCGATAAGGCGAATCTGCGCAAGGTGAAGGCGGAAGAGACGGCCACAGATATCGCGGGCGCATTCAGTTCAATCGGGCAGAGGATGGACAAGTCGCTTCTCCAGGCGGTTGTGCTTATTTCCGACGGGCGCGTTACGGCGGAGGGCGACGTGCTGGGCGCGGCCCGGGCACTGGGCGTGCCGGTCTTCACGGTCGGTATCGGCTCGGCGAAGGGGGCGGCGGGCAGGCCGAAAGACCTTGCAATAACGAACCTGGTCGCCGGCGACAACGCGTTTGCAGGCCTGGATGAAGAGGTGACGGTCACAGTCGAGCGGCGGGGGTTCGACGAGTCTGAAGCCTCCGGCGCCGTCGTGAAGCTTTCCGATGAAAGCGGCGAGCTTTCACGGCAGGAGGTCGTCTTCCGATCCGATGAGACGCAAAAGGAAGTAAAGCTTTCTTTTACTCCTCCGGCGCCGGGCTTCGAGCATTACGAGGTCGAGATAGTGCCGCTCGAGGGCGAGAAGATAACGCAGAACAACTTCCGCGATTTCGGCCTCACCGTCCGCAAATCGAGAATCAAGGTGCTCTATATCGAGGCCAAGCCGCGTCCGGAGGCGAAGTTCCTGCGCTTCTTCCTCGAGCGCAACCCGATTGTCAAGCCGGTGTACCTTGTCCTGACGGGGAAAGACAAGGCAAAGATCCAGGGCGACGTCAAGGACCTTGACATAGGGAAAGGCCGCGGCCTTTCCGTCAAAGATATTCTTTCCTTCGACGTGGTCATACTGGGCGACGTTCCCTCGTCATTTTTCACGCTGGACCAGCTTGACGCCTTCAAGGAGCTTGTCGACAAGAAGGGCAAAGGCCTTGCGATGATAGGCGGCTATGACAACTACGGCGCCGGCGGTTACGTCGGGACGCCGGTCGGCGAAATCCTTCCCGTCGTTTTTTCAGGCGGCACGGACAAGGGTATCGAGCAGGATTTCTTTGTCGAGATAACCGCGGCCGGCAAGGGCCACCCGATTTTTCGCCGCATTGCGCCGTTTTTTGCGCGAAGTGTGGGAGGGCCGCGGTCAATACCGCCGCTCAAAGGTGCAGTAAGGGTTGACGCCGCCCGGCCCGGCGCCAGGATTCTGGCCGAGTGCCCGCTCGCAAGCGAGATGACGCGGGACGGCAAAAGGCGCGTGGTGCTTGCCGTTATGCCTTACGGCGCCGGGCGTACGCTGGCCTTTACCGGGGACACGACCTGGGTGTGGTACCGCAAGCTGCGCCCGCTGGGCAAGGACAGCCCCTACGAGGCGTTTTGGGGGCAGATGATTATCTGGCTCGCCGGACATTCCGATGAGGATTCGGGCGGCACAGGGATCGACGTGTGGACTGAGCGGCGCACCTACTCGACCGGTGAGGCTGTAAAGGTTTTCGCGCGCCTGCCGCAGGAGATAACGGACGCGGCGTGCGCCGTGACTCTGCCGGACGGCCGGACGGAGAAGGTCGCACTGACCGCGCCGCGCATACAGGACGGCCCGTTCGAGGGAACTTACAGGCCGCACGCCGCCGGACCGCATTCAATAACCATGGAAGGCTCCATAGGGGACGTGAAACCGTACCGTTTCATGGCGGGCAGGAAGTATCAGGAGTTCGAGAATATCGACCTGAACGCCGACCTTCTTTCAAGGATAGCGGACGTCACCAGGGGCCAGAGTTACACGATTACAAACGCGAAGCGGCTGCCTGAGCAGGTGGAAATCGCCCTCGGCGCGGATGCGGAAGAGCGCGAAATCCGTCTCTACAATACGCCGCTTTTCTTTATCCTGTTTCTGTGGATAATAACGATTGAATGGGTCTTCAGAAAGCGGAACATGCTTTTGTAGTTGTAAGTTAAAAGTTTAAAGTTAAAAGTTAAAAGTTAAAATAATATGTTTAGCGGTCGAGCCTGCTCGACGCGTTTTCTTCAATTAGTGAGGTGAGCATGAAAATCAAACTGATTATCACATTGGCCGCGGCATGCGCCGGTTGTCTGATTTTTATGTTTTCCATCGCGACGGCCGGACCGCCGACGGCGAAGAATGCGGCACAGGGAACGCTCACGCTTTCCGACGGCTCGACCTACAAGGGAAAGATTTATCTTACGGGCAAGAAGCCGCTTACCATTTACCTGAAAAAGAGCCGCGACCGGCAGACCTTCCTGTTTTCGGAAATCAGGTCCTTTGAGTTCACAGTCGTGAAGGCCGAGAAAAAGAAGAAATTCATTTTCAAGGAGAGCGGCAAGGACGAGAAAATAGAGTCAGGCGAGGAGCGGCCCAGGCTCGACATAACGATAACGGTGAATCTCAAATCCGGCAAAAGCGTTACCGGTACCGTGCAGCCGACGACGATATATATCGAAAATGACGAGGAGCGCGAGCGGTTCCAGCTCCTGAAGCTGCTTCATGGCGAAACAGGGGAGGCCCTGGAGAGCCTGGTTTACGTGAAGAAAATCGAGTTCGGCGAGCCCGGCGAAAAAGAGGTCAGGTATAAAATCACAGGTGCGGTAAAACCTGCAAGCGTGCTCGTCGAAGCGGCCGCGTGGCATCGCGGGACTCTGACGATTTACAAAGGCAAGGTCGCTGCGGGTAAATATGAGATTGACGTTCCCCAGGCCGGCGCATACGACATTATGCTGACTCTGAATTCCGAAATCCTTTTTTGGATTGGCGTCTATGACAACGGTGCCGAGGGGCCGGAGCCGGAAGACCTGGTCGCGTGCGATATTGCCACTTTTATTGAAACCACTGACAAGGACTTTTTCGATACCCGCTCGGCCCTGAAGATTATCGGCGACAACAAGTGGGCCATGGCAATTGTTGACAAGTGGCGCACTCAGCCGACGCATTATAATAAGAAAGAAAATCCGGACGCGCGGTTCAGGCGCGTCGACGTCTGGCAGCTCGAGCACACCAACGTGCGCTGGCGTATTATGAAGCGCGTGAATCTTTACCGTGAGAAACTCGAGACAAAGGAATCCAAGTCGCGGCCGTTCAGGATGGATAAAACCATGGGCGGCGTCGTGCTTACCGAAGAGAAGCCGGAAGCGGCGCGCGACCTGGACGTTACCGAAAGCTCGCTGGAGCGCCCCGGCGAACTGCCCGAGGCGCCCCCGGGAAAACCGACCGGGGAAGGAAAAAAGTGATAGGTGATAGGTGATAAGTGATAGGTGATAGGTGATTTGTTAGAAATCGAAAATCGTAAATCGTAAATCGAAAACTTGTTCGGAAACATACACCACTGGAGAGGTGTATAAATAAATAGAGGTGACAGATGAGCCCTGAAAGCAGACGTGAGCTTCGAAGACTGGTCCAGATTATCGAGGAGACGCGCTCCAACTGGAAGGTTACGCTTATCCTCGAGGGCGTTGCGCTGGCCGCGGCGTTTTTCTTCGCCGGGATCGTCATAGTCTTCGGTTTTGACAACCTTTTCGGCAACGCCATAAGGACCTACGGCGCTTCCCACGGGATGCGGTGGCTTGATCCGCTGGTGCGGATTCTTTTCCTGCTTTCGCTCGGAGGCGGCCTTGCTTTTGTTTTTTTCCGATATCTGATTGGGCCTGCGATGCGCCGCTTTTCGATCGACCGCACGGCCATTGCGATTGAGAAAGCTTTTCCCGACCTCGACAACCGCCTGGTAAACGCGGTCCAGCTATCACGCGACCAGTCGCTCGACGGATTTTCACTCGCGGTTGCTGAAGCTGTTATAAAGGATGCCGCCCGTAAAGTGGAAGACAAGCCTGTCCGCGAGAAGGCGGTGCCCAAGCGCAGGCTGAAGAAGCTGGCAATGGCGGCCGGGATAGCGTTTGTCGTTATCGTCCTTTACGCGGGGATCGGTCACGCGCATTTCTTCAACGCGCTCAAGCGTTACGCGATGCCCACGTCCGACATCGCCACGCTGTCGGCGACCAGGCTGAAGATTTCGCCGGGGAGCGCTGACGTCTTCGCGGGCGAGTCTCTGACGATAACGGCGGAAGTCCAGGGTGCAGTCCCGGCTTATGCCGAAATCGAGATTACAGAAGAGGGCCGGGACACGCGAAGCGACAGGATGGAGTTCGACGGCAGCGCTTTTTCATACCTCATAAGACACGTGGATGCCGATTTCAGCTACCGCGTTTCGGGCGGAGACGCCGTCAGCCCCGTCTACCATATCAAGGTCAAGACGATACCGGCGATAACCCGGCTCGAGGCCGAAGTACGGTTCCCCGATTATACCGGACGGGAGCCTTTGAATATCCGCGAGGTTCCCAATACGCTTTCGGTTCTGCCGCGAACGCAGATCACTTTCACCGCGCATGTGAACAAGCCCCTGCGGCGTGGATGGCTGAAGTTGGGCGACGGTAAATCCGTTACGGCTGATATTATTAATGAAAGCATACTGGTCGTAACGTACCCGGCCGGGAAAACAAAGCAATACTGGTTCCATATGATCGACGAGGACGATTGCGTGCCGGCGGAACCGACGAAGAGAACCCTGGCGGTCGTAGAGGACAAACCGCCGGCCATTATGATTACCTCGCCGAAGGCTCACGAGGAGCGCACGCCGAACGGAAAGCTGGCGATAAACATCCGCCTGATCGATGATTTCGGTCTGCGCCGCGCGCGCATCGAGGTAAGGCATTCTTCGGACAGGAGCCGCAGGTTCGTGCTCAAGTCGTGGGACATCACGCCTGGGCAGCAGAAGCTGTTCCCCGCGCACGTATGGCACCTCGAAGAATCGAAAGTCCGGCCGGGCGACGTGTTCGAATACTTCGTCGCCGTAAGCGACAACAAGAACCCCGAAGTCGTGAGCCCGCGGATGTGCGTTGAAATAATCTCGCCCGAGAAACGCGAAGGTAAATCGCTTGACGCGATCCGCACCCTTTACCAGGACCTTACGAGACTCCTGAAAACGCAGCAGCAGCTTTACCGCTCGACCAGGAGTTTCTCCGACAGCCTGATGCGGCGCAGGATGTCGGCCAGCCGTATTTCCCGGCGCCAGGACGAGCTTTCGAACGGCCAGAAAAGCGTGCGGAAAGAAGGCGACCGGATTACCGGCACGGTGAAAGGGCTTTCCCGGACGGAAAAGGCCGTCAAGGCGAAGCTTTCCAGCCTGGTTGCAAACGAGATGCTTGCCGCGATCAAGGCTTTCGAGCCCATCGCCGCGGCCACGAAGAGTGCCGACAAGGCGCGTTCCCTGGGGGAAGTGGCGAAGATTCAGACCGAAATTATTGACGGAATCCGCGCGATCCTGGACGAGCTTCGCAAAGGCTATCAGAACCTCCAGGACGAGAATGCAAAACGCGCCGAGTTCGCAGAGGTCGACCCGCGTGACCTTGACAGGGCGAAAAAACTCGAGCGCGCCAAGCGCACCCTCGAGAAGTTTATCGAGGAGCAGAGAAAGGTAATCAAGGCGACCGAGGAGCTCGAGCAGAAGGACGTCGAGGACTTCACCGAGGAGGACCGGCGAAAGCTCGAAGACCTCATCCAGAAGGAGCGCGAGCTTGCGCGGACCATGACCGACCTGAAGGACGATCTGTCGCGCCTGCCGACGGCGGACCAGTCCGACGGCACGCAGATCGAGGAAAAACTCGAAATCTACGTCGATGTCAAGCTTATGAATGCGGCCGACGCCCTGGCGCTCGAGAATATTGAGATCGCCGTAACCAACGAAGAAGCGGGGGTGGAAGAAGCGGAAGAGCTGGTGAAGAATATCGAGCGCTGGCTCTCCGACCACCGCGATAACATCAAGTGGACGATGGAAGACCCGCCGGACGAGCAGGAGCCGCCGCTGGCCGATCTGCCCGAAGAACTCGAAGACCTTATCGGCGAGCTTCTGGAGGATGAGGAGGAACTCACCGAGGACGTTGAAGACGAGACAAGCAAATGGGGGGATTCCCTCGACTATGGGGCAGGATGGGAGACATCGGACGGGCCAATATCAAACTATTCGGCCAAGGGCGTTACCGGCAACCAGCTTCCGAACTCGAATGAAATCGGCGGTCGCAGCGGCGAGGGCCGCACGGGCCGCTCGCACGGACAGATGGTCGAGAACCAGACGACCGGCAAAGGCGGGCGCACGACGCCGACCCGCATCACCCCCGACCCCTACGAGAAAGGGAAAGTCGACGACAAGTCGAAAGAAGCGGCGTCCGGCGCGACCGGCGGCGGGAAGGAAGGCGGTCTCGGCGGTGAAGGGCTGCACGGCCAGCCGCCGCCGGAGGCGAAGGAAGCTATGAGGCGCCTTGCCGGCAAGCAGGCCGAGATAAGGCAGAAAGCGACCGCAGCGAAACACAAGGTTTCGAAAAAGAGTTACCCGACCGGGAACCTCGATGAGATGATTGTGATAATGAAGGAGATGGAGCGCGACCTGGCCTCGGGCCGCGTCCGCGACTGGCAGAGGAAGCAGAAAGTTCTCGTCCGCGGACTCGAGGATACTCGCGATGCCATCCGCGCCCAACTCAACGCCGACAAGGAAGAGCTTGCCAGGGTGCCGTCCGACGTGAAACGCAAGTTCATGAACGCCCAGGCTGAAGATACAAAGCCGGAAGCATGGCGCAAACTGATAGAGGAATACTACCGTTCGCTCAACCTCGGCGGCGGAAAGTAAGGAATAAGGAAACAAGGAAACAAGGAAATAAGGGAAGAGGGGAAGAAGAGAAGAAAGAAATATTTAGCGGCGCCGCTTGCGGCGCGTTGATAATAAAATAATATGAATACAACGCCGTTTTGTAGAGGCAAGACATGCATTGCCCCTGCAACACAACGCCGCGCAAGCGCGGCCGCTAACGCATAACTCGGGAAGAAACTATGAATAGTCGATTGCCACAAATTTTTATTACCGGTCTGCTGATTTGTCTCACGGCTTTATTGCCCGAAGCGTTTGCCGGTGAGAAACCGGGCGAAGGCGATGAAGCCAGGGACAAACCCGTCGTCATCAAGCCGTGCAAGATTTTCGTTCTGCCTTATTCCGGCGAACTCAAGAGCGAGGCCGCAACCGCCGTTATTGAATTCCTGGGCAAGCGCTCTTTCAAAATCCTCGACGCTGAAGGATTGAAAGAGATTCTTGAAGATGACGATTATGCTCTTTCCGATCTTCTCGATCGGAGCGAAGGCGCGTGCGAAATCGCCATGAAGGCGGGTGCGGTTTACGTTATCGCAGTCGAAGAGGTGCGCCACGACGACGGCAAGAAGGTTATGGCGATACGGATTACCCTTAAGGACGGTGCAACAAGTGGAATCGTGGAAGCGATAGCGGCAGATGGTAAGGATACTAAGGAAGAGGAGAAGAATTGTATTCGCGCCGTACATGAAATCTGCTACAAGCTGAATATGATTTCAGACCCGGCTGAAGCACTCAAGCTCCCTCCTAAAGGGCCGGACATGACGAAGATTTCCAAGTTAAAAAAGAAACGCATAGAAGACAGCGACTTCGAGCCGGCCGGGAGCGGCGTCGATCTCGTCAAGAACGGCGGGTTCGAGAAGCTGAACAAGAAGGGCCACCCGGTGGGGTGGGAGGAACTCGACGGCCTGACCCAGTTCATCGTCGACCGCCCGGACGGCGGGGGCAAGTGCCTGATGTACGATACCGACGTCGACCAGAAGTTCGTCGAGGCCTGGCGTAGAAGAAAGAAAGCCAACCCCAATGCGAAGCCGCCGACGGGCGACCAGATAAAACGCCACCCGGCCGACAAGCCGGGCTACAACACTATCGGCGGGCTGGAAGGCGTGCTGAACCTCTGCGACCCGATCCCGGTGGAAAAGGGCGCGTGCTATCGCTTCACCGTCGACGTGATGAGTGACGAAACCAAGGCAATGCTTTTTATCAAGGGATACGGATACCTGAAAGGGAAGAATGCCGAAAAGCGGCCCCGTCAGATGTACCTTGGCCAGAAGCACGGCGACGAGCACGTGAAAAAGGAAAAAGCCGCGATGTGGAACACGTATTCCCACGTCTTTTTCCCCACCTGGCGGACGCCGGACGTCGAGTATATTCGCATAGAGCTTTACGGCTACTGGAAACCGGGAAAGGTTTATTTCGATAACGTGCGATTCGAGAAGGTGGAACCGCTCTCGCCCGAGCTTCACCCGGAGAAACGCGGCGACGAAGTCTCCAAGTCGTACAAAAAGAAAAAAGAAGGCGAAGAAAAAGAGGAAAAGGAAGAAGAAAAGGAAAAGGAAAAGGAAAAGGAAAAGGAAAAGGAAAAGGAAAAGGAAGAGGATCAAGTGCCTCCGCTTGATAAAACTGATGACGATAAGGCCCCGAAAAAGGACGAACCCGAAAAGGGCAAATAGCATGCGCCGCCTCTGGCTGCTCATTTTACCTATCGTGATTCTGTTTGACTGCGGTACCGCCGACGCGGCCGACAGCTGGTGGAACAAGTCGTGGAAGCGCCGCCTCGTCCTGGAGATACAGCGTTATTCGCAGACCTGGAACAAGTCGCCGTATGTATGGGTGAAGTTCCATCCCGGAACCTCGATTATCTCCGGCGGAAAGGATATTCGTGTTTTTCACGAATCGGGAACGGAGCTTCCCGTATTCGTAGTTTTTGCAGAGCCCGGACGGGAATGCGAGGTCGTGTTTCGCGCGAATTCGCGCAGTGGGAAATTCTATCTTTATTACGGCAATCGCAAAGCCGGAGAGCCCGCCAAAGTTATCAAGAAACTCGACCGCGGTCTTCTGCTTGAAACACGGCAGCGGCCGCCCGGTCGCTGCATGACGGTCGGCGAATGGCGCAGGCTGTGGAATGCCTCGAGTGTGAAGTACGGCCGGGGCGCCATCCGCGCCGTTGCCGGCCGGCACGGCGCGGTCTGGGACGGCTACAACCCCTTCGGCCCCAGCAGTCGATACATGTCGTATTATTGCGGCTACATCAGCGTTCCCCGTGACGGATCCTACAGCTTCTCAACCGCTTCCGACGACGGCAGCTTTCTCCTTGTCGACGGCAAACTGGTTGTCGAGTGGCCGGGCAACCACGGTGCAGGCGCGGGCGTTTACGGCGCTCACAAAGGAAACGTAAGGCTGCAAAAGGGCATGCACAAATTCGAGTACATGCACGAATCCGGGGGAGGGGGCCAGTGCTGCGTCGCGGGCTGGACAAAGCCGGGCGATAAACGGGTTGCTCTCATCCCGATCTACGCTTTTCCCGGCTTCAAGGTCGCACGTGTTGTCGCAACGGAAAAGGTGGGGAGCACCGTTGCCGCCCGTCTTTCTTTTTCCCGCGAAACGCTCTGGAGGCTGCAATCCGGCAACATGGTCCTGGTCCGCTTCCGCCAGGAAGGCGTTACGGCGCAGGATGGAACAAAGTTCCAGTGGTCTTTCGGCGACGGGACCACGAGCACGCTGGCGAGCCCGGACCACGTGTATCTGAACGACGGCGTTTACAACGTGAAACTGACCGTTACAAAAGGCGGCAAAAGCGACACCGCCACCGCACGGGTCGATCTGACCGTGCTTTTCCTGGAGATGTTCACCCGCCGGACGAACGTGTACTATTATATTCGCGTCGTTTCCGGCTACGATTATTCCAGGCTTTCAACCCGCGACCTGAAGCAGGCTGTCCAGCTTTACAGGTTCAAGGAACGAAAAGACCTTATGGTGCCGGTGTACCGCGAGATGGTGCGCCGTAAAAACGACCTGAGCGAGCGCGAGTATTTTGATTCCGTCACCAAGCTCGGCGATCTTCTTCTACGCGAAGGCGAGAAGAAGGACGCGGGCGAAGCCCACTCTCTTTTCCAGGATCTTGTGGATCACCGTCCGCAGGTGCGGGATTTCTGGCGCACGTTCGCCCAGTACGGCGTCGCGGCCGTGGAGTTTACTCTCAAAGGCGACGGCAAAAGCGCGCTTCGACGCGTGGACGAGCTTCTGAAGGGAAAGGATAATCTCCCGAAGCACGTCACGCGCCGCGCGTTTGTCCTGAGGGGCGATATCCTGCGGGAAGAAGGGATCGCGAGCGAAGCGCGGGAAGCTTATCTCGAATCGAAAAAATATCTTTTCGACAGCCCGGAGCCGAAGGATATGGCGGCCAGGCGCGGCGCCTACGGCACCTCGGTCGAGAATTATATCCACCGCCGCGAGTTCGACGCCGCCTCAAAGGAGCTCGAAGAGTGGGAAATGTATTTTCCCGAAGACAAGCTTTCCGGTTACATGTCGGTTCTGAGGGCAAGGCTGTGGATGTACGATACCTCGAAATACAAGAGGATAATCCGGGAACTGAAAGCCGTCCTCACCTGTTCACCCGATTCCAATTATGCGGACGAGGCGATGTTGCTTATCGGGAAGACATATATCAAGCAGCGTAATTACAAAGCTGCCAAGGCCGCGTTTGAATTGTTCAAAGTGAAGTATCCCGAAAGCCCGCTCATGTCGGAAGCTGAGCGCCTAGCCAAAAATGCCGACCGCGCCGCTACGAAAGACAAACCCGTTCGCCGCCGGCGGCGGAAAAAATAGGGGACAAGGAAACAAGGAAATAAGGAAACAAGGAAAGAAAAAAGAGAGGAATAAAACAAATATATTTAGCGGCGCAGCTTGCTGCGCCTTTCTTATTTAGCCGCCGGTCCCTGACCGGCGAGTTTTTTAATTTTCGTTTACGATTTTCGATTGGCGATTGTTGTCCTTCCGAGGTAAAGTCTTTGAAAAATAATAGACTTTGCTGTGGCAATCTCATATCCTGCAACGTGGTAATATTATGATCAGATACATCAGAGAGAAAATAACCTTCCCCGCAGCCGACGGCAAGGCTGCGCTTAACGGCGAACTTATGCTGCATCCGGAAAAGGAGCCGGACGGCTGCGCGATAGTCTGCCACCCACATCCGGGTTTCGGCGGTTCAATGCACAACTATGTCGTCGCGGAGCTGGGACGGTTGCTGTGCGACGCCGGTTTTGTGTCGCTCAGGTTTGATTTCAGAAGCGTCGGCATGGCGTCGGAGGAATGCGGCAGTGCCGGAGAGGTGGAAGACATCAGGGGCGCGGTAGAGTTTGCAAAGTCAAAGGGATACGAGAAATTTATTCTGGTCGGCTACAGTTTCGGCTCGCACATGGCGTTTCGGGCGTGCGCAGGCGGTCTGGTTCCCGACCGCCTGATTCTTGTCGCGCTTCCTTCCGAGCCCCCGTTTGTCAACCCGGAAGAATTCGCCGCGGTGTACCTGACGATGCCGACCCTCATGGTATCAGGCGATAATGATGAGTACTCCAATATGGAAACCCTTAAAAAACGCTTTGGCTCTGCGCCGAATATTTCCTGCAAAACGGTCCCGGACTGCGACCATTTCTTCAGTTCGCAAGAATCTTTCGGTGAAATGATTGCTTGTGTAAAAGTTTTTCTGAGTGGCTCTGGCCAATAATCCCAATCCGAAGTCCGCAATTGTAAGTCGACAGAAATCGTTTGACACGGCCCCTCTGCGGGTTATAATGGCAATCCGCAGGGGATGTTATCTTTAATAGCCGAAGTCCCTTTAAGAGCGGGGAGAATACCGTGAAAAGCCTCGTAATACCTGCACTGGTTATTCTTATATGCATATTTGCCGTGGTTATCGTAATAGTGATAAAGGAAACCACGTACCACGATAAACCGGTTGTTTTCTCGCCGGAGGGCGTTCCCCATTGCCCGTATTGTTACATTATCGTAAAGCCCTTCACGGATTACTGTTATTTCTGCCAGAAGAACTTTTCATGGACGGACGGCATGTCGGTATGCTGGGACTGTGAAGGTGCCGGCGCGCGCCCTGAGCAGGAAAGGAAGCATCCCGGTCGCAAGAAGAAGTGGCCGGGTGAAATTGAACCCATATCCGTCGAAGGATTCTGCCTGACATGCCAAGGTGAAGGTTTTATCTGGCACGTCAGTTCGCCTGTAAAAAACTGGGACACGCGTTTCGGGCTTTCCATTACCGAGCCGGCAGCGCCCGCCAAGAAGAAGAAACCGGCAAGGAAAAAGTAATAATCCTCCGGCCGTATCTTTCACCCGGAAGCGTACACCCGGTAGTCTGTCTAATGAAAACATCTATCTCTTTCATTTGTGCCCGCGACAACACGGTAAACCACCTTATATATTTTCTCCTGTTTTTATTGCTCTTGCCGTGTATTCCCGCCTGCGCTTCAAACCCGAGTTCGGATGAAGGTGAATCGGCGCCCGTTTGCGAAAGAGTCAAGCTAAAGAAGATCATACCTGCAAATCTGCCTACGGTTGTTGCGTCAACACAGTTCAAACTTGAAACTGACATAAGCACTACCAATCCCGATCCCGAGAATAAACTGGCCAAAGATGTTCTCGCCTGCCTTGATACTTATTTTCGGACCCTTTACGGTGGAGGGTTCGGGCTTTCGTCAGACAAGATGAAACGCAAATCCTCATACTTTCAAGCTGTTATAAAGAGGAATAAAAAAACTGTTGGAGCGGTGAACCTGACAGAAAAGCAGGATTTTGAGACCTATCGGCCGCATCCCGTTACTCCGATCCACGTGGCTCTTTTTACATCTGAAAAGGATTACCGGGCCTACGCTGAGAAGGCCGGGCTGCAGGAGTATTATCCTGATGCCGCGCTTGATCCATCGGGACGGCTTATAGCAACGTATCTACACGGGAGCGAAGAGGAGACGTTTAACGCTCTTTTCAGGCTGATTTGCCATGCCTTTATTAAACAGCTTTCGTTCGAATTCCCTCAATGGCTTGAGTTCGGCATGGTGACGTATCTGACGAAGCTTGATCGGCGTCGCGGAATATATTTGATCAAGGGAAAAGACCTGTCTCGTCTTAGAAAAGTGAGGAATATACTGAAAGAAAAAGAGAAATTCAGCCTGATCAAACTTCTTACCGAACGCGGAGCCAAGCAGACGTACAGCAAAGAAAAGCGGCTCATGGCGTATGGTTATGTGTATTGGATGTTTCAGCATAAATCAAGACGGGATGCCCTCTACATGTATATCCACAGTTTACGTTTCAACGAGGATAAACACAAGGCACTTGCCGAGTGGGCAGGTATGCCCGAAGAAAAACGCAAGAAAATCAAGCGACCCGCTCCGGAGCCGGAATTGAGAATACAACACAGATTTTTCAAATGGCTGAACGACCTGCAGGCAATGGAAAGTTATTGGAAACGCTGGATCCTGGACGGGAAGTTTGAAGATACGATTGAGCCGGACCCTCAATCTCCCCCCAAGTAAGATGCATTGCAATGTTATGCCGTATCATGTAACTGACTGATAGCTCAGTCATTGTGACGGGCTGCACGAGCTGGGAAAATACGGATTTTTGGCCTTGACGCTGTATGTACCCCATGATAGAATCCTTTGAATTATTTGGGTAGGAAATTGTGTAAGATTACAGTCTTGGAAGGGGAGTCTATGCCCGACAAACCCCCGCATGATGATGAAGCTGATTTCCTGGATTTCCTCAGCGAGGATGATTCCGAGGAAGGTGGCGAAAAGCCTGAGAAGCCTCCCAAAGGGGAGGAGGGCGATCTTGTAGTTCTTCAGCACGGCGCTGAACCCGGGGAAAGCAGCGACCAGTTCCGTGAAGGAGAATCGCCCGAGGCTGAAGAAGCGCCCGGCGAAGATTTTCTCGAGAAGCCGCCGGAACCGCAGGAAGCGCCTTCCGAAGAAGATTCCGGCGAAGAAGAAGGGGACGAGTTGCTGGGCTGGCTTGACAGCGCCGCGAAAGATTCACTTGAAGAGGAGCCTGCCCAGGAAGACATGCCTACCCAGGATATGGAATCGGCGGAAGAGTTGCTGAAGGATGAAACGAAAGATATTGCCGCTGTCGATGAGAAGGTCCAACCCGAGGAAGTACATGAGGAGGTTGTCGAAGCCGTTGTTGAGGCCGAAGTTGAGGCCGAGGCTGACCTGATTTTTGGCGAAGAATCCAAGGCGATTCCTTCAGAGGAACCGGCTGCTGTAGCTGAGGAAAAGGAGTCCAAGGTCGCCAAGCAGGACTACGACGAGTTTCGCGAAATGGCGACCCAGGATAAACAACCGGAAGCTGAGGAAGCGGTTGAAGAAGAAGCAGTCGCCGAGTTCGACGCCTTCATTTCTGAAGATGAGGCCGCGCCGGAAGCTGCAGCCGTCCCCGCAGACAGGCCGGCAAGGCGGGCGGCGGGAGCATCCCTGTTCGCTCTCGAAGACGGCACACCGGTTCCAACTTTGCCTGCATCGCTTGGCGGATACAGACCGCCGACCGAGCCCGAGTTCGGCGGCCATGCCCTGAACTATCCGGAGATACGCACACCTGCTCCCGTCGGGCTGATTATTCTTCTGCTTATCCTGGCGGGCGCCGTGGGCGCGGGTTATGTCTATCGTGATAGAGTAAAGAAATTCGCGATAGACACCTATAACACGTATATTGCCAGCACCGGGCCCGAAGAGAAACCGACCCCCGGCACGGGAACAGGAACGGGAACAGGAACCGGAACCGGAACCGGAACTGGAACTGGAACGGGAACTGGAACGGGTACGGCCGAGCCCGATACTTCGCCCATCACGTTTGAAGTAATGCTGAACATGCGTAAGTACGAGTTTATGCGGGAATACAAGGGAATAGTGGAGGATTTTATCAGCGAGATCAAGGTCATCCAGAATCGAGGCACTGGCGGGAAACGCTGATAGAGATAAAAGCAAGGAGCCACGTGGTTATGAAACGTTTTCTACTGATATTTCTTGTAGTGCTTGTCGTCGGCGGTATCGGGATCCCGATTACCGCGGCCCCGTCACGTATGGGTTATGTCCGGCTCAAAAACGGTAACATAATCTACGGAGAAATCCTCAAGAATGATTCCGAAGAAGTAGAATTGCGCTACAAGTTCGGCAGGCTGAAGATAAACAAGGTGTTTGTTAAAAGCGTCGAGAAAGAAAGTGAAAGGAAGGGCGGCGGACCAATACATACAGTCGGAACTTATACAGGCCCCACAATCAGCCCTTCTCCCGGCGGCAAGTTGCCGGCGAAACCAACCAACCCGACGCCGGCCGACGGCGCAACCGGTGTTGCGCTGGACAAGAAGCTTTCATGGCGCGGCGTTTCAGGCGCGACCGGTTATATCGTTCGTTTTGCAGACATTGGCGTTTTGCTTGACGGCAGCGATGCAGCCAATCCCAGCCAGAGCGGCACTGCTTTCGATCCGGGCAAGCTTAAAATAAATACTCATTATCACTGGCGGATTGACTGGATTGACTCGGATGGCGCTGTCACCTCCGGCCCGGTGTGGACTTTCACAACCGTGAAAAAGCCGCCAAAGGTGGTCAGGCCTGAAGAGGAACTGCTCGGCGAACCGAAGACTATTCTGGGGATGAGGTTTACCATAAGGGGGCCGCGGAACTGGGTCGAAGAGACGATGGATATTGGCAACAGCTCCGCAGGGGAGCCGCGCCAGATCCTTGTTTTCACCGGCTCAAGTGAGAAAGGCGATACGAGGCGTATTATCGTCGGTAGAATGCGGAATGTCCCGAAGACCGGCGAGGAGCGGAAAGAGTTTATCCTGAATCTGTTGAGGGATTACGACCCTATTTATTATATCTCGCATGGTGAAGGTGAATTCGAGGCGCCGACCTTCAGTGGAGAGACGTTATACATCAAAGGAAGCATTGATAAGAAAATGTTCCGCTGTAATTTCTACTTCGGCAAGGAGTATACTTATATCCTTTCTTTCTTTGCATCTTCCGATGAGTTCGAATCCCTCAGTAAGCTTTTCAACCTCGTCGCAAAGTCGTTCACAATCCATTAGCTTTGCAGTATCAGCTGGAAATCAATCATCCCGAACCGCCCTAAAGGCGGTTTTATTTCTTTCGGTTTCCAACGAGCACGTGGAACCGACTGCCGAGCCGCATTCTTTCCAATACCTGCACGTTCGGCGGGAGCCTGCCTTTTGAATCTCGTATCAATCCGAGATGTTTATCCGGCATAAGGACAAGGCGGCTTCCAGGTTCTGCAAGAAAAACTCTGCAGCGCGCAGCCGACTGTCTTCCGACTTTCCCGCTTCTGACCGGCAGGACCTCGAACTTTTTTCCCGAATAGAACGCCACGCCGGGGCGAAAGGCTCCGAGAATCGCATTCCTCGTTTCCGGGCCCGAGTTTTTGATAACCGCATCCGCGAGGTGACGCGGCGACTTAAAAGGATCGAGCGAAGGGAGCAGGGCGGCAACCGTCACGATGTGCGCCGCGACCATGAAAATTGCGATGCTGATAACGCCTGCGCGCCCCCAGGAGAAAAGAGAACATATCGTTACGGCCGTGCCGAATATCAGAAGAGGAATTAAAAACCACTTTGCACCTGCGGCGACCGTTGACGCTTCCTGCGGATATTGTTTAAACCCCATATTTATACCTGCCGGGTAGATTGCAGAAGCAATGAACGCCGCTGCCGCGAATGCGACCATGCCTCCCCGCACCCACCAGAAAAAACTGCTTTCAGACTTGCCGAAGAGAAATCCCTCCAGCGCTCTGGCAGTTAGCACCGCAAAGGCCGGATACATCGGGAGGAAATATTTCCCCTGCCGCGAGCCCGATGCGAGGAAAAAGAGCGCAGCCGTTACGGCCCAGCAAATGAGGAACCTGTCCTGCGGGTCCGGCTTGTGGTGCTTGATGAAAAATGCGAATATGGCCGGGATAAAAAAAGACCAAGGCAAAAGGTCTAAAGGAAGGCGCGCAAGATAAAAATACCAGCCCCGGCCCTCATGATCCCACGGGGAAAGGAAGCGGGTGAAGTTCTGGCGGACGATAAGCTCGTATCCCTGCCCTGCCCGTTTAATCGCGAGCACGTACCATGGAATTGCAATCAGCAGTAGCAGGATAGTTCCGTACAGAAAGGCCTCTCGCGGCGGCGATACGGCGCGCCTTTTCCACAAAAGGCTTGCGATAACCGCCAACGCGGGCAGCACGACACCGACCGGCCCTTTGGAGAGGACGGCAACACCTGCAATGGCGAATCCCGCGATAAGGAAAGCGTTGCGGCGCCCCGGTCCGACTTGGGATAAAGTTGCAGGGGCGGGTCTGAGACCCGCCCCTGCATTTTCTCGGAGCGCTTCACGGATCATGAAACAGGAGGCCGTTACAAACAACACCAGCAGCATGTCGGTGCCGGCGTAGCGGGCGTGCCACAAAAACAGCGTCGTGGTCGAAAGAATTATGCCGGTGATGATTCCCGTTCGCCGCCCGAACCACATTGACGCGAAAAGGAACGTTACAAGGACGGTGAGTATGGCGGCAATCGCTGACGGGATTCGCGCCGTAGTTTCAGTGACGCGCCCGAAAAGCAGCACAAACCAGTGGTATAGAACCGGCTTCTGGAGGCGGGGCATGCCGTTTACATGCGGAACCAGCCAATCCCCGCGCTGAAGCATTTCCTTTGCTTCGAGCGCATAGTATCCTTCTTCCGGCGCCCAGATGTCGCGGCTGCCCAGGGCGGAAAGATATATGATACACGTAAACACAAGCAGCAGGAGTGCGGCAGGTATCAGACTTCTTAAGGTGGTGCGGGTTTGCATTGAAAACTACTTTTTCCCGCCGGAGAGGTAAATGGTCCCCTCGAAATCACCGAGTTTGACCGGCGTCTGGTTGCGCTGGGTGGCGGCTGTGACCCCGTTCAGGATGTAAGTATAACCTTCGTTCAGCGTTACGAATCCGTCCTTGTCCACGTCGGCTTTTCCGCGAAGGCCTTCGAGCAGGTAATGGGTGAAGACGCCGTGTCCCAGGTCGTCGCGCTCCTCGGCGACCTCGGACGCGCCGGCCGCGCACATGACGATGCGCCCCTTGCCCTGCGAAAGCTTTCTCAGAAACCTGTCGGAAAGGGTTGCGCGCGTTTCAGAGGTCAGCGTGCGGACTTTCTGGTTAGGCTTTGAAGCGCCGGCGTAGCAGGCATCCATGTACATTACGATTCGGTCGGCCTTGATGTGCCTGAAATATTCGCCCAGGGTGCGGACCTGGATCGCGGTCGCGTACAGGTCTTCACGTTCTGCGTCCACGGGTAGAATGTATTTCTCGAGCCCGTCTCCGTCGGGATCGTCCGATGAAGGATCGACCGCGCCGTGACCGGCATAGTAGATAAACACGGTATCCGGTTTGCCCGCCTTCTTTTTCAGGGTTATTCTCAACGCTTTTTCAATGGCCGGCCGGGTCGCGTCATCATTCAGAAGAAGCGTTATGTTCTCTTCCGGTACGCCCAGGTCTTCGGTGAGGAACTTGTTGAACTCTTTCGCGTCCGCGGCTGCGTATTTCAGCTTTGCCACGTTCTTGTAGTCCGAAATGCCGATTACCGCCGCATATATGGACCGCTTGACCGGCTTGCGATAGACGTGAACGGTCTTGCGAACCTCATTCCCGTCCTTGTCGATTGCTATGAGCGTTATCTCGTTGTCGCCTTCCTGCAGGGCAACGGTTTTTTCATAGGTGGCTTTCTTGCGGACCACCAGGTTCCGCTCCCTGCCCATCTCCTTGCCGTTGACAAAGACTTTCCACTCGGCAATGCCGGCGTCTTCGTCGGAAGCGGTCCCCTTTATCGGGTAGAAGTCTTCAACAGTTTCTATGGGCTCTTTCGAATCCGCACCGGCGAGCTCGAGAACGGGTGCGGTTCCCGAACAGCCGACGATACAGGCAAAAACGACCAGGGATGAAACAATTGCGGTCAGCTTCATGATGAATCCTCCGGTATAGAGGTTTAAGCCGGAGCGGCAATGGCGACCATCGTTATTTTTTGGGCGCGGGTTTGTAATCCGGGTCCATGTTGCCGCCGGGCTTCGTTGTGCCCAGGTAAACCTTTTTCTCGACGTAGCGCGACTTGTAGACCGGCGTCTGCTGCTGGCCCGTGGCCTTCGGTATTTCCCTGGCAAGGTACTGGTAGATCTCTTCCGTGTCCACGAGCGAATCGCCGTTTGCATCCGCTGCCCCCTTGAGCCCGTTCAGGAGGAAGTAGGTGAAGATGCCGTGGCCGAGCGATTTCTTTTCCTGCGAGGTCTGGTTCGCGCCGGCTGCCGTGATAACGATCCGGCCCCGTCCGCTTGAGATTCGCTCGAGGAACTTGTCGGAAAGTTCGGTGGCGCGCATGCCGGAGCCTGTGAAAATATCCCCGCCCGCGCGCGATGCACCCGAATAACACGCGTCGGAAAGAAAGATAACGCGGTCGGCGCGGAGTCGGGAGAAGATTACGGAAATCTCGTTCATCGGAAGCGCCGATATCGGGAGGTCGTCTCCCGGAATGGCGTCGTACGGGAGAAGAAACTTCTCGAGGCCGTCGCCGTCACGGTTCATCGGGTCCGACTCGGGCGCGCCGTGGCCCGCGAAGTAGATGATGACCGTGTCGTTTACCGTCGCGCGGTTGCGAAGCTTCGTACCGAGCGCGGACCGTATGTTCCTGAGCGTCGCCTGCTCGTTGTAAAGCTCGATAAGGTTGTCGCCCGAGAGTTTCAGGTACTCGCGGCAGTAGTCCGCGAACGCTTTTGCGTCCTTCACCGCGTAGTTGAGTTTCGGGATTTTATTCTTGTACTGGTCGATCCCGATAACGCAGGCGTAGATGTTGCGCTTCTCCTGCCTGCGTTTCACGGTTATCGACCTCACGGACTGGAATTTCTCGACGTCCTTTGCGATGACGGTTATCGTGTTTTCGCCCTGGATAAGGTCGAGGTTGGTTTCGATTACCTGCGATTTCCTGGCGCCTTTCCCCTCGGATACGGTTCGGCTGCGCCTGGCGCGTTCGAGGTTCCAGCGTTTCTCGGTGCGGCCGTTCACCAGCACCTCGATTGACTTCACGCCCCAGTCGTCGTCAACCACCACGCGAAAGAAGGTCTCGACGCTTTCCGTGAAAAGCCCGTCCCTCGGGTAGCCGATCGAGATTATCGGCGGGCTGGACGTCAGCGCCGGACGCATCGCGGATTCGAATTCTTCAGTCAACGTTACTCTGGCGAAATCGTCGGAAAAATAATTCAGGAGATCGACCAGGAAGTTTTCCACCACGGGCGTTACCAGCATCTCCTCGACCTTTTTCCAGTTGGATTCCTTCAGCGCGCCGGGAACGCGTATTATCCCCCAGTATATCCAGCCGCGCTCGAAATCGTTCAGCGTGACCCGAAGCGGTACGATAATCCGCCTCTCGGCGACGGGCTTCTTCGAAAGCACGCTCGTGACCGTCAGGTCGCAGACGAGTTTCGCCTCGTAAGCCTCGTCGCGCACGTACCAGCTCGGGACCCAGGTGAAGCTCCAGAGCAGGAAGTTCGACCACCAGCCCTCGAAGTCCAGGAATTCCACCTCAAAAGATTTCACGTCAACCGAAAGCAGCAGGTCGGCGTCGAGCTTCAGCGCATCGGTGAGAAGGTCTTTCCTGCTCTCCTTTTTTCCTCCCGCTTTGGGGGCCAGCTTAAATACTTCGTTGAAGATGAAGTTCTTCTTCACTTCTTCATAGATGCGGTCCTGAATGTCATTTGGCCCGATAGCGACCCGGTGAAAGTGGCGCGTTCCCTTCGGCGCGGGAGCGGCCGGCTCTTTAACCTTAGGGGTCGACGTGCCGGAGCCGGCTTCGGGTTCGGTCGAAACCTCGGGAGGCGCATTGCGATGGGTCGTATCGCCCGGTTTTGCGGGCGCGGGTTTCTCATCACCGATAGAAATAGTCACCGGCGCGACGGCGAGTTTATAAGTCAGCGGTTTCGCAAGTCTGCGCTGGAACTTCTTTGTCTCGATTGTCTGCGCGCAGCCGGCGATGACAAGGGCGGTGAGAACCGTGAGCACAATAACTATGCGGCGCATTGGATGCTCCTTACCGTTAATTGATTTCAGGAACATGATTTTACATTCCCCTTGAATCCCTGTCAAGGATGTGTTGAACGGTTACGTGAATTACTCCCCTGGAGCGTAATAGATGCCGTAGCCGGCGAGTTCTTTTCTTGCCGCGTCGCGGATCGCGGACGGCGTCAATTTCGGAATATCTGCAAGGGACGGCTCGCGGTCGCCCAGCTCCGGCAGCACGTCTGGATTGTCGCTGATGTAGTCCAGAAGCATCTCGAAAATCCGCCGGGCCATCAGATGGTAAGGCGAGTATTTAATCGGCTCACGGTCCGGCGAAAGCAGCCGGATGTAGTAAGGGCGGTAGTCCTCGGTTTTAAGCCAGCCAAGCAGCTCGCTCAGACCGACGTGCGGGTAGTGTGCGCAGGCAAGGGCGTTCAGCTCGGCGACGGTCTCGAACCTTGCCGCGATTGACGTAGGGCTGAAGCCGTGCGATATCACGATCCACAGGCCGCGAAGCGGGTGGCGCCACGCAGGCATAAGGCGCCTGAAGTCGAGGAGATGGCCAACCTCGTGGTCGGCCACGTTTTCATACTCGCCGGTGAAAAGTCGCTCGCGCACTTCCGGCGTGAATTCGGGCGAAAGATTTCCTATACAGTGCTTGAGGGCTCCCTCCTGGAAAGCTTTCTGAACCGCTTTCGTTACGGCGAGGCGGCTGGATTTCTTCCTGTTCTCAAATTGTTTGGCGTTGTATTTTTCAAGCGGGGTGACATGAATGTTTCTTCCCCCCTTAAATACCTCTAATGTTTTCGCGTCAGGTTCCACGCTTTCCACTTCCACGAAATACCCGGTCGCGGAATAGGACGCGCTTCCCGCGATGTGGCCGCCCTCGTCGAGCTGGCCTGACGAACCGCATATAAGGCTGTGGCCGCAAACCCATGAGGTGTATTTTACCTCAGCGCCACCCACAACACAGCTCTCGTCAAGGATGGCGAGCAGGTCCATCAGCTTGCATTCAACCGGTCCGCCGGCCGTCTGCTGCATTTCAAGGTATTGGCCGTGGTTCAGGAAATACGCGACAAGCGCACCGCCCGGGCGGGATATCGGACAGATTTCCGAGCCGAAAAATGTGGCTGTGTATACGGGGTTTTCCTTCTGTTGCGGCAGGGCCACGCAGGTACGCGCGATATCCTCCATGTCGGCCAGGACTTCCTCGATCGATGGCACGTCGCTTTTTCGACGTGCGCGCCTGTAATAGTTTTCCATGTAATTCGTAAGCCGTTCAATAAGTCGCTGGTGCTGCCGCGCACGCTGCAGTTCGCGGAATGCAGGCTTGTGAACCCTGTTCATACTGAGGGCGGTCTTATAGGCGATAATCGCTTCCTCGGTCCAGCCGATCTTCATGCAGGCGTCGCCGTATTCCGATATCGTTTCCGCGGAAGGCTGGTTTTCAGCTTCCTCGGCGGCTTTCAGTAAATTTTCAAAACGTTTTCGGAAACGGTTGTTTTCCGCAAACATGAATTTCCTGGGCGCTATCTCCAGCCACTGTTTGATTCCGCTGTGATATTTCTTTTCGCGCGCGGCAAGGCGCCGCCTGGCTGCGGCCGTGGCAAGGCGAAGCGGCGCGAGTTTTTCCGCCTGGGCATAGCTTGCACGTGCTTCCTTCAGCATGCCCGAGTATTCGAGGAAATAGCCGTGGAAGAATCTGAAAGGTGCGCTATCCGGGAATTCGTTAATCGCGCGCCGTGACGCAAGAAGCCCGGCCGTAACCAGTCTGAGCTCCTTCAGGTTCTTGAGGAACTGAAAATGAATAACCAGGCGCAATACGCGCGGGAATTTGTTTTCATAACCCTCTTCGCCCGCCCTGCGGAGTATGCGGTAGGCCAGCTGCGGCTGTGACGCCCGAAGCGCGGCTGTGGCAAGGCACATGAAGCGGTCAGGGCCGAAGTCTGCTTTTGTAATCTCGCGCTCATGCAGATGAAGCAGTTCGAGCGGGGGGATGAATCTCAGGTGAGCGTAAAGCGTCGCCGCGTCGTCAAACGAGAGAGGCGTTCTGTGCCGCTCGGCGTCGAGCACGTGGTCGCCAAGCAGCTTGCCTGCTTCGTCCCAGTCGTCTGTCTTGAGCAGGGCGATGGCGTATGCTCCGCGTGCGCCGGGATGGTTGAGGTTGGCTTCATAGGCCAGGCGGAAGTGCTCCAGCGCGGCGTCGAAGTCGTTTTCATCAAAAGCCTTGTTTCCGAGCCATATCCTTGCCTGAGGGATCTCAGGGTTAACCTCGGCGAATTCTTCAAGTTTTCCGGTATTCGGATGGTTCCCCGGGGGAGCAGCTATAAGCCAGGCCAGTTTAATAACGGCGTCAGGAATCCGGTCAAGTGGCTGGACTTCTTTCAAAGACTCGTAAGGATTACGACCTGATTTGAAACATTCAATCATTGCGGGGAGGACGGCATCGGCGTCGTTCGGGTAAAGCGCGGCCGCAAGCCGGGCAACCTGAAAAGCCTCTTCTCGGTCAATTTTTGTAATTCCCGGGTTTTCGTTTGCAAGGGATGCGCGGGCAGTATAGCGGTCCACCATCCCAAGCAGTGCGCGCCTGAGCGATTTTTGCCGCGTGCAGCCGGTAGCGGCAATTAAGATTATTAATATTGCCAGAACTCTGAGTCGCTTCATGCGGCGAGGATTCCTTTCTCCAGAACGTCTCGGACGATATCGATAAACGGCATATCGGACGGTGCAGGCAGGTAATGCGCACCCGCTCGAATGCAGGATGCCTCAAGCGACATCAGGTGCTCCTGGAATGACGCCTCGTATGCGTCAAGCGTTTTTTCGTCCGCAGACGTCGTCAGGGATTCGGAAGTCTCAACGTTTGTAATGCGAAGGTCGCCGACGGCGTCGGGTCGGGCCTCCGCCTGCGCGAAGACGTGGAGCACGAATACGTCGAACCTGTGGTGGCGGAGAAACTTCACGGTGTCCAGCGCGGCGTCCGGTTCGCAAAGGTCGGAGGCAAACACTGCAAGCCCTCGCCGCTGCTGGGGCAGTGCCAGTTTTCTCGCCGCGGCAAGGGGGTCGGTCATGCCGCCCGCGGTCAGGTTTTCGAGATAGTTGAGTATCCCGGTAATGCTGCCCTTCCCTTTCCTCGGCGAAAGGGGGGTGCCGGGCCTTTCGGCAAACGGGGCTATGGCAACCTCGTCGAAACGTGAAAGCGCGACGTATGCCAGCGCTGCGACTAGCCTGCGCGCGGCGTCGAACTTGGTTTCGATTTTCATCGAGTCGGATGAGTCAAGAAGAAACGTTACGCGGAGATCTTCCTCTTCCTCGAAGACGCGGAGCAGCAGCTTGCCGAGCCGCCCGTAAAGGTTCCAGTCGAGGTAGCGAAAATCGTCGCCGGGCGAGTATGCGCGGTGGTCTGCGAATTCCTGACCGCTGCCGAGCTTGCGCATTCGCTCGCGGAGCTGGCGCTGTTTCGCGAAGACCCGCTTCGCAAGGACCGCGAGGTATTCGAGCGTTGAAACGAATTCGTCGTCAAACAGTTTTTCAGGCATAACCGGTTTTAGCTCCGTCTTTTAGTGTATGCGAGGCATTGAGGAGAATCAAGCGCAAACCGGCAGTGCGTGGGGGGAACATTAGAACAGCGGGTAGAGCCAGGGCGCGAGCGGTGAACTTGATGCAAACGCGAGAAACATGCCCAGAAGCACGAGAATAATAATAATCGGGATTAGCCACCACTTTTTTTCCTGCTTGATAAACAGCCAGAATTCCTTGAGAATGCTTATCTTGGCCATTTTTATTCATTACCTCGCATTCATCCGCGGATTTCAATTGCTGGCGGCATTATAGAAGGACATAAAGGCTGATACAAGGATTTTCTGCCGATGAAGAGTAGCGGGCTTTCCCACATCTTGGCTCAACAGACTCCGGTGGCGCCTTCCTGCATTTTGTCGTGCAGCAATCTCATGATTCTTCAAGGTTTTATCGCGATACATGCAATGTAATCGTGAACGACCTCGATTGTTTCTTTATTTTTGTTCCTTTGTGCAAGTATCTCAAGGAATCGGTTTTTCAGCTGCTCCCTTTTATCGGGATCGATAGCCTCGTAGAACACCGTTCCGGCACCCGACTTCAGGAGGTGTTCCAGGACTTCGTCAGGCGTATCGTATCTGAAAGTGATTTCTCCGTCCCAGGTTTCATGGACGTCCAGCCCCGCGGCGCGCAGCCCGGATCTTACATGGTTCATATCGGGTGGAAAATCAAAGCTGACCTGTTTCAGCATAACCGACGGGTCCAGAGCGATCAGCCCGGCAAAGATTTCAAGCGGTTCGCGAGGGGAGTTCTCCTTGTGGACAAGAAACGCCAGGCGGCCTGATTCTGTGAGAGAACCTGCGGCTTGAGTAAAAAAAGGCTCAAGAGGGATATAGCCCAGGACCCAGCTGGAAAAGATTATGTCGAGATTGCTTTTCGAGTTTAGAATATCAAGTGCATCACCATGCACCAGAGAGACATTTTGCAGGCCTTTCGCGTTGATTCGTTTCTTGGCTTCGCCGAGCATCTCTCTGGAAATATCTGCAGCAAGAATTTCTCCCTGGTTTTCCAGCTTTTTTCCGATGAGGGCGGTGGCGTAGCCTGTTCCGCAACCGGCTTCAAAGACGGTTTCATTGCCGTTCAGGGAGAGTTTTCCCAATAGCTCGTGTATAGGCCCTGCGGCTTCGGTGAGCCAGAAATCATCGTAGTATACGTGGATTCCGTCGTAGGCCAAACTCAATTCGTTTGCTCCCGTCACGCCGGTAGCCTGCGAACGGACCTCGAAGAATCGGGGGTACTTATGATCCCGCGCAAGATGTGTGGCGCATACTTTTTTTGAAACCTCGGGCGGCGCCGGGACCTCACCTTCCGGTATGCGGTTTGAGAGAATCTTACCGACGCAATTACACCTCGGTTTGGAGAAGTGCGCGGCCATGTCGTCGAGTATGCTTCCAAGCGATTGAGACCTGACATTGCCGAATGAAAGCGGGACAAGGTTGCACGGGCACACTTCCCCGCTCCCGTCAATATACAGGTGAGTAAGCCCCGCGCCGCAACCGAAAGTGCCGGAAGATTCAAGGTATGTAAACGAGGAAAGGATCGGCATATCCTCAATTTCAGCCATTTCTTTCTGGTACCGGATAATGAGGTCACGTTCCTTCTTTTTCAGAAGGATATCTTCATGTCCGGCCAGTTTTCCGGTCGCGCTTGGCTCGAGCAGATGAATTTCAAGCGCGCCGTGGTTCCGGGCGAATTCCATGAACGATATGAAACGGTCGCGTTTCAGGAAGTCGCGGGTGGCCACGGCGATGACGTAAGGATAAAGTCCGGCGCGCGAGGCCGCGGCTAATGCATCAAGGGCTGTCTCAAATGCTCCCGCTTTTCCGCGGAGGCGGTCGTGTTCATCGGCGTCTTCCGAGTCGAGGCTGATGCCGGCTGCAAAAAGTCCGGCGTTACGCAGGGCCGCAGCGCGTTCGATGCTCAACCCCGCGCCGGTAGTATTAAGTCTCAGGCAGGTTCTTTCGTCGAATGTGGCGGCGATTTCTTCGAGGTCTTTTCGGAGGAGCGGTTCTCCGCCAGTGAGCGCGACCGTAACGGCTCCCAGGTTCTGCAATTCGCGGATGATCGATTTCAGCGTTTCACCGGGGATGTCTTCCTGGCTCCGGTTTGCATTGTAGCAGTGCCAGCAGTTGTATTCGCACCTGTTGGTGATGGCGAGCGTTACCGAATACAGTTTCCGTTCTGCAGTTTCTCCAATCTGGTTAAAATGCTCGACCAGGTTGTCGAATGCTCCGCTCGGGTACGGAGGGAAGTGGGTATTCACCACGTGGCGCCCCTGAAACGGCTGGATTTTCTCACCCGCGAGATAGTCTTTGAAAAATGCCGCGACGTCAGGATGCAGTTTTGAAAAAGGAGGTTTTTTTGCAAGCTGGAGAAAGAACTCGTCGCCTCTCATGGGTGTTCCTTCCAGGTGTGCGGTTCAGAACATATGCTCGAAATGACTGGGGTCGTTGGCGGAGTCATCCACCTCGGTCCAGTTGGATTCGGCATCATGCGTTTGCCTCAGGTTCAGGTGATCGCGGCCGATAAGTCTGAAGAAGAGCGCAACCGGCGAAATGATTATGTAATAGAAAACTGAAAACAGGATTCTGCTCATGATCCAGCCCAGCATGGATGCGAAAAACATCCAGCCGCGGTAAAACGGCTTCATTGCAGGGGGATAGGCGAGAGCCGGCAGCCCGATTACGATTGCAGGTATCCAGAGCCACGTTATCCAGCTTTCAGGCGCGCGCCAGAATGCTATACACGCGATGATGCCGAGGATCACGATGAACGAACCGCCGAAGATGCGGATGTCTTTATGCAATCTGGCGATCGGGTCAACGCGCACGTCTTCGAGTCTTGCTATTCTCGGGTCAATCGGCGATGCTTTAGGCATTATGCCTCCGGTACTCGTTAATCAAGTTCGAAAACCTTCCGCCAGTCTTTTTCCTCTTTCAGTTCAGGCTGCTTTGTCTTGTCGAGCAGACAGTTCTCGAGCACAAGGTAATCCATCTCAGTCCGCATGAAGCATAAGTACGCGTCCTGCGGCGTGCAGACTATCGGCTCGCCGCGGACGTTGAAAGAGGTGTTTATGATAACGGGGCATCCGGTCTTGTCCTCGAAAGCCTTGATTATCTTATGGTAAAGCGGATTCACATCTTTGTTCACCGACTGTATCCGCGCCGAGTAATCTACGTGCGTGATGGCCGGTACTTCGGAGCGCATCACGTTCAGTTTGTCGAGACCGAAGTGATTTTTTTCTTCAGCTGTCATCTCGCGCTGCTTTTCCTTCTTTACCTGGGCAACGAGGAGCATGTACGGGCTCGGCCGGTCGGTTTCGAACCAGTCGGAGATCTTTTCCTCAAGGACCGTCGGCGCAAAGGGCCTGAACGATTCACGGTATTTTATCTTCAGGTTCATCGTTTTCTGCATATTCGAGCTACGGGCGTCGCCGATGATTGAGCGAGAGCCGAGCGCGCGTGGCCCGAACTCCATCCGCCCCTGCGCAAGTCCGATGACTTTTTCATCCGCGATAAGCTCTGCAACACGGCCGGGAAGCTCTTTACGCGGTACGATTTTATAAGGCGCGTTGCGCTCTTTCAGGAACTTTTCGATTTCCTCTGATGAAAACTTCGGTCCCAGGTAGGAGCCCTTCTGTTTGTCGTTTGTATTATCGGCCTCGCGGGGATTATTTAAGTACTGGTACCAGCATGCAAGGGCGGCACCAAGCGCACCACCCGCATCGCCTGCGGCGGGCTGAATCCATATGTCGTCGAAGATGTTTTCGCGAAGAATTTTTCCGTTAGCGACGCAGTTCAGCGCGACTCCGCCTGCGAGACACAGGTAATTCTTGCCTGTCTGCTCTTTCGCCCGGCGGGCAAGCTTGAGCATGATTTCCTCGCAGACTTCCTGCACGCTGCGTGCGAGGTCCATCTCGCGTTGGGTAAGCTCGGACTCGGGTTTGCGGGGCGGGCCGCCGAAAAGTCTTGCGAACCGACCGTTCGTCATCGTAAGGCCCTGGCAGTAGTTGAAATATTTCATGTTCATGCGGAACGAGCCGTCATCGTGAATCTTTATAAGGTGTTTTTTGATCAGGCCAACGTATGTCGGTTTGCCGTAGGGCGCAAGGCCCATCACTTTGTACTCGCCCGAGTTCACCCTGAAACCGGTGTAATACGTGAACGCTGTGTAAAGCATACCGAGCGAGTGGGGGAAGCGAATTTCGTTCAGCAGTTTTATGCTGTTGCCTTCGCCGACGCCGATAGATGTCGTTGTCCATTCGCCGACGCCGTCAATTGTGATTATCGCCGCTTTCTCGAAGGGGGAGGGGAAGAAGGCACTTGCCGCATGAGATTCGTGGTGGCGTGCGTAAAGGAGTTTGCCTTCATAGCCAAGGCCTTTGTGGATTTCGTCTTCCGTCCACAGTTTCTGCCCGAGCCAGGCCGGCATCGAGGTGAGAAACGATTGAATGCCTGAAGGTGCAAACGCAAAATATGTTTCAAGCAAACGAACGAACTTCTGGAGCGGCTTGTCGTAGAAAACAACGTGGTCGAGTTCGTTTGCGGTAATTCCCGCTTCCTTCAGGCAATACCCGGCCGCGTTTTTCGGGAACGACGGGTCATGTTTTTTGCGGGTAAAACGCTCCTCCTGCACGGCCGCCAAGATATCCCCGTCTCGGACAAGCGCAGCCGCCGAGTCGTGGTAGAAGCAGGATATACCGAGGATGTTGGTCATTTAGTCTTTAATGGTTAGTTGTTAGTCGTTAGTCTTTGGTAATCAGCTTGCTCGATTGCCAAATGTTAATTCACTTCGAGAATACTTCACGAATAAATCAACAAGTCAGGTGCAGTCCGGCTGCGACGTTTTTTGATTCCGAAAGTTCGTTATAACGGTCACATGCTTCTCGGGTCGGCAGGTCGATGAGTTCAATCCCCTTTTCTGAAATCCACTGTCTGGTTTTGTCCGGAACTTTCAGAATACCGGAAGCACCACAACCAACAATGAGTACTTCAGGTTTAACAGCTGTCACCGCGTTAAGATCCTCCGGGTGCAGGCTGTGCCCTTCCTTGCGCCACCAGTTGGCTGCCACACCTTCGGGTGTGATAATAACGTCGCTCGTATACGTCTTCCTGTCTATCGTTATCCTGCCGAATTCATAAGAGTCTATTCGCGGTATTGCCAGGTTCATACTTTATCTCAACTCCTTATTCCTGCTTTTTTGGTGCGAGGCTTTCCTTGTTTTCGGCAAACCAGTTTTCAGCCTTTTCAAGCGCAGCGTAATAGTCGCCTTCGGCCTGGCCGGGTTTCAGGCCGAAAGATTGACGGGAAATGGAATCGAGTTTGCGGCAGTATAACCCGAAAGCGGGGTTGGACTTCTGATCATCGATCTGGACAACTTTGACGGCCTCGAGAATCATTTCAAACGCCCGGCCCTGATTGAGCCTGTCAAGCTTGAGCAGGGCTGCAGCTTTCAGTGCGGGTCGTGAAGACGATCTGGCAAGTCTGATAACCGTTTCGGATGCAGTTTCGCGGTTCTTCTTAACTGCGCCCTGAATAAGCATTTCGAGCGCTTCGATACGGACTTCGACATCAGGCATGACGTCGTTTTTTGTATACATGGCCACTTTCGCGCGCGGTTTTACTGGTGTGCCTTCTGCATCAGTCTCGGCAACTGCCACAAGTGCTGTGAATATCTTATCTTGGAATTCTTCGCGCATGTCCTTGTCTTCAATTTTCCGCTGGTTTGCTTTTGTAAATTTTATTGCTGAGAAACGCACGCGAGGGTCGGTTGCCGATTGCATGGCGGTTGCGATTCCCTCTAAAAGGTGGTTTGGCTTAGGGTTAATGAATCTAGCGCTTTCGATGACCGCAACCTGAACCTCGGGCGCGGGGTCACTGGAAAGGAGTTCGACAATATCGCGACTCGTTTCCTGAGTTACATATTGGGCGAGTTTTTTCACAACTTCAGCACGGAACGCAGGTTCGGTATCACTGAGTCCGCCTTGAAGGGCTTTGAAAGTTGTTTTCTTATCCAGTTTCAGGCTTTCGAGGGCTTTTATCGCATCTTTCTTGACTTCTCTGACAGTATCGTTCGATATTCGGTCAGCCAGTAAATTTACCAGTTCGGTCGTGTCCTTTTTTTCTATATGTCCAAACACAGCCATGAGTTCGAGCACTCTGAAAGAGTCGCCGCGATGCCGGTCAGAGCCGGAGCCGGCAAGTTCCATTATTCTCGGGACAACGTCCTTGCCCTTTATTGCGAGCGCGTAAACCGTTTCCTCCTTTGGAGTTTCGTCATTCTTGAAAGCGGCGAACAGGTCTTCCGGCGACTGGTCGAGCAGTTTGCGGGTTGCGGCCCAGTTTTTTTGCGGTACCTTGTATCGGAAGCGGGCATAAGGGTCGGTTTTACGGGGAGTTGTGCGAACAGATGAATCCCTTTTTCCTGCCGAGCGTTTTGACTGGCCCTTTCTGCTTGTGCGGGAAGAAGTTCTGCCTTTTTTCCTCTGCTTTGTTTTGGGTTTTGACGCATCTGCTTTGGGTTGCGGCGCTTGTGCCGTTTTTTTGGGAGGCAGGTTCACGAAATATACGGCCAGGGCGATGATGGCAGCGGCGGAAATCACTCCCGCGGCGAGTGGAACTGCTTTCCCGGCAAGGAATAAGGCGATTTTCGAGCCAATGCTGCCCCGGAATCCGGCAAAGGCTTTCTGTTTCAGATCCGCCGGCGGATTTTCAAAGCCGGCCTGCTCGGCGAGGCGCATATCTTCAAGCGTACAAAGCTCTTCGAACAATTCGGGATCTTTCGCAACTTCGGCGAGAATTTTCTCTTTTTCCTCTTCCGGGAGTTTCCCGTCCTTGAAAGCGGCGAGCTTTTCCGCCGTGACATCCGGTTTCTTTTCCATCTCCCGGTCTCCCGAATATTATAAGGTTGAAAAGTTCGAAGGTTCAAAAGTTCAAAAGTTATAACCTTCGAACCTTCAAACCTTTGAACCTTTGAACTTGCTTCTGTGGTATTTCGTCTTAAGGTGAAAGCTGATAGCTTTTTCGCGTTCTCATCAAAACGCAGTCAACTTGAGCTATTTATATAGATGAAATCTGGCGCCGGAATCGTACGTTAAAATAAGAAAAAGTTTCGAGTTCCGAGTACCGAGTACCGAGTCAAGAAATCCGAAACTCGAAACTCGAAACTCGATACTTCTTTGTGTAAAAGTTTTGTAATATTTTGCGGAAAATTCCCACTTTTTTCGTCCCGATAAGGCCAACAAACACCCATTGCAGGCCAACAAACGGGTGCTAAAGTGCCGCAATCGGGTGGTATCAGTTGCGAAAGGACGTATACCGTCACTTTTTTGTGACAGTTTTTCTGGTTTTGTAACGCGGAAATTTTTCGGCATGATTTTTGTCGGGAATTAAAAGTTTAAAGTGTAATCTGAGTTTACATCAACTCTTCGGACTTTTGTCTTTCGGCTTTTGACTTTAAACATGATTTTCCGATTTTCGGTTGTCGATTGGAATGGAGGTTTGCAGGTGAGCAGGTTTGTAGGTTCGTAGAAAAGAATTATGAATTCAGAATTATGAGGATGAATTGTTAGCCGCGCCGCTTGCGGCGCGTTTTAAATTTTCGATTTTCGATTGCGGACTGATAAATGCTGATAGATTTCCCTTGCTTGAGAAAAAATAGAGAATTATAATCAATTGAATGATATCCTGCTGAAAGGAAGTAATCATGATTGGCTTTATTATATTTATTGTTGTTGTAATGGGAATAGCTGGAGTCGTTTCATATTTTTATTTGCAGAAAAAGGAACAGGCAAGTATCAGGGAAATAAAGGACTACCTTATTAAGAGAATTACGGATGGCAGGGAAATAAATTACAATCATGCCAGTAATCTTTTTCAAACATCCGAAAAAAAGATTTATAAGGCTGCGAAAAATGTTTTTACAGATTATTACAGAAAATATATATCGGACGGCATCATCACAGATAAAGAAGAGAAAAACCTTGGAGTCCTAATTGAAAGGCTTGGATTGGACTCACGTGACGTTAATATGATTTATGACATAGAAGGAAAAAGCAAACTTCGAAATGTATTAAAGGAGAAGATAAAAGACGGTGAATTGGATGAAGGTGAAATTGCCGAGCTGGATATGTTAAGGAAAGAACTTGGATTCTCTAAAGGGGAGGCAACAGATGCGTTAAGAAAAGACTTGAAGATATTTATGAAAGCTAAATTCAGTGAAGCTGCCGCTGATCTTGATATAACGGATGATGAGATCCTCGAAATTGATAATATTGCGGCCAAAATGGGAATCCCAGTTAGTGAAGCAAGGCAAGAATTGAAGAAGGATGTAATTGGGGTTGTCAGGAAGCGAATCGCCTTTTGCTTTGAAGACCAAGAAATATATAAAGATGAAGCAGAAGACCTTTCAAAAATTATGAAGTTATTTGGAGTTTCAGGAAAGCAATTAGAAAAGTTCGGAAGTGATATCAGATATCTGCTAGATCTAACGAATATTAAGAAGGGAAATCTTCCGCGTGTATCCGCCTCAAGGATGCTTTCGGCCCATGAAGTATGTCATCTGGATTGCCAATGTATACACACTACATTGGGATATGCTACGGAAAACACTTATCGCGGTACATTGCTTGTCACTAACAAAAGAGTTCTTTTCGACAGCGCTGAAAGAGGTTTCGATTTCAAGTTGCAGAATATTCTAGATGTTTCTACGATCCGTAAAGATGTCTTTATTAGCCTTAAGCGAATACTGGGAAATGGATTTTACCGAGTTAGCGACCAGGCCAGATTTGTCGCGATCATTCTTGGAGCATGTCTAAAGGCAAACTGGCACAGGGGTTCAGGATTCTCTTCTGAAAGATCCAGACATATTCCTCAACACGTCAAAACAGAAGTTTGGTCAAGGGGTAACGGTGCCTGTGTTTATTGCGGCGCCAATGATTATCTTCATTTTGATCATATAATTCCATTTTCAAAAGGCGGCTCGAATACTGCCGAGAATATTCAAATTTTATGCGCAAAATGCAACCTTGAAAAAAGTGACAGAATTTGAGGCTATTCGGAATCAAACAATCGGAGAAAAATATAAAGAATATTTTGCCCGCTGGAATTGATGTGAGCAGGTTTTGATAAATTGGTGAATGTCCCTGTTTATACAGAGATCCCTTAATAAACGTGTTGAGTTTATCGTTTGTATGTTAGTCGAGAGGAATCTGAATTAAATGAAGCAGAGAATATACAGGTTGCTGGAATTACAGGAAGGCTTTTGGGGAAAGGCGATTCAGTGGTTCGTAACGGTTGCAATTCTTCTCAGCGCACTAACATTTATTTTGGAAACGGTGCCAAAATTTAAGGACTATAAATCCTTCTTTCGATGTTCTGAATTTGTTTTTATCGGGCTTTTTACTATTGAGTATTTGCTTCGGCTTTATTCTCAACCAAAACGGGCAAAATGGGCATTAACAAATCCTTTCGCTATTATTGATTTCTTCGCGATAGTTCCGTTTTATATCGAATTGCTGTTACCTTTTTTCGTAGATGCACGGATGCTCAGGTTGCTCAGATTAATCCGTGTTGTGGCTCGTATTCTGAGAGTCGGCAGGCATCGTGATACGATTGATGTGTTGGTTGGCGTAATTAGAAAGACATGGAAAGAGCTCACAACTGGCATAATATTAGCCGTTATCGTCGCCCTTATTGCTTCAACCGGTATTTATTACGCAGAATATGTATTTATTGAGGATGATATAATCAGAAATGATAATTTTTCTGATATGGCAAAATGTCTTTGGTGGTCCGTTGTTACGCTTACGACTGTCGGTTATGGTGATGTATATCCAACGACAATATTGGGGAAAATTTTTGCTACTTTTGTCATGCTTGGTGGGATTGCCATGATTGCATTGCCTTCCGGGCTAATTGCAGGCGCATTTATTGAAGAAATCCGTGAGAGAAGTGGGAAAAGATAAATGAAAAACAGAGATAGTCACCTATTTTTCAGTCCCTGTTTTTCATCAACGCGGTTTTAAGAATTATTAAGTTCCAATTTCACAGGTGTAGGCTCGGTTCCGGTGTTTTCATCAACATCCTTTTTTGTGCTTTTTCTTCGGCCGCGCCTTTTTTTCCTTCCCGCTTTCCCCTTTCGTTTGGCCTTGCCAACATTTTTTAAGGCTTTCTCTGCATTCTCACCCTCAACTATTTCTCTTTTCAAAACTTCCTGCTTTAGGACTTCCTTAATTTCTGAAATTTTTATTTTTATTCGCGGAGAGAGCTTCCGAACTTCGCGGCGGACAATATTCAAAATTGGATCGCTAATTAGTAAAGCCCCCAAGGTGAATTTATCCATTGCCTGGCGCTGCTCGTGATATTTTGAAAGAGTAGCTTTTTTCAGGCCATCACGAGTCAATGTATAAAGACGTTCGATATCGGATGAATTTCGCTGGTTCAAGTCCAATATATCGAATTCGATAACAATTTCTTTATTTATGGGTTTTCCAAACGACAAACGGAATACTTTCCAGATTATCCCATTTGTTAAAATAACCCATTCTACTCCCTGATTTGCGCCATAATTTACTGCTTGCCGTATGTGCGACTCTTTAAGGTCGAGTCCGATAGCTTTTACTTCGATTAGAAATCTTAGCTTTCCATCAATTACAATCGCCAGATCAACGAATGTTCCCCGGATCGAATGTTCCGCCGTAATTTCGGAGTACTTGTCATAACCGAAAAGTTCTGCAAGCATATCAGTAATAATTCGTACCGTATCTGCTTCGTTAACATCCCTTGTCCGCGCTCCCTTGAGAATTATTTGAAAACTTTTCAATTTTATTGCTAAACGTTTGGATACCTTTTTTGGAATTCTCGCCATTGATTTTCTCCTTCAAGGTTGGCACATTAACAAGCAAATTCTATATTACGCTATTACTCTTTTCAAGATAAATACACCATGAATTGATGGGAAGGTTCCTAATATTAAATTGATTTTTGAGATTGCTTATTTTGTTCCGCCCTTACGAATAAGTTGATAAGGTAACAAGGTAACAAGTTGATAAGGTAATAAGGGAACAAGGGAAGAAGGGATAAGAAGTACCGAGTACCGAGTACCGAGTACCGAATAAGGAAACAAGAAAATAAGGGAATAAGGGAATAAGGCAATAAACGAAGACCGCGCCACAGGATGGCGCGGCTAAATAAGAGACGCGGCGAGTAAACTCGTTGGCTAATTATCATAATTCATACTTCATAATTTCTTATTCCCGTATCCCTTCTATTTAGCCGGCGGCGGTTTTTTCGGCGAAGAGGATGAGGAGGCCGATTCGGAGCGCGATGAGGAGGACGATTACGAGGAATGCCTTTATCACCGAAAGGTCGTAGTAGTTGAAGAGTATTATTACCAGGACGAAGAGGCCGACCACGCTTCCGATGAGCGGCCAGAAGGCGGCCCCGAGGTGGACGAACGACCAGCCGATGGCTGCGAGCTTCTTGTTTTTCCTGTTGCCGCGGTCGATTACCCCGATTGAGAACCACAACATGGATGCGTTAAGCAGTATCGCAAGCGCGATCTGTATCAGGATGTGAACGGGTTTGGACATGGTTTGTTTTTTCTCCTGCAATGGCAATATAGTATGAGCAAATCTTATATGCAAGGTAAAATAATAGTGCCAAGTACCGGGTAAGGGATAAGGTAATAAGGGAACAAGGGAACAAGGGATAAGGGGTAAGGGATAAGGGAGAAGAAGTCCCGAGTCCCGGGCCATTTCAATTTACGATTTTCGATTGTCGATTTTCGAATATTGCCGCGAGCGGCGGGGATTATTATGACAATAACCAGAAGATGTATGCAGCCATGGGGAAGAAAAGTAGACTTAATACCTTTCCGTATTTTATTTTCTGAATAAAAAAGCCTGCAGCCGCGGTCAGTGGCATTACACCGAAAGCGATTACTTTCGCCAACATCACCAGAATCTGCCCCAAAATTTCTCTTCCAAAAGGTTTGTGTTCCGTTGTCATAATAATCATAATCAATATTACCAGCATGGATAAATAAAGATATGTATGTATTACGGATTCTTTCGTATAAAGCTCTTTTTCCCTTTCGGTTTTTTCGGAGCGGAGCAGAACAAAGGTCGTCCGGCCGGCATGGAGGAGCCATAAGGTAAGATAGATCAGGATAGGAGAGGTTGGTATTATAAATCTTATAATCATTTATGTCTTATAATATAAATCAAGTGGGATTGTCACGCAATGGATTTTCCGCAGGGCTGTGGGTAAGAAATTATGAATTCAGAATTATGAATGAATCCTGGATTCCGGCCTGCCGGAAGAAGGGGTAAGGTAATAAGGGAAGAAGGGAAGAAGGGATAAGAAGTACCAAGAACCAAGTACCAAGTACCAAGAACCAAGTACCGAGTATCAAGTACCGAGTACCGGGTACCGGGTACCGGGCAGGCGCGGGGGTCCGCCCCTACATCCCGCATTCCAGAAGTCAAAGTTATTACATAAAATTGGAACCAATTCGCATCAGGCCGGGTATAATACAGAACAGGGTAAGATAATTACGGGATAGTGGATATACGGGCATCGAACTGGAGGGAATTATGCCGGTTACTACGTTACGAAAAACTTTCCTGATTATTACAGGTGTATGCCTGTTTGGTTTTCTTTCATCAGGCGGCTGTAAAAAAGAAGAAAAAGTCTATGTTCCCGTTTCAATCCAAGGTGGCTCAGCCTCGACACAGCCGGGCCGGGCATCCAATCCGTTGCCACCAAATTTGTCGCCTGACGTCCCGCTTACAATCCTGCTGGACTGGTCCGATACCGCAAATACGGATAGATACGGGGTGCTTTTAACGACTGTTGACGGACCCCCGATTACCGCAGACGGTATGACGGACTCACAATGGCTGGCGACCGGGCTTTCCGGGAACGTCACATACTACTGGCAGGTCTTCTCGGGTAATTCTGAAGGATCCAAGGCAGGCCCGGTATGGAGTTTCTTTACAAATCCAAACATGCCGGACCAGGTAGGCTTCGGCCTTCCCTGTGACGGAACCGAGAATATACCGGTTACCGTCCTGCTTGACTGGAATGCTGCAAACAAGGCAAGCAAATACAATCTGTATTTCGGCTCTGAACCAAATCCACCGCTGGTAGCTATTGACCTTACTGTTACGCAATGGCAGGCCACCAGTCTTGCCAACCTGACTGCTTATTACTGGCGCGTTGATTCTGTGAACAGTTACGGTGTAATCAAAGGCCCAGCCTGGAGATTTACTACTGAGTGACGAGTAACGAGTGACGAGTAACGAGTAACGAGTAACGAGTACCGAGTAACGAGTAACGAGTAACGAGTAACGAGTATCGAGTATCGAGTACCGAGTAACGAGTAACGAGAAACGAGAAACGAGTTAAATAGAACCGCCGGCCTGGGGCCGGCGGTTTCATCCTTCATCCTTCAGACTTCATCCTTTCTTTAGTTCGTTACCGTCAGCAGTATCGGGTCTGCGCGGCCGGGGCCGACCTCGGGAGCATAGTATTCATATGCCTTCGAAACGGGGGTCTGGACCTTCAGCGGGCAGGTCGGCGTGAGCATGTAATTTATCTCGAACGAATCGCTTGCATCGAGCACATTGCGGTAAATGTTCAGCTGCTGGCCGGCGATTTCGTAGCGGTCGATAACTCCCTGGTATCTTGCGAGTTCCAGCTCGTCGGCCGAGAGCGCGAAGCCGGGCGGGATGCCGATCTCGGCGACGACCGTGTTGGCGCCGCGGCCATTGGTGCGGGTGTTTGCGATATTCACCGTGACCGCAACGGTTTCGTCCATGGTAAGGCTTACTTTCGAGTAGTCGAGCGCGATAGTGATGTCGCCCGGCGGCGGGGGCGTGCGCCCCCTGTAATAACGCCATACTATCTGCGCCATCGGGTTCCCGGTTCCGGCGAACTGGACGGTCACGTTGTTTGCGCCGACCTGCAGGTAATCGCGGCACGAGACGAACCTGACCACGTCGGCGTCGGCGGGCGTTATCGTTACGGCCGGGAGGGTCGTGGCGTTCGCGGTTATCGTGACGGTGCCATCGGCGTTGTCGGAGCCCGCGCTTCCCTGGGCCATGATGAGCGTGCGCAGGGCGTAGACGGTTGACTGCGTGGTCATCCAGTTGCCGAGGGCGTCCTTGTGCGCGATAAGGTAGTTGATCGCGCCCTGCACGAGGTCGCCGTGGACGCCCGCGCGCATCATCGTCGTCGCGATGCGGCCGGTGAGCTCGAAATTCAGCGACGCGCCGTACGAGTACATGACGCCGTAAGTACCCGAGGCCGCCTGCCAGTAGTTCTCGTCGCCGCTGGTCTGAACGGCTGCGGCGAGATCGTTGAGGAGCGAGATCCCGTCGGCGTCGTTCTTGTTTATAAGGATAAGCGCTTCGGCGCAGAGCGCTTTATCGTACAGGCTCAAGGCGGAAGCCAGATTATTCTTGATGTACTGCCGGGCCAGGTCGAGCTTGGGCCCGGTGTAGCCCGAATATGCAATCGCGCCCGCGATGTAAGCGGTCGAATACAGGTCGTTCGAATAGCTCGGGAGGTAGTTCGTACGGTCCGCGGACCAGGAGCCGTCATAGTCCTGACTCGAGAAGAGGAAATTCTGCATGCGCGGTATAAGCGTCTCATCCACGTATGCGACGCGCGCCATGTCGGTGAAAAGGGTGAGACCGAACGTCGTGAGGTTCTTGTTGGCCGGCGCGCTCCCGTACCACGAAAAGCCGCCGCTCTTCGTGACTTCGTAAGCCATAAGCATCTGGTAGCCGATACTTATCTTGTGGGTGGCAAGCTGCTTGAACTGAGGGGTGACCGCCCCGGTCACCGTGAGGTAGTCCAGCGCCATCACGTTGGGGTACGTGATGCTGGACACCTGCTCGAATCACCCGTGCGGGCAGCCGAGGAGGCTTTCGATCCCCTCGACCACCTGGGTCACGTAGCCGCTGTACAGCTTGACGTAACAGTCGTCGGCGCCTACGATGTGGTCGACCGGAATCGTCCAGTCCGCCGCGACCTCGGGATTCATGCTGCCGCTTGCCGAGCCGGCGACCGGCTCGCCGTCGGGCAGGACGCGGATGGTGCGGCTTATCGCGTCGTTCATCGTCTGCCCGTAGGCGTAGACGGTGAATGCCTGCGTGCCGACGTCCTCGGCGCGGATGGGGAAGTACACGGCCCTGACTTCGTTGGGCGTGAGGTCGAGCGTCTGGGTGAGGCCGCCCAGCGGCGTGAACCATGCGGAGTTCGAAAGTACGACCTGGACCTGCTGGGCCGTCGGCAGGTAGTTGTAAATCACGCAGGGGACGTGCATCTCGTCGTTCTGCGTGAGCTGGATGGGCAGGTTGATGTCGACGAAGAATTCCTGGAAACAGCGGACCGCGTCGGTGACCGAGCCGAGCCTGCCGTCGAGCGCGCTGGCCATCGCGGTCAGGCGCCAGTCCGTGATGGAGTCGGCCATGTCGAGCGAGATGGAGGCGTGCCCGCCGGCGTCGGTTATTAGCGACGGTTCGTTAAAAAGCGTCTCGGGAAACCATGTTCTCACGCGGACGTTGGGGTCGGGGGATCCTGAGCCCGTATCTCCGCCGCCGGTGCCCGTTCCGGTGCCGGTGCCGGTGCCGGCGGCGGTCATGGTCGCGCCGCCGGTTCCGCCGCCGCCCATGTTCGTGCCCCCGCCCCCGCCCCCGGCAGGAGAATACAGCACAGATCTTTTGGAATCGCCTCCGCAGCCGTCGGCGCTCCAGAAAATCAGGGCCAGCAACACTCCCAGTAAAAGCGCCCTTGTAGAAGAAGAATGCATGGTTTTATCTCCTTTAGAGCTATCAGCAATCAGCTGTCAGCTATCAGCAATTATCTGACCGAATCCCGAAAACGCGGCGAGCAAGCTCGCCCGCTAAACAAAGACTCTTAACTTCAAAACTTTTTAACTTCAAAACTTCTTAACTTCAAAACTTCTTAACTTCAAAACTTCTTAACTTCAGCACTTCTTAACTTCAGCACTTCAGCACTTATTTTGTTATCACGATATCGTCGTCGGTGTCGAATTTTTCATCCGGTCCGCCGGACTTGAAGCTCAGGGTGCCGGAGCCGTCGGCGGTTATGATGTAGCATTTCCCCCATGGGTCGATCGCCAATGCCGGGTCCCAGCCGTACCAGGAGAAGGCGGTGTATCCGACTTCGGGCCATGTGTTGAGGCCGCGCATCACCAACTGGTCTATCAGGTCTTCGACTTCGGCCCGGACTATATCGGTCATTACCACGGCAACGGAATCACCAAGCGACGTGGATATTGTATCGGTGCTTCCGACAATCGAGAAGTAGAGGCGGGCGGCGTTCTGCGTTGCCGCGTCGGGGTCGACCTTGACGAACTCGTCGTACGAGTACCCGATGGCCGGCAGCGTTATTCCCCGCTCCCAGTCGAAATTGAAGTATTCCTCGGCCGCGCCTGCCTGGAAGTCGCTCACGTGGTATACCGCCTCGTCGACGATCGTGACGCCGAGCGCGGCCTGCACGGGCGCGCCGCCGCGGTCGGACACGTCGAGCGCGATCTGGGCGTGCTCGCCCGGTACGTACTCGGACTTGTCGGGCGTTACGCTTATGACGAGGTCGTCGGCTCCCGCGATGAAGACCTGGCGGGAATCGGTGACGAGCATGCCGTCGGGCGCGATGAAGTTTCCCACGATGTAGCAGTCGCCCGCGTGCTCCTGTGTGAGCGTGAAGTCGACGACGCCTGTCAGGGCGAGGTCGACCGTTTTCTCGGCCAGCACGCGCGAGCGGGAGCAGAGCTCGACCTTCACCGACGCCGCGGCGTCGGATGCGATGACGTCGGCCTGCAGCGTTTCACCGACCTTGTAAAGCGCGGCGTTCGGGCGGACAAAGAGGAAGTTGCTGCTGCCCGCGGTCCCGGTCGTAAACTGGTCGGAAACGAAACCGCCACCGGGGAGCGCGGCGTTCACGGTCAGCTCCAGCACGAGGCCCGAACCGAGGGCCGTGCAGTCGGCGACCTCGGGATGGATGGTTATTTCCGCGAAGCCGGCCGCGTCGGTCTGCCCCATGCCGAGGCTGTTGCTTCCGGCGAGGGCTTCGATTACCGCGTTTTCTATCGGCCTGCCCGCCGGATCGGCCACCGCGACGTAAAGCAGGTTGTCGGCGCCCAGCCGGGCGCGGCCTCCTTCGGGCGCGGCGAGGATTATCGCTTCTCCCCCCGCGACGGGGATGATGAACTCTTTTTCGATAACCTGGTCGGCCGTGTCCGTCGCGATGACGGCGACTGAAATACAGGCCTCGCCGTTTGCGAGCTGCACGGGGTCGAAGGAGTTCGGGACCTGGAAGTTGAACGCGTATACGCCGCTCGGGTTCGTGGTCCCCAGGAAATTGGCAAAGGTCTGGGCGTCGTCGCCGGAGCCGGTCCTGACGTTGATGTCAAGAGTACCGCCGTCGATATCCTTGCCGAAAAAGTACTGGAGGTGGACGGAGGCGGTCGCGGTTTCGCCGGGGATATAGTAATCCCGGTCCGACGTGAAATTTACCTTGAATTTCGGGAGGACGTAGAAGGCGACCAGAACGGATTTCTCGATAATCGTTCCGCCCACGTTGGCGGAGAGCTTGAAATTACCGGAACAGAGCTCGGGCGCAAGCACGAACGAGGCGTTTGCGATGCCGTAGGAGTTCGTGGCGGCGATTTCCTTGAAGACCTTGTTGTCCTTCGCGTCGTAGATTTCGAGGGTCGTCTCTTCGTCCGCGACGGGCACGCAGCCCGGCTCGGTCAGGGCGAGCGCGCGCAGGTGGATGGTCTGCCCCGGCTGGTATTGCGGCTTGTCGGTCGTAAGAAGCACTTTCGTGCCGCCGCCGGCCGTGATTTCCCGTTCAATAGTTTCATTGACACCGCCGCCGGAGAGCGTGCACCTGCATGTCATCGTATCGGGCGCGTCGGACGGAATATCCATCGTACCGATGAAGCGGCCGAAAGAGTCCGTGCTGCCGTCGGCGGACGCGACGGTGGAGCCGTCGGCGATGAGTCTTATCGTGACGGCCGCGGCTTCGAGCGGTGCGCATGATTCCGGGTCGACGGCCAGTACCCTGTACGTGGCGGCGCTTCCGCGGAACACGGTTTTCGGTCCGAGGAGCCGGACGTAATCGAGGTTGTCGCCCGAGATAAGGGCTTTCTGCCCTTTCATCACGTGTGTGCCGATCTGAATCCGCCAGTAAATAAAATGTCCGGCTTTTTTGGCGGTTGACGCGTCCGCCACCAGCGTGAGAATATTAACGACGGCGTAGGTCTCGCCGGGCTGGAGGTTGACGTTTATAACGCCTGCGCCGGCCGGGTATTTGGTTTCCGCGTCCCTGACCTCGGCGTACAGGCTTGCGAGCTTGCTTTTGCCGTCGTTGTTGGTGACCGGAATGCCGACGCTGACGCAGGCCGTGCTGAACGAGATATCCATGCCGGCTTCGTCCACGACGACGTTCTCCGCCGCCTCGGTCGCCTTGTCGGCCGTGTTATTGGGGTATTGTATGGTCCATGACCATGAGGGACCCGGGATGGTGATTACGACGGGGTTTCGCGTGTCATCGCCGCAGCCGCGGCCGCCGAGAATTAACAGGGATGTGACTGCAAACCCGAGGATCAGGAAAAGTGCAGAACGGCTCATGGGATTTATTCCTTATCAAGGAAAACGGGTGTCCGTAGAAACTTTCAAATGGATTATCTAAATATCTATTATATAAAAAACGGAATAAGTTTCAAGTTTCTTTTATTATCGGTCGTTGTCCGGCGCAACCGCGTCCTTATCTGTATGAAAACTTACGAGTTATATCTATGCATCCAATTGTAAAAGTTGCGTCACACATGTGGGGAAGGTAATAAGGTAACAAGGGAATAAGGGAATAAGGAAACAAGGAAATAATAATTAGCCGGCGAGTTTACTCGCCGCGTCTTCGTTTAGCCGGCGAGCTTGCTCGCCGCGTTTTCCCGGCAAAACCCGCGCCGCTGGGCGGCGCGGCATTAAATTTGCTTGCGGCAGTTCGCAGACGGAAGTAAAATACTGGAAAATTACCCAACTGCGGTTGTGGGGAATTCTATGCGGGAAATCTCGGTTAAGGATATCCTGAACACGAACTCCCCGGAAGGCGGCTCGGCTGTCTCTGGAATAAGTTTATAACCTTGCTGGACCGAGGACGAATCATGATTGAGTTTGTAAGGAGAATCGGTGAGGGCGAAGCAAAATCATTTTATATAAACTTGACTGATAATATTACGGGGCCAAAGAAGGAAAAATATGGAAAGCATTTAAACATAGAACACGGTGAGAAAATAGTGGTGATAGATGGTAGTGGGCGGAAATATGAAATAGTAAAACACCATGGGAATCAATTGTGGGGGCCAAGATTACATAATTGGTTTATGCAAAATGGCGTTTCAGCCGGCACGGTTATCCAGATTGGATTTAATCCAATGGAGACTATTGAAAGCTGTCCGGTTATCCATTTGCAACCAATGGAAACTATTGAGGATTGTCCGGTTGTCCATTCGCGACCAATGGAAAAAGCTGGGTTAGTATTGGAGAAGGACGAATCAGATTCCCCAACAATGAGTCAGGTTGCACAGTCTTCGGAGCAAGTAACATCAAAACATCGCCCATCTGTGGACACGAAAGGGGAACCGGAAATGAATTCTCTTGAAAAGGATGATAAGAGAAATAAAATATTGCATCAACATAACGGTATGTGCTTCGTTTGCGAAGAAGAAATTATGGATGGCGAAAATTGGGATATAGACCATATAAAGGCTAGGCATGGGCCAGAAATGGGGTCGGATGATATATCAAATTTTGCGCCGGCGCATTCGAGGTGTAATAAACGGAAGGGAATTAAGCCGTTGCTTACGATAAGAAATCAATTCAGAGTCGAGAAAAATTTCAATGAGGATTTTGCAAAGATACTACCCGAATATGAAAAAGCGGATGTAGTAATTGACAAGAGCAATATACAGGTTTTATTTAATGGTGTTAGAATTCCCCTTTACCATTGCAGATGCAGCAATGTTTACTTTTTTTACCATACAATACCGACAAAACACATCAAGAAGGATGCTGTGATACAACCGCGGCCCTTGTATAAGGATAAACTTACTCGGCTTGGAGAGCACTTGCAGAACAACTTTCAACTATCGCCGTCTGTGGGCAGGCTGGAAGATAATGAAGTGCTGATATTTGATGGGCAACATAAAATTGCCGCCCAAATCCTGTGGAATGGGCTTGAAGAAGTTGAGTGTAAAGTGTTGGTTGGGACTGATAGAAGAATGATTGATAATGTAATAGAACAGGGACATGGGCCACTTAGGCAAATGTCATTCAAATCAAGCGAACTGGGGCGAAAGCTAAAAGCACAATTTGGAGAACATATTGAAATGTGGAAGAAAAACAATCCGGGTAAGGACCCGAGCGAAAAGGACATATTCTTCGAGCAATTACGTTATAGTAAAAGCCAGCGAAGAAAAGCTATTATCCGTCTGCGCGCAGAAAGCGTTAAAGATATTTCTACAATAAAAGATTATATATCTAAAAGGAAAGATAAACGGTTTCCGCTCACGGACTTGATGTTCGAGAAAATAATTAAGGCGTTCGCGAATATTGAGCCATTAGAAGTCCCAATGGAATCAGAAAATGATCTTAGAAGCGAAGAAGAAAGAAATTTGGCTTTTCTCTTAGACAGGATATTCGATTTCAGTCTAAAAGACAATTGGCCCCACGATGGTAGATTCATTACCGAACAGCATAAGGTGGTTAGGAATCAATATCGCGAGCAACCATTTGAAGTTTGGATATATCTATTAAATGAAGCGCTTCATTATTTGTGCGGAAAAGCTTCTGACGAATCAGTTTGCTATTCCAAAGAATGGGATGACGTACTAAAGAGCAAAATATCAAGAGCCGTAAAATTCTTATTTGAGCATTCTGCGTGGCTCGCTCCAGAAATCGAACCGTTGTTTTATTCTAAAAAGAAGGAGGACATTTTAAATAAATTATCTAGTTATGATTTAACGCATAACAGTATCCATAATGCGGCAGTCAAAGTATAAATTGTTCTGGAGGGGGATTTCCTGAATTTTGCTGAAGTAAAGGTGGTGACTTGGGTAGCGTTTGAGTAATCGCAATCACGGGCAAGATGCCCGTGCCACAACGCGCGCCGCAAGCGGCGCGGCTAAATAAAACAAAAATAATATGACCCGGGACACGGGACTTGTTTCTTTACATCAGATTTTTTCTTGCCGCGTTGCGGTGAATTGCTATAATAACGCTGTCTGAGAGGGGGCCGTCCGTGAGTATAAACCCCTATTAGATATGAAATCTCAGCACCCGGGGTGATATTATGGCCAAAGCGAAGCGAAAGAAAAAGGCGAAACCCGCGAAGAAAAAGCCTGCGAAGAAACGGGCCAAAGCGAAAAAGAAAAAGCCGGCAAAGCGCAAGCCCGCGAAGAAGAAAGCGAAAAAGGGCGCAAAGCGCGGCAAAAAGAAACCGGCTGCAAAGCCACGGCGCAGGAAAAAGAAAGACAGGCTTACGCCGCGGCTGCCGTTCGTCGAGGAGCGGCCCGCAGTTTCCGCGCCGAAGAGCAGGAGCCGGAAGCAGGTAAAGGCGGCGCGCGACGCGCAGCCCGCTCCCGAGCCCGTGCCGGAGCCGAAAATTCCGAAGAGCAGGAAAAAGGGACGCATTACCGCCGACGTCCTCGCCCGCAGGCAGCGCGAGATTTCCGTTTCAGAATTTTTCAGAAAGAACCGCCACCTCCTCGGGTTCGACAACCCGACCAAGGCGCTCCTTACGACGATAAAGGAAGCGGTCGACAACGCCATCGACGCGTGCGAGGAGGCGCGCATCTTGCCGACCATCGACGTGACCGTCCGGCCGACGGCTGAGAACCGTTTCCGCATCGCGGTGACGGACAACGGGCCGGGCATCGTGAAGGCGCAGATACCGAAGATTTTCGGCAAGCTGCTTTACGGCTCGAAGTTCCATTCGTTCAAGATGTCGCGCGGGCAGCAGGGGATCGGCATCTCCGCGGCCGGGATGTACGGCCAGATGACGACCGGCAAGCCCACGCTTATCGTTTCAAAGACCGGTCGCAAACGCCCCGCCAACGTTTTCGAGGTCGTCGTAAATGCAAAGAAAAACAAGCCCGACGTTATAAGCGAGGACACGACCGAGTGGGACGTGCCGCACGGGACGCGCGTGGAGATCGAGCTCGAGGGGCGCTACACGAAGGGCTCGCGCTCGGTCGACGATTACCTGAAGGCGACCGCCATCGCCAACCCGCACTGCGAGCTGACCTATACGAACCCGCAGGGCGAGCGGTTCCGTTTCAAGCGCGCGACCGACGAGCTGCCGCCGGAGCCGCGCGAGATAAAACCGCATCCCTACGGCGTCGAGCTCGGCGTGCTCATCGAGATGCTGCACGCGACCAGGGCGCGTAACATGTTCGGCTTTTTCCGCAGAGAGTTTTCCCGCGTATCCCCGAAAATCGCCCGGGAAATTCTCGAGAAGGCGAAAATTTCCGAGAAAGCGTCGCCGAAACGAATCGCCCGGCAGGAAGCGGACGCGCTCTCAAAAGCTATCCCGCAAGTCAAGATAATGTCGCCGCCGACGGACTGCATTACCCCGATCGGGGAGGAGTTGATTCTCGCGGGCCTGAAAAAGGAGATCGAAGCCGAGTTCTACACGGCGGTGACGCGCAAACCGTCGGTCTACCGCGGCAACCCGTTCCAGATCGAAGTCGGCCTCGCGTGGGGCCGGACTAAAGAGGAACGAGCCGGGAAAGACAAAACGCAGGCCGACGACGGGATCATCGGCAGCAAGAACGGGACCAGGAACGGCGGCGGTTCGCTTGCGAAACTGCTGCGGTTCGCGAACCGCGTTCCGCTGCAGTACCAGCAGTCGGGGTGCGTGATAACGAAGACGATAACGAAGACCGACTGGCGCGGTTACAAGGTGCCGCAGTCGCGCGGCGCGCTGCCGTCGGGCCCGCTCGTGATTCTCGTTCACATGGCGAGCGTGTGGGTGCCGTTCACTTCCGAGTCGAAGGAGGCAATCGCGTCGTATCCCGAGATCGAGAAAGAAGTCCGCCTCGGCCTGCGCGAGTGCGGGCGGAGACTCGCGGTCCACCTCTCGCGCAAGCGCAGGGAAGCCGAGGTCGCGAGGAAGCGCAGTCATATCGAGCTGTACATCCCGCACATCGGCGTCGCGCTCAAACAGATACTCGACCTCGACGACCGCAAGGAAAAGAAGATAGTTAGCAACCTGACGGAGATGCTGTACCGCTCGCACCTGGACGCGAAGAAGGGAGCATCATAAGAATTCAAAATTCAAAATTATGAATGCAAAAAATTACAGACGGAGATACCCAGAGAAAAATGAAAAACAAAAAACCGAGAGATATTCGTAAGCGGGTTTTTGAATACTCGTTGCGGGCGATTAAATTGTATCAGAGCCTGCAGGAGGGAAAAGACAGCGTCGGCTGGATTATCAGTAAACAGTATCTAAGGTCTGCGACTGCCATCGGCGCTAATATGGAAGAAGCGCAGGCGGGCGAGAGCCGTAAGGATTTTATTCACAAGTGTTCAATAGCTTTGAAAGAGGGCAGAGAAAGCCTGTACTGGCTCCGCCTTCTTGCAGAATCAGGAATTATTGCCAAGGAACGAATAACACCGCTTATCGCGGAAACGGAAGAGTTAGTCGCCGTTATCGCTAAAATTATTATAAATACGAAAAAGAAAAAATAGATTTAATTTCATAATTCATAATTTTGAATTTTGAATTCCCACTTTTGCAACGATGGAGTCGACAATGCCAAAGAAAAAATCCAAGCCAAAGAAGAAGAAACCTGCTGCGAAGGTGAAGAAGCCGAAGTCGCGCAAGCCCAGGGTTAAGGCGGCGAGGAAGAAATCGTCGGAGCTGCGGATATCGTCGCGCAAGCGGAAGAAGCCGAAGCGTGGGACGATTGACGCGAAGACGTCGAGATCTATCGAAGGCGAGGCAGGCGGAATCCATAAGGATATCGTGCGCTGGAAGAAACCGACGATGAGGATACCCATCCGCTCGCTTTCCAACGTCCGCTACAACCCGACCGAGGGATACTTCGCGCTCAAGCGCGGGCGCAAGGAGCGGACGCTGACCTACAACACGGTGAAAACGTTCGCGCAGTCTCTGCGCATGATGGCGGTCGCCAAGGAGCTTATCGAGACCGACGACATCGCGACCAAGCGGGAGATGTACTACATCTCGAAGAACTGGGAGGAGTGCCGCTTCAACGAGCAGCCGGAGAGCGACACCGTGATGGACGATATCGAGGCGTTCTTCCTCGTGAACCGGGAGCAGCTCCACTTCGTGCCCGAGGAGAAGGGCGGCGACGTTGCGGGAAGATTAATCGTCATCGACCAGGACCCGGCGACGGGGAAGGACATCCACATCGACTGCACGAAGTTCGGCTCGGGCGCGTACTCGGTCCCGACCTCGGTCGAGGGCCTGAAGTTCGAGACAAAGGCGAAGTTCATCCTCGCCATAGAGACCGGCGGCGCGTTCCAGCGCCTCGTCAAGCACGGCTACTACAAGAAAGCGAACTGCATCCTGGTGAACATGGGCGGCGTGCCGACCCGCGCGTGCCGGAGGTTTATCAGGCGGTTATCCGAGGCCCACAAGCTGCCGGTCTACGTTTTCACCGACGGCGACCCGTACGGGTACATGAACATCTACCGCACGCTGAAGGTCGGAAGCGGCAACGCCGGTCATATTAATAAATACTTCTGCGTGCCGTGGGCGAAGTTCCTCGGCGTTACGCCGGACGATATCAAGAAGTACAAGCTGCCGACCCATCCGCTCAAGGACGTGGACATCAAGCGCATCGACGATGCGATAAAGAACGACCCGTTCGTCCACCACTACAAGGCGTGGCAGAACGCGCTTTTGAAACTGAAGAGCATGAAGGTGCGCGTGGAGCAGCAGGCGTTCGCCGCGCACGACCTCAACATGGTGGTGGACACGTACCTGCCGGAAAAACTCGCGAACAAGAAGGCCTTCCTGCCGTAAAATCGTGGGGCAGACATTCCTGTCTGCCGCATTCGCCGGCCCGGGGAACCAGCGGGACGGCGAAGAAAATATATTGTAGGGGCAAGGCATGCCTTGCCCCTACATTTTTATTGGGCGAAGCACGGCTTCGCTCCTACATTTTTCTGGAAGGTCGGTGGAGGACTGCGGCGAGGCTCAGGCCGAACGGTAAACTGAAATACTTGAGCAGACGTTTTTCAAAGGCAAATATGGATTCGAGGAGCCGGTTCGTTATCCCGGGTCTCAGAATGAAGTCGCTCCCCCCGGCGCCGCGGCCGGACGCGGTCAGCCGCACGAGCAGCGCAGGAAGAAAAAGGAGCGTATTGAAATACGAGCAGAATTCCACACTAAACCCGGCGCGCCTGCATATTCGCATGAGTGACGCTTTTTCGTAGCGGCGCAGGTGCCCCGTTGCGGCGTCATGATTACTCCAGAGCGAGCGCACGGCCGGGACCGTGATTATCGCGTTACCGCCGGGAGCGGTTATCCGATAACATTCGGCCACGGCGGCCGAGTCGTCTTCCAGGTGCTCCAGCACGTCGAGGCATAGAACAAGATCGAACCCGCCGTCGGGGAGCCCGGTTGCCTCGGCCGTTGCCTGGGAAACCGGGGCGCCGGCATTGGAGCGCGCGGCGGCAACCATTTCAGGCGTGGCGTCGATTCCGACGACTTCTCCGAGTGCGGCAAACGCTTTCATGTTTGCGCCCGGGCCGCAGCCTATGTCGGCAATGCGGGGCGCTCCGTCTTTTGCATTTTTTTTCACTGTCCGTCCGGCAATGTCGAGCAGTATCCGCCGCCGCGCCCGGAACCACCAGTGCTCGCGCTCATATTCTGCGTACATTTCCACAAATTCGGGATTCATCGCGCATTTCCCGGAAAAGCAAGGCGCGTATTAAGAGGCTCTTATCAGCCGGAATGATTCATGCATGATTGTATAAAAGAAAGTCAAATCTTACAAATGCAATCTGTTGTTCTATCCCCAGCCGCGTGCGGTTTTACCGTTCATATTCAATCTGTATCAGGTCGACCCATTCGTCGTTGCCGCAATAATTTAAGTACATCTCGCCGCCGGTAAGGTGCAGGTCGTACCCGTCTTTTATCCTCGGGAAATCGGACCAGCTCTTTTTTTTCGTTTTATACATCTGCTTCCCGTTTTCGTCGAGCCATCTCATGAAAAAGCTTTTCGGCGTGCTGTGCACTTCGAGTGTGATGAAGGTCTCAGCCTTGTATGGCCGGATAAGATCTTTTTCCAGCCTGGGTCTGTTCCATGAGGTCCATGAGTCCTTACTGAAGTCCCAGCTGGCTCCCGGTACTGAGCCGGAGCAGCCGGCGTCGAGCATTGTTTTTCCCCCGTGCCAGCCGCCTTCGCCGCCGCCGAGCTGCATGCCTGCCAGCCATTCAAGTGGCGCGCCGCCTCCGCTATACAGGCTGAATTGACCTTTTTTTGTCGCGTAAAGGGTAAGGCTCTGGCTCGCCTGTCTCGCCGAAACCACGTAATTGGCCGTTTTCACCCTGACGCGCGCGACAAAGTTCCTGGAAAGGTCGAGCGGAGTTTTGTAATACCACATGTGCGCGCAGTGGCGGGAACCTGACTGGTCGAAGAAGAGTTTGCCGTCGGCGACGGAATATTTTGTGCCGCCGCTTGTGATGATTCCGATTTCAGGCGGGATTTTGCCGTCAGTAAACGTTGCAAGAAAATCGCCTTCCACTTTGCTCGTGACAATAAGTTTCCCCCGATGCTTGTACAGGAAGTATCCAACTATCGCCAGGCCGAACACCAGCAGGATCAGTAAAGTCGTGACTGCTGCAAGCCGTAGTGAAGAATCGGGTTTATCGCGGTTGTCAATACTCATACTTTACCTGAATAAGATCCACCCATTCGTCGTTCGTCCACCAGCTCGTGTACTCCTCCCCGCCGCAGAGATATATTTCCTCGCCCGCAGCGACTTTCGGCTGGTCGGCCCATTTCAGCGGCTTCGTTTGACAGAGAAGAGCACCATTCTGACCCAGAACACGGTAATAATAACTTGAAGGCGTACTCCAAAGCTCTATTTTGATAAAAGTTTCCGCTGGGTATGGAGTAAATTTATCCATGGGTGGCGATGATGCTCCATCGCTCCAGGATTTACTCGTAAAATTCCAGTTGATTCCGGCACCAGTATTCGAAAATATGCAAAACATTGTCCGCCCACCATGTACCCCACCTTCGCCGCCGCAAAGTGATATACAGGTTACAAGATTAGCGTGACAGGCGCCGCCACCGTATAACTCAAACGTTTTATCAGGCGTTGCCCAGATAATCAGCGAGTGACAACCCTGCAGCGTACCCGCGACATAGTTGGCAGTCTTCGTCCGCACCCGGGCGACGAACGGCCTGGTCAGATCGAGCGGCTCGCTGTAATACCACATGTGGGCGTCGCGGGAGGACGAGCCCTGGTCGAAAAAGAGCTTGCCTTTTTCGACTGAGTATTTCGTGCTGCCGTTGGTAAGGATTACCAGTTTTTCGTCAATCTTTCCGTCGTCGAAGTTTTCGATGAAGTTACCTTTCACCGGTCCAAGCCGCTCGGGCAGCCGGCGGTAGACGTAAAACCCGCCGATGATGGCTCCGAAGACCACCACAATAACAATGGTCGAGATTATCGCCAGCCGTAACGACGAGTCAGGTTTTTCTTTGGTTTCAGCGTTCATACTTTACCTGAATGTAATCTATCCATTCATCATTGGAAAGCCAGCTTGACAGCCATTCCCCGCCGGAAAGATATACATCCGCGCCGCGGAGCAATTGTGAGAAATCAGACCAGACCTTCGGCGCGGTCTTGTATAACAATTTTCCGTTCTTGTCCAGCAACCGGAAATAAAAACTTTTGGGAGTGCTCCAGAATTCAAGCGTTGCATAACTCTTAACGTCCATAGGGCGGCACATTTCGTTCGCCGGCGGCTCAGAACTGGCCCACGCATCTGTTGTGAAGTTCCACCAACAGTGGCCGTCAAGATTGTCCATAAAAACCACATAAGTCCGTCCACCGCTGGGTTCCATATATGTGATAATGAACCCTTCTTCCAGGGTGCTGCCGCCAAGTATCCGTGGTTTCTGCGTCCCATTTATATAAAGTACTAACGGATTGCATGCTATCCCGCCCGAAACAACATAATTATCCGTTTTTGTCCTGACCCTCGCCACAAACGGCCTGGAAAGGTCCAGCGGGACATCGTAATACCATACATGCGCATCCGAAACTGAAGTGGTCTGGTCGAAAAACAGTTCACCGCCGTTGACGGAGTGGGACGCAGCCCCGTTTTCCACAATAACCAGCTTCGGATCGATAGTCCCGTCGTCGAACGTCTCGAGGAAATCTCCTTTCTTTTTACCAGGGTTGAGCAGTTTTCCACGGTGCCGGTACAGGAAATAGGCCGCGATGATTAGGCCGAACATTACAAGGATTATGGTCGTGGAAACAACGGCCAGGCGGAGCGAGGAGTCGGAACCGGTTGAACTGGAAATCTGCTCATTCATATCACTAATAGGTTTCAGGTTTCAGGTTTCAGGTTTTAAGTTTCAGGTTGTATATTTCTTTATATTCCTGACACCTGACACCTAATACCTGACACCTTCTTCTAATTAGACGCCTGCACTGTGGAAATTGTTCAATGCTCATAGTAGCTCTGGAAAATATAGTGGACTATCGCGTCTTCGTCCTGCGCTTTGAGGTCGGTGAACTGCACGTGGTTCTTGAGGATTGTCCGGCCGTCCGAGAGCTTTATCCTCTGCGACCTTCTCACGACGCCGTGAATGGTGAAATCCCTGTCTTTGCCGAGCGTGAATTTCAACCGGAGTTCGGTGCCGGGCTCCTGAAGCCGGTCGGCCGCCAGGGAGAGCCCTCCCGCCGATATGTCTATCAGTCGTCCTTCCTGCGCGGGCCCGTAGATGTTGTCGCCCGTCCTGAGTTCGAAATAGATGACCCCGTTCACGCGCCCGCGCACCGTTTCGCGCTTCTGCTGGCGCTTGATTTCCGGCGCATGTGTAAGACGCAGCCTGTTCGGGGGGGATGCCTCCGTCACGCGGGCGTGGGCGGAATACATCGCGTCACCGGGTATATAGAATTCGAGGTCGATGAGCTTACCCGTTTTGAAGGCGGGGTGGTTTATCAGGTTTTCCGGAATTTCCACCGCGAATTCCAGTTCGTCCACCAGCACGACGGTCGATTCGAGCGACCTGCGCTCGGCCCCGTCGGAAATTGTAATGCTGATGCGCTGGTCTTCGGCGAGGTCGTGCGTGCTGCGTATGCCGACGACTCGCGGCGGTTCGATAAAGCCGAGTTTCCTGCGGATATTCCGGTAGTAAGCGAAACGGGCCTTGTGCTTGAGTGTCTGGAGGGGCCGGCCCTCCACGGCTGCGACCTCCGCCTTCACCATGGAATCGAAGGTGGAATAATCCTCGAGGATCTTGACGGGCGGGTCGACGTTCCGCTTGCGGGCCAGGTCGGCAAGCAGCACCTGCTCCCCGCGCGAGAGCCGGCGCGCGGCCGCATTATCGAAGAATTCCTCCCATTCCACGTCGCGCTTCATAAGCGCCTGTTTTATTATGAGAATTATCATGTAAATCAGGAATGCAAGGGCGGCGCCTCCGAAAAGCACGACGAGAAATACCTCGAGGCCGCCGGGAGGACCGCCTTCGCCCTGCAGCGAGCGGAACAGCTCTGATATTCGCATAAGTACGGGCATGTTCGTGTCGAAATCCCGATTCGGTAAAAACTTATCCCCTTCACCGTTTATCATACGGCTGCATGCGACACCTGTCAAGCGGCGAAAGCGCTCTTTCACGAAAAAGCCTCTTGTGCGCATGACGTGAACTGGTATAATGCCCCCATCCACGGCGCACCCGGAGTCGTTATGCGCAAGATCAAGCTGCTTCTTATTGTCCATGCGGTGGTGTTTTGCGGATGCTCCAGCACCCAAGAGTTCGTACGCACCGCCTCGTATTCGAATTCGCAGACCTGGTGCGGCCTTGAGGTCGCCTCGTTCGAGCTTTCCTCGCCGCGTTTCAGCACCCGGATCAGGCTCATTCCGATGTTCCATATTGCCGACCCTCATTTCTATGAAGCGGTTAAGCGTGAAGCCGACGCGGCAGACCTGGTGCTTGTCGAAGGCATTTACGCGATGGGCAATGAATGGATCGAAAATGAAAAGCGCCGCATGGTCCAACTTCTGCGCCCGCTCTGGCTCGCACCCCAGATTACCGCGCTTGAGCCGGGCAGCAACGCCCGCGTGGTTGAAGGTGATGCCGAAGCACTCATGAAAACCCTGGGTAACGGCGGTTCACTGCTTCCATCCGTGGAAAACCTTCTGCGCCGTTATCACTCCGAACGGATCGAAACGAACCGCAGGCGCGACCTTTCAAGGCCGGACTGGGACGGGTTGCCGACCGCGGAGTCGCGCGAAAGGGGCCATCCGAATCGGTCGCAGAAAGCCGAGTACGAAACGAGAGGGCAACTCGCCCGAACGGCAAAAGAAGCGGTTGTGTCGCTGGCCGGGAACCGCGATTTCGTCGACCGGCGAAATAACCTGCTGGTCGATGAAGTCGCGCGCGCGCTTGCCGGCGCCAAAGGGGCTTCACCGCCGGGGAAACTGGTAATCCTCTATGGGGCCGCTCATGCGCCGGGAATCCTTGAATGCCTCGCCAAACGGCTGGGTTATAAGCGGGACGGCAAGCCCGGGTGGATGAACGTATGGGTTTATCGCCATAACCTGCGGGGAGGGCTCCTTCCCCACAAGGCGAAATTTTCACTGGAAATCAGACGTGATGCTCTGCTTGTGCTGCATCGCAAGGAGCTCTGGCAGTGCTACTTTTCTGATGCCCGCGGCGGCGGCGTAAACGTCAGCGCGGTCTACTACCAGCTCCGGAAAGGCAAGTGGCGCAGAAGACAGATTACCGGCCCGGCCGAAGGGGAGTCGGGCGCCGACAGGGATGTACCCGTTACGTATGAAGCGCCTCTTCATTTCCTGCAGGGGAAGGATTCGCCGTTTACGCCGGTTATGTTTAAAAGCGTTGACACGACGTGCATCCTGTTCCATGCCGTGAAAAATAAAAAGGAGATCGCAATTCACCTCGACCCTGCGGAATTGCCCGACGGCACGCCTCTTTCGGCCGAGTACGCGGTGTTTCCCGGAGGCGGTGTGCCGCCTATCCCGCCCCAGCCCGAGTTCCTCCTCGGACCGGAGTACGTTTTCTCCCGCAGACCGTAGAATAAGGAAGTGCTGAAGTTAAGAAGTGCTGAAGTGCTGAAGTTAAGAAGTGCTGAAGTTGAGAACTTCTAATTAGCCGGCGAGTTTACTCGCCGCGTTTTTTATTTATTATTAACGCACAGCAAGCTGCGCGCCTCAGTATTCTCAAGGAGGAAATCAACAATGTCGCGGGCCATTGTCAAATTCCCGGCCTCATTTGTGTGCGCGTCAAATTTGTATCTCTCATGTTTGCGGCGAGTGGGAATACATGTGGCGCCCGCGTCTTCGACCGCTCGCTTCCACCTCCGTCGAAAATACATATAGTCAATTGCAATCTTCTCGCCTTTCCAGGTAACCCACTCGGAACCGTTCTCGTCACGGTAGAAGCGTTTCCAACGGAGGTTCCATTCCCGTTCCCCTTCGTTGCCGGATACGGAGAGAACGAAAAACAACGCATTATGATTTTCCGCGACTTTTTTAGTTTCACGAATAAGAGCCGAGTACAGTTCCCAGGCCTTTGCAACCCATTCGGGCGCGTTTTCCGAATATAAATCGGGCATGAGAGGATATTTCTCACCCCAGTTCGGGACTGTTCCATCCATTGCAGGTTGTTCTTCGCGCCCGAATGAGTAGAATATCGAACACAGGTTATAAACCAGAGCGCTCGAGAAAATCACACCCGCGATGCGGCTTTTCAACGGATTGTAACGCCGAATAATGGTTTCAGGATCTACTTTCCGTTGGACCAGCTTGCCTTCTTTGAGAAAAAACGTAATTGGCTTCAACGCGCGGGCTTTGTTTCCAAACGGAACATCGTTGATGGGCATGTTTTCCGCCAGGTCGTTACTGCAGAACTGGCTTATGACAATATCGGGAGAGTATTGCACACCCTCATGCTTAAGCGCCAGAAGCTGTTGATCCGTTGCCCATCCCACAATACCCATAGATATGACCTCGACGTCATATCCGGCGCTCTGAAATAACCTTTCCATCTGGCGCGTGTACAGTTTTTCAAACTTGACGACCCCTTGTGTGAAAGAATCACCGATTACTAATATCCGGACGACTCCTTCCGGCTTTTTCCTGGAATGCTCGACGTCGCACCACCCATGAGAGTTGTACCGGTAAGCAATGTGGTCGCCCCCATCGGGATTCCGCGTATACTCGGTGACGTTGGCCGGCCACTTCCACCCGTAGCGTGGTGAAAAACAAGCCTTGTTCAATATTTGCTCCCAGGGCGTCCGATAAATCGCGCCGAGCTTACGGCAGAGAATTTCTCCTGCTATTAATATAACCGCCAGGATAATCAATGACTTAAAAAGCATTTTCTTTTTCGGAGAAACGGACGCTTGTCTTTTTTGAGCTCCGGCTGTTTCCATGGATGCAGCTTATCCCAACCGGCAGGCAATCGCAATTATATTTGCCGCAAAAGAGTAATGCGTCGGTTGCAAGGGCACGGTGCGCCGTGCGCCGTGCTCGATTGGTAGAACAGACATTCCTGTCTGTTCATTTAATCGACAGACAAGAATGTCTGTCGTACCGGAATGGGCGAGTCGCGGCCTCGCTCCTGTGTTTTTGCAGGCGGGCGCGGGGAGTTGCGGGTACAACCTCGCGCCGCAGGCGCCGCCGCAGCTAAATATGATGTAAATAATGTTCTTTTAACTTTAAACTTTTAACTTATAACTTTAAACTTATAACTTGACACCGGCACGTCCGCGAAACTATAATGTTCTTGTACGGAAGGATTTTTACTCAACTTGAAAAGGAGAACGGGTACGACGAAGGTTCAACACATCGTTTCCTGGCAATGCGGTGTGTTCAACCCTCGCCGGGCTCCGTCCGGAAAATGCTTCCTGAAGAAAACCTGGCCGCGGTCCAGGAAATCCTGGGTTATAAGTTCAAGGACCTGTCTCTGCTCAGGATTGCACTGACCCACGCCTCGAGCAAGAACGAGAATCAGCCTTCAAACGAGCGGCTGGAGTTCCTCGGCGACGCCGTCCTCGGCGCCGTTGTCTCGGAATACCTCTACTCGAGCTACCCGGACGCCTCGGAGGGAGAGTTGACGCAGATAAAATCGGTCGTCGTTTCCGCGCCCGTGCTCGCGCAGGAGATTGCCGCCGTCGCGCTCGAGAAGTTCTTTTCCGTTGGCAAGGGCATGGCGAACCAGGAGACGCTCCCGATTTCGATTCTGGCGAACCTCTTCGAGGCGATAGTGGCCGCGCTCTACCTCGACGGCGGCCTCGAGGTCGCAAGGCACTTCATACTCTCGCGAATGAAGCCGGAGATTGCAAAGGTGGAGAAGGACGAGCACAGGAAGAATTTCAAGTCCATCCTCCAGCATTACGCCCAGAGGGAGTTCAACCTCACGCCCACCTACCGGGTGGTGTCGGAAAGCGGGCCCGACCACCTGAAAACTTTCGAAGTGGTCGCGGTTATCGGCAACACGGAGTACGGACGCGCCGGGGGGCGGTCGAAAAAGGAAGCCGAGCAGGAAGCCGCCGCCAGCACTCTGGAAATGATCAAGTTCGCCACCCAGGATAGCGGAAAACGAAACAAATGATAAATATGAAGTGCTGGAGTGTTGAAGTGCTGAAGTGCTGAAGTTAAGAATTTCTAATTAGCCGGCGAGCTTGCTCGCCGCATTTTTTTCTTCTTTATTTCATAATTCAGAATTCATAATTCAGAATTCAGGGTTTCGGATGATTCTCGAACCGACAAAATTACTGGCCGTGGACCGGGCGTTCTCGAGGATTCTCCAGAGCCTCGGGCCCGGTGTCCGGCTGGGCGTGGGAAACGTGGTCGGCTCGTCGGCTGCGCTTCTCTCGGCGGCGCTGGCCGGGTCCGCGGATGCGGGGGAGGATGAAAAGGCGCCGCGCCGGACAATCCTTCTGGCAGCCCTGTCGACCAGGCAGGCGGACGCGTTTTACCGCGACCTTCCACTTTTCACGAATGTGCCGGTTCTGCGTTTCCCGCGTCTCGAGGCCGGCGGCGAAGCCCTCCCGGATTTCGCGTCGTTCAAGGAGCGTTTTGACACCGTTGCGGCGCTGGAGCGTGACCCGGGCGCGGCCCGGTTAATCGTCGCCGAAGCGGACGCGCTCGTCCAGCACCTTCCGCCTTTCCAGCGCCTCGCCGAATCGGTTATCGACCTGGCCGTGGGGAGGGAATACCCGCTTGAACGGTTGAGCGGGGCTTTATCGGAAAAAGGCTACGACCGCGTGCTGCAGGTCGAGTTTCCGTGCGAGTACTCGCTGCGGGGCGGAATACTGGACCTGTACCTGCCGACGGAAGAAAACCCGCTTCGAATCGAGTTCGACGGCGACAATATAGCTTCGCTCAGGCGTTTCTCGGTCGAAACGCAGACGACGATCGAGCCCGTTGAAAGTGTGAAAGGTTTTCTGCCGCCGAGGAACGAAGTCGGGCGCACGCATGCGGATTCGGGCTCGGTCCCGCTGACCTCTTTCATGCCGGACGGGTCCGTGGTGGTTCTGGCCGGCGCCGAAGCGGTGCTTTGCCGCATGAAGGACGTCTCGAATTCGGTAGACCCGGCACCCCTGCCGGGTTCTGCGGGCGTGTTTGAGAAGTTCGAGCAGGAGACGGCGCGCCTCGTCCGCCTCGAGTGCGAATCGCTTCCCGTTTCCGAGAGCGGTGGCGCCAATCTGGACGTGTTGCCGGTCGAGCGGATCGGAGGCGGCGCGAACCGCGTCGTCGAGGAGGTAAAGAGGATACTCGGCAAAGAGGAGGGCCGTATCGTCCTTTTCGCGCCGCGTGAGGCCGAAAGGGAGCGGCTTCTGGAAATCTTCAGGGCGGCGGACGTGCCGCTTGAGCGCATAGAGATACTTCTGGGAACGCTTTCGCAGGGAATGGCCGTCGGCAGGCCGCGCACGTACATTCTCTCGACCGACGAGCTTTTCAACCGCTATCGCATGCGCCGCCAGGTCAGGCCGTCGCGTTACCGCCGCGCGATCGAGTCGTTCCTGGAGCTCAAGCCCGGCGATTACGTCGTCCACATGTCGCACGGAATCGGCCGCTTCCACAGCATAAAGCGGATGGCCCGGCGCGGGCGCCAGGAGGATTACCTCATAATCGAATACGCGGAACAGCAGCTCCTCTACGTTCCCGCGACGAACATCGGCCTGGTGCAGAAATACATCGGCGGGCGCGAGACCGCGCCGAGGCTGGCAAAGGTCGGCGGCACTCTGTGGCAGCGCCAGAAAGAGCGCATCAAGGAAGCGCTCGTCGACCTTGCGACCGAGCTTCTGGAAATCCAGGCGATGCGCGAATCCCGGCCCGGAATCCAGTACGGCGAAGATACGCTATGGCAGCACGAATTCGAGGCCGCGTTTCCCTACGACGACACGCCCGACCAGGAACTCGCCACCGATGACATCAAAAAGGACATGGAATCTCCAAGGCCGTCCGACCGCCTCCTCTGCGGCGACGTCGGCTACGGAAAAACCGAAATCGCGATGCGGGCCGCCTTCAAGGCCGTCAACGCGGGCAAACAGGTCGCCATTCTCGTCCCGACGACCATTCTCGCACAGCAGCATTACACCACGTTTACCGAGCGCATGGCCGAGTTTCCGATTCTTATCGACGTGATTTCGCGGTTCCGCTCGGCGAAGGACCAGCGCGAAATCGTCCAAAAGGTGGGAGAGGGAAAGGTAGACATCCTCATCGGGACCCACCGGCTGATTTCGGAGGACATCCGCTTCAAAGACCTCGGACTGCTCATCATAGACGAGGAGCAGCGCTTCGGTGTAACGCACAAGGAGCGCCTCAAGAGAATGCGCGCCGAAGTCGACATCCTCACGCTCACTGCCACGCCTATCCCGCGCACGCTTCACATGTCGCTTCTCGGCATAAAAGACATCACGACGCTCGAGACGCCGCCGCTCGACCGACGGGCGATCGTCACCGAAATCCACCGCTGGGACCCCGAGCTTATCCGAAACGCGATACTCCGCGAGCTCGACAGGAACGGGCAGGTCTATTTCGTCCACAACCGGGTCTATAACATCGAGCAGGTGCGCAGGGAGCTCGAAAAAATCTGCCCCGAGGCACGATACACCGTCTGTCATGGGCAGATGGACGAGAGCCTGCTCGAGGAGCGGATGCTCGATTTCATAAACTGCAGGCACGACGTGCTTGTGAGCACCACGATAATCGAAAGCGGGCTCGACATCCCCAACGTGAATACGATTATAATCAACCGTGCGGAGATGTTCGGCCTCGCCGACCTTCACCAGCTCCGCGGGCGCGTCGGGCGGTACAAGTACCAGGCCTACGCGTACCTGCTCCTTCCGCTGGCGGGCGCCATCCCCGACGCTGCGGAAAAGCGGCTCCGCGCAATCGAGGAATTCAACGAACTCGGCGCAGGATTCAAAATCGCGATGCGCGACCTGGAGATACGCGGCGCAGGTAACATCCTCGGCAAGGAGCAGTCCGGCCATATCGCGACGGTCGGATACGACCTGTACTGCAAACTGCTCGAGGGCTCGGTGCGCGAGGCAAAAGACCAGGAAGCGGTCGAGGAGATTCCCTGCGAGGTCGACGTTCACCCCGAGTCGTACCTGCCGGACGATTACATGGGCGGCGTCGAGACCAAGCTCGAGATATACCGCCGCGCGAACGCTTGCGGCGACGAGGCCGCGCTCGACGGCCTTATCGGGGAGGTGCGCGACCGCTTCGGTCCGCCGCCTCCGGTCGCGCTCAGGTTCTTCGACAAGCACCGGCTCCGTATCCGCGCCGAGAAGGCGAAGATTTTCTACCTGGGAATCCAGGGAAGGACGCTTATCGTCAAGTTCAGGGATCTCTCGCTCGCCGGTTCGGCATTCGCGCGGCTCGAATCGAAGCTCCGGCTTATCGCGCCGGATACGGTTTATTACGACATGCCGCTTGTGCCCGAGTCGCCCGAGGACGCGCTTTCCGTCCTGCTCCATCTTATCCGAAAAATTCCGGATGCGAGCACGTCTAATAGTCCTTCGGTCTCTCAGTCCCTCGGTCCTTCGGTCATTAATAAAAAATAATAAGACCAGGGGACCGAGTGACCGAGTGACCGAATGACCGAATGACCGAATGACCGAATGACCGAATGACCGAATGACCGAA
>SOJX01000153.1 GCA_004376375.1 Planctomycetota bacterium
TCTTAACTTTTTCCATACACGACTCTATTCCGATCTTTTTAGGTTTTAGTATATATATTTTTTTTTCCTGACACCTGACACCTGACACCTAGCATTGTTCCATTCCGTGACAACCTTTCATATTGTAACAATATTGATTTCTCCATACTAATCCATTTTATCCTGTCATTTCCCCTAACTCCTTGAATCACTTGAAGTTATCCGCCCTTCCGCCCGGACCGCCCTTTCGGTACGATTATTGAATATATAATCATTGAATATTGACAATCAACTATCCACCCGTCAGCCAAAGAGAGGGCAAAAAATGAAACGCTCCACAATCCTCTTCATCGCACTGGCAGTATTTGCACTGATCTTCGCCGCGCCCGGCTGCAGCAAAAGCCATTCATCCGGCCGCAGTTCGTCAGGTGGCGGCGGCGGGGGCGGCGGCACCGGCGGAACCGGCACCGGTACCGGTACCGGCGGAAACGGCGGCGGCGGAGTCACAGGCGGCGGTCCCTGCGATGGCACCGCGGATGAGCAGCTGGTATTCGATCTCATCAACCAGAACCGCGCAGACCAGGGTCTCGAGCCGCTCGAGTGGCATTCCGAACTCGCAGCCGTGGCGAGGGCGCATTCCGAATGCCAGCGCGACCACGGCACCATTTACCACGTCTGCTCGTACGGACATGGCTCGCCCCGCACTAGGATAGATGCGGCCGGAATCTACTGCTCCGACTGCTCGGAAAACGTCGCCTGGAACGCGGGCGGAGCCGCGGCCGTCGTATCAAGCTGGATGGGCTCATCCGGGCACCGCGCTGCAATCCTCGGCGGCTGGACCCACGTCGGAATTGGAATCGCGATGCCGAACTATTACACCACCGCAAAATTCATACGTTAGCAACGAGCCAGTTTCATATAGGAACGCGATATGCCATGCACCTGCAAAGAATCCGTAATAACTTTCCTGATGCTGGAGACCAGCAGCTGGCAAACCGAAGAACCGGTTATTGGAGAATCAAATGAAAACAATAATCCGTCTCTCGATCGTAATACTTGCCGTAACGTCTATGGGAATCATCTGCGACGGCTGCAGCAGCGGAGGCGGAGGAAACAACGTCGTCTACGGTACTAACTCAGGTACGGGAACCGGGACCGGAACCGGTACGGGCACGGGCACGGGAACAGGGACAGGCACGGTCCCGCCCGGCGGCTTCTCCCAGTTCACCGACCTTGGCGCGCCGGTATCGGGGCATAACGTCGTCACCCATATGATTGTTTTCAACGGTACACTCTTTGTCTCCGTATCCGTCGACCCGCTTGACAAATTCGGTTCTGCAATCTGCAAGTACAATGACCCGGGCTTCACCACCGTCCTCAACAAACCGAACACCCAGGGCCTTATCCGCGTGCGCGAAATCGACGGCAAGCTGTTCGCACCCGACAGCGACCCCAACGGAACCACCCCGGGCTTTGTATATGTCTCAGACAGCACGGGCACAAGCTGGAACTCGGTTACGATCCCCACCGGCGCACATCTTTTCGACATTGTAAAAGCCGACAGCAAGATTTACCTTTCAGGCCAGGACGGAGCGCCCGGCTCAGGCGCACTGTGGGTATCAAACGACGGCGGCGCATCATTCAGCCTTATCGGCAACAAGGGAGGCTCGACGCGGCACAAGTTCATGATTTTGTCTTCCGGACAGATACTGATGGCAACCAACCAGCAGCAAATCATGTCAATCGACCCCGCCACGGGAAACGGCTCACCGACCGCAAGTTACATTTGCTGGCGCTTCAGGGAAATCAACGGCGTGCTCTACATGGGCGGCGGGTCCGACCACCCCCACCCGGTACGCGCGGAAGGGGCAAATCCCGGTACCACGCCCGGCGGTCTCGACAATCTTTTCGTATGGGATTTCTGCGAGCTTGGTGGGCGGATTTATGCCCTGGCCGAGCCCGGCCTGTACGAGTCAACTGACAACGGGCAGAACTTCACTCTGATAATAGACGCGCCAGGCGGATCTGCCTTCGACCACATTGCAATGGGCGGCGGTTTTTCAGCCAATGCCATGGGCTCGCTCGTCGTCTACAACGGCTCAATATACGCCGGCGCCGTCCAGAACGGCCACGTTTATAAGGTCGAGTAACCAGCGACAAGAACATATAATAATGATAGAAAAACCGGGCTGTTGAAAAGCAGCCCGGTTTAATATTAAACCTGGATTTCCCAGATGGGAAGTCTATCTGGGAAATCTCGGATGAAATCAAAATTATGAATTATGAAAAAATATTCACGATCCACGACTCGCTTGTGCAAGTCGTGAAAATTGCTTTAATATCCCCAGAGCGTAAGAAAGTGTGCCGAGAGCGCAACTTTGCTCTTTGTGCTATTGGCGCAGGCGTACAATCCCCTAATATAAATTAGTGCCGAAATTTTCCTTTAACGCAACTCCTTCCATCACACGAAGTTACCCAAATAACATATCCGCGGCCAAGATTTAGGCACATATATTGCGTTAAGTTAAATACACGTAAATTCGTACAGTTCTTTGCGCCGCAAAGATTAATGGAAAAAGGATACGACTTAATACGAAATCGGAGGAAAGATGAAAACAATAGCCCGCATCTCAATGATACTACTTGTAATAGCGTTTATCGGCATTATCTGCGACGGATGCAGCAGCGGCGGCGGCGGCAACAAGGTCATCTACGGCACAAACTCAGGTACAGGTACAGGGACAGGGACCGGTACGGGCACGGGAACAGGGACAGGCACGGTCCCGCCCGGCGGCTTCTCCCAGTTCACCGACCTTGGCGCTCCCGTCGCCGGCCACAACGTCGTCACCCACATGATCGTCTTCAACGGTACGCTTTTTGTCTCCGTATCCGTCTTCCCGCTTGGCGAATTCGGTTCCGCAATCTGCAAGTACGATGACCCGGGCTTCACCACCGTCCTCAACAAACCGAGCACGCAGGGGCTTGTCAGAGTACGCGAAATCGACGGCAAGCTGTTCGCCCCGGACAGCGACCCCAACGGAATCGTGCCGGGCTTTGTATATGTCTCCGACAGCACGGGCACAAGCTGGAACTCGGTAACGATCCCGACCGGAGCACACCTGTTCGACATCCTGAAATCCGGCAGCAAAATTTTTCTCTCCGGCCAGGACGGTGCGCCCGGAACCGGCGCCCTGTGGGAATCGACCGACGGAGGAGGCTCCTTTTCCGTCATCGGAAGCAGGGGCCCGGGCCGTCACAAGTACATGATACTTTATAACAATACCATATTGCTGGTATGCAATCAGGTTATAGTCGGCATTGATCCTTCAACAGGCGGAACCGGCGGTTCTGTCCCGTCCGGCATGAGCAGCTTCGTGTGCTGGCGTTTCAGGGAGATCAACGGCGTTCTGTACGCCGGCGGCGGAGAAGGCAGCCCGCACGCGCTGCGCTCCGACGGCGGCGCGGCCGCAACAATACCAGGCGGCTTAGACAACCTCTATGTATGGGACTTCTGCGAGCTTGGCGGGCGCATATACGCCATAACCGACGACGGCCTGTACGAGTCCACGGATAACGGCGTGAATTTTACCCAGATAATCGCCGCGCCCGATGCGGGAGGCAAGTCTGTATTCGCAGCTATAGATCTCGGCGGAGGCGCTCTTAATCCCGACGCAATGGGCTCGCTTGTAGTCTACAACGGCTCAATCTACGCAGGTGCAGTACAGAACGGCCACGTTTATAAGGTCGAATAACTAGCGACAAGAACATATAATAATGATATAAAAACCGGGCTGCCAATGAGCAGCCCGGTTGTTTTTATTACAAATAACGTCTGATTGTCTCGTTTCTAATGTCCTTATCGGCCTCCGCCGCCGGGATTTCCTCCGCCACCGCCGCCACCGGGTCCGCCGCCGCCACGTCCGCCACCGCGTCCGCCGCCACGTCCGCCGCCGCGTCCGCCGCCGCGTCCGCCGCCGCGTCCACCGCCTCTTCCCGGCATTCTTTTCATCGCTTCTATCATTTCCTCTTCCGTGACCTTTCCGTCGCCGTTGGCGTCCATCCTGTCAAAAAAGCCGGCCATTCGTTCGGGTATCTCGTCCTTTGTAACAACTCCGTCCCCATTGCTGTCCAGGCGTTCCATGAAGCGCTTGGCTCTTTCTTTTGCCCGTTGCGTGGCTTCATCCTCTTCGCCGGCGCCTCCGCCCTGGCCGCTGTCGTCGTCACCGCCGCCGGCCGTGTCTTCTCCGTCCGGTTTCTCCGGCTCGGTTTCTTCCTGTTTCTCTTCAGGCTTTTCCTCCTCGCCGGTAAAGACCAGCCTGAGGAACCTGGCGTCGTCAAATCCGCCGGTCGCCTTGCTGTCGCCCAGCCGGACGATAACAATTTTCTTCGAGGGAATCATATACATCCTGTTTTTGCCCGTTCCCATCGCGGCGAACATATCGGAAAAATCGTCGGGGTAAATAAAACCGGCCTTGTCCCCGGCATTGGAAACCGACTGCTTGCGCGGACCCTCTCCGCCCGGAACGTTGAGCCAGAACGTCATGCCGAAACCCCTGTTCACCTTCGAGGGTTTCAGGCACGCATTTAAAAGCTCTTTCTTTATTATCTGCTTGTATTTCCATTTCCCGCCATCCACGACAAACTGCCCGTATTTCACCCATTCGCGCGCGGTGAGATGGGCGCCGTCCGGGATGCCGGGATTGCCCGAGGAATCTTTCTTCCAGCTTCCGACCTTGATGCCGATCGGCTTGAAGATACGCCTCGTGAGATAGTCTACCGGGCTTTCCTTCCTGATTTTCAGACCCCGCTTCATCAGTTCGCCGAGCGCGTAATAGCAGCTCGGCCCGTAAAGAAACTCTTCGCCCGGTTTCTCGATCGCGTCCAGCCCGATCGCGTATTTGTACCTGTCTTTAGCCGTACTTAAGGCCTTAACCACCGTTTTACCCTGGTCAAGGCCTGCGGACAGTTGCAGCAGGTGGCGTATCGTTATTTTGTTCTTCGTTGAATCTTTCTGCCACTCGGTGATGGAGTATGCGGCCGGCTCGTCATATGAAGTTAGCAGCTTGTCCTCAATCATGGCGGCCAGGACGGGGCCCCAGAAGCTTTCCGTCGCGCTCTGGATGTCGACTGCCCTGTTCTTCGAGCCGCCGTTATCGTAACGCTCGAAAACTATTTTTCCCCTGACCATAACCAGGACTGCGCAGCCCCTGTATTTCTTGGAATAGTCGGCGGCTTTCGCGTACATGTCGTCAGGGGTTGCGGGCTCGTCTGCGGGCTCGGTTTTTTCACCTTCGCCCTTGCCGGCCTCCTCGCCCGTATCTTCATCTTCATCCGCGTAAAGGCACATGTCTTTTTCACACAGACCGGTGAACGTCAATGCAGTCAGAATCAGAGCCAGTGCAAGGAAGGGAAAACGGATTGCACGGGACCTCATTAAATACTCCCCGGCAGAATAATCTGCCTTAATCCCGCCGTCTCCAGTGGTGGGTCAGAGTTAAGGATATACCGGGCAAGACGTAAGGTCAAGCGATTTCCCCCCCCCGAACGAGTAAATACAAAACTGTTACAAAGCAAAATAAGCGCATTGTTTACCGGGTTTTAAGCCATTTCCACACCCGGCGTTCGGTCGTTATGAACTCCATCCCGCGCTTGCACTCTCCGCGGTTCAAGGTTACAATGAAACGGTGAAAAACCTGCCCTTAAAACTCGGCATCGGCGTCGTCCTGCTCTTCGCAGCGGTTATCGCAACCTGCCTGCTGTGGACGCCGGTGAAGGTGCGGTATTATACAAACATGCTCGGTTCGTCTGATAAAAACACACGATTGTCAGGTGTAAGTGAATTGCTTGCAATAGGCATGAAGGGTAATAAGGCACTTTCCAACCATTATAAATGTAGCGAAGAGGAAATTGAGTTCCTTGCCAAGCATTGGCCTAAACCTAATTATGCCATACCAGAGGACGAGTATAAAAGGTTTCCATTGTATTATGCGTCTGAATATGGATTTTACGTAGCAGTAATTCTGCTGGTCGAGAGAGGTGCGAAGGTAAATGCAAGATGCTCTAATGGTTTTACTCCCTTACATAGAGCAGCAGTAGGCGGTCACAAAAGGATAGCTTCTTATCTGATCGAGAAGGATGCGATTGTAAACGCGAAAGACGGTTTAGATAGAATACCTTTGCATTATGCGGCTCATCATGGCCATAAAGAAGTGATAACCTTGCTGCTCGAAAAAAAGTCAATTGTAAACCCGAAAGATTATCACACGAATTATACACCGTTGGATTTTGCGATAGATAACGACAAGAAAGAAACCGTTGCCCTCCTCCGCGCGCACGGCGCGAAGACGGCGGAGGAGTTGAAAAAAGAATCCAGGGAATAATTTGATTTTGCCCGGGACGGGCAGGACAGAGTAGCCTGGGGTGGAGCGAAGAGCCTGAAAGGCTCGCAGCGGAACCCCAGGAAAGGATGTTATTATAATATCACCGGCCCTGAAAGGGCCGGACAATTCGCGTAATTTGTTTTGCCCTTTCAGGGCAAGGGATTTCTTGGGGTACGTTACCTGGGGTTCCGCCCGCCTTCGCCAAGCTTCGGCGGGCTCCACCCCAGGCTACTTTGTATCACCGCTTCGCGGCGAAAAAACCGGGGAAGAGCGCCAAGAGTCGGGCGTCAATAAGAAATAATCGTTTATTCTTTATTGACTCAGGACTCACGACTCACGACTCTACTGCACGCGGAGAAGAAAAATGGGAACAGGCGTTATCGTAACCATCATTGCCGCCGTCATCATCCTTATAATCATCGGCGCGATTTCCGCCCATATCTGGGAGAAAAAGCGGCGCGAGGGTATGGCCGCGTGGGCCGCCGCGAAAGGGTTTAAATTCAACCCCGAGCGCGACCACGGCATCGACCGGCGATACCATGTCTTCGACTGCTTCAATAATGGGCGAAACCGCTACGGGTACAACATCATGGAAGGCATTTTCCACGACATGGAAATCTGCGCCTTCGACTACCGCTATACCACCGGCAGCGGCAAGCATCGGACAACGCACAACCTTTCGATCGTCATCGTAAACGCGGCCACGCATCTGAAGAAACTCCTCATCCGCCCGGAAGGCCTGTGGGACAAGCTCGCCGGCGCAGTCGGTTTCAACGACATCGACTTTGCGGACTCGCCCGAGTTCAGCAAAAAGTTTTACGTGAAAAGCCCGGATGAAGCGTGGGCGCGCGAGGTCCTGACGCCCGCGCTGCGACAGCATCTTCTGAACCATCCAAAATTCGTCCTGGAATTCGGCCAGAACAACCTGATGATATGCAAGAAACGCCGTTTCGACATCGCGGGCTACGAGGCCGCGTTCCTTTTCCTTGAAGGAGTCCTCGACCGCCTGCCCGAAAAACTGTGGACGGGATAAAATGAAATTCTCTCTGCCGTTCAAACTCGGTATCGCTGTAATCGCCGTCTTCGGTCTGCTCATACTCGGCATGATGCTCTGGAAGCCGATGAGAGTCAGATACTATTCATACCGCCTGCATTCCGGCAATATTAAAACCCGTCAGTACGCCGCGAAAGAATTATTACGCCTTGGAACCGGAGAACTAACCAACGAAGGAACAAACAGGCCTGTCCTCATCTACTACACCGACCGCTACAATTCAAAAGGCGTGAAAAAGCGCATAGCGGTTGTCGAGGAATTATGCGATTGCGGCGACAGAGGCAAGGAACTCATGCGCGACATATTCAGAACCTGCCGCATAAAAGCGCAGGTGCGTGTGCCGGCGGGAAATTTCGTCATGGGCAGCAGCAAGGGGGAATCCAATGAAAGACCGGCGCATAAAGTCACTCTGAGCGCTTTCCACATGGATAAATACGAGGTGACGAACGAGAAATTCCATACCTTTGTAAAAGCCACGGGACATAATACGCCTCCTCACTGGAAGTCGGGCGAAATCCCAAAAGGACTGGAGCTTCATCCGGTTGTGACGGTTACCTGGGATGACGCGAAGGCATACGCAGACTGGCTCGGCATGCGCCTTCCTATGGAAGCGGAGTGGGAATACGCCTGCCGTGCAGGCTCGACAACAATGTTCTGTTTCGGTGATAACATTAGCAAACTCGGCAAATATGCATGGTGCAACAAGAACTCAGGCCATATACCGCAGCCCGTCGGCCGGAAACAGCCGAATAAATGGGGTCTTTATGATATGCACGGTAACGTCTGGGAGTGGTGTAACGACTGGTACAGCGGAAGCTATTATCGGACAAGCCCTGAAAATGATCCGCAGGGTCCTCCACGCGGCTCGTATCATGTCCACCGCGGAAATAAATTTGCCGGTTTCAAACTCCTGGACTACCGCTCTGCCTACCGTGGCTGGGATCCTGCCAGTTACAGAGGCAGAGGTCTCGGCTTTCGCTGCGTACGAGATATCAAGTAAGTCACTGCAACAGTAAAATAAGAAGTTAAACTCCTGCTTTAGCTGGAAATATAGGTACAAGGAAAATTGAATATATTACATTATCTGTTTGATTGTATGATACTGAACATTACAAATAGCAATAAACTGTCACATATTACCATTTTCTGCTCCACTTTTCTGCCGGATTTTTTGCGTGATATTATTACAAATAAAATATGATTGTCATTATTTTAAACCGGCGTTAAAGTAACTGCCAGGCTTTGCATAGCAATCATATTCCCTTGATTTATAAGAAGTTCTCCCAATCAGCCAGAAAAACGTCACAATCTGGAACACCCTTCCATTATCTAACATTAGAACCACCAGCAAAGCGCCTGGACCAGGGGACCTGAGTTGTCGTAACCGCCTGAATGCACTGAGGTTATCGAAACCCTCACCCATTGAATAACCTTGGGCATGGTTGTTGCGATTATGTATCGACGTATGATACAGAATTCAATCAACAACGACGGAGGAATGAAAATGCGGAACCGCACTCTTCTTATCGGTATCGCCATCACCATCGCACTGATATTCGCCATGCCCGGTTGCGGCGGCGGCGGAGGCAAATCAAGCAGCGGCGGCGGCGGTGGCGGCGGCACTGGAACCGGCACCGGCACGGGCTCGGGAACGGGAACCGGCAACACATCCGGCGTCGGCGATCCTCCGTTCGGCGAATCATCAAACGGCTCAGGCGGCGGCGCCAGCGGAAACTTCGTACTTGTCAACGAGAGCGCGGCATCGGGCGGGCCGACTCCCCTCCTCATCGTTTACAGCGGCAACGAAGGCGCGCCCGCGATGGCGTCAAACCTGAGAGGTTATCTCTCTTCCAGCATCATGGCCGTCGTATTCGACGGGAACCAGTACATGTACGGCGACAGCGGCGGCGACGGAGCGGCAGCCCTCGCCCAGTGCCGTGAGAAATATAATATCGACAACGACCGCACATACCTTCTCGGCGAATCGGCCGGCACGGGCGGTGCGAGAGACCTTTCGATGCAGAGGCAGTCGTACTTCGCCGCGTACTGGGCCAATGACGTCGAACAGCCGATATCGTCCTGGCAGGCACCCAAGACGGCGGACGAACTCGGCTTCAAGCCCTGGGGACAGATCGGACCGGGCGGGCAGCCGCTTTCCCTGCTCGAGCCGATCATCCAGAGAATGCGCGATGCCGGATACCGCCTCGACGATCCGTCGCCGTACGCCGGACCGGGCTACAATAAGCACGGCGACCTGCAGCAGTTTCAGGCCGCGGTCAGCTGGTTCAACGGAAAAACCCGTCAGTAAAAGAAAGGTTAAATGATGAGAAGTTCAATTTCATTATCGGTAACGGAAAAAGGGCTGAACCTGAGGGTCTCCGGCAAACTCATCGGCCGTATCGCAAGAGAAGGACTGGAGCTCCTTCAGACGGTCGTCGAGCACGGCGACAGGAAGATAACGCTCGACCTGAGGGAAACTACTTCGCTGGATTCGCTCGGCATCAGGATGTTCGACTGGATCCGCGGGCAGAACGGAAAGCTGGACGTTGAAGTCATTGCGCCGATAACAGGCGTAAACGATGAAGAACTGGCTTCGATTTCCAGCGCAGTGACGAAAATGAACATTCTTTCCAATCCATACGATAACGCAATCCACAGGAAGGAGAGAGCATGAAGCGGATAACTTATTTCGCCATCGTAGCAGTAGCGGTATTTGCCTTGATGTTTGCCATTGACGGATGCAGCAGCGGAGGTTCGGGCGGCGGCGGCAAAACCGTCGGCGGCCCCGGAAGCGGCGGCGGCGGCGGCGGAGGCACCGGTACCGGTACGGGTACGGGCACCGGCGGCGGTTATACCGGCACGCCCGGTACGCCCGGCACAAACGATGCCGGTACTCCGCACTCAACCGTACAAAGCATGTTCGACCATGTAAACACGCAGAGAAATATCTACGCCTCATGCCACGACGGCTATGCGGATTACCCCTTCACGGCCAGCAGCGAGGACCAGCATATCAATCCGTGGACCTGGTCCGTAACCATGACCTGGAACGACGGCCTTGCCGCTGAAGCACAGGACGAAGCGGACAGGCTCGCCCAGAGCGGCGGCCCCAAGGGCAAAAAGTGCCAGCCCTATATCAATCCGGGAGTCACGGTAATTACCGAGCCTTACTGGGCATACGGGCTCGAAACACAGAAGTACATGGTGAGCGCCCGCTCATGGGAAGGCGGCGTCAACGGCCAGGACGGCACACGCTGGTGGGAGCAGAGCAACGGCTATGCGAGACAGGGCATCTTCTACCAGACCGGAAGGATACCCTACAACCATAAGACCATGCTCGGTGTCGGCAAAGCCGACGTCGGAGCAAACGATATCTGGTGGGTCCTTATATTCGGAGAATAGTAAGGAACAGTAATATGCGAAAGAGCATTATTGGACTTCTACCTTTTGTTCTGGTTGCATTGGCGCTTGCCGCGTGGAATACGGGATGCAGCGGCGGGAGCTCATCGTCGGGCGGCGGCATTCCCGGCACCGGGACCGGCACAGGCACAGGGACCGGTACCGGAACCGGTACGATTATCAATGGAATCAAGCCCTCCCCGAACAAACCGCCCGGCACTGACGATGCGGTTGCCAGCGCCCTTGACTATATCGCCACCGCAAACTGGGGCAGCACGACAACCTTCCACGGAACCACCGGCCAGATAGTAATCGCGAGCTTTTGCGGTCTTGCATTCATGGCGGGCGGGAACACCTTGACTTCCGGCACCCACTCGAGCGCGCTCCAGGGCGCGGCGGACTTTGTCGCTTCGAACGTTTCCTTCCCCGGTTACGATGGGGTATATAACGGGTCTAACTGGCACGTAAGCATCGGCAGCCTCTTTCTTGCGGAACTCTACCTGGCCACAAACGACGGCAAGTACAAGAACTCGCTCCAGGACTGCATGGGAAGGCTGGAAGACGCGATTGAGCCGTCCGGCGGCTACGCGCACGGACCCCATCAGATTAATCAGCAGAATTATCTTGAACTTACAATCATGTCCAACTGGGCCCTGATGGCCATGGGGTCGGGGAAGAAAAGCGGGTGTGCCGTGGACCAGAGCGTAATCAACACGGCAACCGGCTACGTAGACCAGTGCACGGACGCCCTCGGCGGCGTCAAGTACTCACATGTCACCGCTTTCCCGAGAGCATACCGCTCGGGAAGTTCCATAATGGGCGTCCACCTTGCCGGCGCTTCAAGCAACAAGCAGGCCGCAAGAATGTCGTTCCTCAAAGGCAACTTCAGCGATACTCCACAGGGTCACGGCTCGGCGTGCATGGCATACCTCGGCTCCGGGATGGGTTGCACCGTGATCGGGCAGGAGACATGGGACAACTTTGTTTTGACCTTCTTCCAGAAGATACTGGACAACCAGGATGCGGACGGCTCCTTCAGAAACTTCAGCGGCGACGGCAAGTCCTTCGGCGACAGCAACAGTTACGCAGGTCCGTACTACCGGACCGGCGTCTACGCATTGCTGCTTCAGCTCGACCTGGGGCACCTCAGGATCCTGCGATAAGGAGAACGGGAAATGACGGGAGCAAACTCATCCAACCGCGGCATGATGCATTTCTTTCTGCTGCTTGCGATTCTTGCCCTGGTTTTATACGCGCCCGGCTGCGGCGGCGGCAGCAAGTCCTCCCGCAGCGGTGGCGGCGGCGGGACAGGCACCGGTACCGGAACGGGGACAGGGACCGGGACTGGTACAGGCAACCCCGGTGATGCAGTCCCGATTGACTTTACCTGGGGCACCAAGTTCGACGCCACGCAGTCATGGCTCCAGTCCAAGGCAGATAAGATCAAGAACGATTTTGCACCCGGGATGTGGGTTGCCACCGAGGGACAAATGTATCTGCGGAACCAGACGTTCAAAAACGGCCATACTACCGGGAACGTCGTCTACGACAACCCGGACAGCTGGAGCATCGCCGGATCGAGCGCGGCAGGGAAATGCAGCTGGGCCACGTCGCCCTACCGTATCACTCTCGCCGGAAAAGCCCCGTGCGACATTTTCCTGCACGAGTTCTGCCACGGCCAGTTCGTATACCACGGCGAGGAATACAGCTGCAGCATCTGCGTGATGGCGCCCTACAACATCGACAAGGGCACGAACAAGCAGCACTACTGCGACAACGCCGACTGCATTGGCGGCTCGCACTGCTGGGACAATTATATCCTCAAAAAATATTCAGCCTGGTCGCACACGGGCGCGAAACCCGGCGCAGCTCCGGCCTGCAATGTAACAATCCAGTAAGGGGCAACAGATTAAAAGCAGGAGCTTGCTGACGATTCTCCTGTTTCAAGCAAGGGGGGCGCGGCAATGCACAGAAGCACCAAAAATCTATTACCCGTTATTCTAATTATACTCGCACTGGTTGCCTGGCAATCTGGTTGCGGCGGCGGCAGCAAGTCCTCCCGCAGTGGCGGCGGCGGTGGCGGCGGTACAGGTACCGGCACCGGAACAGGCACCGGAACGGGCACCGGAACAGGAACAGGCAATATCAGCGGACCGACCGGAACCGGAACGGTCGACGTGGGCAATTCATATTACCTCTACTACGTCCCCTCATCTGCAAACGACAATGCGCCGCTTATAGTATGGCTGCACGGCTCCGGCTGCACACCGGAAGGCGATCTGCCCCAGTGGAAGGGGGTGGCGGACTCCAACGGACTCGTCTGGATAGGTCTGAAAAGCGTGGATCCCGGCCAGTGGTCTCTTGCTGCCGGTGATATAGACAATATCCGAGCGGCAATGGACGACGCCAAGAGCACGTGGAACTCGGATTCCAGCCGGGTATACCTCTGCGGATACTCGGCGGGTGCGGGTTTTTCGTGCAGCGTCGGCTCGTTTACCGACAGCGCAAATATTGCGGCTATCGCCGTCTTCTGCGCACCAAACGGTGCGCAGGCGCAGTACATGGGCGGAAGCCCGCGCAAAGTGCCGGGATACTTCGCCTCAAACCAGAGTGATTTCAACTGGCAGGGCACGATTGACTGGGAAGCCAAATACAGGCAGGAAGGCCACGAAACAAAATTCCAGGACGAGACAGGAAGCGTAAGCGGGCATACCTATAACTCAAAAAGCGCAAGCGACGCCTACGCATGGATTTCGCAATTCAGTCTCTGAAAAACAGGAATACTCATGTAAATCTGGGAGGACCAGCAGATGAAAAGGAAGACCGGTAGGTTGTTACTGATTGTTTCTGTCGTACTTGCCCTTGTCGCGTGGCAGGCGGGCTGCAGTGGCGGCAATAGCAAGAATAAGATCATATTCGGCACCGGGACAAATTCAGGCACTGGCACTGGTACCGGTACAGGCACGGGCACCGGCACCGGCACGGGTACCGGTACCGGATCAGGCACGGGCACCGGTACGGGCACCTACACCGGCGGCGACACCATCAACGACGCCGAGACCGGCTACTATACGGCCCAAGACATGTTCAACCACTTAAATTATCTGAGAGAAATGTACTGGAACCATGAAGGCTATGACGGCTATCCGTGGCAGGGGGAGAACGCGCCCCGGACCTGGAGCCTTACTTTCACATGGGACGACGGCCTCGCACGAGAAGCACAGGACGAGGCGGAAAGGATCCGGGACGGCGGCGCTCCCCAGGGTTCGCAGTTCAACCACCAGAACTTCCCGCCGTCAAACGGCGGCGAACCCTTCTGGGCCGGGGGGCTCGATTCGCCGAAGTACATGGTCAGCGCGAGGTCCTACTACGATACCGAGTGGGTGCAGTATTCCTATGACAAGCGGTGGTGGTCGGAATTCAACGGCACCGCGAGGCAGGGATTGCATTACCAGACCGGTTCGGGCAGTTACAACCATAGGACAAAGCTCGGCGTCGGGAAAGCCGACATCGGCGACGATGACGTCTGGTGGGTCCTGATTTACGGGGAATAATAGAGCAAATACGGGCATACGGGTTCTTGCCGATATAACGCACGTTACATGGGACTTGGTGGGGCGCTGATTTGCAGGAAAGGTGATACATGCGAAGGAACACTATCAGATTTTCATCGTGCGCTCTCATTGTATTGGCGCTCGCCCTATGGAATACGGGTTGCGCAAAGAAAAGCAAGGACATTAAACCGGTCGTACAGGGATCGATACCTTTTTCCGGCATCGCGAACGGCACGTCCACTGGAACGGGCACGGGGACCGGCAGCAACACTGGAACAGGCAGCGGCACGGGAACTGGAACGGACAGCGGAACGTCCACCGGCGGCACGCCGGTTTCGGAAGGTGAAGAACTTGCAGACCTTATTAACTCTGAACGCAAAAGGGTCGGCAGACAACCCCTCACCTACGATTCGGCTATCGCTGCAGTAGCGCAGGGATTTGCGTCGTACTGCGCGCCGACGTTTTACTCACGTGAAAAAGACGGCAGAACGCCCGAGGAGCGGCTGGCGGCCGGCGGTGTAAGTTTCTCAGTCTGCGACGAATGCGGCGTCCGAGGCGGAAACAAGCAGCTGATGACTGCAACCGCGGCATACAGCTACTTCATGGGCAACTCGACTTACAGGGGAAAATTACTGAGCAGCAGTTTCCACCGCATTGGCGTGGGAATGAAAATGCACAGAGAAGGATGGTGATGTTACTACCCCTGCTGGGTCATCGACCTGGCAGACTAGGCCCGCACTGTTGCGGGCCGGGAAAACCCGACCGGTTACAACACTGTACAACCTGCTTGCTGGAGCACAAATGATGAGAACATCATTTCTTACAGCCGCCATTTTTCTGCTTGCGACTATGTCATTTGCGGTTCAGGGTTGCGGCAGCACCAAAGAAAACAAAATCCAGTTCTTTCCGCCCTCGGGAACCACTGTTCAATGCCCGAGTTCTTCAGAGCAGAATTCGACAGGCTATGTCACTTTCAGCGACAAGTACGACGACATAATAACGCCGGAGACAACGCTGGGAAGCGCCAACAAGAAAGGATTCGCCAAGTTCGACATATCTTCCGTTCAGGCAGGCGCGACCATCACAAAGGTCCAGATATTCCTCTACGTCAAGGAAGTTCGTGTCGTTTTCCAGCAAATGGCGGCATGCCACCTCGACTTTGACCCGGTTACAGCCACGGCAACTGAAATCTGCACCGGATTCAACGGCTTCCTTTCACAGAATATTCCCGCCAGTACTGTCGGATGGACTTCATTTGAAATCAGTTCCACGGCGCTTGCCGACTTCGTAAACGCGATTCCGACCGGATACTATGCGATAAAGATGTACGGCTGCTGAGGCAAGGACGGCGATATCGACGTGTACGGCTACACGTCGGAAAACGCGCCTTATCTTGTCGTTCACTACGGCGACTAATGCAATTCAATACGCTAAGGGCATAATTTTAAAAACCGTGAAGGAACGGTAAATGCCAAAATATGCTGTCAGATTCCTGGCAATCATCCTCATCGTATTGGGGCTCGTAACATGGAACGCGGGCTGCGGCAGCGACGGCAGCAAGAATAACATCGTATTCGGCACCGGCACGGGCACCAGTACTGGAACTGGAACCGGAACTGGAACCGGAACAGGCACGGGGACCGGTACCGGCACAGGAACGGGAACCGGCACTGGAACGGGAACGGGAACTGGAACCGGTACAGGCACTTCCACAAACACTCAAGTTGATCCTGCCGGAGACCAGTTCTTCGCCAACCAGTGGCATCACACTGTCATGCAGTCGGCCGACGCCTGGACGCTCACGCTTGGCGGGGCCGAGGTCATCGTCGCAGTCGTTGATTTCGGAATAGACACCACGCATGTTGAATTCCAGGACAACATAATTGATAACCGGTCGTTTTCCCTTCCAGGCTGCGAGCCGAAACCCGGGCGTCACGGCACGCACGTGGCCGGAATAATCGCTGCCCCGATAAACGGCGAAGGAGTCGTGGGCGTTGCACCCCATGTAGGATTGATGGGCTGCGAGATATTCCGGGTCGGCGTACTTAACTGGGATGCGGCGGCTGACGCAATCAACTACGCAGTACAGAACGGGGCGAGGGTAATAAACTGCAGTTGGGCGGAGGACGGCGGACATCCGATGATTACCGCCGCGCTGGGACAGGCGCTCCAGGCGGCGCAGACCGTGGGCGTGCTCGTCTGCTGCGCGGCCGGAAACGACTACGGGTTGAATAACGATCTGTCCGGCAAACAGTATCCCGCATCATGGGGTTACGACAACATCATCTCCTGCACCGCGACGACGTCGACTGACACGCTTGCCGGGTTTTCGAACATCGGACCGAATAGCGTGCACGTCGGCGCGCCGGGAGGGAGTATCGAAGGCGGTTACGAATCCGCATGGACCGAGGGAACGACAAGCGACCACTACATCCTCTCGACCTGGCCGACGGACGAGAAACCGGCGCCGGCAGAACCGTACCACATCCTCGGCGGCACATCAATGGCGGCCCCGCAGGTTTCCGGGCTCGCGGCATACATCTGGTCCATCTATCCGGACCTCACATACCTGGAGGTCAAGGACATCATCATGTCCACGGGCGACGAATTACCTTCGCTGAGTGGCAAGACAATCTCCGGCAGGCGAATCAACGTCAAAAACGCAGTCGGGGAGACGATGAGCCGCATCCTCTCGGCAATTACGTTTGAAGCAGCCCCCCTCTCGATTCCTTCCACCGGTGGAACAGTCACCTTCACCATCAGTGCGCCGAGCTTCCAGTTCACGCGCAACCTCGAGATCGATTTCGGCGACGGCGAACGCGAGGAAATCCAGCTTCCGACTGCGGACAAAGAAATAACCGTCATCCACCAGTATCAGAACCCGAATCCCGGCATAGTCACCGCCACACTGCAACTCATCGACAACGCCCTGAACTTCAGCCGCACGGTCGATATCACCGTCACGCCGTAGCGAAGGTCCAAAGTCCTGAGTCCCGGGTCATATTGATTAATGAATTATTGGGGATCGGGGCGCCGCCAGACGCGGCGCCCCGTCCTTTCAACGTGGGGAAGAAAGGAATATAACTTCCATCTTTGTTGCGGCACCTGTAACGCCGCTTAGTTTCCAAACTGCAGCACCCACCAGCCGAAGTATCTCTCGGGATTCCCTGGGCACAAGATTAAGGGCCGAGCACGATAACCCACCACCTGTCCTCGCCACTCATAGCCATGCCGACTCCCATCTTGGTCAACACCGGTCCGGCTCCACCGGGATCGTGGTAACAGAAATATAACCGGAACATTGTGTTACAGTTGGTGAACGGAAAAATCGGATTCTCGTGGTGCTCCCACCCTCCATTTCGCTCACACCAGTCGCTGGGTTTCTCCAGGCCGGAATAGGTATATTTCGAAGTATTTATACCATCCAGGTAGAACGCCCTTTCGCTCATACTGGCGTACGGCGTCCCCTTTTGTGAACCGCCGGCTGCGAGCCTTTCAGCCTCGGCCTGAGCATCACCGGCAAGCGCATCGCTCCACCCAAATGAAATTGGCCAGGTCTGGTCGGGACCCGGATTGCGGCCGTGCGACGCATAGAGTTCCCGGAGATAGATGAGGTAATCGAAACCATCCTTTGGGTCCACCCATATGTGGCGGTACCTGGCCCAGTTGTCCACCTCATCACCAAAGCGCACCGATGGGTTTGGGCCGCCACTCCCGGCGCTGCCGTTTCCGCCCGTACCCGTTCCGCCCGTACCCGTACCCGTTCCTCCGGTTCCGGTTCCGCCCCCACCGCCGGTGCTTCCTCCGCCGCCGGACGATGAACCGCCACTGGATTTTCCGCTGCTGCCGCATGACGGCAGAAAGAAAACCAGTCCTGCCGTTATCACGAATGCAAGAATGATTGGCTTGAGTTTCATGCTCTCTCCCTCCTTTTGGCCGTGTTATTACATTGTTTTTCCTGGACTTCCGTTCCGGCGATTTGCGTTATAATTGCCAGTTCTTCTTCTCCAATACCGAGAACCGGCGGGATGATTGAAACGTTCAGGTTTCCGTTCTGCTCTCGAATCCAGTCGAACATTGCAAAGCCGAGAGAGTCAAGGGAAGTTGTTTTTCTCAGGTCAAGCACGATTTCGCGCTTGCCCTGCATGGCCGCCGTCTTCAAAAGCTCCAATCCTTCCCTCGCGGAATGCCCTGTGAGCTTTCCCGAAACCCGCATCCGGAGTTTGCCGTTGTCCGCATATGCTATTGAAAATGTTGTCCTCATTATCAGGATCTCCTTGCTCGATGTTTACTGCCGAGTCTTTCCAACAAACCACGCCAGGGCGGCCTGCAACTGTTGAATATTGCCGTGCTGGTTATACCCCGGTCCGGCATACGGAGACGGGTCGTCGAGGCGATAGCCTGCGGCGCGCATGCGCTCGATAATGGGCTGGGTCACGGCGAGCGGCTGCCCGCCCGGTCCGATCTGCCCCCATGGCGCGAAGCCGAGCTCGGCCGCGGTCTTGGGCGCCTGCCAGCTCGACATCGGCTGCTCGACGTCATTGGCCCAGTACGCGGCGAAATACGACTGCCTCTGCATCGAAAGATCTCTCGCTCCGCCGGTCCCGGCCGATTCGCCGAGAAGGTAAGTGCGGTCGTTGTCGATGTTGTATTTCTCGCGGCACTGGTCGAGGGCCGCGGCTCCGTCACCACCGCTGTCGCCCATCATGTACTGGCGCCCGTCAAATACCACTGCCATGATGCTGGAAGAAAGCATGCCACTCAGATTTGACGCCATCGCGGACGAGCCTTCCGTACCGCTGTAAACGATGAGGAGAGGAGTCGGCCCGCCCGATGCCGCGCTCTCGTTAACAAGGATGAAGTCTCCGCTGGCACCGCCGCCCGAGCCGTTTGATGATTCGCCGAACGGAGGCTCGCCTGTCCCGCTCGTACCCCCGCCGCCATTGCCACCTGTGCCTGTGCCGCCCGTGCCGGTGCCGGTTCCACCGCCGCCGCCGCCACTGCTGCTTGATTTGCCGCCACCGCTGCTGCAGCCGGAATAGAATATGGTCATTCCGATAACGATAAAAAGGATGATAAATAATTCTAATCTCTTCATAGCTTCCTCCGATATGTCTTTTATTGCTGTTTTCATCTTATCTATATAACAATATCTGTGCCACTCGCCAACTAAATCAAGTAATAGTTATTACTCCTTATCAGACAATATGTTGCATCATCAATCCTGCTCTATTCGATATGCCTGAATGATGCTTTGATTTACCTGGATTGGGAATATTTACTAATTTAGTAAGTAATGCTTGACAGGCTGATTCTTCTCGATTATAATCTTAACGCGCTATTCGCCGGCCCACACAACGGAGCAGATATGGCTAAACAGAAAATCACCGTTATCAGATCGAAATTAAAGAAGGAAATCGGCATATCGCTAAGAAAATCCCTGCCCGACTTTTACGGTTTCATCATGAAGTTTTCAAAGAATATCAAAGACAAAGATGTCGAGCCTCTGCTGAAAGCCGTCGGCGAAGAACTGAAAATCGAAAAGGACGTAACGAGGAAAGGTCTGCTCCGAATGCTTGTCGCCTGGCTGTTGAATGAAAGAATGAAGTTTGATGATGCAATAAAAGAAGGTTTGAGAGTCGGCAAAAACGGCAAGCTCCCCAACCGCCTGCGCGCCTTTGCATACGGGATGGTTGCTTCCGTATACGCCCGCCGGTACCGGATCCCAGAGGCGGAGCGGTGCAGTAAGGCGGCGATGGGGCTTTCAAGGGAAACAGAAGACGAGATATTCGCGTTGATTCTCAACACTATCGGCCTTGTCCAGTTCCTCAAGCATAGGTTCGCCCTTGCGCTCGAGTATTTCGAGAACTGCAGGAAAGTATCGGAAAAAATCGGGAACATGACCCTTACAATCAAATCGTATTCCAATGCGGCACTGTGCCTGAGCGTCCTCAATATCACCGATAAAACAATCGAGTACTACGAGAAGTCAATCGGGCTCTGCGAAAAGCTCGGCGACAGGTTGAGCCTCGCCAACACTCTGATACCTTTCGGGAGTTTCCTTTGCGAGCAGGGGGAAAATGAAAAATCCCAGGAGAAGATGAACCTTGCGCACGGAATTTTTAAAGAGATGAACGTCGAGGCGAGGTTTCAGGAAATCTTCATGGTTTCCGCGTACAACTACATTGCCCTCAAAAAACCCGACCGGATCCTCGAGTACGCATCCAAAGCCCTGGAAATGGCTGAGAAATCCGGGCAGGACGCTCTTTTCCCGCAGTGTAATATGGCTTTGGGCGTCGGCTATGCGCTCGAAAACGATTCCAGGGCCGAGGAATATTTCAGAAAATGTATCTCCCTTTACGAGCGGCATTTCCCGGACAGCGACCCGCTTGGAATCGAATTCGCTTACCTCGAGTACGGCAAGTTCCTTCTGGACAGTGACGAGTCCGAAGCCGCGCGCCTAATCTGGAAAGCGGCCAACATACTGAAGAAAAGAGGAAAGGCAAAGCGGATATTAATGGCGCTGGACGAGGCAAAAGATATTATCCTGAATACACTCAAAGAAAATCATTTCCTGTACGACGACCGCGTCATCAGGCCGGGCCAAAGCGCCGACAAGTCGTCAAAAATCCTTGAGATATCGAAGGCGATAACCGCTGAGACGGAAATGCAGAAAGTCCTGGAGCTCGTCGTGGACACGGCCCTCGAGGTAAGCGGCGCGGAGCGGGGGTTCATCGTCCTCGCCGAAAACGGCGAAAGGAGCTTCGCGTTCCTCAGAAACTTTTTCGGCGATATTTCAAAAGAACCGGACTACGGGATAATCAACGACATTATCGGGAAAGTCCTCGAGAACGAGGACGTGATAATGGAAGGGAACATCAATGATTCGGACGAGTTTCTGAGGACCATACCCGGGCGCCCGGAAAACATCAAGGCCGTTTTTGCGTTTCCGCTTCTCATCAAGCAGAACGTCATCGGCTGCGTCTATATCGACAGCCGTTTCGCGGTTGTAAGGCTTTCCCAGGAGCTTAAAGACCTGCTCATAACGCTTATGGAGCAGGTCGCAATCATCATCGACAAGATGAAGCTGTTCGAGGAAATCCGCAGGCTCAGCAGAAAGCTGGAACAGAAAGTCGAGAAACAGGGAGTCGAGCTCGAAAAGACGCGTCTCGATCTCGAAAAGAAACAGGAGCTGCTCGAGTCGCGTTACCAGTATAAGAACATCATCGGGAAAAGCGCGAAGATGCAGGAGCTGTTCCTTCTCATCGACAAGATAACGGACAGCGACCTTCCGGTCTGCATATACGGCGCGAGCGGAACGGGGAAAGAGCTTGTCGCAAAAGCTATCCACTACAACGGCCCGCGGAAGAAGAAGCATTTTACCGCGATCAACTGCGCCTCGATTCCCGAGTCGCTTATGGAGAGCGAGCTTTTCGGCTACGAAAAAGGCGCGTTTACCGGCGCGACCGAGATGCGGAAAGGCCTCTTCGAAATCGCGGACGGCGGCACTCTTTTCCTCGACGAGATAGGCAACATGAGTCCCTCGATGCAGCAGAAAATGCTCCGTGTCATCCAGGAAAAGGAAATCCGCAGAATCGGCGGACGCAATCCAATTAAGATAGATATCAGAATAATTTCCGCAAGCAACAGGGACCTTTACGACCTCGTGGGCGAGGAGAAATTCCGGGAAGACCTTTACTACAGGTTGAACGTTCTTTCGCTGACACTCCCGACCCTTATGGAGAGGAAGGAAGACATCCCCCTCCTCGTCGAGCATTTCCGCGGGCAGGCGACCGGCCCGGACCGGGAAACGGACGCCGGGGAAAATGCGGAGCTTCTGCGGATCCTCATGAACTACGACTGGCCCGGGAACGTGCGCGAGCTCGAAAACGAGATCAACCGGCTCGTCTCCCTCGGCAAAGACAAGTTGAGCACCAGGTACTTGTCGCCGCGTATCATCAAAAGCGACAAAGTCAAGGATCCGGAAAACGATATTTTCGCTGCAAACGCGGACCTTACGCTGCCGGAGATGGAGCGCCAGAGCATCGTCAACGCGCTGAGGAACGCAGGGGGGAACCGGTCGGAGGCGTGCAGGATTCTCGGCATCCCGCGCTCTTCAATCGACGGCAAAATGAAGAAATTCAAGATCGTGCTGAAGGATATTCAGTACGATTGATTTGGGATTATCTGTCATTCCCGCGAAGGCGGGAATCCAGGATTAATTTGCAGGGGCACGGCGCGCCGTGCCCCTGCACTATTTCTGCTCTTTTTCTTTCAGCAACTCCTCGCCCGTCTTCGCGCCGTGGGAGCGGAGGTAATCAATTATTTTTTCGGGGTCGGGATATGTTCTATCCATCAATATATCCAAAGGAGTATCCCCATTTTTATCGATTGCATTAATACTTGCCCCGCCTTTTATTAATAATTCAGAGAGTTTTCTGTTTAGCTTATCCACAGCTAAATGCAATGGAGTCTTACCACTATTATCTATTGCATTTACATTAGCACCCTTAGATAGTAATATAACGATTGCCTCTTCCCAGTCGGAAATAACTGCGTTGTGAAGCGGTGTTCCAAAATACCCATTAACATTTATCTTGGCTCCTGATTCCAAGAGTAATTTGAGTATTTCAATATTCTTACAATAAATTGCCTCATGTAGTGCCGAATCTCCATTTCTATCTACATTATTTATATCAGCGCCCTTTTCAAGCAGCATTTTCACGTTGTTTATTGTCTCCTTACCTATAGCAATAAGCAACGGGGTTAGGTTATCGACAGCTTTTGCATCTATTTGAGCGCCTTTTTCGATTAGCAATTCTGTTATTTTTGTATCCTTATTATAAGTAGCGAAGAAAAGCGGTGTGTAGTTTCGGAACTCTCTAATATCGACATCTGCACCCTTCTCTAAAAGCAGTTTTGCTATATCTATAAAACCTTTATCGGCTGCAAGATGTAAAGGTGCAAAGCTCCCGCCTCCGGGGGAATTTACATCTACTCCATCTTCAATGAGTTTTCTTACGGTGTCAATATCTCCTTTGGCAGTTGCACAATGAATTGCATAGCGGTCATTGGGATGTGTTCTTAAATACTTTATTGAAATTTCATTGCCCGCAAAATATAGAAGCGATACTATGCAAAGCGCAACTATACCTCTCCATCCAAGCAATTGTTTACCGGACCTTGCGAATATTGATAAAGGTACTTTCTCCTCTTTTGGTTTTGAATAGGCAACTAACATGTAGCGATTAATAATAAAAGATATTATGAATCCCCAAATAAATCCTCCAATTCCGAATACAATATAACTGATGTTATTAAGCTCTCTATGCATTTGGCAGAAATTACATATAGCATCGGGAGTTGTCTTGCTTCTATATATTGGCATAAACGCCGCTAGGATTTCAGCAACAAACAACCAAACCGCAATTGAGAACACCAGCACGTAATAGTAATGCTGTTTGCGGGAGATGAGTTGTGGTTTATTTTCATTCATTTCTTAATCTTTCCCGGCATTCGGGATTTCTTCCTCTCTATTATCACTCGGCGAGCAAGCTCGCCGGCTAATTATATTCAACGCGCAGCAAGCTGCGCCGCTAAACAAATATATTTTTCCCGTATCCCTTACCCCTTACCCCTTATCCCTTATTCCTTATTCCCTTATTCCCTTGTTACCTTGTTTCCCTGTTCACTCAACTTCAATCCCGTACTTTTTTGCCTTCAGGTAAAAGGACGACTTCGGAATCCCCATCAGGCGCGCGGCCTTCGCCTTGTTGCCGCGCGCCTTCTCGAGCGCGGCCTTCATAAGCCTGGCTTCCATCGACTGCAGATTGTAGCCGGACCCATCGGCGGAATTTACCTGGAAAGGCACATCCTCCGTGCCGCTGACGACGTGGTCCGAAAGCAGGTCGGCGTTCATCGTCCCGTCGCCGAGCGCCACAAGCTTCTCGATCTCGTTCTCCAGCTCGCGCACGTTCCCGGGCCACGTGTAGAATTCAAGAGTTTTCAGGAATTCGTGCTTCCTGTCCGCCGGCGTTTCTTCCAGGTCCCCTCCCGCCTTCCGCCAGAAATGCTCGACGAGAATCGGAATATCGCCTTTCCTTTCCCGCAGCGGCGGCAGTTCCAGCTGCACCACGTTCAGCCTGAAATACAGGTCTTCCCGGAACGTGCCCGCCTTGATAAGCTCGGGTATTTTCCGGTTGGACGCCGCGAGGATACGGACGTCGATTTTTATCGTCTTGCGCCCGCCTATCCTTCTTACCTCGTTTTCCTGTATCACGCGGAGCAGCTTGGCCTGCATTTTTTCGCTCATGTCGCCGATCTCGTCGAGCAGCAGCGTGCCCCCGTCCGCGACCTCGAAAAGACCTTCCTTGGAATTCACGGCGCCGGTGAACGCGCCCGCCTCGTAGCCGAAAAGCTCGGCCTCCAGAAGGCTCTCGGGAAAAGACGCGCAGTTTATCGGCACAAAAAGCCTGTCGCTCCGCGGCCCGCTGTAATGAAGCGCCCGTGCAAACACTTCCTTCCCGGTCCCGCTCTCGCCGTATATCAGAACCGGCAAATCGATTTTCGCGGCCAGCGCCGCCTGCTCGAGGATTTTCCTCATCCCCGGGCTTTTCCCGATAATGTTTCCGAAGCCGTGGCGCTTCCCCAGCTCCTCCTTCTGCTGCTCGACGATGCTCAGGGTTCTGCGAAGCTCGTTCTCCTGCCGTTTGACTTTCCTCTGCAGCCGCTGCCTCTTTCTGCTTTCCTCCTCGAACAGTTTCAGTTTATCGAGAATAATCACGGCCTGTTCCAGCAGCGAGGCAAGCAGTTGCTTCAGGGCGAGCGGGATGGAAAGAAAAGCAAAACGACTGTCGAGGTAAATCACGCCCGTCGTCCTGCCGTGCGTCGAAAGCGGGAGCGCCAGGGCCGATTTCACAGGCATGCGCTCACTGGACGTGAGCTCCAGCATGGTCGCTTTGAGCTCTTCGGGGTTCGACGCGTCAAGCCCGATTCCGCTGCTCGCCACCCGGTACGAAATCTCGACTATGACGTCATAACCGGGTTCTTCGCTTATTTCCCGGGAAAAGTTCCTGGAATTGGCATGCTTCAGATTACCGTCCTCGAAGGTCCAGATAATCCCGCGCTCGGCCCCGCTTATCTCGAGCGCGAATTCGAGGACCTTTTCAAGCGCATCCGTCAGCTTGCTTTCCGAGCCTATCGCCTTTGAGATATCGAGAAGCCTTTTCAGGTTTTCGCCGCTTATCTCTACCTGCTCCTTTTCGGAATAATCGGCCCCCGCGGGCAGATCGCGGATAATGCTTTCCGCCTCGACAATGTACTTCCGCGTGCTGTTGGAGGACGGCCGCTTCTTGAACACTTCGAGACTCTTCCAAACGTACTCGCCGCCGCGCGGGTCGCCGCGCTCGAGAAGCATTTTCCCGTACTTGAAAAACGCGTACTCGATGTTTTGCGGCTCTATCCCGGGAAAATGCGTCTCGAAAAGTTTCACGCTCTTCGAAAGCATGAAAAGCGCCTCGGGGTCGCCCTTCTTGTTGAGCAGGTCGCCCAGCATGATGTACGCGGTGGGAATAACTTCCTTGAGGTTGCGCTCCTCCGCCATCTCGCGGCACTTTTTTGCCAACTCGAGCGCCTCGTCCCTCCTCTCCATGCTGTTGTAGACGGACGCCAGGTTTATCATGCTCGCGCACGCCTGTAGCGGGCTCCCGGCCTCTTCCATCATGTTCAGCGCTTCACGACCGTACTTCTCCGCGGTCTCGTACTCCTCCATCTGCGAGAAATGGTTCGCGAGGTTCGCAAGCGCCACCCCTTCCTGCTCTTTTTCGCCGCGCGCCTTTGCGAGTTCGTACGCCTCGAAAAGGCATTTCTCCGCCTCGGCGTTCCTGCCCAGAAAACTGAACGTGACCGCAAGCGAGTTGATCGCCTTCGATCGCAGATGCTCGAGGCCCTGCTCTTCCACGGCATCGTAATGCGCCTGCAGGTATTCGAGCGCAAGGTAATACCTTGTCTGCTCCAGAAACGCGCGGCCGAGCTGGTGGAAAAGGTAAATAGAGAACTCGCTTTTCTCATCACCCAGCAGCCCGAGCGCCTGCTTGAAATAACTCTCCCCGGCCGTCGTTTCCATCTCGTTCAGGTACGCGGAACCGATTATATTCAGGCCGTAAGCCCTGAACTCGACCGGCAGGCCTTCTTCATCGACGACCGCCTGCGCCGCCTCCCGCGCGCGCTCATTATCCGAAACCGAATCATAAACCTTCGCCGTAAGCAGGCGCAGCATCGCCCTTTTTACCGGATCATCGGTCTTTTCAAGCTCGCGGTTCGCAGCTTCGAGAATTTCATCGTGCAGGCCTTTATCCCTGCCCGCATCGTAAGCGCGCGAAACAAACGCGAAAACACCGGCCTCCGGTTCCGCAAGACCGTCCCGTATCTGCTTCCTGAATTTATCTGTCTTGCCGCTCATCGCTGCTCCCGACTCTTCTTTTTTCCCCTCTACCCTTCTGCCACGCGCCGCGCAAGCGCGGCGGCTAAACAAAGAAGTGGATAAGGAAATAAGTTGATAAGTGAATAAGTAAAAATATTCTTTATACTTATTCCCTTATTCCCTTGTTTCCTTGTTCCCTTATTCCCTTATTTTCAATTCCTCCTGCTCGCGGATTTCCCTAAGCGCATCTTCGGCACATTCACGCACGCGGGAATCTGTATCGTTCTTGCTCGCATTTTCCAGAGCTTCTATGGCGCGTGGATCGCCAATTCTTCCGAGAGATTGAGCCGCCCGGCGTCGCGTATCGGGGTCTTTATCTTTCGTAAGGGTTTCAATTAACGGCTCAACCGCCCTTTTATCACCACTCCAGCCAAGGCCCCACGCAGCACAATAGCGCTCTCTGGCAACCGGATTGTTTCGAAGCATTTCGATCAATATGTCCACCGCGCGCGGATCATCAACTTCGCCCAGCCAGATAGCTGCATTGCATCGGACGTTATGAGATGGATCGTTCTTTAGTGTATTTATCAGCGCATCCCAACCCGCGGGGTCTTTATACGCCTTGTGCCATACTACCGCCCAGATTGTCCAGTTTCTTACATGGGCAGACCGGCTCGTACTCAAGCCCGGCACCTTGCCCCATATAACCGAGCGATAATATAACTGCCGCAATTGCCCGCACCCGATATACAGAAGAAAGAGAACGACAATATAGAGCCTTCCGCGCAAGCCCCAGAGATGACGCCCGTAACGCGCGGCCCACGATACAGGGACTTCTTTTGCAGGTCCTGACGAATATGCGACAAGCATCCACCGGTTAAGCACGAACCCGATTACGAAACCCGAAATTATTCCGCCCGGCACGAACCACAATGGGCTTATGTTCCCGAAATAGTCGTCAGTGAAACCGCGAGGCGAAAAATAAGGCCAGATACACGACGCGATTACCCCGAGGCCGGTCCATGCCGCTGTCGAGAACAGCAGCACGTATCCGAGATGCCTGCGGCGTGAAATAGTTTCAACAGTTTCCTGCGGAGCCTGATTCATAAAGTCTTTTTCCCTGCAGCCACGCGCCGCGCGACTCGACTGAGCTCGCCGAAGTCAAGCGCGGCCGCTAACAGATTAATTATTCCCTATTCCCTTCTTTTCTTTCCCGGTACTCGGTACTCGGTACTCGGTACTTCTTTTCCCTTGTTCTTTAGCCTTTAGAGTTCCCGATGCGGCCGCCCTTGTGCATTCTGCGCATCACGGTTTTCCTGAATCCCTCTATCCGCGTCTTGCGCTCTTTGGATTTATTATCGCCGGCGGTGGCGGCAAAGATCAACGGCATAAACAGCGCGATAGCAACCTGCGCGATTTGAGAGATCGCGCTGATGCCCGTCCCGGAGTAGACGAAACTCGCGCGGTCACGGTCATACATTTCATTAAGCATCGCCCGTGCGAGCTCGTCGAACCCGGTATAGTTCGCCTTTATGACCTGCCTTTTCAGCCGCCTGTTCCCGTCCAGGTAATAGAACAGGATAATCTCTTTAAGACCTTTTTCGCGGTCGTGCAGCACGCCCTTTATCTGCTCCCAGCCGAAGCCCACGCCTTTCACCGAAATGCCTTTTTCCGTTACGACGATGTTGCCGCTTACGAAAAAGCGCCAGATCGCCGTTGTGATGAGGAAGGCTGCCGCGAGGGAATAATAAAAAGCTCTCATCCCCGGTTCCATTTCGCCCGTTTCGTGGCTCTTAAAATCGATTGTCAATGTGCAGATCATGAACGCGGCGAAGAATACGGCGACGTACAGCGCGGGCCACCGCGTTATGGTGAATATGAATCTGAGGTTGTGCTCCCGCCTCTGCATTATCGTGGTTATCGCTCCGCCTTCAATTCATCCGCCGTCTTCGCTCCGTGTGCGCGGAGTATGGCTTCAATTTTTTCATCCCTTGCGAAATCGAGAGGTGTTTTCCCATCGACATCAACCGAATTTACATCTGCGCCATGCTCTATAAGATATGGAACAATTTTCTTTCCATCAAAATGGCCCGCTGCAATATGCAGCGGTGTTTGCCCCCTTAATTTCTTCGCGTTTACGTTACATCCTTTCTCGATAAGAATCCTGTAATTCTTTTGTCTATTAAATGAGTAATGTATCGCCGAAGCTCCATTAGTATTTAGTCTGGCGTCCAGATCGGCTCCATGATCAATCAGCAAAAGCACAATTGCTTCGTTGCAGCAGATCGCTGCGCGAATAAACGGTGTCTCATCCTGCGTATCCCTGGCGTTTACATCAGCACCGTGTTTAAGAAGTAATTCAATAAACCTCTTCTTTGTCTCAGCTTCCCCTTCATCCATCAGGAAGTAGCCCATCGCAAGGTGCATCGCCGTTCTTCTGTAGTCGCCCTTTATGTTAATATCCGCTCCCTTATCCAGAAGGTATTTCATTACATCCATGCTGTTGCTTAGGGCAGCAGCACTTATCAGCTTCCAATCAAACTCAGGTTTGATTTCCGGATTTGCCTTAAGCAGCAGTTTAAGCATTTTCAGATTATCTCTATAGGCCGCGATTGCCGCCGGAGTCAAAACACGTAAACCGTGATATTTTATTTTTCCATGCTTGCCGATTCGGTCAAGATATCCTTCGGAGTTGCTATCCGCGCCTTTTTCAAGAAGCAGAGCTGCGGCTTCAAAATAACCCATCCATGCGGCAAGGTGAATGGCTCTAAACATACACTTATCGGTATTATTCGCCTTGCCCGGTTTGAACTTTCTTACATTTTTATCTATGGAATCAGCAAAAAACTCACGATAGAATTTCAACGAAATATTTTCATTAACATCCGGCCATACTTCCGCCATCAGGCGCCCGGCTTTTTCTCCTTCGGGAAATGAACTTATGATCGCGGCTTTTCCTTTTTCCCCGAAATCCGCAAGCCTATCCAGAGCTTTCATCTTTTCAAAGGAACTGCCTTTCCTCAGCATATTTGCATAATAACGTATCATCACCGGCTTCCACAGCAGGCACACCGCAATCACCACCGCGAATAGCGCGACAATAAAAATCCCGAGCTTTACTGGCAACGATATCTTCATTTCTTCTCTTTCTCGACGCCTGACGCTTGACGCTTGACGCTCGACCCACGACGCTCGACCCAATCATACCACCGCACATTATTCCATGTCAAGGGCAAAGGACATTATATGTCCCAAAGGACAGTATATGTCCTTTTTTGGATTTGTCGGTCAAGAGCCCACATGGTAATAATACACATAACTGCTTATGTTCACATGAGATATAACATCACTCCACTTCATACCCAAATGGCACGTTTTTTACTGTTAACCCTTACAGCATCAGCAAAGCATCTGCAAATTACAAAGGATTTAGAAATGAGTAATGCGAATTCCAGACGGATTTCCACGTTTGCCGATTATTGCATGCTCCAGTTCAAGGCTGCCGGAAAGCCTTCGATCCATCTTGTCCGTAATGTGAAACACGGTGTCAGGAGAATAAAATGGAACGTACACTTGTTCGGCTGGTCTGCACCCTCGTCCTGGTTGCTGGATTGTCCATTGTAATTCCCGCCTGCAAGAACCGCAGCGGAAAGAGCGGGATAAGCATCGGCTGGCAGACAAACACGGTAAGCACGCCGGGGCCGCCCAACAATACCGGGACGGGTCCGGGAACCGGAATTCACACCGACGGAATTCCACGCACGGTGATGATCGAGTACTTCGACCGGTTCCCGTCATACTACACGACCCTTGCGAGTATTATAAGAGGAAAGAAGGACTTCGACGTTCTTTACACAAACCTCCAGGTCTGGCCCGACAGCAGCACTTTCAACGCGGCGGAGCACAGGTTCATCGTCCTCCAGCTGTACGGCCAGCCGTGGCCGGATTTTCCCTACGTTCACATCGACGGCGAACGCGTGGGCAGCCCCAATCCGTACAGCTATCAGATCGATACAAAAATTCAGGAGTTGAAAGAAACGCCGGCGCAGGTTTCGCCCGACTTCGTGTTTTCCATGAATAACGCATCGCGCATGGTGACGATTACGGGAAGCGTTGAGAATATGTCGTCCGAAACTTTCGGACCTCTCTGCCTGCGCGCAACAATTTACGACCTCAGGAAAGGCACCGGCTGGCTGCAGTGCAGCTACGACTGCATAGGGCAGGACATTTCCAGCATAAAGATCGACGGACTCGGAGTCGGGGAGAGCGCTGATTTTCCGGCATGGACGTCGAGGTCGCTTCCGGTCGACGTGAACCTGGGCTTGATCGGCGTGATCGCTTCGGTATGGGAACTGACGCCGTCCGGCATCGGCAGATGCCTTCAGGCCACGAGAGTCTACCCCGCGGGGCCGGGTTACGAGCCGCCGCCGGGCGCCCCATCGGACCCGATAAACTTCGAAGATTACTTCTGGCCGATGGACACGGACTGGCGCTGGACATTCGCCGGCGGCGCATACAAGGACATCGGCCCGGTTACGAACGTGGGCCCGGTAACAACCTATCCGATGCGCGAATACTCGTCGGAAGACCCCGGCTGGACGCATTATTTCGGGACGGACGGCTCGCATACTTTGTACCAGTACCGTTTCGCGATTTATCCGAGGCTTTACTGGGACTTCGACCCTCCCCTTGTCTGGGGTTACCGGAACATGCCGCCGGGCGAAAAAATGACGACAATGACCACGGCGACGGAATGCGATCACCAGACGGGAAATCCTACCGGTGACGTCGAAAACTGGAAGTTCGAGGCCACCTACCTCGGAAAAGAAGAGCTGGAAGTTCCCTACGGGCACAAGGTCGACTGCATCAAAATGCATTACAGGACGTACCGCCAGAGCTCGCTCTTTTTCGACGAGGTTTACTGGTTCTCGCGCCACGAGGGAATCGTCAAGTACGAAGCCACGTACATCAATTGCGACCGCAAAGATATTTCATGGGAGACGTCGACTATCCAGTTCCCGTACTAGAGACATTGGAGGCGCCATGAACAGGCAACCGCTCAATGCTACGACCCGCATGCTCACAGTTTTCCTGCTTATTTTTGCGATCGGGATTATCACGGAAGGATGCGGCGGAGGCGGAAGCAGCGGCGGCAGTGCGGTTGCGCCTCCTACCGGAACGGGTACGGGTACCGGGACCGGCACAGGGACCGGGACAGGAACGGGCAGCGGTACGAACACCAGCGGCGGGTCCGGCGGACAGACGGGCACGTTCACAATAAGCATCCGCGTTGGTAGTGAAGATATTGTTATGATCGTCACAGCCCCCGGCTCAAGCGGACCCACATGCCTCAAGGTCTGGCTGCACGGCGACACAGCGACTCCCGGCGATTACTCCACGTATCTCGACAGCATCTATAACGGGCACGCTACCAGCGCCGGATGGGTTATTTACCGGCCATACGCGCCCGACGATCCAGATCCGGAGGTTGCACATCACTGGTGGAAGTATGAAAACAACATAGAAGCGGTCCTGGCCATTGTCGAGCATGCCAAGGCAAACTACAACATTTACATCAACAGGATATACCTGGCAGGATTCTCCGGCGGAGCCAGCACAACGTCCACTATCGGGCGGGCGCACGGCGAGATATTCGCGGCCTGCGCGATGCACTGCGGCCTGCCGATGGGCAGCAGCACTTCCGTGCGCAAGGCGCCGTACTATGTCTATTGCGGCCAGTCAGACCCGATGTATACCTTATACCCTCAAATTGCCGACGACCTCGAGGCCGCGGGGCATGAGGTGGAATTCCTGGTCGGCCCCACGGGCCACGCGCCTTACCAGGCAGCGTTCGATGCAAACTGGCAGTTCTTCCAGACCCATACTCTGAACTGATTGCACGCGGACTGAGATAATCATTCAATAAGATCTGCTATGTATTTTTCCCACCATTTCCGGCTGATGCACGGGCGGGTCCCAGACCCGCCCATTTCTTTTATTTCCCAAAACAATCTGCGGCTATCCGTCTGCATCAGGATTTAGAAGTTTGACTTATACATAAACTTTGATATATTAACTCGAAAGTTCCGGCTACGATTGAACGATTTGCTGCATCCTGTACGGGAACCTGACACGGGTAAAAGAAAGAGGAAACATGCGGCTAAAAAAATCCCTCTCAGCCATAACAGTCATTGCAATCGTGATTTCCTGTGCCTTCGGCGGTGATGAGGCATATACGCCTTCCACGGTCTATAAAGAGAAGCTGGAAAAGAAACTTCCGCTGGCGGGCGAAAACCGCGGTGAAATTGAAAAGTTCCTGAACGGCGTCGGCGACAAATACCGCCTGGCCGCGGAATTCCTGATCGCCCATATGTCCGAAGGAGACCTTGCTGCGATTGACGCAGCGACCCTGAATGAGAATTTTGAATACGCCATCAAGGCCCGGAGCGAATTCGCATATTCCAAAGAACTGAAAGACAGTCTGTTCCTCCAGTACGTCCTGCCGCACCGCGTTACGCAGGAACCGATAACGAGGTGGCGGAAGTTCCTGTACGAAAAAGTAAAGCCGCGCGTAATAAACTGCAAAACACTTACGGAAGCGGCGCTCGAAGTGAACCGGTGGTGCGCCGAGAATGTTACCTATAAATCCACCAGCCGGCGCGACCAGAGCGTTTTTGCGACGCTGAACCGCGGAATCGGGCGCTGCGAAGAGGAGATGGTTTTCTATATCTGCGCGGCGCGCTCCGTGGGTATTCCCGTGAGGACATGCTCGACGCCGCTCTGGCCTTTCACCGATTCCAACCATGCATGGGTCGAGGTCTGGGACGGCTCGGCGTGGCGCCACCTCGGGGCATGCGAGCCGGAGGAAAAGCTCGACCGGGCATGGTTCACGAAAAAATCAAAACGCACGCTCATGGTGGTTTCAAGCGCTTACGGCGACATGGAAACAGACGAGCCTGTCTACCGGCGCAAGTCGGATTACACCCTTGTCAACTCCACGCCCGCATATACCGATTGCATGCGCAAGGTTAGCGTCCGGGTTCGCCGCGATGGAAAACCCGCGGCCGGGCAGCATGTAAATTTCGAAATTTTCAATTTCGGCGGAATACGCCCCTTCGCCAGGCGCGTTACCGATTCAAACGGCGAAACATTCCTCGACGTGGCGGCAGGCGACTTTTTCGTCACCGCGGGAGACGACAAGGGCCGCGACTATGCCCTGGCCAGGAGCAAATCCGACGAACTGATAGAGCTTGACATCTCGAAACACCGAGCTCCGGAAGGGAGATTCACCCTGAACGTTGCGCCCCTCCCCGCGCCGGAGATTGAAAAACCCAGGCAAATCGGTTCTGAAGAACGGCTGCGCGGTGAAATCGCCGGGCTGCGAAGCGAACGCACGCGCCTCCGCCGGGAGAAAAAGCTGCTCGAGAACCGCGCCGCTCATCCCGAGCTCTCGGAGTTTCTGAAGCAGTTCGAAGAAGACCTGAAGCCGATAACAGACAAGTTTATCGAAGCCGGCGCAAACTGGAAAGAGCTGAGTGAAGCGTTGACGGCCGCGCCCGCCGAACAGCGCGACGACCTTATCTGGCTGATAAGCAAGATGACGGTAAAGGACGTTATCGAGATAAAATCCCTCACCCTCCTGGAGCACCTGCTGCTCGCGGACGAAACCCGCAAAGAAATACCGTGGAAGCTGGACACGGACACGTACAGGCAATACGTATTCCAGTTCCGTATCCGCTACGAGCATGCCGGCGCATGGCGCCGCGTGCTCCGCGAACGTTTCGCCGGCCTTCGCGGCGACACTATCCGCAAGACAGCGGAGAACGTAAACAGGTGGACGGCGGATAATCTCAGGAAGCGGGCCGCGTCCAGGCTCGAAACCGTTCCCCTTCCAACCGATACGGTCCGGGGGGGCAGCGGTTCCGAATACGCCCTTGCGGCCTGCGCGGTCGGAATCCTGCGCTCCATCGGCGTCCCCGCGAAAATGCCTGAAAAGCGCGGCCACAACTGGGCGGAGTTTTTCGAAGACGGCAAATGGCTCCCGCTTTACCCGCTCGAGCCGGAATCCATAGGCGACACATCCAAATCAGAGGCTGCAAGAAAAAAATACGCCAAACGCGGCATATTGAAAATTGAATTCACCCGCTATAACGAACCTTTCAAGAAAGCCAAGTTTTACAGGGACTGGGCGGTCGCCAAATACGACAACGGATCCTGGACCACGTTCTATGAAGGAGTTGACATCAAGAAAGAAGGCCATGTACGGATTATGGAGTTCGAACCGGGTGAATACCTGTTCAGCGCGGGGTCGCGGTTCGGAGACGGCGCGCCTAACTTCAATCTGCAGCACGTGGAAATCCGGTCAGGCAAAACCACCGAAGTCCGCGCGGAGATTTCCATTCCCTTCGAGGATTATTCCGGCCGGGGTATAAAATCGCCCTTCCCGAAGGGAAAACGGGTACCGGATTTCACGTGCAACCTTCTCGGCGGCGGCGAATACAAACTATCCGAACGGCTCGCGGAGAAGCGCCAGCTTTTCATCACGCTACACCCGCATGCGGGATGGTCAAGAAAAATGATAAAAAGCCTGAACGGATCAAAAGACAGGCTTGCCCGCTTTGGAATCGAAGTGGCTGGAATCTGCCCCGTTTCCAACGTCGATTCGGCCAAAAAGTGCGTAGCCGAACTCGGCATCAAGTTCCAGGTCATCCACGACCCCGACGGCCGCAAGACCAACCCGTGGATAGGAGCAAAGGAAAAACCTGTCTACAAAACCGCTCTCCCGGTTGTAACTCTTGTGAGAAGAAACAGGACAATCGTTTTCCAGACCATCCGCAACGAGCCCGGAATCGTCGACCTGGTCCTCTCCGCGGCGATGACGCTGCCGAAGATAGAGCGTAAATCCGAGTAAGACACTTTATTTTCTGGTACGGTGTCGAAAGAAAGCGGAAGCGCAAATAACAGCCGCCAAAACCAGTAGAATAACAGTAATTGTCCGAAAGAAACCGTTTCGAGCCTGATCCGTTTCCGTGACAGGACTCTTTCGTATTTTTCCTTCGCCGGCAATCGCGCTTCCGGCCTCAGGCAACACCCCATCGTCACCGCCGCTGAAACGCGCATTACGGGCAGCAGCGCCGTTTTCCGTCCCTGAGTCGGCGGAGCGGGTCTTTCGGCGCGGATTGGACGCGTCCGGCAGTTTTTTCATGCCGGTTTTTATTTCTGCCGCCCCGGATTCGCGCAGCCTTTTTTCCATCACGTCCATGTTTCGTTCGAGCCGCTTCCGCCACTGCGGAGGCATGGGCAGGGAAGTATCCGCATTACAGGCTTCGCGCATGATCTTCATTATTTTATCGTATTTCAGGCGCATTAGAGGGTTCGTAAACTTTGCCCGGGCAATCGAACTTTCGAGGCGCGAAAGAGCTTTCATCTTTATCTTCGCGAGGCCTTCAGGAGAAATGGACGGGATATTTTCAGCAAGGAGTATCTCTGCGACGACGTGGCTCTGGGCAAACCTGACGGCGCCCTTCAAATCCGCTTCAGGGTCAGTTGCCGTACCTTCAAGCGCTTCGGAGATTGCCCGGTCATACTTCATCGGCACGTTCAGAAGATTATCCGGGTTGGAGCCGAGGGCTGCGCTTTCCGCTTCCCCGGCCCTGACCTTTTCCGCGAGTTCTTCGAGAAGCAGTTCGGCCTCTTCGCCGCCCAGCAGAACTACGGCGCCCATAATCGCGCCTTTCAGTACAAGTCGTGGGGGCGTGATACCACGCCGCTTTTCGTCTTCCAGCAGCTCTGGTTTGTCGAGGATGATTTCCCTTGCCAGGTCAATCAGGCCCGCGGGATCGGACTCAACCATTATTGCCAGGCGCTCCCTGCAGGAAGCTATCAGCTTCATAGCCTCGCCGACGTCCACAACTTCCGCACCGGCGATCTTTTTATATGCATCCCGGATAAAAGCCGCGTGGTCCTTGTCAGAGGAATCCTGCGCGTTGAGCGAATGACACGACAGCAGAACGAGTAGAATAGAGCTTATTTCAAAAGTTCTTCGTAACAGCATATACAATTACCAGTTTTCAAGCAGCCAGCGCAAGCGCAACTCGTCCGGGCCGTACAGGCTGGTTTTCACATCAAGCTCATATTGAGCCCTGGGCGGAGTGTCCGGATCGTCGTCGTGGTCGTAATAAGGTCTGCCGCGGGTGTAGGCCACGCCGATGTCGAAATATATGGACTTGAAGTCGCTGATTGAACTCCCGGTCAGGTAAGCATCCTCGGGCGGGAGTGAAGTAAACGTCCCCGCCAGTGGCGCAGGCCCCCAGGAATTCCTGAACGAGGCGTCGTAGAGGTATATCTCGCCGCCGTAGTCCAGGAAATTAATACAATGCCCATCCGGCGCGGTAGGGCCGCCGAACTTGTACCAGTTTGCCGTCAGGTACTCGACATCGTCGTATGATGAGCTCCCGCCCGCAAAATACGGGAAAGGGTAAACGGAATCCACACAGTAAAACCAGGTCTCCATTTGAGCAACGGTCCTGTTCAGTCCGGGTTCCTTTATAATTATGGAATACCATTTGGATTCCGGGTAAGTGCCGGTCAGGGGATAAATGAGGTAAGCGTATTTCGATGTGCTGAAACCCTGGACCGCCACGAGGTGGTCGAAAAAGTCGTTCATCCCGTCGCACATGCCGCCGCCCTTGTCGAATACATCCGTGGTAAACCAGGCGCTTTCAAAATACCTGATTCCCGACTCCTCCAGATGCAGGTAACAGGCATCCGCGACCTGTTTCACGTTCGTGCTGCCCGCGGCCCATTCGCACGACCATTCGGCAAGAGAAACATAGAGGTATTCCTCGACGCCGTCGGCGCCGTCATAGTCAACCCATACCGGAATACCGGCCGTGCGCAGAATCCTGTGAGTAGTCGTGTACCTGCCCGGAATCGGAATCCAGGCCGAGCCGTCGTGATACGAAAACGTAAATTCAAAACCGGTTATTTCGACGCCGCAAAGACCGTCCAGCCCGGCATCGGATTCGAAGACATACGCCCCGCCGGGTGAAATGTTTTCATTGGCGCCGGCGGGTTTCGCACTGCAGCCGAAGGCCGTCATGCGTATCGGGTATCCCGTTACCGGGTATCCCGCGGCCTTCGAAGTCCCGGTGATTTCAGAAACGGCCTGCGAACCGGTTCTGGCGCTGAACCGGACCTTCGACCCCGCGCGGTAGCAGACGGGGTAATTATGGTCATACGGCCTGAAAGCATCGGGGTAAATCAGGTTCTGGTTCGGCGCCGCTTCGGGGCGCGGCAGGCCGTTACCGTCATCCAGGCCCGTGAGTTTCCATTGCGGGCCGCTTACCGCGTAATCGTTCTTGCCTGATTTACTCGCATACGGATAAACGAGCGGGAACTCCTGGCTGGCTGCGGCTCCTTCGAATTCCACCTCGACTATGCCCAGCCGCACCACGGTTATATCCGCGTTTTCGGTTATCGGCGTCACGCTGTCGTGCGTCGCCTCCACGACCACTTCGTATGAACCGGGGTCGGCATACCGGCCTGCATCGTTTTTGCCGTCCCAGTCCGCAACATGATTCTGCCCGCCGGACAGGAGTTCGCCGTCGACCAGAAGGCGGACCAGCGTGCTTCCTTTCATTATCTTTACGGTCACTGTGTAATCGTTGCCGGAAGGGCCTACGGCGTAAACAACGGTTGCCTTCGGGTCACCTTCCAGCTTCGGGTCGAACATCCTTACGCAATCCGTATGCGGCGGCACTTCGCCGCCGGCATAGACGGTGACGTAGGCGGTTTTTGTTTCAGTGTCTTCACCACTCGGGCCGGACACCGTCAACGCGACGTCGTAGGCACCTTCGGCCGCGTATTGATGGACAGGGTTCTGCCCGCTGCTGAGGGCGCCGTCCCCGAAACTCCAGGACCACGAGGTAATTCCGGAAGTAGACGTGGAAGTATCCGTGAACTGGACGTCCAGCGGTGCACTGCCCGACGTCGGCGCCGCGTAAAATTCGGCCTGAATCGCCCCGCCGCCGGAGACCGTAATGTAACCGGCTTTCGTCTCCACATCAGAACCATCGGGACCGGAGACCGTCAGTGTAACGTCGTAAACTCCTTCGGCGACATACTCGTGCGCGGGGTTCTGTACGCTGCTGACGGCGCCGTCGCCGAAATCCCAGGACCACGAAGCGATTCCGGAATCAGATGTCGAAGTATCGGTAAACTGAACTGTAAGCGGCGCGCTGCCCGATGTCGGCGAAGCATAAAAACCCGCGCTGATACCGCCGGTGCTTCCCCCGCTGTCGACGGTAATAACGAGATAAGCCAGCCGGTCATTCGCGTCAAGGGCGGCCAGCCTGTCCGTGCAGCCGCCGCCGGGACCGATTGTGTAGGATCCGACTCCCGTGGAGGTATTGAAAGTACAGACAACTTCGGAAAGGTCGCTGTAACTCTGGATATCGCCGGGGTCCACGTAACCGAACTGAAACGGCGGTGTGCCGCCCACCAGCGTAAAGTCGATAGTCTCCCCGGGCAGGCCCGTCGCGACCTCGGGATTGAACCGGAATGTTGACGTCCCGGTTCCCGTGCCCGTTCCTGTTCCCGTCCCTGTACCCGACCCGGTACCGGTGCCTGTGCCCGACCCGGTGCCTGTTACGCCTGTTCCTGTACCCGTGCCGGTGCCGGTGGGCGCAGGCGTCGTAACCACCTTGTTCCCTGATTTTCCGGAACTGCACCCGGCAAAGTGGAGGTAAGTAAGAACCAGCAGCAACACGAACAGTAATCGTTTCATGTTCTACTCCCGATATTCCTTTGCCCTTTTTGCATATTCCGTGTCGGGATATTTTTTGACGACCTGCTCAAAATACTTTTTCGCGAGCTTCTTCTTGCCTTTTTCCTTATACTTCAGGGCCTTGAAGAACAACTTGCCCGCCGCGAGCTCGTCTTTCAGGTTTGCATCTTTTTCTATTTCATTAATCTTTTTCCGTGCCTTTTTTGCGGTATCGGTTGCGGCAAAAGCTTTCCGTATCTCGCAGTACAGTTCCCTTGCCTCGTAGGGTTTCATTCCTTTGAGCAGTTTCGCTGCATCTTTGAAAAGCTTGTCGCGCAACTTCCCGATCATATCCTTTATGTACTCGGCATCTTCCTTTTCCCCTTCTTTCGCCTCTTCGTCGTCAATAATTTTCGAAGAGATGCGCAACGCGGCGGCAAGCGAGCCGCGCGCGGCTTGCTTTACCGCATTCAGCAACCGTTTGGCAAGGCCTTCTTTGAGTTGAAGCTGCGTTGGTTTCTTATTGCTGCCACTGCTGCTGCTGCTTTTTGTTACAAGTTTATCGAGCCATTCGACAGCGCCCTCCGCGACGGCTTTTGAGGGCGGCTGGTGACCGCCGTTGAAGACTTTGACAAACGTCTTGTTGCCTTTTCCCTGCAGCTTTTTCGAGTGCCCCTTTACGGCGCCGACCGAATCACGACTTCCCATAATGAAATACACGGCAACATGCTTGGGCAGGTCCGGGGTTTTTCTGGCCCAGGTGCTTGCCATGGCCATTGGAATTACGCCCGCGAACTTGTCGGAGTATTTTTCGGCCATTATGAAAGCAACTCCCGAGCCGGCGGAAAAACCGCTGGAATAGAGCCGCTTCTCGTTAACCGAGAAACGGGATATGGTATCTTCAAGAACCGGTTTTATAACGGCGGGGTTGGGCCCGCTCTTTGCCGCCACGACAATCCAGCCATGCTTTTCGCAGGCGTCCTTGAAAAGTTTATCTATAAACGGCCGGGCGTTCCCATCCGAGCTGAAGCAGTACAACACAGGCCATTTCTTACTGCTCTTGTACTTAGTGGGTAGATAACAGTAGTAAGAGTAACTTGAACCCTTGCAGGTTAAAGTAACGACCTCTCCGGGTTCTATTTCATCCTGTGCCACCGATGCGCTGGAGAGGCAAATCACGAAGACAGAAGTAAATGCAAGTATCCTCAACATAACGTGTTCTCCCATATCGGGCGCTCATCCGTTGAACCGGTTCTTATAACAGTTCTTAATGTTGCGAACATACAAGCGGGACTTAATAATTAATTGTAACAGTTGTTGCCGGCGCGGAGCCCGATGGAGTGCACGGATGCTTCCAGCCCGGATATGTCTTGAGGAGATAATTTTCCCAGCAGGGGTTCCCGCTCAGGCAATTGGTGCCGTCGCAGTAAAGCATGTGCTCGCCCGGTTTCTGGTTCGTTCCGCTGGCGCACATGGGGCAGGTAACGCCGTTATCGCAATTGTATTCCTCATCCCCGACAGCGGAGGCCGTATAACGTCCCAGAAACAGATGACACCACTCGTGCAGGAAACAGGGCAGACTGAACCCGCCGGCGACTCCCATCCAGTCGTGGCTGCCTTCCTTGAACGTCCAGCCCTCCACCCCCGGAGGCACAGGCGTGCCGTCCCATTTTATTGACATGATTTTGCCTTCAAGCGGGTCGATAAGAATATCTACATCGCTGTAATCCATGTTCTTTAATGTTAGGTTCTTTATATACATCTGCCCTTCCGTTGCTTCCCATATGGCCGGGTTCACTTCATTCTTGAAACGATTGCTCATGCTCTCGCCCCATGATGTGCTCATATCCGCCCTGGTCCCGGCCGATATTACCATGGCCACGGCATCCCCGGGATCGCCCGTGGTCGTTCCTGTACCTGTTCCGGTCCCGGTTCCCGTTCCGGTTCCGTTCCCGGTCCCAGTGGAAGCGCCACCACCGCGGGAAGACTTCTTACCGCTTGAACAGCTTGGGAAAAAAGCCAGAGCAAGAGCAATTAATATGGGGAAGATAAAATGCTGGGGGGAAAACCTGCATTCATGCTCTGGCTTCATTTTTTATCTCCTTGAGAAAAAATCAATCTCGGTTGCTATTTCCCGTTTTCTTCCTGTTTCAAACTGGCGAGCACATTGTGAGCTATTTCCTGATAAATACCTGGGTCCAGTAAGCTCCCGGCATGGCAAGCCCGACCCCCATATGTGTCCACGCGGTATGAAGAATAGTACTTCTATGGCTGGGAGAATTCATCCAAGAGTTCATAGCGCCAGCAGCCGAGTGTATTCCACTGACAATGTTTTCACCCCAACCGGCATTCATAACCCCGGCATTCGCCAGCCGGTCGCCCGCCCTCTGGCCATGTCCATAGTTACAGTCGTGAGTCTGATCGTTATGGTCGCGTTGGCACTCCGAATGGCCTCTTGCAACAGCGGCAACCTCGTCGTCCCAAATCAGCGGTGGCAGGCCTTGGGCGGCTCGTTCCTGGTTGACTATATTAAACACCTCGGTTTCAAGCTCGCTTCTGTTTACCGAACCTGTCCCAGTCCCCGATCCATTTCCACCGCCGGTGCCACTGCCCGTACCAGCGCCACCACCACTTCCTGACGAATCCCTGCTGCCTGAAGATTTACCGCTGGAACAACTTGGGAAAAAAGCCAGAGCAAGAGCAATTAATATGGGGAAGATAAAATGCTGGGGGGAAAACCTGCGTTCATGCTCTGGCTTCATTTTCATCGCCTCCAACAAAGAGTTGATGCGAGCTTTATCGTTTGACGCTGCTATTTCAAACGGATAAGCGTGTTGTACCACCCGCATGCCCATACGTGGCCGGCGTTGAGGGCGCATACGCTTCTCAGATCGGTGGTCGTGCCGGAATCGGCAACAACCCAGCTTTGGCCGGCATCGGTTGTTTCGAGGACCGTACCGCCGTCTCCGACGCACCAGCCGTTATTGACATCTGCGAAATCGATTCCGTAGAGATGCCCCACGTCAATCGTCGCGCCGTGGTTCCATGTCGCACCGCCGTCGGTGGTAAAGCCGAGCACGGACTGGCCGCTGGTGGCCGAGCCGTACAGACCGCATGCCCACGCGATATCGGAGGTGACGGCGTCGACTCCCATGTAACAGAAATGGTTTGCGGGCATCGTCTGTTCCGACGTGCTGTCGCCGTCCGGAGTGTAGAGAATTGTTTTCCCCACAATCCATCCGGCTTTGCTGCCGGTAAACGACATGTCGAAAAGGCCCATCATGTGCGCGTTCTGGCGGTTAATCTCGCGGCCGCCCGATACGCTGTGAAGGTCACTGTCATGGTGGTTCTGGCTGCCGAGCGAGCAGATCAGTCCGTTTTCACCGTCGAAACCCCATATTCCCCATTCCTCGAAAACCGTTGAGGTCATTATCGGTATCCATTCCGCGCCACCGTTCGTCGTGACAAACGCCGGCGTGCATGAATAACCCGGCGCGCAGGTGGCGCCGCCGAGCGTGCTTACCCAGACGATGCTCGGGCTTACGGCGTGGACGTCGATAAACGCAAAGTTTTCATAAGGGGAACCGTTCGCGACCGAGTGCACCCCCTGTCCGTGCGCCCAGCTTCTCTTTTTATCGTGGCTGATGTTCTCGTACTGGTTCACCCAGGTGTCGCCGCCATCGGTTGTCTTGAGCAGGATGTTCGGCAAACCGACGGCCCAGCCGGTATTGGCATCCGCAAAACTTACCGCATAGAAATGCGCGTTCGGATAACCGGAGTCGAGCGATTCCCAGGCCCCTCCCCCGGTCGTCGTGCCGGTCCCGGTACCCGTGCCGGTCCCGGTGCCGGTGCCCGTACCGGTTCCAGTGCCGGTACCGCTGCCGGTCGGTACCGTCCCCGTTACCACGTTTGGCTTGCTGTCGCCGCTGCTGCAGGACATGCCGGTGAAGAGCAGAACTGAAACAAATATAAAGATTACACGTTTCATCGCCATGACTCCTCTCCTTCTTTCTTTATTTCTTTATTTCCTTGTTTCTATCAACGCCGCGCAAGCGCGGCCGCTAACATATCGATTATTTCCGTATTTCCTTATTTCCTTATTTCCTTATTGGTACTCGGTACTCGGTACTTGGTACTTCTTTCCCCTTATTCTTATTCCTCGAGAATCAGTTTTTTGCCCGGGTAGTCGAAGCTGGCGCGGTGGAAACGGGCAAGAAAAGTCGCGCCGATAAGCCCGTCGATACCGTACGCCGATTTCAGAGTATCGGCCGGAGTAGCGCTAGAGTCGTAGTACATAATCCCGTCGTACCTGACTCCGTTGAGCTCCATATACTCGGCTTTCCTTGTGCCGCCCGGGCTTCCGCTGCTGGTGCTGCTTATCTGGCTGCGGATGGCGGAGCAGAAAATAGTAATATCCCCGCCCGTATCGACGACGAAAACGCCCTGCGCGCCGCTTACCGTTCCCTGCACGAGCACGTAACCGTAGGTCTGCAGGTTGACGGGAACGCTGTTCGCCCCCGACGGCGGCGTATATCCGTCGGCGAAAGTTATCGTCTGGTCGTCGTAGTTAACAGAAAGGACTTTGTCGCCGTAGAATTTTCGCCCCATAAGAACGTCATGGCCCCTGTCCTGCTGCGTAACGGGCACGCTGTTCAGAGAATACGTTCCGCCGTCGCCGGTAACGGAAAAGGAAGTGGTGCTTCCTATACCGGCCTTGCTCCTGAAAGCCGAGCTTACGCAGCTCGTGTCCGCGGCGCCGGTATCGACCATTGCGCTGCTTGTCGTAACGCCGTTGAACGTGGCCTCGTCAAGTACCGGCGTTGGGCAGCTCGAGCCCGGATGCCAGGTCACGGTCACGGGATTGACAAAATCACCGTTGACCACCGGACCCGTGCCGGTGCCCGTACCGGTACCTGTCCCGGTTCCGGTTCCGGTGGCCGTGGGTGTAGTTGCAATCTTTGGTGATTTGCTGCTGCTCCCGCAGGCCGCGAGGCTGATGCTGACAAGAGCTGCAATCAGTAAGTAACCGAGTATTCTCGTTTTTGTCATCTCATGACCTCCGTTTATCCTTATCGCAAAAGCAGGATTTTCAACCGTTACTTCGTTGTAATATTCATCTGCGGCGCGTTATTATCAAAAGTATTCGGGTGCTTCCAGCCGGTCTTGAAGCTGAGTATGTGGCTCCAGCTCGACCCTTGCGAACAAGCCGATTTGCACCCCACGGAGTTGGAATCGTCGCAGAAAAGGTACCTGTCCTGGGGAGTGGTTAGATTTGTTCCAGCGCGTACGCATGCACCCGAGTCAACAACGCAGTCGTAAGCTTCCCATGCATTCGGGTATTGCAGTTTAAAGTGTGAGAATTCATGTACAAAGACTGGTATCAGGAACTCGGTGCCTGTGCCGAACCTTTCGTTCGTCCTGGCAGTGCCGGGGCTGGTGTAATCCGGTGTATACCAGCCAAGGACGCCCGGCGGCACAGTTTTAAGGCCGGGATGGCCCCCCGTCTCCACACCTTTCTTTGTAATATACCAGTGGCAACCTACGATGCCGTAACCGTAGCCGATAGTCACGTCGGGAAAATACATCTGCCCCTCGGTGGCCTCCCAGAGACATTGGCCGGCCTGCCTGACACGGTCTTCGAATGCGCTCTTCTCGGACTCAGTCATGGTAAGATCCAGGTGTGCTATCAGCGAAAAACTCTCCGCCGTAATGGAACCGGTACCCGTACCAGTACCCGTACCGGTACCGGTGCCGTTACCCGTACCCGTCGGCGTGCTGGATTTACCGCCGGACTTGCTGCCGCCGCCGCACCCCTGGCAATACACGAGGACGAGACATATAACAATCACACCTGAAAATGTGAAAAGCCTTCGTCTCATGGCAAACCCCTTTCCCTGATTATGAGAATTATCAGAGACTGCCGATAATGCTTGCCTGCGTTACAGCGGTTACAGCATTTCGTACTGTTTCGCTTTCTGCATCCGAAGTGAATTTGACGCCGGTGAATTCTTCGTCGCAGAAACTCAGCAACGGCGGAATCACCTTGACGTCGACACTTCCGTTTTCCCTGCGAAGCCAGTCGAAAATAGTCACACCCACGGAATCAACCGAGGTGCAGTCGTGAAGGTCGAGGACTATGGAATACTTCTGCTCCGCGAGTTGGCGCAGGAACGTGAAGCAGTTTCGAGCAACGTGCCCGATAAGCTTGCCGGCCACCTGAAGCTCCACAGCCTGATTTTTCATTAGGATTGATATTTCGGTGCTCATGGTATAATTTCTCCCAACTACCTTTATGTATTACAGACGCAATAAAGGTGCCGTATAGAACGTCAATAGCGAGTACTATATAACTGGTTATATTTCAAGAGGATACGTCATTTTACCTCTCAAGTAACTCGAAGTTGTCTTTGTTTTCTTAAGATTACGGGGGCTGGGCTTGGGAGAAAATATCCCATCTTATAGTTGTTATTTCCCGGGTAAACAGGTACAATAGCAGTTCTATGGAGCGAGAAGACCAGAATCCCTCATCACAAGACGGCGATTTCGCTATCCGCGAAACGCCGATATCCAGGTTCATAGTCTCTTCGACCAGAGAGCGCCGCGCTCTCGAGCATCCGTATGAACCCGGCAAGACCATCGCCAACCGGTACCGCGTTGAGCGCGAAATCGGCGTCGGAGGAATGTGCACAGTCTATCTCGTTTCCGAGTTAAAGCGGCCCGAGCACTCCCTCGCCCTCAAGGTCGTAGCGGGCGAGACAAATCCCGTACGCCTTGAGACCTTCCGGAACGAGTTTCGTATTCTCGTTCACTTAAACCATGAAAACCTGATCCGCGTATTCGACTTCGGCCTGCTTCCCGACAACTTCGGGTTTTTCTATACGGCGGAGTTCATCGAAGGATCAGACCTGCTCGAAGCCAACGTCGGCGCCAAAGAAGACACGCTTATCGACTGCATTGTTCAGGTGTGCCGCGCGCTCGAGTACGTTCACGCGAGGGGATTCGTCCACTATGACGTGAAACCGAAGAACCTGCTCGTTACGCGCGGCGGCGTTGTGAAACTGACCGACTTCGGCCTCAGCGCACTGGCCGGGCGCGGCCTTGGGAAGCGCGTACGCGGCACGCCCGCTTACACCGCCCCCGAAATAATTACCGGCGCAGACATAGACCATCGCGCCGACCTTTATTCCCTGGGTGTAACCCTGTACGAGATTATTACAGGCGTATTGCCTTTCCGGGAGCGCGACCTGCATGAAATCTTCAAAGCGCACGTTACCGAGCCTCCAAAACAATTGCGCGCCATACGTCCCGATATGCCGGAATATCTCGAGCCGATTATCCTGCGACTTCTCGCGAAGAACCCGGCCGACCGATTCGACAGCGCAAACGCGGTAATCGAGGCCCTGGCAAAGGCGCGCGGCTCCGAAATAGAGATCCAGCCCGAAAGCTCTGCCGAAGGATACATGCGGATGCCGCCCTTTTGCGGCCGCGATACCGAGATGGAAACTGTCCGCTCCACTCTCGACAGGCTTACCGAGGGCCGCGGCGGACACATTCTCATCGAAGGGCCCAGCGGCACGGGCTGCACGCGCTTCCTTCGCGAGATACATTTTGAGGCGCAGCTTCGCGGCTGCGTCACCGCTTCCGGACACGCAGGTGCCGATGATCTCTTCGAGAAACTGGCCGCAGAACTGGCCACCCACCCCACAATCGAGCCGTCGCCGGTACCCGAAAGCGATGACGAATTGAAAACTACAGAGGCACGCTCCGCCCTTCCCGATACCGTGGCGCACATCGTCGCCGCCGCCGAAAACGAGCCGGTCGTCGTGACAATCGACGACACGCACACGGCCTTGCCACCGACCCGCGCCGTCCTCGAGCGCCTCGGGCAGATGCTCACGACCTCCGATGCCCCGGCCATGCTCCTGATTACCGCACGGCACGATACGGAACGTGAAGACGCTATCGCCGTGCCGCAGACGATTCGCCTCCGTCTGCGCGCCCTTACGCTCGAAGAAGTCGGCGAAGTAACGACCCGCATGTTCGGCCGCATACCCGCTCCCGAGCTTTTCGTATCCCGCCTTGCGAAAGCGACCGGGGGCACTCCGCGCGCCGTAGTCGAAACGCTTCGCATGCTCGTCTCGTCCGGGGAAATCGCGGTGGTCGAAGGGAAATGGCAATTTCGCGGCGGGCTGGAGCCGCTGACCATACCGCAGACGCTTGCCGAGTTTTACGAAAATCAGGCTGCCGCGCTCCGCAGTCTTTCCCACAACCTTGCGTTCAATATCGCGTTGCTTGACCGCCCGGCGGCGATGACGGAAGTCTCTTCCCTGCATGACAATCCCGCAAAGCAGATCGCCGCATCGCTGGGAGAGCTCGAGCGGCACGGAATCATCCGCCGCACCAACGGGCGGGTCGTGATTGCGAACCAGGGAATCAGGGATGCACTGTTTGCCACGCGCACCAGGGTCACGCTCAGGTCGAGGCACAAGCTCCTGGCTGAAAAGCTGGCAGGTATCCGCGACCGCGGTCCCGGCGACCTGGAGATCGCCCGGCATTTCCTTCTCGGCGGCTCGAAGCGAAAGGGACTGCGTTACGGCCTTTCCGGGATAGAAACCGGCGAGGTGGAGAAAGACCGTGCGGCCGCGGTGCCGACGCTCGAAGACCTGCGCGCGGTCTCGCAGAAATCCTCACGCGCGATCCGCGCGAAAATCCTCTACGCGCTTATAGATGCGCTGGAAACCAGGAGCGATCCCGAAACGGCCATAGAAGTAATCGAAGAGTACCTGAGCATAGTGCCGCGCAAGGAACCGGTTGAGCGCCGCGCCCGAATGCAGCGCTCTGCCGCCGAATATTACAACCGCCTGGACCGTCCGGAAGACGCGGACACGGCCTGGGGCCGGGCGCTCGAACTCCTCGAACCCGGTTCGTCCGACCACCTCAACACGCTGGTCGCGTATGCGGGCTCGCTCGAGAAACGCGGCAATTTCGCCGAGGCGGAGCGCATCCTTCTGGACGCAATGGAACAATTTGGAGGCAGAAAAAACTTTGGAATGGTTGCCGTTTACATGGGCCTTGCCCGGATTGCGGTCCGGCGCAACCAGGGAGAGATTATCTTTTCTTACGCCCAGCGGGCGCTTTCACTCGCGCGCAAAATCGGTAAAGATAAAAACCCCGGCCTCATCAGTTTTCTGGGCGTAAGTCATATGATCAAGTATGAGCACGAGGAAGCGGAGAAACACCTCACCCGGGCGAGGCAACTGGCAATAGACCAGAATGAGCTGAGGACGCTTGCAACCATTAACCACAACCTCATGTCCACGTACTTCAGCCTGGGGAAGATCGACGAAGCCCGCCAGATAGCCGCGGAATCGGAAACCATACTGCGCCGCTACGGCAACTTCCAGAGCCTCGCACACCTTTACATTATCCTCGCGCGCGAAGCATGGCGGCACATGGGAAGCAAGGCTGCGGTTTCATACATGGAAAAGGGCCTGGAATACGTCCGCATCTCCCGTTCACCTGCAAGAGAATACGATGTCCTTGTCACCACGGCAGACATCCTGGAGGCGTCCGGTGATTTTGCAGCCGCGATAGAATACTGCGAAGAAGCAGACAGCCTGGCGGAGCGCAGCGGTCTTGAACTCTCCAGCACTCCCTCAACTGTGAAAGCGCTTTGCCTGGTTTACACCGGTAACGTAGCAAATGCCTTTAAATCCGCGGAACGCGGGCTGGAGCTGGCGCTCAAAAGAACCGGCAAGCAGATGATCCTGATAGCAAAGCAGACTCTCGGCGAGGTCGCCCTGCTTGCAGGCGATATCCGCTTGTTTCTGGAACTGGTTGACGCCTTCGAGGACTCCGTGCCGAAGGAAAGCCTCGAGCGCCGTTTCGAAACGCTGATTCTTTCCGCGGAGTTCTGGTTCCGTATGGGACAGTTCGGACGCGTATCGGAACTACAACGCCGGATTGAAGCCGAGCCCGGGATGGCCAAATCAGATATGAACCGCGGCACGAACGCGATAATGACCGGCAGGATGGCGACCTCGCGTTATCGCTTCAAGGACGCGGAGAAAGCATTCCGGACCGCCAACCACCTCCACAGCGCGGACCGCGACGTCGTGGATTTCCTGAGGCTGCGCCACGGCGAGGTCGAACTGGAACTCTGCAGGCGTGACATGGAAGCGGCCGGCGCTCAAGTCAGGCAACTGGAAGCCGCGGTCGATGCATTGCCTGGTTCGCCAATGTATTACCGTTTGCTTTCGCAATGCTGCCGCGCGCGCCTTGCGCTGCTCGAGGGCGACATGGACGCCGCGTACCGCGAGGCGATGAGCGGAATGCACGAGACACGCGGCGCGGGCTATCGTCTGCTGCATCTCGATTTCACGAAAATTGCGGCAAAAACGTCCCGCGACATGGAAGAGGCAAAACAACTGCGTGAGAACGCAGCCGCGCTCGTCGCTGAAATGACGGAACCGCTCGACGAATCGATTCGCGAAACGGTCCGCGGACATCTCCTCGCCCCGCCGCACGAGAGCCTGCCGTTTGAGAAAACCGAATCGGGGCCCGACGCGGGCAGCGACATTTCTGAAGACCTGGTCCGGCTTGCGATATTTCTGTCCCGGGAAAACGATCCGCAGCGCGCCATCGAGGCCATCCTGGACGTTGCTTTCCAAACCCTCAACGCGAAACGTGCGTTTGTCGTCGTCCGCGAAAAAGACGGACTGGCTTTCTCCGGCCACCGCCATGCGTCCGGCGCCGCACCGGAAGCTCCCGACAGGGAAGTGTCAAAGACGATTATCGAGCGCGTAATCGGAACCGGTGCGCCGGTATTTTGCGAGCGGGCAAAGGACGATTCAATTCTGGCCGCGTCAAAGAGCGTCATCGATCTCGATCTTCTCTCGATTCTCGCCGTGCCCGTCAGGATCGGCGACGCGGTTCAGGGCTGCCTCTACCTCGACAACGCAAACACGGCCGGCGCCTTTTCACCAAAGGACCGGCGGCTTGCCGAATACCTTGCCAGCCTGGCGGGCGCCGCACTCGACAGGCAACTGCTGCTCCAGAAATCCAGGGAAGCCGCGGAGTCGATGCGATACCGAATCGAGAAACAGTCGGCCGAATTCGAGATCGTGCGCCGGGAGCTGGCGGAAGAAAAAGCCGCGCGCGAAACCGAGATGGGTTTAAACGCCATCGTGGGCCAGAGCCCGGCCGTGCGCGAACTCGTGGAAATGGTCCGGCGCGCGGCGACGGCCGGTTTCCCCGTGCTCCTTACGGGAGAAAGCGGAACAGGAAAAGACCTTGCCGCGAAGGTGCTTCATAATATAAGCCCGCGGCGTAACGCAAGGATGGTCACCGTGAGCTGCGGCGGCATACCGGAATCGCTTTTCGAAGCCGAGCTTTTCGGCGTGGAGCGCGGCGCATTCACCGGCGCGGAGGAGACCAGGCCCGGCCTGGTCGAGCTTGCGCACGGCGGCACGCTTTTCCTGGATGAGCTCGGCGACCTCCCGCAGTCCGCCCAGAACGCGCTGCTCCGGGCGGTTTCAGAAGGCACGATACGGCGCGTCGGCGGCCGCGAGTCAATAACCGTTGACGTTCTCATCATCTCCGCGTCGAACCATAACCTGTCGAAACTTGTCGATGAAGGCGGACTGCGGCCCGACCTGCTTTACCGGCTGAACACTGTCGAGATTATTCTGCCGCCGCTGCGTGAGCGCGAAGGCGACATTCCACTTCTTACGGCGCACTTCCTGGAAGAGATAGCCGGGGTTTACGGCGGTAAAACAAAACCCCTGTCACTCGCGGCAATGGAACGGCTGGAATCGTATTCGTGGCCCGGCAACGTGCGCGAGCTTCGAAACGTCCTCGAGCGGGCCTTCATGGTCGCACAGCAGAGAATAACGCCGTCCGATCTCAATCTTGGGGCCGCGCGACCCGGCGGTGCCGCCGAGTCAAAACCGGAGCTCGAGGCGCTCAAACTCGTTGACATCGAACGAACGCACATCCTGCGCGTCTTCGAACTCAACAAGGGGCAAATAGGCAAAACAGCCGAGGACCTGGGAATCAACCGCCGCACCCTCCGCTACAAACTTGCAGGGTACAAAAAGGACGGTTACATCTCTTAACGAAACTCCGGCGCCGGGGTAAAAAGGTCGGTAAGTCTCGAAAATAATCGCCAACCGATACGAGGAGGAAAAAGTAGTCGGAGGGCGTGCCGCCGGAACCGTCTACCTGGTGAAGGACAATCTGGAGGACGATAATCTTCTTGCGCTCAAGCTCCTCAAGGTGCCCGGCGCGCGCCACCTCGAACTCCTGCGGCACGAGTTCACCATACTGACTTCACTGCGGCATCCGAATATCGCCCGCGTCTTTGACTTCGGTTTCGACGAGAAAGCGGGTTCATGGTTCTACACTTCGGAGTTCCTGGAAGGCCGGACAATAACCGAAACCTGCAAGGGGTTGAGCTATGCCGATCAATCCCGCCTTTTCGCCCAGGTCCTGCGCGCGCTTGCGCACATCCACTCGCAGGGTATCGTCCACTACGATGTAAAACCGGGCAATATCATTGTCGTCGCGGACCAGAAAGCAAAACTGATTGATTTCGGACTCGCTACGACGGAAACGCCCGTCTCGAGCGCCATGCGCGGAACTATCGGTTATGCCGCGCCGGAAGTCGTGCGCGGCGAGCTGGGCGACCCGCGCTCCGACCTCTATTCGCTCGGCGTCGTATTCTACAGAATACTTACGGGCAAACGGCCGTTTGCGGACGACTCGGTTATGGAGACCCTGCGCTTGCAGGCAACCCTGGAGCCTGAAGGGCTCCGGACGCTCGATGAGAACGTACCCCCCGAACTGGAACGAATTATCCTGAGGCTTCTCGAGCGCAAGCCCGCCCACCGTTACTTCACCGCGGGCGAAGTGAACCGCGCCCTGTCGCAGGCCATGGACATCTCGCTGGAAGAGGAAACGACCGAGACGGCCATGGCTTACCTTTTGAGCGGCGATTTTGTCGGCCGGGACGGGGAGCTGAAAAGACTGCACTGCCTGATTGATGCGCTTGCAGAAAATCCCGAAGAGCTTCCGATATGGTTCATCTCGGGCGAGACGGGAATCGGCAAGAGCCGCATGCTGCACGAGGCCGGATATCACGCCCAGCTGGAAGGGATGCTGCTCGTCCGCTCGAGGTGCACGCCTTCGCCGGGCCGGCCGTTCGGCCCTCTGGCCGATATCGTGCGCAATATAATCCCCATCCTGCCGAAGGAGTCACTCGCACAATTCTCCACTGCAATAAAAGTACTTGCCGGCGAAACAACCGACATGGACGCCGCCGCGCGCGACGGAATCTTCCACGAAGCGGCGCTGATGCTTATCGATGCCGCGAAGAGACGCCCTGTTGTTATTTCGATCGACGACCTGGACGCGGCAAACGAAGAGACTCTTGCTTTTCTCAAGTACCTGGCCCAGATGCTCTGGCTCAGCCGACAGGAAAACGGGCAGGCCGCACTGCTCGTTCTGGGCGCGTACAACACGGAGGCGGACCCGGCAAGCACGGCAATCGCCGCTATCAACCAGTTGACGGAACATTCACTCGCTGAGCAGATCTCACTTTCGCGCCTCTCCGGGAAGGCCGAACGGGAGCTGCTTTCCACCATGCTTGGCGGCTCGGAGCTGCCGAAACAGGTCATAGACGTCGTACTCCGGGCAGCCGGCGGCAACCCTCTAATAATCAAGCTGACGGCCCAGCAGTTGTTCGAGTCAGGGCTGTTGTTTTATGAAACCGGCAAGTGGCGGACAAGCGCAGCCCTTGCCGATATGCAGCTTCCCGTCGCCGGCGACGCGGCGCTCAGGCAGAAACTCGAAGCCCTGCCCGAAAGCGAGCGTACGGTCGTTGATGCGCTGGCCTGCATCGGCCGGCCCGCGGATTTCGAGCTCATAAACACGGCGTCAGGGACAAAAGCGGATGAATGTGCCGGCGCGATTGAGTATCTACTCTCCAGGCATCTGCTGAGTGCCGACGATGAAGGCGGGTATGCATTCGCAAGCGGCCATATGGGCAAGGTCGCGCGCGACGCGATTGCCGATAAAAAGCGAAAGAAAATAAGCAAGCGGGTTTCTGCTTATCTTGAAAAAACCGGAGGCAACCTGATAGAGCGGGCCCTGCTGGCGGAAGCGGCGGATATAGACGAGAACAGCCTGCGGCCGCTGCTGAAAGAGGCAGCGAAACTCGCAAAAACCATAGGCGCAATGTCGGATTCCATTCTTCTTTATGAAGCGTTGAAGAGACACGTAACCGCACACACAGAGGAATGGTTCGAAACACTCAGCCGGTTGGCCGAAGCGTATTGGCAGACCGCGAAAATGGAAAAGGCTCTTGAATGTCTGGAAGCCGCCGACCACGATTCGCTGTGGAAATATCCAAAACAGGTGGTTCCGATTCTCTCTCTGTTCGTCCCGGTGCACCTGCGGACCGGCGCCGTCGACAGGGTTGAAACTTTCCTGAAGAATGCCCGGGAAGTACTTTCCGGCAGGGAACTGAAGCGGTTCCGCGCGGAAATATTCTTTGCCGAAGGTCACGTCGCGCAATACAAGGGTGATACGCCGGAGGCCCGCAGGGTGTGGTTGGAATCGCGCAGGATTTTCGCGCGCCGCCGCGATACGGAGGGAATCAACAGGCTCGACTATTACCTCATCCAGCTCGACGAACGAACGGGACGGTACGCGGACGCCATGCGCCGAATCCGCAGAATGCTGAAGCGAAAAATCATCCCGTCCGCCCAGGGCCATGTGCACAATGCCATGGGCATCTTACTTCTGCAAGGCGGAAAACGTGAGGAAGCGCTCGAGCATTTCCACCAGGCGCTCCAGAGACATGAAAAAGCCGGCCGTCTGGTTGATGCCGGATGCGCCCTTGCGAACATCGGTGCAGTCTACAGGCAGACGGGCGAATACGAAAAAGCTCTCGACGCTCATTCCTCCGCAAAACGCCTGCTCGAGATTTCCGGGGACGAGGCAAACAGCGGTATCGCGCAGATCAGCATCGGCGACGTGCATTTCGTTATGGGCAGGATGCGAGAAGCTTTATCCGCATACGAGCAGGCGCTTGAAACGGCCTTAAGAACTTCAAACACGTTCCTTCAGTCGCATTCAATACTCCAACGCGGGATGGCGCACAGCTCCCTGGGCCGGACCCGGTCCGCGCTGGCCGACTTCAACGAAGCTATCCGGCTGGCCCGCGATTCGGATTCCACCCAGTTTGAAGGCGCCGCACTGTTCGAAAGGGCATATCTCTTTTCGATGCTGTGCGGAGACTTCGAAAAGGCAAAGCACGATCTCGAAAAAGCCCGCTCAATCGGCGAAGCCGGCAAACATGAACTGGTCGCACAGACAATATGGCTTCAGGCGCAGATTCTTGTGCTGAATAATGAAATAGACAAGGCAGACAGCCTGGCGCTGGAGATGGACGGACTGCTTCCCGACGTCTACGTGGAAAAGCTGATTGCCTTCACAAGGGCCGACATATCCATCAAGGCAGGCAGGAAACAGGAAGCGGCGAAATTACTGGAATCTCTGGAACAAGAGAAGCTGAGCGCCAATGAAGAATGTGAACTTCTCACGTTGAAGGCAAGGCACGCCCTTGCCTCGGATAATCCGCAGAAAGCTCTTGAATATGCCGATGAAACCATCCGGAAAGCTGAGTGGATGGAAGATCCGGCCAGGATTTTCAGGGTGGCCGCCGTCGCGGCGGAAGCTGCCGCAGAGGCGGATGACGACAGGGCTGCCAGAGAGTATATCGAAAAGGCTGAAAAGGCTTTTGAAAAAATTGCCGCCGAGCTCCCGGAAACGTATGACCGGCAGCGCCTGCCTGCTTCACCGTTTTTCCGCGTCCTCGACGAGCTGCGGGAAAAACACGGCGTCAAGAAAACAGGCATGCTGGAACCGGCAACGCATGACGAGGATTCGGAATTGACCCTCGAGATACTCAGAGTTGCGGGCGTGGACGAGAGACTGCCTGCGCGGGAAGGGCTTGCGCTTATCGGAATGATTACACGCCTCGCCACGACGGAGCTTGAAGTCGGAAACATTCTCGAGCTTGCGCTGGGCATGGTGCTGGACATAACGCGTGCGGAACGCGGTTTCATCATCCTCGTCGACGAAAAGGGGAAACAGAACCACCTGGTGTCCCGAAACATCCGGGACGATGAAATCACCTCCACCGAATACGAAACCAGCCACACCATGGTCAGGGAAGTTATCCGGACGGGCAGGCCGCGCCTCGTCGTGGACACCAGCCTCGACGAATCGCTGAAAAGCGCGAAAAGCATAATCGACCTCGGCCTGCGCTCAGTGGTCAGCGTACCGATACCGGGCAAGAAGCGCACAACCGGCGTGGTCTACGTCGACTCCACGTCTCCGGTGCACTTCTTCGGCAAAGCCGACCTGGGTCTTCTCGAGGCGTTCGCGGAACGCATAGGGCCGATTATTTCCAACGCGGTCGAGCAGAAAGAACTGGAAATCAGGCTGCATTCACTTCAGGAAGAAGCGCGCACCCGCTATGCTTATACGAATATAATCGGCCAGTCGAAACCGATGCGGGAACTCTACCGCGTACTCGATTCCGTCACCGGCACGGACCTGACGGTCTACATATACGGCGAGACGGGGACGGGCAAGGAGCTGGTCGCAAGAGCGCTGCACCATAACGGCAGCCGCAAAGACGGACCGTTCGTTTCCATAAACTGCGCGGCAATGACGGAGTCGCTTCTCGAAAGCGAGCTTTTCGGACACGTCAAAGGCGCGTTCACCGGCGCCGGCGCCGGCAAGGCGGGACTTATTGAATCGGCAGCCGACGGCACGCTATTCCTGGACGAAATCGGCTCAATGCCTCTGGAGATGCAGGTAAAGCTCCTGCGCGTCATCGAGGAGCGCGAGGTCAGGCGGATCGGCGCGGCAATTCCCGTTGCCGTCGATATCAGGCTGGTTTGCTCGACCAACACACCGCTCGAGCAGCTTGTGGAAAAAGGTCTTTTCCGCGAAGACCTTTTCTACAGGCTGAACGTCGTCCGCATCGACCTGCCGCCGCTGCGCGAGCGGCGCGAAGATATACCGCTCCTGGCAAGACATTTCGTAAAGGAATTTGCAGACGAACTCGAAACCACTGAAAAACATTTAGACAGTGAAGCTCAGAGCAGGCTCTGCGCATACGACTACCCCGGAAACATCAGGCAGTTGAGAAATATAATCCAGCAGGCGCTGGTTTCTTCCGAAGAACGCATTAGTGCCGAAGAGATAGCATCACTCCTGAGCAGGCAGCGGCATAAACCCGAGCCTGAAACTGCAGTTTCGCGTGAACTCTCCGTAGATGAATACATGAAAGAATTCATCCTCGCGCACCAGGACCGCTACGGCGAAATCGAGCTGGCAAAGAAGCTCGGAATAGGCCGCACAAATCTCTGGAAGAAGCGGAAAGCCTGGGGAATACCCCGGCCGAAGAACTTCTAGGTTTGTAGGTTCGTAGGTTCTTTCTTACCTACCCACCTAATAACCTACCAACCTACAAACCTAATAACCTACCCACCTACGAACCTATTCTATGTGGACAAATAACACTGATGTTCACTTTATGAACATATGCTGTTTCTTCACCTCGTTTCCATATCCTCTCTCTTTCTCATATCCTATTGTAATTACATCAGTTATGAAAACCAGGGGAATCTCCCACATCATGGCATAGTTATTGATATAGATTATGTCATGCATGAAAACAAAGTACATCATCTGCAGAATCGGCAAACCGTCTGACATGTAGGGGAGGAAGATAATCATGAAACGAAGCACTATTCTTTGCACAGTTTTAGTGATATTCGGACTGCTCTTTCTGATACCGGGCTGCGGTGACAGCTACAAATCAAGCCGGAGCGGCTCTTCAGGTTCCAGCGGCGGCGGAAATACAACAGGTGGAGGTGGTGGCACCGGCGGCGGTGGCGGCAGCACCGGTGGCGGTACAAACGGAACCGCCACTATCAGTTCCAGTTCCAAATTTGCATCAGTCGACGAATGTGCAGCCTACCTGATGAAAGGGCGCACCGGTTTCGACAAACACTCGCCATGGAAGGGATACCCGCCCGAATACGATCCGCCGGGCGGTTACCATTTGAACCGTAAATCTCCCCTTGCCTTTACGTGGGACGATTCACTTGCCGCACGCGCACAAGCCGAAGCCGACCGGCTCGCCGGCGGAGGCGCGCAGAAGGGTGTCGAGATCTTTGGATACGGAAGCGACAGAGCTTATAATTCCTTCTTTGTCGACGCGATCAACACCGCGGACTGGATGATCAGCACCCTGGAAGACGACCACCATGAAGTATACGGCTGGGGCCTCAACGTGGGATACGCCGCTTCCAAGATGATGTGGCATTACCACGATTTCGGCGACGACGGTCCCGTCATTACGAAATGGGGAATCGGCGCGCACGACAACGGCAACGGCTCGACCTGGTGGGTCCTGCAGATGGGGCCATGATTCGGTAGAACAGGCATTACTGCCTGTTCAATAAAAAAATATCTCTCCCCCAGAGATAAATTTGTTTTACGAAAACGCCGCGAAGAAGTTCGCGGCGTTTTCTATTATTATGCTCGGATTATTTACTTTTTGGATTTCGCCTTCAAACCTTGAAGGACTTCGGACAGCCTGCTTAGTCGGCGAGGGTCAGCACCCATACCCAGCCGCCGTGGCAGACTATCGGCGGGTTCGACGCTCACCCCGTGAATCCCCAGCCGTCGCACGAAATCCCGATCCGGTTGAACCTGGAATCCGTGAGCACGCTTGTATCAAAATATTGCATTACGTGATCTACAATTCCGGGCGCTACCGGCATCGAGTCCTTGTTGCTCGTTCCCGTTTCCCCGCAGACGTTGAAGGAAACGCCGCCTTCGGTCAGCCGCTGGGCCACGCTTTTGCCGTCCGCGGTCTGCGAATACTGTTTTTCATTTTCCGCAAGCCATCCGGCATATGCGTGGGCGACGTCGCGAATACTCTCGTCCCATTTCAGAGGGCTCGAGCGCATCGCATTTATATCGTCGAACAGGGTGCAGATACATCCGTAGTTCGACGGCGGCCGATCGCTGACTCCGCCCGTACCGCCGGTTCCTCCGGTGCCACCGGTGCCGCCTGTGCCGCCATTCCCGCCGCCGGTTCCACCGGTGCCACCGGTCGTGGGAACCGAATCACGGCTGGACTTGTGTTTCTTGCTGCAACCCGGCGCCGCGGCAATCAAGGCAAAAGAAGCGAGGATAACGATTAGGAAAGTGAAACGCTTCATGCTATCTCCTCCCGGCAGGTGTTATGATAACTGTTCCCGGTTTCGTTTTCAGAGAACTCGCTCAGGGAAATTGCGGCAAGCTCGTCCGACTCGAAATCCATCACAGGCTGGAGGACATCGATGCTTCCGTTTTGTCCGCGAATCCAGTTGAATACGGTTCTTCCGATAGAATCGATCGACGTAATCTGGCGCAGGTCAAGCCTGACCTTCCGCTGACCCGCCTCCAGCGCATTCTTCAGGAACATCAATCCTTCTCTTGCAGCATGTCCCCTCAGTTTGCCCGCCATCCGCACCAGCAGCGAGCCGTCATCTCTGAAATCTACTGTAAACGTCGCACTCATCTAACTGCCTCCTTCCTTATATATAGCAATATAGATGCCACGAAAACGTGTCCCTTTTGTTATTAGCATATCTCTTTGTATCTCATAAGGTTAGATGCATTCTCGCGGGATTTATTATCCGACGTGGTAAATAAATGGACAATCTTTCTCGTATGGGGGCAATATTTGACCCCCTTCTTCAATTGCGGGTTGCTGATTTCGGATTGCGGATTTGAATACAGAACTGAAGCTTTATTCTCCCCGCTTGCAGTCTGAGATTTCCGAGGTTACAATATAAAAGAACGCTGCAACTCCTCCGCTCCCACGGCGGAAAGACGGGGGAAGAACTCCGGAAGGAGTCCGAGAAGAAGTGAAGATCAGCCTGCCATTAAAACTCGGCATCATTGTAGTACTAGTATTCTCAGTAGCCATTGCAGGATGTCTCCTGTGGACGCCAATATGGATAAAGTACTACGTTTCCAAGTACCGTTCCGAAGACGTGCATCAAATATCAGATGGAATCAAAGGCCTACTTTCTCTGGGTGAAAATGGAACCGGAAAGCTTGAGCAACTAACGATAGACGTAATGCAGCACGCCCCAACAAAACGTAAAATCGCAGTTGTGGACATACTTGTCGCAAACGGAAGTAAGGGCACTGAGATACTATCTTGTGTATTTGGCAGCTGGCCAGAAGCGGAATTTCTACAAGAAAACTGGGGCAAGAACAATAATCCTGATAAAGAAGATGAATGGTCTCTCTATCCTTTGCACAAAGCTGCTCACGATGGCTACATAAATGCAACTACACTTCTTTTATCTAAAGGTGCTAACAGTAATGTAAGAGATACTTTCGGAAGGACCCCACTATTATATGCACTCGACTGGAGTCGCGAAGATATTGCTTTACTTTTAATTGAAAATGGAGCAAATGTAAATGTGAAAGACTCTGCTGGGTGGACAGCGCTTCACGAAGCTTCCAGAAATGGATGTAAAAATTCAGTTTTATTGTTAATTGAAAGAAACGCTAATGTAAATTCGAAGGACAATGAAGGCACGACTCCACTCCACCAAGCGACGATTTATAATAATCAAGATTGTGCTGAAATCTTGATTAGAAACAATGCAGACCTGGAGGCGAAGAATAAAGATGGAGAAACGCCACTTTCTTGTGCAGTATTTTTCCAGTGTAAGAACATAGTAGCCCTGCTGATTGAAAAAGGAGCAGATTTGAACGTGAAAGATAATAACGGCAACACACCCCTGGACTCGCTGGTAAGAGATGCCGAGATTATTTCCCTCCTCCGCTCCCACGGCGCTAAGACGGGGAAGGAATTGAGAAAAGAGACTAGGGAATAATTCGATTTTGCCCGGGACGGGCAGGACAGAGTAGCCTGGGGTGGAGCGAAGAGCCTGAAAGGCTCGCAGCAGAACCCCAGGGAAGGATGTCATTATAATATCACCGGCCCTGAAGGGGTCGGACAATTCGCGCGACATGTTTTGCCCTTACAGGGCAAGGGATTTTCTACGACCCGATACCTGGGGTTCCGCCCGCCTTCGCCAGGCTTCGGCGGGCTCCACCCCAGGCTACTTTGTATCGCCGCTCCGCGGCGGCAAGACGGGAGAGGAAATGAGAACTAATAGGAGAAAGGCTAGGGAAAGGTAATATAAGTCAATATGCAACTTTTGTTACAACCTTTTATTACTTTTATTGTTCTATTCTCCAGTGCTATTGTACTTTCCGTATTGGCGCAGCATTACTCGCATCGGAAAGTCGGGCTTTGGGAATTTGCATGCATAATTCCTACTGTTGGGTGGATTTGTTGGTCGTGGGCCTTGTTAATCATTATGGATTTTGAGTCCGGGTATTCAGTAATTGCAACAGTAAGTTTCTGGCTTCTATTTATAAGTGGCCCGTTAGGAATATTGCTGACATGGAACATGGAATTTGGTACACCGTATGACGTTAGCTGGAGTTACTTCATGGCTCTCCTGTTGGCTACTTCCGGGCAATGGTTATTAATATGGTTCATTGGAAAAAAACTAATCAACAGAAATGATGGAGTTAGATTAACGAAAACCATTACGATTGGTAGTATGTTTCTGTTTATGCTGGTCTGCGGCTTAGTCCATGGTTATTTGTACTTCTATTTATGCGCACATTATTTTATGGAACATCCAATTAATGGATATGGATAGGGCTTCATTATATATAAATCACCTGCTCAAGCTGGCAATACCTCGCAATGAGAATCCGAAATCTACAATTTGAAATCTTATTACAGATATCCTTCTTCGCGGTACTTTGCGAGCTTGCTGCGGAGGGTGTTTCTTGTTATGCCGAGCGCCCTTGCCGTCGGTTTTATCTGGTTATTGTTGGCGTTGAAAACCCGCAGTATATGTTCTCTTTCAAAATCTTCCAGCCGGACCGGGCCTGGTTCATGCATAACGCCCGGTCCGCTACCGACAATCTTCTCTTTAAGTTGAATATCTTCCGGCGTGATTTTTTCTTCCGCCATCACGAAGGCGCGCTGGAGTACGTTTCGAAGCTCTGTAATATTTCCCGGCCAGTTATGCAATTCGAGAATCTCGAGCGCATCAAAAGTCAGCGCCTTTTCCCCTTTCCCGGTTTTTTCCGCAATATTTTCGAGAAACTTTGCGGCAAGAATCGGGATATCACCCGTACGCCCGCGGAGCGGAGGCAGGGGAATCTCGATCGTGTTCAGGCGGTACAGCAAGTCCGACCTGAATTTTCCGTCCCCGACAAGTTCGGCGGGATTCCGGCTGGACGCGCTGACGACGCGGACATCGACTCCGATATCCTCTCTCCCCCCCACCCTCCTGATAGTGTTTTCCGCCAGCACGCGCAGCAGAGATTTCTGCGCTGACGGCGGAAGGTCGGCGATCTCGTCCAGGTAAAGGGTGCCGCCGTCCGCGATTTCGACGAGGCCGGGTTTCGTCTCCTCCGCGCCTGTGAACGCGCCGCGCATTACGCCGAAAAGCTCGGCCTGGAAAAGCGACTCCGGAATCGCACCGCAGTTCACAGTAATAAACCGGCCCCTTCGCGCGCTTACTTCGTGGAGCGCCTTTGCGGCGAGGTCTTTTCCCGTCCCCGTCTCACCGGTGAACAGGACCGGCAGATTCGTGGCCGCGCTCCGCTGAATCGATTCCTTCAGCCGGCGCACGGCCGGACTCTGACCCAGAATCGCGTTGATTCCAAGCAGGCGCCGGTTTTCTTCCAGCTCCCGCCGGACGACTTCGAATTCCGCGGACTGCTGTTCCAGTTTATATTTCAGGGATTCGGAAGTTTCCCTGAACTGCTGCATGAGAAGCTGCCGCTCGAGAGCGGCCCCGGCAAGGCTTGCGAGATACTGTGCCAGCCGCCGGTCGGCGGGGGCGAATGCTCCGGCTTTTTTCGGGTTATCGAGGTACAGGCAGCCCTTGACTTCACCGCCGACACGCACCGGAACGGCAAGAATGGACATCAATTCCAGGTCGACGATACTTTCGGAAGCCGCGAAAACCGCCTCGTCCGCGGCGCGCTTTGAAAAAACCGGCTCGCCTGTTTCGATAACGCGGCCGATTACCGACTTCGAGACTTCACGCTCGGGCTCGTCCGGCACAAGGCCGGAAGCGTATCTGCTGCCGCTGAAGTCCAGACCGCCGTCCTCGCGGATAACCAGGAAGGCCCGCGCGGCATCCATGGTATTGAAAGCCATGTCGATTATCGCTTCTATGGAGCGCTGCGGATTATCTTCCCGGGAAAGAAAAACGGCAAGCTGAAGAAGAGATTCCGTTGCGCCTTCCGGTCCGGACTCTTCCGTCGAAAGCGAAACCGTCTTCACCTCCCCCGGCGGCGCGCGCAGGTAGTCCCGCACCGATTCCCGTATATCGTCGTCGAGAGGAGCCGTTATTTCCTCAACCACGCGCCCGGCATTTTCACGAAGGTTTTTTATCTCGCTCCGGTCGCGCGAAGTAGCGGCGGCCAGCTTCGCAAGCTCTATCTCCGAGAGCGGATGCCCGGCGCCTTTCGCCTTGAGCAGGCCGGCCATCGCTTCGTTGTAGGCGGTCTGCCGGTCGCCCCCGAGCATGGCCAGCCTCGAGCGGAATATGCGGGTGCGCAATCCATAATAGAGCGATTCGTCCGGCAGAGACTTTATGGATTCCTCGAGGCGCGATAACGCGGATTTCGCCGCGTCGTAGTTGCGCCTGCAGAGTTCAAGCTCCACCTCGGATGAAAGAAGGTCAAGAAACGCCGGAATATTCGCGTCAGGGACAAGCAGGTTGCGAACCGTCCGGAAGGCCTTCTCCGCCTCGCCGAAGCGGAACCTCCTGACCGCGAGGTCGCCCGAAAGTGCGGTCCACATGGCCCTGAAAAGATTTATTCCGGTCGCCTCCGGCTCGGCCGCGATGCGGTCGAGTATCTCCGCCACCCTCCCGAACCGGCCGAGCGAAAACCATACAGCCGCCGTAACCTTCTGACTGTTGAAACGGAGAAGCTCGTGGAGCCCGGACTGGATCGCCTCCAGTTCCCCGACCTGTTCGAAGACCAGTTTGAAATCGCCCGCGAAAAGAGCGACGCTCACGGCCCGGGTGCGCGCGTCGAGTATGGTTTCGACTTCGCTCATTTTCAGGGCTGCGTCCAGCCCCGCCCGCACAAACTCGTGGGCCTCGCGGATGTTCCCTGCAAGCGAGTACGCGGTCGCCTTGATGAGCGACGGATGGGCCGGCGGGAGTTTGAGCTTCCGCTCGGCGAGCGCAAACGATTCTTCCGCATAACCGACGGCCTTATTGAAGTCGCCGCCCAGGCACGAAACATCGCCCAGGGTATTAAGTATGGCGTACTCCATCATCACCGAGCCGGCAAGCCGGGCGAACTCCAGCCCCTTCTCGAGATACTTGAGCGCCGCGGCGTAACCCAGCCTGATATGAGTCTCGCGCCCGAGAATCCTGTAAAGCACGACCAGCCCGATGAAGTCGCCGTAGCGCAGGCGTATGTTTTCGGCTTCGGTCGCGTATTGGAGGGCCTCGTCCACCCGCTCGAAATAGAAACACACCTGCGTAAGCCTTACGCCGACCTCGGCCAGCCTGCGGAAATCGCCGCGCTCGAGCGCTAACTTCCGCGCGCGGAGAAAAAGCTTTTCAGCGTTTTCGTAGTCCCCCTCCAGCATATGGGTCAGGCCGAGCAGGCTCATCATATATGCGCCGGTCTCAATTCCCGCGTCTTCCGCCAGTCTGAAAGCTCTCTCGAGGAATTCTTTCATCCGGTCGCGCTGCCCTTTATGCATCGCAATAAGCCCGAGCGTTACATACGCCGAAACCATTTCACCCGGCCTGCCGTCCGGGAATTTATCCAGAGCTTCCTGAAGCAGCCGCTCCCCGTCACCGGACTTTCCCTTGTGCTCGAGCACGTTTGCATAGTCGATAAGCAGCCGGAAGTATTCCCCGGAGCCCGGCTCCGCTAATTCGAGCGCGCGCCGCCACGCGGCATCCGCTTTCTCATGCTCGTTCAGGCGGCCGTGGCATTCGGCGGCGTAACGCTCCATCCGCGTCCGCCTGTCTTTCGTTTCCGAGCGCGCTACGAGAGCGCGGTACTCTTCAATCAGGGAAAGCGTTTCTTCGGGAGCGGGCGCATGCTCCCGCGCCGTCACCAGTGCGAAAAGTATTTTCGCCCTGGCACTTTTGTTGCCTTCACCCGAGCCGGACAGGAGTTTCTCGAGAATCGGAACGGCCGCTTCCCTGTTCTTTTCCACCTCGCCGGCCTTGATTCCAGCCAGGCCGTAGCGAACGCCTTTGCGTTTATCTCCTCCGAGAAGATAGTGCTTCGCAATCTCGAGGTTCCCGATTCCCCTGCCGCGAATCTTTTCCAGGCTTTTTGCAACGGCGGCGTGACGGCGGCGCAGCGTGGTACGGCCGCGCGATCCAAGCAGGGCTTTCCGGATACCGTTATTGGAAATCTCGAGGCGGCCGGCCTCGGGCCGGACTATTCCTTTTCGCTCGAGGCTCGAGAAAGCCTCCGCAATCCGCGCCGGCGGCTCCTTATGGACGGCGGTAATCTCCGTCATCGTTACGGGGCGCCCCATCTGCGCGAGCGTAAACGCGAGCCGGTGGGAAAGCCCGGAAAGCTCCCCGAC